>JAPLSY010000048.1 GCA_026398415.1 Kiritimatiellota bacterium | reverse complement strand
GGACAAGCGCCTGTGTGAAATCATGCGTGCTATTCACGAGTCGTGCGTGCAATACGGGCGGGAAAATGATTTTGTCAACTACGTCAAAGGCGCCAACATCGCCGGCTTCCGCAAGATCGCCAACGCCATGCTCGCCCAGGGTGTGGTGTAATTAATCTGCGGGCGTCTTTTTCTGATAGCGCAGGCGCGGGATGCGGTATTGCGCGGCGATCCGCCGGTTGGCCTCGGCAAGGGTGGTTTCATCCAACACCAGGTCCACGCCGCATCCCATGAGCGCCACGCGCCGCAAGCCGCCGGAGCTATCCACCGCCTTGAAGACATCAGCCATGTTTTTGATCGGCCGGCCATTGACGGCGGTGACTACCTGGTCGCGGAATTCCTGGTAGCCGATATTAATGGAATCCGGCAAAACCATGGAAAGCAGAACCACGTGTTCCCCGCTCTGGCGCGCGAATTTGTCCTGGTGCAAATAGTAATACACCAGGCGCGGGTTCATCTGAAGTTTCCAGTTCTCGCCGGAGGCGTGCAGGTAGTCCCCGGTCAGTTCCCGCAGGACCAGTCCGCCTTCCACCAGGTATTCCACCGGTTCGTCGTCGATGGCTTCCGGAATGAACTCATTCATATCCCGCTGCCGTTTGAGCAGGACTTGCACGTCACGCGACTTTTGATTTCGCACGAGCGCAACCGGAACGCGATCGCCCGCCGCGCGGCGACCGCCAATGAGATAGGCCAGCCGCAAACGGCCGAAGTCCGTATCGGTGTAATAACCCTGGGCGTCAATTGGAATCCCGTCCCAGGCTGTGATGACGTCACCCGCTTGGAGAACCTCGGCGGCGCCGGAGCCGGGCGTTGTTTTTGTGACCACGATGCCGCCCTGTATATCGGCCACGCCTAAGTAGCGGCGTTTGACGGGATCCAATAAGGGCTCGAATTGGAATCCGGCCCAGGCCAGTCCTTTATATGGCGGCGCATTGGCATCGGCAATAAATCGGCGCAGGGTAGTGCAGGGGATAAACAAGCCCGTCTGCGTTTTTTTATCGTAGGCCACGCTGAGGCCTGCCAATTGCCCATTGAGCAACGCCGGCGTCCCATCGCCGTCAATGCTCGATTGCGTCAGTACCTTGAGTGCCAGCGGGCGGGGCGATGTGGAGGCGGATAACTCCACTACCTGTCCCTGGCTGGTTTGAAATTCGCCGGTCTTTTCCAGCTTCACGATAGTCAGCCGGTCGTCGCGCCGGATGGTGTCGGCCAGTGCCATGGGAACCGGTGCGTTGGCGGTTGCAACCGCATTGGCGGCCGCACTATTGCTGAATGTCAGGAGCGCGGTGTTAAGCTGGTCGTCGGCTTCCAGCACCGTGGCCGCCAGCTTGATGCCGCTCTTGGCCCGGCGTAGTTCCACCTGGGTCTGGTTGCGCACCAGGTCCTCGGTGGTCAGGACT
>JAPLSY010000002.1 GCA_026398415.1 Kiritimatiellota bacterium | reverse complement strand
TTCCGAGGCCAGGATAATCAGGCGCCGGGCGATGAACCGGGGATCCTCGCCGGCATAGATCATCTTGGCCAGCCAATACACCGCGGCGTGGGGGTCGGAGCCCCGCACGCTTTTGATGAAGGCGGAAATCGTGTCGTAATGACCGTCGTCATCACGGTCATAGACCACGGCTTTTTTCTGGATGGAATCCTCGGTGATGGCGCGGGTGATATGGATGCGCCCCTGGGCATCCGGCGTGGTCGTCAGGGCGGCGATCTCAAGCGCGTTGAGCGCGCGCCGGGCGTCGCCTTCGCAGACGCGTGCCAGGTGCGCGAGCGCATCGTCATCGGCGTCAATGGGCATGGAACCCAGTCCGCGCTCGTCGGTCAACGCGCGGCGCAGGAGCGCGACGATGACCTCCTCGGTCAGCGGCTCCAACTCGAAAATCTGGGAGCGCGAGGTGAGCGGACTGTTGACAAAGAAAAAGGGATTATGGGTCGTGGCGCCGATCAGGATGATGGCGCCGTCTTCGACGTAGGGCAGGAGGATATCCTGTTGGGATTTGTTGAAGTGGTGGATTTCGTCAAGGAACAGGATGGTTTGCACGTTTTCGCGCCGGAGGCGCTCGAAAGCCGCTTGCAGAAGGTCGCGCAGGGCGGCTACGTTGGCCAGTACCCCGCTCGTTTTTTCAAAGTGCCGATGGGTGACCCGGGCGATGACTTCGGCCAGCGATGTTTTGCCGCAACCGGGCGGGCCGTAGAGGATCAGGCTGGCGATGCGGTCCGACTCGATGGCCCGGCGCAACAGTTTGCCAGGGCCCAGTATATGGTCCTGGCCGGCAATTTCCGCCAACGTCTGCGGACGCATGCGCGCGGCCAACGGCGGGCGGGTGAGCGCCGCCTCGGGATCCTGCTTATTGAAAAGGTCCATGCCGTCCCCTGAAAATGAATACCCCACCTTGGCCGTGACGGAGTCAAGCTCTGTTCCGAAGAACAAAGGTGGGTGCTTTAGCCCGTGGGTTCCAGATCCCTGCTTCAGGGCCTAAGGGCACCACGGAATTCAAGCTCCCCGGTAGCATCATTAACGGGTCAGAGATTTGGCTCGTAACCACGCACCAGGCAGGGTACTCATCTAAAGGCGAAGCGATTCTGTGCGCAGAACCGCTCCTGTAGGCTGTTAAAGAACAATATGCGGCTGATGGCGCGGATCTTGGGGCGTGTTGTTCAACCCCAAAGCCGGTATTCGCCCATTGCGAACACCGCCTCGGGAATACCACGCCGCCGTTTTGCTTGTCACCGCTGCCATCAATAGGCCGCCCGGCTGGAAGCCGGCAGACCTCATCGCCACAGGCATGGAATCCATGCCTGAAAAGAATCGCCATATGTTCTTCAAACAGTCTTCTATGAATCCCAGCATACTGCCTGTTCCCTCACCCGCGCGCCCATTATGGGGCCGCCGATGTCATGCTCCGTCTCTATTGTCTCGGCCGTTATCGTTATCTGATTTCCACGGATATCTCGTTCCGGAGCCGGTCCTTGAGGCCCAAGTGAAGCCGATTGACTTCATCGTCCGTCAAGGTGCGTTCCCCGGACCGATAGGTCAAGGAGTAAGCCATGCTCTTACAGCCTACACCTATTTCATTGCTGATAAATATATCAAAGAGTTCGACGTTTGTCAATTCTTTTGGCGCAACCTTCCAGATGGCGTTGACGATCTCAATGTGCCGGAGGCGGTTGTTGATGCGTAGCGCCATATCGCGCGTGACGGAGGGATACACCGGCAGACGCTCCGCGGCTGGGACAGTGGTTACGCGTTCCAGGAGCGGCGCCAGCCGCATTTCCAAAACCGCCACGGGTTCAACTATGCGCCACTCTTTGCGGAGCGCTTCGCGGACAAGACCAAGGACCCCGCAGGGTATTCCATCCAGCGTGATCACCGTGGAGCGGTTCTTTTCAAAACAACCCAGGTCATAAAGCGCGGGAGGTATCGCCGCCGTCAGTTCCTGGAAAGCAAGTCCGGCCCCCCGGCCGGGTTCGGCCCCCTGG
>JAPLSY010000081.1 GCA_026398415.1 Kiritimatiellota bacterium | reverse complement strand
GATGACACCAAAAACGCTTCGACATTCATGTTGATCAGCCGGATGACCGCGCCGGGGGCGTCATTAGTATGGATGGTTGAGAACAGTAAGTGCCCGGTCAAGGCCGCCCGGATGGCCAATTGCGCAGTTTCCTGGTCACGGATTTCCCCCACCATAATGACATCGGGATCCTGACGCAAAATGCTGCGGAGCGCGGAGGCAAAGGTCAGGCCCGCCTTTTCATTGACCTGCACCTGGGTAACCATATTGATACGCCGCTCGACCGGGTCTTCGATGGTTATGATATTGCGTTCCGGCGATCTGGCCTTGGAAAGCATTGCGTAGAGTGTGGTGGATTTTCCACTGCCGGTTGGCCCGGTAACCACGACCATGCCATGGGGACGGCGGATAAGCTTTTCGACCTTGGGCAGAAGGGCATCGGATATGCCCATGTTCTCCAAAGGAATTGTCATTGAACGGGCATCAAACAGGCGGATGGCCATGTTTTCGCCGTTAGTCGTAGGCATGCTGGATACACGCGCCTCCACCGTGCGATTATCAATCGTAACCTGAAAATGGCCATCCTGTGGAATGCGGCTTTCCGCAATGTTCATGCTGCTGATCACCTTGATTCGGGAAATTATGAAGGGGTGCAGGTATTGCGGCGGCGGCGGAATCTCATAGAGCACACCGTCAATGCGAAAGCGGACCTTGAGTTGCCCTTCGCCGGGGTCAATGTGAATATCGCTGGCCCGGTCGCGAACGGCCTGGGACAGGATCATGTCCACCAGGCGGCTGACCGGCGACTTGCTGTTCTGCAGGACGCTTTCCTGCGATTTCACGGCCATTGTGCCCGGCACGGAATCTTCGCCCATCTGATCCAGTAATTCCTTGAACTCCTCGTGCCCGGAATAGACACGGTTGATCATCTCGTGAATATCCCTGCGGGCGGCCAAGCAAGGCTCGATCGTGAATTTTCCCAACGCGTTCGTCAGGGCATCGATAACCGTAATGTCGCTGGGATCGGTCACCGCAACGGTGAGGGAGTCGCCGATGGAAAACAAGGGGAACACTTCCAGTTCGCGTGCCATCTTTTCGTCAATCAGGGCAACCACTGCCGGGTTATATATGTAAGCTTCGAGATCAACGAAGGGCACGCTGAAAATAGCGGCCTGTTCCTCGTAAGCCGTGCGCTTGGGTAGAAACTCAAGGTTGACGATTACTTCCACCAGCAGTTCGCGCGTTTCCGCGCTGATCGCCAGGGCTTTTTTTATGATCTCTTCCGATAACAATCCCTTGGCGACGAGGCGCTTGGCCAGCTCCTCGTTCGTCTGCGCCAACATCGGGCGGCTGATATCCTGATTCATGGCAATCCTCGATGCGGCTACCGTCGCGCTCAACCGGCCGCTTCGGCAAGAAGTTTGGCTATCGTGTCCAGCATTTCCTGAGGCTTATAGGGCTTGGTCAGGTAGGCATCGCCCCCGACGGCCGTCCCGGTTTCCCGATCCGTCTGCTGGGCCCGCGCCGTGAGCATGACGATCGGGGTTTTACGATATTTTTCATCGAATTTCAACAGCCGGGCAACCTTGTAGCCATCCATCTTCGGCAACATAATGTCGAGCATGATTAAGTCCGGATTCTTGTTCCGGGCCATATCCAGCCCCATGACACCATCCTCCGCCTCAATGACCTCGTACCCGTTGGCTTCCAACCGCATGCGCAACGCCATCCGGAATTCCGGCTCATCTTCAATCACGAGAATTTTTTTCGTAGGCGCCATGTCTTCTTTCTCCCATACTTTCAGGCCGACCGGCGTCAGCCGTCTTTTTCCTCGACAGGTTCCAAACCGGTGATTACCGGATAAGTTTTCGGGACAATGCCCAGCAGAAATTGCACTTTATCCAGCAGATCATTGGGCATAAACGGTTTGGCCAGATAATCATCGGCCCCCTGTTTGGCAATCTCGACAAGCAAGGGCACGTCCCCTGAGATCGCAAGAATCTTGAAGGCCCGCTGGCGCAAGGAAAGCAACACCTGTTCACCTCTTACGTCCGCCAGATGAATATCGAGAATAACCAGGTTCGGCTTAAACTCCCCGGCAATGACCAGCGCCTCGAACCCGCTTAACGATGACTTGACCTCCAGTTTCAGATCGGAATTCCGAAGCACATTTTCAATCATGCGCACAATGGTTTCCTCATCATCAACAATGAGAATTCGGGCAGGCAGTTCCTTGTCATACATCGGAATGGTAAACGAGAAGCAACTGCCTTTACCCGGCGTGCTTTCCACGGAAATACATCCGCCGTTAAACTCCACCAGGCTCTTGGCAATCTTCAATCCGAGCCCGGTCCCCTTAGCACCCGGGCCATCCTGGCGATCGATCTGGACAAAGGCCTCAAATATCTTGTCTTGCGCATCTTTGGGAATTCCGGGGCCGTTATCCTCAATGTCAACACGCAGGAAGCGGCTTTCTTCTCTGACCCGGATATGAATAACGCCGCCTTTCGGCGCAAATTTATGGGCATTGCCCAACAGGTTTGTCAGGATATGCTGAACACTCGATACATCGCAATGCGCTGTCGGCAGGTTGTCGGGTACATCCAGTAGGAGCGACTGGCCTTTGGATTGGCAAACGGGCATAAAATCGTTGCGAAATTGAATCAGCAGGGCCGCCAAATCAACGATCGTCTTGCGCAGCTCCATCTTGCCGGCTTCAATCCGCGCCAAGTCCAATATCTGGTTGACGAGCTCCGTGAGCCGGTCACTATTGCGCAACACCGCATCCAGGCATTGTTTCTGTTTCTCGTTCAGTGGGCCAACGGTTTCATCCCGGACCAGCGAAGCGAATTCACGCATAATGGCCAGCGGCGTCCGGATTTCATGCGAGACTTCCGCCACAAACTGGGATTTCGACTCATTAAGCTCGCACAGGCGTTTTAAAGCGTCCTGGCTGCTCAGTCTAACATGGTGTCGTTCAATGGCATAGCGTATGGCATGCGCCAGCGCGCTGATGCCTCCTTGTCCCTTGACAATATAATCTTGCGCGCCTTCCTGCACCAGCCGGACAGCCGTGGTTTCGTCTCCCGTACTCGTCAACGCGATGATCGGCACTTCGGGGAAACGCCTGTAAATTTTAGTGAACGTATCCGGCCCCCGGCTGTCGGGCAGGGTAAGATCCAGCATAACCAGGTCAATATGCCCTTCGGCCAGCCGCGTAAGCGCCTGATCGAGCCGGCCAACCGAAAACACATTGAAACCAATATTTTTGACGCTGAGCAGTTGCTCCTTGATCAACGTCACTTCGTCGGCATTGTCCTCGACGAGCAGAAGATTAATGTGTTTGGCCTGCATAACTGATCTCGGCATGGTTGCACGCCATGCCCGAGCCTGTAATCAGTGGTAAATAGTTGTAAATGTTTACTATAGGTTGGGACAGGGGAACACACAAGCGGTAAATGACCCCCGGATGGGCGTTAAAAAAACTTGACTCCGCCCCGGGCCTGTCACATGCTGAATGCGTTTTACGGTCATTCATAGCGGGAACAAGGGAGCGCAGCTACACAAGTCGCGATCGAACGTTTAGACCATGGCCATGCTTGTCGAAAACACCATCATCCTCAGCCACCGCCTGATCAAGGGCGGATACCGACTACTGACGTTGAAGTCCAGGAAAATTGCGCCGATGGTCCAGCCGGGCCAGTTCGTGCACCTGCGCGTACCATCCATGACGGATGCCGTTCTGCGCCGCCCCTTCAGCGTGTTCCGGGCGCAGGCCGGCCGATTGGCGATCCTATATAAAACCGTAGGCAAAGGCACACAGGCCATGGAATCGTTGCGCACCGGCGATGAAGTCAACCTTGTAGGCCCGCTTGGCAAAGGATTTCCCATCGTGCGCAAGAACAACCTGCCGGTGCTCGTAGCCGGCGGCTACGGTATGGCCGCGCTTTACCTGGTGGCCCAACGTGCAAGGGTTAAAGGAATTGTGTTTGTCGGCGGAAAATGCGCGGATGACATCCTGTGCACGGACGCAACAAAGACCTGCGCGGGCGCACCCTGGAGTTTTTCGCCTGCGGGCCACACGGCCTGTTAAAGGCCGTGTGCAAACGCGCCGAAGCAGGCAACTGGCCGGGCTGGGTTTCCATGGACCGCCACATGGGCTGTGGTCTGGGAGCATGCCTGGCCTGCGTGCAAAAAGTACGAAGGCAGGATGCGGCCGGCAAAGAAACGTGGGTCTGGGCACGCGTCTGCACGGAGGGGCCGGTCTTCGCATGCCGGGATATTTTATGGGAAAATGCAGAATGCAGAATTAAAAACTATTTACATGATGACCGATGGAATTGTTATTGCCTTCATGAATAAAACCAAACCAGATCTTTCCACCCGCATTGGCGGCCTTGTCATGCAGAATCCGGTCATGACGGCTTCCGGCACATTTGGGTTTGGCCCTGAATTTGCCCGGCTCGTTGATCTCAACCGGCTGGGTGCCATCGTGGTTAAAGGAATCAGCCTTAAGCCCGTCCAAGGCAATCCAACCCCGCGTTTGGTGGAAGTGCCGGGCGGACTTATCAATGCCATTGGCCTGCAGAATCCGGGGTTTGAGGGCTTCGTCCGCGACTATATCCCATTCCTGCGGCAGTATCGGACGCCGGTGATTGTCAACATCTGGGGCCACACGATTGAGGAATACGCGGCCATTGCCGAACGCTTCAGCGATGTGCCCGGCGTACATGGTCTGGAATTGAATATCTCCTGCCCCAACATCAAGCGCGGCGGCATCGCGTTCGGCACCGACCCAAAAATGGCCCGGCGGGTCATCGCCGCCGTGCGCGCGCGCACCCGCCTGCCGCTGATTCCCAAGCTTTCGCCGAATGTGCGGGCCATCGCGGAATTCGCGCGAATTGCCGAAGCTTGCGGCGCCGATGCCGTCTCGTTGATCAACTCGTTTCCCGCCATGGCGATTGATATCGAAACGCGGCGACCGGTCCTGGCCAACATCACGGGCGGACTGACCGGCCCGGCCATTCACACTATCGCACTAAAGATGGTCTGGGAAGCGGCGCGGGCCGTCAAGATTCCGGTAATCGGCATGGGGGGGATCACCTCAGCCAAAGAGGCGTTAGCCTTCATCATCGCCGGGGCTTCCGCAGTCGCCGTGGGTACGGCCAACTTCAGCGAGCCCCTGTGCACACTGGCTGTTATCAAAGGCATCGAAGCCTATCTTGTGCAGCATCGTATGCCTTCGGTACGCGCCCTGGTCGGCACGCTGGAAACCGGCTCCGCAATGCCCTCCAAATCCCGTGGCCGCCGGAGGCCATGCGCATGACGTCACTGCGACGATGGCTCACATTTTGCGCGCTGGCAGTTTTTTTTATCGCCGTAACCGGCTATTTATTCTGGATGCCTTATGATCCCGCCAGCTTGTATCGCGCCATTCCCGCCAATGCCGCGCTGGTCAGTTCGCACCAGAACCTGGCGCAACGCTGGCCCCAACTGGCCACCAACATCTGGCTGAATCCTTTTATCGGCGTCGAAGAAACATCTGGACAAACTCCGGATCACAACACACTTTTTTCGGCTTCACGACTGATCCGGCTGGCCCGACGCGATACTTTGATCGCTTATCTTCCGGCACCAGGCGGCATCGGCAAGCCCACTTGGATGGCGGCCTCCTGGATTGGAGGCTGGAGCCCTTGTATGCGCTGGGCCCTGTTTTGGGGCCGCTGGCTGGGCGGCCAATGGCCGGGCAGCCAATGGCTGGGTATCAAAGACCTGGGCACCTTTGGCGGACGAACCATGTGGGGCCTGCAAACGCCCCCGATCGACAACCAACGGCTATCGTTTGCCTGTGGCGACGGTGTTTTGCTGGCCTGCCTGTCGCCCGATCCGGCCGCAATTCGTTATATGCTCATGGCCTATGACGGATTGATACCTTCAACTCGGGCGCTGTCCGAATTGCAAACGATGCCGGAACCGGTTTCCCAGGATGTCGTGTGGTATCAGTGGCAAGGTCCCACCAACACGGAACAATTCACGCTGACCGGCGCCCTTTCCCGCTTCGATGAACAGGGCCTTTCCGCAATCATCCGGCTACGGCCAAGTCCGTACCGACAGGTCCGATTGACGGACAGCATGGACGTAGCCGCAGTGGAACAGATCCTCGGAAATTTGCCTGCGCTGGTCATGGCGCTTCCCTTGTCCACGATCCAGGACCGGCTACTCGCAACAGCAACCGACTCCGTCTGGCTCCAGACAATCCATCGCATCCTTCAATCCGATTTAATTCAACATGACAACAACGGCCTGGTGCTGGCGCTCTTCACCGGCGAGTATGGCGGTGGCTATGGCCGCAAGCCATTGCGCATGAGCATTCCGGCCCTCATGGCCTTTACCCGCGTAAGACGACCGGATAGCACTCGCCGCATGATCAGCCACGAACTCGATCTGCTGAATGCACGGCACCGGCTGGGGCTCATCCAGGATCCCATCCCGCTGACTGTTGGCACGCAAACGATTTATACAATTGAAATCACCAGCAACCAACCGCAAGCCGTGCTGGAGGCGGAAGACCGGCCGGCCTACACCCTCGTCGGCGATTGGCTGATTGTATCCAGCCAGGCCGGCAGTCTGACCAAACTGATGCAACGGTTTCAGAAGCCGGGCAACGAAACTCCGCTGACACCGGCCGGCTGGCACGGCACAATGTCGGCCACAAACACAACGGGACTGGCCTGGCTGGACCTTGATACCGGCGGCAAGACCGCCCAGTTGGCATTAAGCCTGTGGGGGTTGAATCAGCGCACGGCCGACAAACCTTCAACACCGCACGCCATCAAGGCCGCGCGGACGCTCCTGGAACGAATCCGCCCGCTCCAATCGTGCACGCTGTGGATGGAGCCGGAAGGTTCGAACACGGTTGTGCGCCTGGAGATCGGTCCACACGCGGAAAAACAAACAACGCCTGTCATCCATCGTTAGTCTTCCCACGTTCAACATTCCACACTTTACACTTCATGTGTTTCGCGCCGCTTCGGCCGGCGTGCGGGCCAATCGACGGCTGACTGGCCCAGCAGTTCGCTCCAGGTCTGCATGGCTCGCTTGAGAGCCATGGCACGGTGTGAAATTCGATTTTTGAGCGCGGCGTCCATCTGGGCAAATGTCTGCTCGTAGTTATCGGGCACAAAGAGCGGATCGTAACCGAACCCCTGTTCGCCGCAGCTCTCGCGCAAAATCCGGCCCTGGCAAATGCCCTCGACAATCTGGGCCCGACCGCTGGGACTTGAAAGGGCCACGACACATATAAAGCGCGCCCCACGTTGATCCTGCTGCTCCAGCAGGCTCAACAGTTTGACATTGTTGGCAACGTAATTCGCCGGTTCCCCGGCAATCGCCGGTTCGCCGGCAAAACGCGCGGAATAAACCCCCGGCGCGCCGTTGAGAGCGTCAACCTCCAAACCGGAATCGTCCGCCAGCGTCCAAAGTTTCGTCAGCATGGCCAGCGAAACCGCCTTCTTGACGGCATTGGCCTGAAAAGTCCGGCCGTCCTCAATGACTTCCGGAAGTCCTTCAATTTCATGGGCGCCGACGATTTCCATGCCGGGCAGGTTAAAGATCGCGCGGATTTCCGCAAGCTTGTGCGGATTGCGGCTGGCAATTAAAAGTTTCATGGAAGTAATGGGTTCATACACCAAACTTGGCCGGTCCAATATATGCACAAAACGGGCAAACGTCAATGCCTGGCAAATTGATGACTAACCACAATTATAGCGACTAACCCCCTTGACACCGCACCCCGTCTCTGCCACTATTACCACTCTTAACGCTTATTCCGCAGGTTTGAAAAAGCGATCTTGATTGTATTCTAGTATATGTCACAGCGGAGGACGATCATGCCGCCATCACCGATAAACCCAAATACGCCAAACGAACCGCAAGGATGGTTTCTGAAGATTGCCGACGGAAACGTCTTCGGTCCGGTCGGAACCAGGGACCTCCGCTCCTGGGCGGAACAGGGACGCATCGCACCCGGCAGTCAAGTCTCCAAGGATCAGAAGGACTGGAAAGCCGCCGATACGCTTCCGGAACTCGAGATGGTTTGGATGGTTGAACTCTTCGATAAAACGTTTTTCGGCCCACTGAATCTGCGCGCCATCGCCGATCCGATCCGGGAAAAAGCCGTTTCCATGGATTCCATTCTGCTTAACAAGCGCTCCGGTAAAAAAACCACCGTGAAGGCCGAATATGAACGGATCATGGGAGTGAGCGCCGCCCCCGCAACCGATGTCAAGGCCAAGGATCCAATCATTCATGAAGCGGGAACCATCGCCAAGATGGAAGCCGAACAACTGAAGAAGGAACTCACGATTGAGAAGGACCGCCGGCTCCAACTGCAGGCCGAGCTGCAAAAAAGACTGACGGAACTCCAGGAACAGGCCCGGCAAACCGACCCGCGCCTCCGCCAAGCCCGGGAAGAAGCCGAGCAGGAAAAGAAGCTGCACGCTGACCTGCAAAAGAAGATGGAAGCAGCCCAGCAAGTCCTGCAGACGAAAATCAACGAGCTCCAGGGCCAGCGCGAGACCATGGCGGCCGAACTGAAGAAAGCCGAGGAGCAACTCGCGAAGCTGAAAAAAGCCGAAGAACTGGCGGGCGCTTCCGGCACCGAATTGAACGTACGTATCCAACAGTTTCAAAAGGACACCGCGTCGGCAACGCAAGCAATACAGGACCTGGAAAACCGGCTGAAAACCAAATCGGCCGAATATGCCACTCTCCAACAGCAGAGCCAGGAACACGAGCGCGAATTGCATGCCGAGGTTGAGCGGCTCAGCCGGGAATCGGAGGAAAAGGCCGGCCAACTGGAGACATCCCGGCGCGAGTTGGAGGAAGAAAAGAACCGCCATGCCAACGCCCTGGCAGGCGCATCCCGGCAGGAGGCGGAACTTACCCGCCGGATCGAACAGCTTGCCAACGAATCCCAGGCCTGCTCGGCCAAACTCAGTCAAGCCGAGGATGATCTCCGCAAACAGACCGGGATTCACCAGGAACTTCAGAACCAAAGCCGGGAAAAAGAACTTAATCTCCGCGCAGAGATCGAACGCCTGAGCAACGAATCCGCCGACAATGCCGTGCGCATGGAACAAACCCGCCGCGAACTCGACGAGAAACGCGCGCTCCATTCCGATACCATTGCCGGCCTGACGCAGAAAGAAACGGAACTCACCAACCGGATCGAACAGTTGATCCGTGAAGTCCAGGAAAGCGCTTCGCGTCTTCACCAGGCGGAAGGGGCGCTTCAACAGCAAATCGACAGCCGCCAACAGCTTCTGCGCGAAAAAGAGGCGAACGAGCAGGCCCTGCGCTCCGAGATCGAGCGCCTGGGAAAGGAAACGGCGGAAAAGACCGCACGCCTGGAACAAATCGCCCGTGAACTCGACGACGAGAAAACCCGGCATACCAGCGATCGCGAACAGGCGGAGCGGCTCCAGACCGATCTGAATCAGAACATCGAAAGACTGAAGGCCGAAGCTTCTGCCACGGCCGCCACGCTGGCCACCCTGCATGCCGACCTGGCCACATCCCGCCAGCAGGCCAGTGAGATGCAAGCGCAAAGCCAGTCGCTTCAAGCCGAGCTTTCCGGTCAAATCGCAGAACTTCAGCGGCAGACAGCCGAAAAAGAACAGCAAATCAAGGCAACCGCCCAGGATCTTGAGGTCGAGCGATCGCGTGCAAACACGTTGCAGGAAGACAGTGCCAAGAAGGAACAGGAACTCCAGCAAATTATCGACGGGCTTCGCGACGAATGCGATCAATTCAATGCCGAACTGGACAAGACCGAGCTGGCACTGACCGCCGAGCGCGAACGGTTCAATGCCGCCAAGGAAGCGGCGGAGACCAACGCAACCGGGTTGACCCGCCAGCTCAGCGAGATGGATGCCCGGGAGAAGAAGCTCACCGCCGAACTTTCCGGCCAAATTGCAGAACTCCAGCGGCAGATAGCCGAAAAAGAACAGCAAATCAAAGCAACCGCCCAGGATCTTGAGGCCGAGCGGTCGCGTGCAAACACGTTGCAGGAAGACGGTGCCAAGAAGGAACAGGAACTCCAGCAAATTATCGACGGGGTTCGCGGCGAATGCGATCAATTCAATGCCGAACTGGACAAGACCGAGCTGGCACTGACCGCCGAACGCGAACGGTTCAATGCCGCCAAGGAAGCGGCGGAGACCAACGCAACCGGGTTGACCCGCCAGCTCAGCGAGATGGATGCCCGGGAGAAGAAGCTCGCCGCCGAACTCGAAGAAACGCGCGCGCGGATCGAGGATGGGAACACGCGCTACGAGACGCTCACTCGCCAAAGCCAGACCCGCGAAGAGGATCTCAAGCAAACCATTCAGAACCTGCAGGCGGAATCACAGGTCGCCGCCGACACTTTGGCAACCCTCAAAACTGAACTGGAGGAATCCCGCCGCCAATGCCAGGAACTCGATGCCGCCAGCCAGTCAAAACAGGATGCCTTGACCAGCCGCATTACGGAACTCCAGGCATTAGCCGATAAAACATCCCGGGAGCTGGAAGAGACGCGCCGCAACCTTGACGGCCAGCGGGAACGTTCCGAAGCCCTCCATAATCAAAACCGCAAGATAGAAGCGGAACAAAAGGAACAGGTTGAACAAATCAAGCAGCTTCTCGTGGAAGAAGCCGTCAAGGTCCAAACCGAGCTGGACAGTGATAAAGCCTGTTTCGAAACCGCGCGCGCCGCCTTTCTGAAAAGCGAAAAGGCCTTCCAGCAACGCATCCAGGGCCTGCAGACCATGGTAGGCAGCGATCTGCAGGCTCAGCGCGACCTGTTCGAAAAACGCCGAACCGCGCTGGTCCAGGTGGAAAAACTCGGCGGCGAATTGGAGCGGGTCCGTTCCCAGTATGACGACCTCAAACGCCAGGACGAAACCAACGAACGCGATCAACAGAACCGGATGCAGCAGGTTCTGGCCGAAGCCGCCGCGCAGAAAAGCAAACTCCTGCATGCCGAGCAGGAACTTGAACAGCAGAAAGCAATCGTAACCGAGCTCAAGGACCGGTCGCAGAAAACCGATAGCGAGCTCACGCGACGCCTGGACCAAACCCAGGAGGAAGGCCGGGAACTGGCGCGGAAACTGAGCGAAGCCGAACTCAAACTGGAGGACGCCGTCCGGCTGCGCGACGACGCCTTGAACGAACTTCGCCAAAAAACCGAGGAACTCGCCCACCAGCAGGGGTTGGCCGACAGCGCAAACACGGATGCCCGCCAGCGCGAAAGCGAACTCGCCGCGCGCCTGGACGCGCTCCACGAGCTTTACACCACCACTACCGGCAAATTAGATCAACTGGAATGGGAAGCGAAACAGAAAGAAAGCGGGTATGCGGACCAGCTGGAACTTTTGCGTAATGAAAAGGGCTTCCTTGAACAACAACTCAGCCAGATGCAAAAGGATGCCGAGGAATCCCAGGGTATCATCACCGGATTGAAGAACGAACGGACGATGCTGACCGGCCAAATCCAAGCCGCCGGAACGGAAACTGAAACGCAGCGAACGAACCACGAACGCCAGGTGAGCGAACTCCGCAAGGAACACGAGACCGCGGTCGCCCAGCTCAACCAAACCATTTTTGAATTGGAGAACAAGCAAACTCTGCATGTCAATCTTGCCAAGAACGCCCAGGATCTTGAGCGCGAACTTCGCCAGCAGATTGACCAAATCAAGCATCGCCTGGAAACGGCCCAGCAGACGGGCGAGCTCACCCAGCACGAGTTACAGCGCCAGACCGAACTGGCCGCCACCCTGGGCGAACAACTGGCCAAGAAAACAACCGAAGCCGCGGAGATGGATACCCGTTTGGGCGAACAGCACCGCGTGGATGCCGGCCGGATTGAACAACTCGGCACGGACATCGAAAATGCCAATCGGCTCATCCAACAGAAGGAACTTGAACTGGCGGAATTGCAGAAACTATGCGACACGACCCGTAATACCCTCAACCAGAAAGAGGACCTGTTCGGCAAAGAAATGGGCGAGCTTCATGAAAAATTGCGTGACGGGGCCGCCCGGCTGGATCAAACCCAGAAGCTACTCGCCGCGGAGAAGGCCCGGACTCAACAGAGCGCGGACGAATTGGAACGCCTGCGCAAACAATTGGCCGACGAACAGAAACTCCAGCGCCAGCGGGAACAGGAGCTGGCCCAGATGAACAAGCGCATGGAGGATGAAAAACAGCGCGCCACCCAGCGGGACGAACAACTGGCGAAACAGACGGAATTGTTCGAAGATGAAAGCCGGCAACGGCAGATGCTGGAAGAAGCGTTGGCCCGGCAGGAGAAAACCTCCAAAGAAGCGCTGGAGCGCATTCAAAAGCAGGATCAACAGGCCCAGCAGGAACGCGCGCTTTTCCAGGAAAAACAGGAGCAGTTCCGTCGTGAGCAGGATGAACTCTCTACGCGGCTGGAACGCGTCCAGGAGGAATCTCGGGCACTGACGCTCAAACTCGAGGAAACCCAGCACGAATTGGAACAGCAGAAGATCATTCATGAGGAAGAAAAATCGCGCCTCCAGCAGCGAGAGGCAGATCTTCAACTTCAGCTGGAGCAAACCCGCCAGGAGCAACAGGCCCTCAGCACGGAGATCGAGCGCCTGACCCAGGAGATGGGACAGCAGCGCTTGCTCGATGAAGACGAGCGGGAGCGGAGTCGTTTGAAGGTCGAGGACCTCATGCAACAAGTGAATCATCTCCAGCAGGATCGCGAAACCGCCAACGTCCGCCTGGAACAGCAGAAGAAATTCTACGACGATGAACGCGAACAGCGCCGCCAGAAAGAGCTGGAATTGCTTCAGCAGAAAAAAGCGCTCCAAGACACCACGGGCACGCTCCGTCAGCGCGAACAACTCCTGATTCAGCAGAAGAAACTCCAGGACGACGAATCGGCGCGCTGGAAGAGCAAGGAGCAGATCCTCAACAATCGTATCGAACAGCTTCAGCGGGATTGGCGGACCGCGACCACCAAGCTGGAACAGCTTCAGCGCGAACTTATCCAGCATAAAAAGATCGTGCAAATCGAAACCGTGCGTGACGCATATCCCGGACGTACCGAGTCCATCCGCCGTTCGGCGCCGCCCGTCGTGGAAAACGCCGTCGAACTGCGAACCGCGAGCCCGGAACGCAAACCGGTCGAAGATCCGGTTTTGCCGTTTGCACAACTGAAACCGCAGATGGAGCGGGAAACCACAACTTCACCGGGATCACACCAGGAGACGCCGGCGAACACGGAAATCCCCAAGCAGGCGGGCCCCAAGCCCGAGTCGGCTACGTCACATTCGAAATCCACGCTCAAGCTCAAACCCTGGATGAAACTGAATTAAAGCACAGCATGGGCCCTGATTGGATGGCGCGCGGAAAGAATAGCAGGAAGAAACGGGTGCACGGGGCGGGAGTTGAACCCGCACGTCATTTCTGACATTAGCCCCTTAAACTAACGCGTCTGCCATTCCGCCACCCGTGCAACATGGTTTTGTGGGAAAACGTCGCTCACTATAAACCGTCCGCCCCAAAGATCAAGAACGAATATGCCTAATGACGCCGAAAACGATGTGGTCTATTTAAAAGTGGGGGATGATCTGCCGGCTGCGCCGTATGCCCCGCCAAAATACCTCTTCTGGCGACACCTGAAAGAGGGGGATCAGTTACTGGCCATACCCACCCCGCCGTCACCCACGACGGAAATGCTGAAACAGCTCCTCGAGCAGATGTTGGAAAACGAACGCCGGCGCCTGCGCAACGAGTTTATCCGCATCAGCATGTTTGTCCTATTGTTTCTGGCCGTGGCCATCGGCGGTGGGTTCTGGTTTGCCCACAACCTGCTGGACCAACTACGCGCAGAGCGGCAAACAGCGGAGCGATCATTGCAAGCCTTGCTCCAGCGCATTGCCCCGGAAACGCTATCATCCGAGCCATCCAATCGCGTTCCCGCACTCGCCGCTCAGGCCAGAGATCAGAGATCGGAA
>JAPLSY010000084.1 GCA_026398415.1 Kiritimatiellota bacterium | reverse complement strand
GGCAGTCGGGATGGCGATCCGGCGTTTTGAAATCTGTTGTCGGCGAGAGAAACAACTGTGCCGGATACGCGAGAAACTGAAAAGAGATTTGATGGTATGACCGGTAAATGTTATATGTTGAGACGCGTCCCCAATTCCCCCTTCCAATACGCCTTGGCGTTACGGCTGGTCTTGGAATCAATCGAGTCATAATCACTGGTCGAAGGGGGCGGACGGTCAACCTGGTGTTGCGGGGACTGACGATGACAGCAACGGTACGACGGACGATCTTATTGTCTCTGGACCGGGCGAACTTGGCCATGGCGATGATGTTTTGCTCGATTCTGGCTATGATTGGCCACAAGCATTTGGTTCATTGCCGCCAACGCCCTGGGCTGGGGGCATACCGACAGAAGATCAAGCCTATAACCAGGAACCCGACAACGAAAATGCTCGTGCTACTGTTGACTGGGGCGAACCTGGGAAACAACACAAGACGTTAAACAAGTATGATGACTGACGTGCCCCTATTATCGTAAGGAGATTATTTATGAGAACTATTCTTTTATTCTTTGTGCTTTTCCTGCTCGTGTCGCAAGCTCGCGCAGTGAAGTACAGAACTTATACATTGGCGGAACTCGCGAGGAAAGCAGACGTCGTAATAGTTGCCAAGACCGTTAACCGCAACGGTGTTATTCATGCGAATGTTCTTCGTTCCCTGAAGGGCATCCCTAGAGCAGACATCATCGTCGATAGTTTTGCGGCCCGGGAGGAAGAAAAGGCCCATTTCAACAATGATGAAACGGTCATCCTTTTCTTGCAGAAAGAAGAAAATGGTCGCCGTTTGCTTTTAGGTTATGGGGATCAAGGGAAGTGGCCCAAAGCCGTTGGCAAGTGGCCCTATTCCGACGTTCATGTTGTGCCAATTCAAAAGGTTGAAAAAGCTGTTGAAACACTTCTCGATCTTGACCGAATGAGTAATCCGGATAGCAAGGCAGAAAAGATTCAGTCGTTGCTATCGTCAAAGGATGCTTTTGATCAGTCATGCGCACTGGAGTATCTCTACGCCAGTTGTGATCAAAAGTTGAAAGATGCTGTCAAGTCTGAGGTAGATGCTTTGCATGGTGCATCAAAAGACAAACACATACAGGTCTTCTGTGATTCCGTCAGTCGGACCAATACCTCAGAACACATTCCTTGAGGGGAAGTCCTACGAAACGTAATAAGGAGTGATAAGACCGGAACGGACATATCGCCTGGAATAAAAAGGATATGAGGGTCACGCCCTCGACAAGAACAGCAGCAAGCCCTAAAAGAAAAAGGGATACAACACCAATAAGTGAAACAATTGTAATAGGGCAGTGATATAACGATGATTAAGTATAGTCATATTATCTTGGCGATCTGGATTTTTGCGGCTGCTGTGTCCAGCGGACTTGGCGAGTCTTTCAATGATCGTCCGACGGAGGCGGAGATGGACGAACTGGTGACGTTGGGGACGGAAAGCGGGCACGGCGTGTATGAACGTTGTTATGCGACCCAATATTCCACTAATTTGGCTTATTATGTTAGTCCACCAAGTTTTATCGGGATGAATGGCTGGTATCTTAGCACCAGCGTAATGCAAGCCTTGGATGACAAAGTGAAAGCTCTTGTGCCTTATTGCGTGGACATGAATACTGTTTATGATGGCACGGCAAATATTGCGATGCTGACCGTGCCTGGAGTATGGGCTGAATTGGGAATCGGTGACTATGTGAATCAATTCACAGGCACACCCGCGATTGGCACAAATCCTCCGACTTATGGCGATTATCCTTGGCGGACTTACGCCGAGAGCTTGCAGGAGCGGTATCAGGTGTTGAATGCGCTTAAAGTATTCAGGGCATATCGAAAAGAATCAGTCAATGGTTCAGACATGCACACGTTTGGTATGATATGGCGAACTGATCTTGAAGGTCAATACTGGTCTAATACGGTGAGTGGGATTGAGGTTCAGACTTATGAGCCATATTATGCTGCAAATGTTTTGGGATTAGATAATGGGTATGAGTATAGCATAGACACCAATTATGTTCAAACATCGACTGCATATAGATATTTTTACCACAAAATGAATTATGAAGAATGGCAAACTCTTATGACATGGGAATGGTTCGTTCACAATTTCTGGTTGGATGGTCCTCCTCCTTATACACCAACACCAGAGGGGTATATTAGTCCTACGAATCTCTCTGATCTGGGGGTGGGCGGGTGGTGGGCAGTTACAAAAGCACCATACACAAGCGCTGGTGGTCCTGTTCTGGCTTGGTATTGGCGTTATCAGATGGTATGCAACTATGCCACATGGCGTTTTGAAAAATCATTTGATAACCAGTCACTTGCGAATACTGTTTCTTTATATTTGAAACCCACCTTGCCTACGTTAGCTACTGACCAGGTGGGTGGTGAAAGTTGGATGATGCCACGACAATGGGTTTCTACCTATGAGGGTCGGTTTCAGGAGTTGTCCGGGATGTCCACTAACCTGTTTTTTAGAGTTAGCGAAACCCATTTTGCCACTAATGGAAACACGATCTCAGTAGAATTTGGATCAGATGAATTTCCCGCTATGCAGGCAGAAGGAACTTTGCCATCTTTTCCCGATGCTCCGACTGAAGGTGCAGGTCCTTACGACAACACCGGGTCTATTGGTACGATAAAAGGATCTTATGTGGAATTAGGCGACTACTTTTTCTTAAAAGACTGGCAATTCAACTACTGCACGGTCGAATATTAGTTGCTTTTTGCCAACCTTGCATTTTCAGCGCACGCAGTGACTAATTAACACCTACGACTTGAATATCCTCTGGGATGTATCCTCTCTGATTCTATGCTTGTCAACCGGCGCGATCCCGTGAAACAATTGTTTCACTCGAACAGGTAGCAGGGTGAGTTAAATTTTCGATTGGAGTTGCGTGGCATGGCCATTCGCATCACAGCCGGGGAGTGGCGGGGACGCCAGATCAAGGTGCCGCGCGGGGATGTTCGCCCTGCCCAGGACCGGGTGCGGCTGGCGGTCTTTTCGTCGCTGGCTGACCGGGTGTCCGGCGCCCGGGTGCTGGACCTGTTTGCCGGCACGGGGGCTTATGGGTTGGAGGCCTTAAGCCGCGGAGCCGCCTCGGTCACCTGGGTGGAAAACGACCGCCGGGTCCTGGCGGTGCTTCGCGAGAATGTCACGACCCTCTGCGGTCCCGATCGGATCACGGCCGTCGTATCCGCGGATGCCCTGCGATTCCTGGAGCGGGGTGGGGGCGACGTGCCCTACGACCTGATTTTTGCCGATCCGCCCTATGACCGGGACGGCGGCTGGCTGAAAAAAATCTTGTCAGCGCTGACCGGGCGGTCTATCTTAAAAAGCAGTGGATTACTGGTCATGGAACAGTCCGTGCATGTTCCGGCGGTGACCCGGGAAGGCTGGCAACAGCTCAAGCGCCGGGTTTACGGTGAAACGCAAGTTGACTATATGGCGCTGGCTGGCAACTGAAAGATAATCCCATGAAAAAAATGGCGGTATATCCGGGTACGTTTGATCCGCTGACCCTTGGGCACGTGGACGTGGTGCATCGCGCCGCGCGGCTGTTTGATCGGTTAATCCTGGCGGTGGCGGTGGGTGCGCGGAAAGACACCCTGTTTTCAATCAAGGAGCGCATGGCGATGGCCCATAGTCTTGCGGCGACCTTGCCGAACGTGGAGGCGGTCGAATTCAAGGGCCTGCTGGTAGATTATGTACGGCACATCGGTGCGCGCGTGATTATCCGCGGCCTGCGGGCGTTTTCCGATTTCGAGTATGAGTTTCAGATGGCCTTGACCAACCGTAAAATGGCGCCGGATGTGGAGGTCCTGTTCATGATGCCGCGCGAAAGCTACAGTTACATCAGCTCCAGCGTGGTCCGTGAAATTGCGTCCCTGGGCGGGGATACCAGCAAGTTTGTACCGCCCTTCGTTCATACGGCGTTGAAAAAGAAATTCGCGTCTTAGCCTTTCTTTTCCTGTGTACGGAGGGAAGGTTTATGAATATCGAAACCAGCCAGGTGCTTCGGCGTCCCCGGCGGTTTACCGGCGAGGAGCCGGCGACCATCCTGGAATTGCCCCGGGAGACCCAATTCCAGGTAATCGGCGATGTGCGCTATGCGCTGACCGCCCAGCGCTTTGACGCCGACATGCTGGTGCGCGGCGTGCTTGAAGTGGATGTCCGCGGCCGATGTGCGCGGTGTGGCGAGTGCTGTAACCAGACCATTCGGGACGGGACCTTTGCGCGCTCATATCCACTGAGCGCCGCCAATGAATTAATAGACTTGACCGCCGATATTCGCGAAGCTATTCTCCTCGCTCTTCCGATGAATTTTTTGTGTTCGGAGGCGTGCCGGGGGCTGTGCGTTCAATGCGGGGCCAATTTGAATAAGGCGCCCTGCGCCTGCGGTAAGCCTCGTCAAACGATCCCGTGGGGCATGCTGGATCAATTAAAGCTTAAACGAAAATAGCGCGACACTTGTCCGCCTATGGAGGATAGCCGCAGATTGCGGATTTGTGATTTAATCAGAAACCATCAACCATTTCCGCCAGAAGGCGGATCCGCCTGTGGCGGAAACCATAAACCATAAACCCAAACCATTCCTGATCGGCGCGTTTACGCGCGAATCGGGGGGAGATATACGATGGCGGTACCGAAAAGAAAAACGTCGAAAAGCAGGATTCGCATCCGCAAGCGGTCTTGTACGTATAAAGAAACCCTGACGGCGACGCAAGCATGTTCTAACTGCGGTGAACCGCATCAGCCGCACCGGGTGTGTCCTTCGTGTGGTCACTACAAGGGACGGCAGGTCCTGACCATCGTTGCCAAGTAACTGGTTATGCATATTGCCGTAGATGCCATGGGCGGGGATTTTGCTCCCCGCGAGATTGTCCGCGGAGCGGTCGAGGCGGCTAAGTCCTTGCCGGGCTTGGATAAGATCACGCTGGTCGGCGATGAGGCGGCCATCCGCCGGGAATACGCGGCCTGCGGGACGATTCCCGGCATCATGGATATTCTGCATGCCACGGAAGTCGTGGGTATGGAGGAAAGCCCAGCCAATGCCATCCGCCGCAAGAAGGACAACTCCATCAGTCGTGCCGTCGATCTGGTCAAAAAAGGCGACGCGAACGCCATGATTTCCGCCGGTAATACGGGCGCCGTGGTGGTGGCCGCCACGCTGAAATTACGCACCCTGCCGGGAATTGATCGTCCTGCCATTGCCACGGTCATGCCGACGCCGGAAAAGCCCTTTGTGCTGATTGATGCCGGCGCGAATACCGATTGCTCTGCGCAACTGATGCTCCAGTTTGCCGTTATGGGTCATATCTACGCGCAGAAAATTCTCGGGTGTCCCAATCCCCGCGTTGGTTTGATGAGCGTTGGGACGGAGGAGTCCAAGGGCAACGAGATTACCAAGGAGGCGTTTCGCCTGATCAGTGAATCCAAGCTCAATTTTTATGGTAATATTGAAGGCCATGACCTCTACAAAGGCCACGTGGATGTGGCCGTTTGTGACGGCTTTGTGGGCAACGTGATTCTGAAGACCAGTGAAAGCGTGGTGCATGCTGTGGGCCATTGGATCAAACAGGAATTCGGTCGCTCGCCGATTCGCATCCTGGGCGCGCTATTGCTGACCAGGGCGCTCAAGGACATGAAAAAGCGAATTGACCCGGATCTCTCCGGCGGCGCTCCGCTCCTGGGCGTGAACGGGGTGTGCATCATTTCGCATGGCGCATCCAGTGCGCGCGCCATCTACCATGCCATCCGTGTGGCGCGGGATTCCGTCAACTCCCGGATCAACGAATTAATTACGCAAACGATCGGCGGAGCCTTATGAAAGCTAAGCCCGTTGCGCACGAAAGTGTGCCCAAGACGCTAAGATCGGTATCCATCATCGGCACCGGTTCCTATCTGCCCAAGCGTGTCCTGACCAATGCGGATCTGGCCAAGGTGATGGATACGACCGATGAATGGATTACGACGCGCACCGGCATCAAGGAGCGTCATATTGCCGCCGCCGATCAGGCCACCTCCGACCTGGCCGCCGAAGCCGCCCGCCGGGCGCTGCGTCAGGCCGGCTTGGCGGCCGAAGATCTGGACATGATCATCGTTGCCACGGTCACGCCGGACATGTTTTTCCCCAGCACCGCCTGCTTTGTGCAAAAGGCCATTGGCGCCGGCAACGCCGTGTGCTTTGACCTCGAAGCCGCCTGCTCCGGATTCCTGTTCGCGCTGGAAACGGCCCGGCAGTATGTGGGCTCGGGCGCCATAACGACGGCGCTCGTTATCGGCGCCGATAAATTAAGCGCCATCACGGACTGGGAAGACCGTGCCACCTGTGTCCTGTTTGGCGATGGCGCCGGCGCCGCGATTATTCGCAGTCGGCCCGGTGTGCGCGGCATCATAGCCACGGCCATGGCCTCGGACGGCAACCTGGGCCACCTGCTCAGTATGCCCGGCGGCGGTAGTCGTAATCCGGCCACTGCCCAAACGGTCAAAGATCGCCTCCACTTTCTGAAAATGGCCGGCAAGGAAGTATTCAAGTACGCGGTCGGCTCCATGTTGAGCGTTGCCAAGGAAGCGCTGAAGAAAGCCAACATGACGATGGCTGACGTGGATTGCGTCATTCCCCACCAGGCTAACATGCGCATTATCCGGGCGATCGGTGAGCGCCTGGGCTCGCCCATGGAAAAATATTACATTAACCTTGATCGCACCGGCAACATGTCGGCCGCCTCGATTCCCGTGGCGTTGGATGAAGCGGTTCGTGCAGGGTTCATCAAGCACGGCGCCATTGTCCTGATGATGGCCTTTGGCGGCGGGTTTACCTCGGGCGCCACCCTGTTGGAGTGGCGCAAGCCGGAGCCATCCCAGCGCGTCAGCGCGAAAGATGTCAGCCGCGTGCGGGTGTCAAACGCCCAGAAACGCCGCTTTTCAACCAATGCCAGTAACCTGTGGTGACTATGAACGCGCTTCTTTTTGCCGGGCAGGGCGCCCAGACAGTCGGTATGGGTCGCGACTTGGCCGAAGCCTATCCGGAATGCATGGCCCTCTACACAAGGGCCAATGAAATTCTGGGTTACGATCTGGCCAAGATTTGCTGGGAGGGGCCGGAAAGCGAACTGGTCAAGTCCAACCATTGCCAGCCGGCGATTTTTGTAACCAGCGCAGTCTGTTGCCGCGCCCTGCAGCGCGAACGGAAGACCCTGGCCATCCAGTCAACGGCGGGACTGAGCCTGGGTGAATGGGCGGCACTCTGGCTGGCAGAAGCCGTTTCGTTCGAAGAGGCCCTGCGCATTCTGGAAGCCCGCGGCCGGTTCATACAGGAAGCCTGCGAGGAGCGCGAAAGCGCCATGCTGAGCGTCATCGGGCTTGAGGTGACAAAACTTAAAGCGGTTGCGGCGGCCGCCGGCGTCGAGATTGCCAACTATAATTCGCCCGAGCAAACCGTGCTTTCCGGTGCGCGCACAGGTATTCAGGCGGCCGAAAAGCTGGTTAAAGAAGCTGGCGCCAAACGCGCCATCATGCTGAACGTGGCCGGTGCCTACCATTCCTCACTGATGGCTTCGGCCGCCCAGCGCCTGGAAGCGTTCATTCGCGATCTGCCCATTCGCCCGCCGTGCCTGCCGGTGATATCCAATGTGACCGGTCAGCCGCACGGAACCCCCGATGACATTCGGCGTCAGATGGTGCTCCAGGTAACCTCGCCGGTCCAGTGGGTTGCCTGCGTGCAGAGGCTCCAACAGCAGGGTGTGATGCGCTATATCGAGTGCGGACCGGGTCGCGTGCTGTCGGGACTGGTTAAGCGCATCCATCCCGAGGCCGAACTGAATAACGTGCAGGATTGCCCGTCCTTGACCAAAACCCTTGCCGACATTTCAGCAGAGTAATATTAACCGCATAGATCACAAAGATCGCAGAGGTAATTGATTATTCCCCTTTTGCGTTCTATGCAATCTTTGCGGTAAAATATTTTTAGGTTGCGAGTAGCGTCTCGCGTCAGATGTCGTAATACAGCGCGAATTCCCACGGGTGCGGTCGCAGGTCCAGGGCCAGGACCTCATTCTTCATTTTGTAATCAATCCAGGTCTCAATGACGTCATGGGTGAAGACATCGTTCTTCAGCAGGAAGGCGTGATCTTTTTCCAGGGCCATCAGCGCTTCGCGCAATGATCCCGGGGTCTGCGGCACCTTGGCCAGCTCTTCCGGCGGCAGGTCGTAAATATCCTTGTCCAGCGGTTCGCCCGGATCCACCTTGTTGAGGATGCCGTCCACGGCGGCCATCAGGATGGCCGAAAACGCCAGGTACGGATTACAACTCGGATCCGGACAGCGGAACTCGAGGCGCTTGGCCTTGGGCGACGTCGAATACATGGGGATGCGCACTGCGGCGCTCCGGTTGCGCCGGGAATAGGCCAGGTTGACCGGCGCCTCATAACCCGGAACCAGCCGCTTATAACTGTTGGTCGTCGGGCTGGTCAAGGCCAGGAGCGCCGGGGCATGCTTTAGAATGCCGCCGATCGCGTACATGGCAATTTCCGACATGCCCGCGTAGCCCTCGCCGGCAAACAGGTTCTTTTCACCTTTCCACAGCGAAAGGTGCACATGCATGCCGCTGCCGTTGTCGCCGAAAAGCGGCTTGGGCATGAAGGTGGCCGTCTTGTCATATTTGCGCGCCACGTTCTTGATTATATATTTGTACTTAAGCATGGCGTCGGCCATGTGCACCAGGGGTCCAAAGCGCATATCAATTTCGCATTGGCCACCCGTGGCTACCTCGTGATGTTGAGCTTCAATAGGGATCCCGATCCGTTCCAGGGTCAGCATCATTTCGCTGCGGATATCCTGGAGCGTGTCCGTCGGGGGCACGGGGAAATAGCCTTCCTTGTACCGGATTTTGTAACCGGAGTTGGGGTTCTCGATCCGGCCGCTGTTCCATTGCCCCTCGTTCGAGTCAATGTGGTAATAGCCCTCGTGCGCATTTTGATCGAAGCGCACGTCGTCGAAAATAAAAAATTCCGCCTCGGGTCCGATGTACGCGATGTCAGCCAAGCCGGTGCTCTTGAGATAGGCTTCCGCCTTGCGGGCGATATTGCGGGGGTCGCGCGTGTAATCCTCGCCGGTAATCGGGTCGCAGATGTTGCAGATCAGCACCAGGGTGCGGTCCGTAAAAAACGGGTCCACAAACGCCGTTTCCGGCACGGGTTTTACCAGCATGTCCGATTCGTTGATTGCCTGCCAGCCGCGGATGCTGGAGCCATCGAACCCCAGTCCTCTCTCGAACGTTTCCTCTTTCATCTCGCGGGCCGGTACGGAAAAGTGCTGCCAGAGACCAGGGAAATCCATGAACCGCAGGTCCACAACTTCGATCTTTTCTTTTTGAATAAACGTGACGATGTCGCGAGGTGTTTTAATGCCATCCATACGCAAACCTCCTGTAATGAAACGATGCCGTTAGTCCCCAATAAATCTCTCTTACAAGTATTCAGTAGTCAGAAGACAGAATTCTGACTACTGACATGGCTGCCCTCATTCTGTCAGGCTCCGCGGTTCGACTGAGCTCACCGAAGTCCGGAGCGCTTCGCCCAGGCGAGAATCCTGACTACTGACTTCTGTCTTCTGCATGCAAAAGCGGGCTTTTGCATGCGGCTCAGGTTTAACCAAAATCGTAACAAAACGCGGACAGCGCCCGAATCTTCTGGCGGATGTTATCCATAACCGGCGCCGGAATCGGCTTATTAATCCGCATGATGACCAGCGACTCGTTGACCTTCAGATGATGCGGATTGCGCACATCCTCGATGTTAATGTCGGCCGCCGCCAGGGCTGAGCCGATCTGACCCAGGATGCCGGGGCGGTCCTCGTAAATGAAAAACACGGTGGGCCCCTTGGGCTCAAAATACAGCCGGTCGAAGTCGTTGATCCGTGCAATCATGAGCGTTCCTTCCACGACGGTGCCACGCACGCTGATTCGGCGCAAGCTTCCGGAATCCAGCGTGCCGACCAGGTCAATGGTCATGGAATTCTCGAAGTGCTTGTTGGGATCGGTTGCCCGGTTGGTAACCGCAATTCCCATTTCTTTCAGAAACTGGCGGGCCGATTTGTTGTCCAGGGGCTGGTCAATCCGATCGCCAAGCGCCGTGACTACGGGGATCATGAGCCAGTCGCCGAACGGCTTCAGCAATCCGTAAAAGCTGGTTTCGAGGCTGGCCAACTTGGCGGTCGGGCCCAGCAAGTGGCGACAGAGCTTGGTGATCGTGAAGGCCAGCTTACCGTAGGCTTCATTCAAGCCTTCGGGTACATCGCGGTTGACGATGAAACTGGTAATGCCCTTCTCGTCCAGTTCGATCAGTTCCTCGGCGGCGCGGCGCGCGGCGTTGGTATTGGCTTCCACCGTGCTGGCGCCCAGGTGGGGTAACATGATGTCGGCAATATCGGCCACGCTCTTGGGACCCTCGGTGTCCTTGGGATAGACATCGTTAAGAAACCGGATTTTTTTCGTTGCCTTGACCTGGCGCAAGGCCGCTTCATCCAAAATGCCGGCCCGGGCGCAATTGACCAGGGTGGCGCCTTCTTTCATCCGGCTGATGAGCATCAGGTTAATCAAGCCGCGGGTTTCTTCGTTTTCCGGGATGTGCAGGGTGATATAATCGGATTGCACAAACAATGCGGGGAGCTCGACCAGTTCCACGCCCACGGCATCGGCGCGTTCCTGGGAAATGATGGGGTCGTAGCCCAGCAGCTTGACCTCAAACCCCGACAGGCGCTTGGCGACCAGTTGGCCGATATTGCCCAGGCCGACAATGCCGATTGTTTTGCCTGTGAGTTCGCGGCCCATTAATTTTTTCTTTTCCCATTTACCCTCGCGCGTGGTAGCATCGCCCGTAATGATGTGGCGGGCATCCGCCAGCATGAGCGCGACAACTTCCTCCGCCACGGCATTGGAGTTGGCGCCGGGGGTGTTCATGACGTCAATGCCCTTCTTGCGGGCATATTTGATGTCAATCGTGTCATACCCCGTGCCGGCGCGAACGATCACTTTAAGATGGGGTAGGGCGTTAATCAACGCGGGCGTCACTTTTTCGCTGCGCACGATGAGCGCATAGGTATCGGTGTGCTGGCCGGCCAATGCCAGGATGTCGGTTTTATCGTCCTGGATTACCAAATAATGGCCGTTGGCTTCCAGAATTTTACGCGCTTCGTTTTCGAGCTTGGTCGGGATCAATACTTTTTTCATTTTCTTTCGCTTTCCGTGCGGGTGATATCTATGACCGGTCCTGCCGGTTTTATTGGCGTAGGTAAAATTATAGGCCTCAGCGGCTAAATACTCAAGCCGTGTTTTCGAAGTAGTACGGTATTTAAGATTGACACATGCCCGATAAAATTAGATGATATTTCCGTAAATGCAGGGACAGAAAGGAATCATTGCATGAACAAGCCGCTCTGTAAGGGTTCGCATAAAGGGCACCTATGCGTGTTGGCCAGCGATGGGCGGTTCGAGGAAATCAAGGGGCTTGCGGCCAAGCCGAAGTTCATCTGTTTCAACTGCGGCCGGGTTGCCAATTCCCAAAAGAACCTCTGCAATCCCATGGCGCTGGTAGAAAAGTAATAATTTTGTGTTGCTATGCAGTTGCCGGTGGTGTATAAAAGAAAAAAGGCGGGTTATCGCTTATGGAGGAGGTGTCATGAGAAAATGGATTGTGAGTCTGATGGTTGGCATGTTATTGGTTGGGAGCACCTTGACGGCGTCGGCGATGAATGAAAATCGCGGCGGCTTGATGGGGTTCATTGCCGGATGTTGTTTTGGCATGCGCGCCGGCGCGGATTATAATGACGGCAAGGAAGTTCACTGGCGGGAATGGATCTCCTTGATTATTCCGATCATCCCCCCGGTTTGGGCCGGTATTGACGGCGCCAACGGCATGACCACGGACGAGTATGTTAAAAAATACGGTTCAACCTTTTTTTAAAAAACAATTAAACACACGACCGGTTTATGGCAAATTAAAAAGGGAGGGTGACACATGAAGAAACTGATTGCGAGTTTGATGGTCGGGCTTCTGCTGTTATGCGCGGCGGGGACATCCTCGGCGCTGAACGAAAACCGCGGCGGCTTGATGGGCTTTATCGCCGGGTGTTGTTTTGGCATGCGCGCCGGCGCGGCTTATAATGACGGCAAGGACATTCATTGGCGGGAGTGGGTCCTGATTATTCCGGTGGCCAATATCTTTTTTGCCATTTGGAATGGTGTTGATGGCGCCAATGGCATGACCACGGCCGATTATACCAAGGCGTATGGCGCAACGTTCTTTTAATCCGGAACGGACCAGTTCTTGTTAAAAAGAGATTCCAGGCCGGTGGCTTGGAATCTCTTTTTGCTTCAGGGCTGGCGGGAACGAAGAATGTGCGTTTCATTAAGATATATGAAATTATTTTTTGCATCGTTTGTTGTCGCCGGCTTGCTTGGCGCGAGTGCCGCACAAGCCGCTGAGTTGACCTTGGCCGAGAAACTCTGCTCGAGTTATACCCAGGTCGAGTCTGTCAGTTGCCGTGTCCGTAAAACCAGCGAGGCGGATGGCAAAACGGCGACCCTGCTCAGTCAGGTGTATTACCAGCGGCCGGACCGGATGCATGTCGAAAATATTGCGCCGATCCGGCGGCGCATCATCGCCGATGGCCGGCAATTTTACTATTACGTGGAGGGCATGGCCAAAGGCTTTTCCTGTCCCCTGACCAAGCTGGAAGGGGAATGGAGCATCATGCAGAAGTCTGTGCCCGGGAGCGCCATGGAGCATTTATTGCGTCTGCAGGGTGTCCCGGAAATTCCGCTGCCCGGCGCCTCCGGCTATCCGGTGCGGCGCGGCTACGCCCGCGAGCGGGTGTTCGTGGTGCTGGCCTGCGATGCTGAAGGGCGCCTGGCGCGCATCGAGTTTTTCAAAACGCCGGAAATGAAAAATCTGACAGCCCAAGTTGAATATAGCGATTTTCGGAAAGTTACGGACACGTGTTGGCTCGCCAGCCTTCAGCAGGGAACGGCCTACTTCGCTGCCAATACCGTGCGCGAAACACGCCGGTTTGACAATCTCGTCATCAACAAGCCGATTACCGCCGGGCTTTTTGACGCCGCGGCATTTTTTCCGAAGGTGGACTTTGTGGATGATTTCAACAAGCTGATCGACGAGATCCCCAAGCAAGAACCGAAATGAAAAGGGATTTGCCGCAAAGAGGCGCAAAAAAAACAAAGGTGCAGGGATATCATCCCCCTTTGTGTTTTTTGCGTCTTTTTGCGGCAACTATTTTTTGGGCCATTGGACTCTTGGGGACTGGTCAGGCTTTGGCGGCGGAGGCGTCATTAGCCCTGGCCGCGGACCTGTTTGCGGAGAGCAATTGGCCGGCCTGCCGTTTGGAATGTCAGCGGCAGTTGCAGGAATTTTCGGCTTTGCCCGGCAGTGCCGGGCTGTTAAAAGCGCTGGCCGAACAGCGGATGGGATTAGACAGCCGGGAGGCTCTGCGTGTCTTGGCCGAGGACCCGGCGGTCCCGCCCACCGTGGCCTTGACCGCGCGCTATGAATGGGCACGGGCCATGTGGCGCGTCGGTGACTGGCGGAGTGCGTTTGACGGGTTCCGCCAGGTATTTGATAAAACGGAGGTTACCGAGTTGTCCGTACGCTCGGGCTGTTCGCTGGCCTTGCTTCTGCACCAGCATTCGGAATTGGCCAAAGATTATCCCGAAGTAAAGCCCCAGGTGCGAACCCTGCGCGCGCTCTATACCTGGGACATCATCGATGAGTGCCGGATGGCGCTTGATCAAACGACTGACTCTTGGTGGGGACTGCCCGGCCAGTGGGGGATTGCGTTTTATCGAAGCCAGATCCGCCCGGCGCTGGGTGATCGCTGTTCGTTACGGCCGAACTGTTCGGAATATTCACGGCAGGCTTTTCAGAAACATGGGGTGCTGGGCCTGGCGCTCACGGCGGATCGCTTTTTCCGCGAGCCCAGCGTGGTGGCGGCGGCCGAGCATCCCGTGGATGTGAATGGGAAATGGTATTATGCCGATCCGCTTAGCGATCATGATTGGTGGCTGGAGGAGTGATGACGGACGACAGACGACAGATGACAGACAACGGCCTGCCCGCAGAAGCCTTGGCAAAGGCGGGACGACAGATTTATCCCGCGTTGCGCGGGACTGATGACTAATCACTAATTACTAATCACTACTTTTTATGGAATGTCGCAAGAAAATCATCCCCAATCTGATTCTAATCGGCGTAGTCATGGCAAGTGTTGCCGGGGCACAAACGAATGTCCCGACTCTCCAAGCCTGCCCGCCTGCCCAAGCTCGGCCAGGGAGTTTGGCCAGGGAAGTCGGGACGCCCGGACTGCGTCTGGCGCAGGAACTTTCCGGCGAGGGTCAGCATGAGAGCGCGGCACTGGAGTATCGCCGGCTGGCACTGAGTGAAACCAAGGCCCAAGCGCGCGGCGGATTGTTCTGGGTGGCCGCCTATGAATATACCCAGGCCCGGCAATGGAATCTGGCGCCGGCCCTGTTGGATCGGGCGGAGGATAGCGACTGCGAACTTAAGCCCGTGGCGTTGTTAATGCGCGGGGAAATTGCGTCCGCTGAGAAAAAGCATGTAGAGGCGGTGTATTACCTGCAAAGCGCGGTTGGCGAAGGGACCACGAGCGACATGCGTAAATTTGTCGCCCGGCGTGTGGCCGGCGAATACGTGCGCGCGGGCCAGAGCGATCAGGCGCGTGTGGCCCTGAGCCAGGCGCCGGGTGATGAAGTCGCGGCGCTGGCGGCGCTCCAGAGCTACGCCCGGGAGCGGGACAAAAGCCCGGTGCTGGGCGGTGTGCTGGGCCTCATTCCCGGACTGGGCTATATGTATGCCGGGGAATATGCCAACGGCTTGCGTAGTCTGATTCTCAACGGGCTATTCATGGGCGCCATGGTGTATTCGGGCGTGGAAGACCAGTGGGGCGCATTTGCCGTGATTTCCTTCTTCGAAATCACCTGGTATAGCGGAAGTATTTACGGCGGCATTGACGCGGCTCAGCGCTACAACCGCACCCGCCAGGAGCGATGTCTGGACGCCGTGCAGGGCCAGGCTGCATTTGTTCCGGATTTCAAGCAATTGCCGATCGTCTCCCTCCAATTCCGGTTCTGACCGGTTTTTTCCATTGCTTTGCGGGCGCGGGGTCAGCATAATAAGCCCTAATCCAAGAGAGAAGGCAACGGAAAACTGATGCTCAGGGGAGAACCGTAATGGATATTTCCGTCATTGTGCCGGTGTTCAACGAGGTGGAAAACGTGGAGCGGCTGTGCGCCAAATTGCATGCCGCGCTTGCCCGGCTGGGACGCACCTACGAACTTATTCTTGTGGATGACGGCAGTCGGGATGGAACCTGGGAAAAATTAAAGGAACAGGCCGCCCGCGTGCCGCACCTGCGCTTGATCCGGCTGCGGCGCAACTTCGGTCAGACGGCCGCCATGAGCGCCGGCATGCATCAGGCCAAAGGCGACATCATGGTTACGCTGGATGCCGACTTGCAGAACGATCCGGACGATATTCCGCTCCTGCTGGAGCGTATTGATCGCGGCTTTGATGTGGTCAGCGGCTGGCGCAAAGACCGCAAGGACCCCTTTTTCCATCGACGTCTGCCGTCCATTATTGCCAACGCGCTGATCAGCCGGGTCACGGGTGTGCCCATCCATGATTTCGGTTGCACGCTTAAAGCCTACCGCCGCGAGGTGCTCGAGAACGTCCAGCTGTATGGCGAGATGCACCGGTTCATTCCGGCCCTGGCCAGCTGGGTGGGCGGAACCGTGGACGAAGTGGTCGTGCGCCATTTCCCGCGGGAATTCGGTAAATCCAAATACGGCCTGTCCCGCATCGTGCGGGTGGTGCTCGACCTCTTTACGGTTTCGTTCCTGCTGCGCTACAGCCGCAGTCCTATCCAGATTTTTGGCCGCATTGGATTGATCTTGGGGCTCCCGGGACTGCTGATGCTGGGTTGGATGGTGCTGGCCAACTTGTCCTATCACGTGTTTGGTACCCATTTTGCCGCCGATCTCCTGAAGCGTCCGTTCTGGGTCATGACTTCCTTCATGCTGATTTTTTTCGGGATCCAATTCATCAGCATGGGTATTCTCGCGGAACTCCAGATTCGGACGTATCACGAATCCCAGGGCAAAAAGATTTATGTCATCAAGGAAATCCTCGAGCCGCCGGCGCTTGTTTAAAAAATAGCCGCGATTAAGTATTTCATCCCATGTATCTGGCCCTTTCAGGAAGCGCTGCCGCTCTCGCCGATTCGTTAGCGCCGGCGCAAGTTTCCGGCGCTTTGTTCGCTTTGGTCGGTCTTTATTTCCTGCTAATGCTGGCCGGTGTTGGCATTGACCTGGTGGTGATCACGCGGGCCCTGGCCCGGCCGCTGGCTTGGGATCGGTGCGCGGCCTGGGTAAAGGACCGGCCGTGGAACTGGCGGGTAGCGGGCTGGGTGGCGCTTATTTTGATGTGTATCCAGCTGGTGGTCGTGGGTGTTTATCGAACGCTATCGTTTCTGGGATGGTTGCGCGGGGATGAGCCCGAATCTTTTTATGCCTTGATCCAAGGCCTTGTTTTTCATGCGGCCAGCCTGGTAATTCTGGCGTTGATTCTGCGTTCCAGGGCATGGACTTGGGCCCAGGCGTTCGGCCTGCAGACGCAGGGCCTGGTTCGGTGGTTGGGTGCGGGGATGGCGTTTTATGCCGGGATCTTGCCGCTTTTCTTTTTTGCCGCCGTCCTTTCCCGGCTGGTCATGCTGATCATCGGTTATCCGGTCACGATCCAGGACGTGGTGCTGATATTCATTGAGCCGCAATCGCTCTGGACCCTGCTGGCCCTGCTGGGCCTGGCGATGATTATCGCGCCGGCGGCCGAGGAAATCCTGTTCCGGGGCATCCTGTTGCCGCTCCTCATGAAGCGTCTGGGCGTCGGGCCGGCCGTGATCCTGTCCTCGGTCCTGTTCGCGCTGGTCCATTTTCATGTGCCGTCATTTTTTCCGCTGTTTGTGCTCGCGATGGGTTTGGCGCTGGCCTATATTTACACCGGTTCCCTCTGGGTGCCGATCATGATGCATGCTTTGTTTAACGGCATGAACCTGGCTATTCTTTTGCTTGCCACGACTTGATGGTGTCAATATTTCGGCATCGATGCGTTCCGCCTTGGGTTGGGTTAGCAGACTCGCCCAACCCAAGGCGGAACGCAGTTACATCCGCCCGAGGCGGATAAAGTACCAAGCTCTTGTATGCTTAGGAATGTTATGGAGCCGATTAAAACCATTGAGTGGATTGTGGACCAGCCGAAGCGGCTTGTGCCGGGTATGATCCGGCTGGTGGATCAAACCCGCCTGCCCGGCGAACTGATCCTCATGGAAACCCGGGACCTGCGGCAGGTGTGGACGGCGATAAAAACTCTGCAGGTACGCGGTGCACCGGCCATCGGCATCGCGGCGGCGCTGGGCGTTGTCGTGGCCGTCCAGGATTCCCGCGCCGCGACCGGCGCGGCGCTTGTTGCCGAAATTGAACAGGCCGCCGATTACCTGGCCACCTCGCGACCGACGGCCGTCAACCTGTTCTGGGCCCTTGACCGCATGCGACTTTGCGCGCGCACGGACCGGCGCCGGGCGCCGGCTGACCTGAAAACGCGGTTGATTGAGGAAGCCCTGGCCATCTTGGATGAAGATCTTACCATGTGCCGCGCCATTGGCCGGCACGGGGCCGGCCTTCTGAAAGACGGCCAAACCGTGTTGACGCATTGTAATGCCGGCGGCCTGGCCACCTCCCAGTTCGGCACCGCCCTGGCGCCCATATACATGGCCCGGGAACAAGGCAAACACATTCGGGTGTATGCCGATGAAACTCGTCCACTCCTGCAGGGCGCCCGCTTGACGGCTTGGGAGCTCATGCGCGCCGGGATTGATGTGACCCTCATCTGCGATAATATGGCGGCCCAGGTCATGAAGGAAGGGCGCATTGATTTGGTTATGGTCGGCGCCGACCGCATCGCCGCCAACGGCGACAGTGCCAATAAAATTGGAACCTACGGCGTGGCCGTTCTGGCGCAAGCGCACAAAATTCCTTTTTATGTGCTGGCGCCGTCATCCACCTTCGATCTTGTGCTCAAAACCGGTGATGCCATTCCCATAGAGGAGCGTAGCGCCGAGGAAATTACCTGCGGGTTTGGGAAGCGCACGGCCCCGGAACATGTGAAGGTGTATGCCCCTGCATTTGACGTTACGCCCGCCAGGCTCATAACGGCAATTATCTGTGAGCGGGGCATTCTGAAACCGCCGTTTGGGAAAGCGATTCAGAAGGCGGTGGGCACCAGACGCCTGACGACAGACGCCAGCCTGCCCACCGACTTGTCCGCCGAAGCTCTTTGAGCGAAGGGCGAAGGTGGGACAACGGACTCTGACCTCTAGCTTGTAGGAGCCGATCCATGATCGGCGTTGAATCGGACAACGACAGAACGTGTCCCATGGTGAAAAAACGCATACAAACAGTGGGCACCCTTGGCGAACTGGGTATGATTCAGCGCTTGGTTCGCGCCCTGCCGGAGCGCGCCGATGTGGTAGTGGGGCCGGGTGATGATTGTGCCGTGGTGCGACCGGCGGACGATGCGCGCTATGATTACCTGCTCAAATCCGATCCCGTGATTGAGGGCGTGCATTTTACCCGCTCGACGCCCGGCGCGGCGGTGGGCCATAAAGCGCTGGCCCGCGTGCTGAGCGATATCGCCGCCATGGGTGGGGAGCCGCTCTGGGCGCTCGTAAATCTCGTGGTGCCGGCTTCGACGTCCGTTGCGCGGGTGACAGGCATTTATTCCGGGCTGAGTAAGCTGGCCCGCCATTGGCGGGTGGCCATTGTCGGCGGCGATGTGGCGCGCGGGCCGTGCCTGGAGGCGCACGTGTTTTGCGTGGGCCGCGTGCCGCGGGGGCAGGCCGTTTTGCGGGGCGGCGCGCGGGTAGGCGATTACCTGTTCGTCACCGGCACGCTTGGAGGCAGTCGCCATGGAAAACACCTGGCGTTTCAGCCGCGCCTGGCGGAAGGCCGCTGGCTCCAAAGCCGGCGCTGGGCCACCGCCATGATTGATCTCAGTGATGGATTGGCGACCGATCTCCGGCATCTCATCCGGCAAAGCCGTGTGGGGGCCGAACTGTTTTTAACGTCAATTCCCCTGGCGTCGGCGATCAAGAAATCGGCATCGCGGCAGACAGTTCTGCGGCATGCCTTTTGCGATGGCGAGGACTACGAATTGTTGTTTACGGTTTTGCCGGCCAACGCGGCAAAGCTGATCCGGGCTTGGCGAAAAACTTTTAAGACGCCATGTGCATACATCGGCCGGATCACAGATCGCCGTAATGTCATTGAGTGCGTGGATGCGCGGGGGCGAAAGGTGCGGCTGAAAGCGACCGGCTATGAACATTTTAGATAAATAGGCTGTAAGGCTGTAGGCCGTAGACTGTAGGAAACAATTTTGTGCGATGATCGGATGAAGACGCGGAAAGTCATTTCTAAGAGTCCGGAGGAGACCCAGGCTTTGGCCGCGGCCCTCGTTGCAGAATTGTCCGCCAGCGTGCCCGCCATAGCTTTAGCGACGGCCGGAGGCGGATCCCTGGCCGAACTCGGGCAGGCCGCCTCCGGCGGAAAGATTGGCGCCGTGCTGGCTTTGCACGGGGAACTGGGCAGCGGCAAGACTTGTTTTGTCCAGGGTTTGGCCCGGGCGCTGGGTGTCCGGCAACCCGTGACCAGCCCCACCTTTACGATTGTGAACGAATACCGCGGCCGGTGTCCATTGGTTCACATGGATCTTTACCGGATCAGCGATCCGGATGAACTGTTAAGCATTGATTTCGAAAATTACCTCGATACGGAAGGAATCACCGTGATCGAATGGGCCGAGCGTGCTGGCAGCTGGCTCCCGGAAAATACCATGCACATTTATTTTGAAACCGGGCCGGACCTTGACAAGCGCACGATTACCATGGCCGCTGGGGCGCCGGTATGATGCGTTATGTTGTCCGAACGTCAGAAATCAGCTGCCGAGTGCCCGCAACGGGCACGAGGTAGGCTAGATTTCATTATTGTACCGGCGTTTTCCCTGTTGTTGGCAGGTTTGCAAACATACGGTAGTTTTGCTTATTGCTCCCCATAATGGCAACTGCCGTTTTGTATTCCTCAGAATCTCGCAGTAAAGCAAGTTCATGGACTGGCACTACGTAGGTAAGATTGGGATTGGCCACGGTCTTGATTGCAATGGCCACGTTGTTGCTGACCCCTCCATCTGCTGTTACGAGGTTCAATTGTGTCTCTTTGACTCGGTTGGTAACCAAAGCCTCATAGGGAATATACGATCCGATTTCTTCTTTGAAGCCCATGACTATTCCAAGGAACATGTATTGGCATACATCGGTACCTGGAGCTGTCCCCTCTTTGTTTGTTGGAACATGCAGGACGACGGATGCACCAGAATTCCCGGGGCCAGAATGCATGTCGATGACATGCGGACGTATGTGCCATTGTCCATTTGGCAACTTAAGAAACCCAACACGAGAAAGGTGCCCAATTCTGACCGTTGGGAGATTTCGTGGAGTGCTGAAATCAATAGGATCGAGATATTCAGGTTGAATAGAGATCGCCTCGACAATCAGGCCAGGATCAAGTTGCCATTTCTGGTGTGTTTCCGGCGACACAATCTGTCCTTCATTGAACATCACGAGTTGCGCTCCCTGTACGCTCTCGGGTGGTACAGGAATAACACATAGATCGAGTCCCGATGGTGAGACCCAGTAGTTCCGCGGCGGGTCGTGTTTGAGAGGTACCTGAAGATATCTCGCATCACCGTAGGACTGCATGTTGATCTTGACAAGCATCCCTGTGATGGGTCTCCCTGTGCTTCCGTTCTGTAAGGCATGTCGCGCCGTAACGACTGATATCCATTTGCTGGATTGGTTGGTTGCTACGGGTACACCATAGATAGAGCCACTTGCAAAACCCACAATCGCCATGGGATTGGTTCCGGTCTGTTCGTAAAGGAGAATTGGCGCAGCCAAGTCGGAATGTTGCGAATTCAGCCGTTCAAACATACCCTGTCCGGCGACATCGTGTACGAATACTGCTGACGTTACGAGCACCAGGATTGCTATTATTCTGTTCATACTTCGTCCTCCTGCACAACGACGGCTTTCGGCCTGAGCCTACCTTGTGGGCGATAGGCTGGAAGGCTTGGTTCGGGGTTCTATTTTTCTTGAAGTTTGGTCCTGTAGAAGACGAAAAGCTTCCTTATCTGACCGGACAATAGCAAAGACAACAGGATGCCGACAGCGATACCGCCAATTCCTGATCGCGCAGAAGCGGCAACCATGAACTGGTGCGACGAAATTTTGACGAGATGCCAGTAGATCATGGCCCCCATCATTCCGCAGAGTAGGAATGCCACTCCTGCGCAGAGAACTGCTTTCATTACCCATCGTTCTGCTTCTCGATAAAGATAAGGGCCTGCTAAGTATTTGATTATCAAAACCACACCAGCGCTAAGCTCCAAAACAATGGCGATTTTATGATCCATACCATTTTACCTTCTTCCCGAACAAGGTATTATGCCTCAATAATAGCATCCCATCGGTACCTAGCTAGGGAATGATATCCGTCAAAAAACCGCTTGACAAGACGTAATGTTTTACCCAGTGTGCCGCGAGTATACAAAGATGGCTGAGGCGGGACGAGCGCAAATTGAGCGTTAGACAAACAAGCCGTATCGTTAGATGAAGAAAGCTTTTTTGCTCATGGTGGTGAGTATCCTGATGGCGGGTAGGGGCATGGCCCAGTCGACCAATGCGCTGTCGGTTGTCGATATTGCCTCAACGACCAACGCGCCGGCCATTAGGCAATTGCCTCTGGGGCAATCGCCACTGGGGCGCGGGATCGAACTGCGCACCGGCTACCGCCTGGATCCCTCCTCGCATTACAACGACGGCAGTGATGTCACCGCCCAGCGCTTCAGGCTGGGCGCGATTGTGCGCCGGAGCATTCGGCCCGGCTTGATGTTGATGGGCGACGTGGATGCCGAATATGCCGCCTACTCGTTCAACCAGCGCGACGACACGATCTTCGGCAAGAGCGGATTCATGCAGGATGCCGTGACGCTTCGGCTCGGTCTGATGGTTATGGCGCCCATCAACGAGAAATGGGGCTGGCAGGCGGGCGGGAGTATGTCCGTGTCCGGCGAGACTAAGGCTGACCTGTGGGAGGCCTTCAATCCTGCCGCGCTGGCAGGCGTCAGTCGTATCGTCAGCCCGGACTTTAAATGGTCGTTAACGGCCGTGGGCTTCGGGTTCGAGGGGGCTTTCCTGGCAATCCCGATCCCGGGGTTCGATTGGAAAATGAGCGAACGCTATCGGCTGGCCACACAGGGGCCGGGGCTTAATTTCACCACCACGCTCTCGCCCACGACGAAACTGAACGTCCTGGCCCGCTGGGAATACCGGCAGTACCGGTTGGATGACGATCCGCCGGTGCCGGGGGGCAAGTATTATGACCAGCGCTATCCTGTCGGCCTGGAACTGACCCGACGCTTTTTCCACGCACTGGAAGTGGCCCTGGAGGGGGGCTGTTACGTGTATCAGCAGATGATGATCCGCGACAAGGATGACAACAAGGTGGTCACCGTGGTGGGCGATCAATCGGCGTATGTGGGCTTGCGGATGAGCCTCCAGCTATAGTTTGCTTTGATAATCGACAGAAATACATAAATATATTTTAGCATCGTTCTGCCATCTGAATATTAAACTTGCAGTTCTTGGTTCCATTGCGCATACTGATGCACATATTACATCACGTGATGTAATGTGTGCATCATATGATGCAAAGGAAAGGAGTTGGCAAAATGCTGGAAACTCTGCTTGGATCAACAAGTTGCGAACAAGTTCTGCTCTTCATTCTTGCGCGTGAGGAAGGATATCCCCGGGAAATTGCCCGTTTTTTTGGTGTTGACTATAGACCTATCCGCAATCAATTGGACAAACTGGAAGCGGGGGGGGTTTTTCGTAGCCGATCAGCAGGTAAAACACGGTTGTACTCATTCAATCCGCGTTGTCCATTCCTGAATGAACTCAAGGCCTTACTTGTCAAGGTAATGATGTTTTGCCCCGTAGACCTCAAGGAGCGACTGCTTATTAATAGACGAAGACCGAGGCGGAGAGGCAAGCCGTTATGAAGCCCATCGGCAAAATGGGCAGGGCTGGCCTTGCGGCATTTATTCAGGAACATCTTCGCGGTAGAGGAATTGATGTGGTCCTCTGCGGTGGCGCGTGCGTTTCCATTTACAGTAAGGGAAAATATGTTTCGATGGATTTGGATATGGTTCACACTACGCTCATGGCGCCCAAACGCAGCTTGGTTCGTGAAGTGATGTTAAGCATGGGCTTCTCCGAAAATGGACGGTATTTCAAACATCCGGGCACAGACTTCTTTGTTGAGTTTCCCAAAGGACCACCCTCCGTTGGCGAAGAACCCGTCAAAGAGATCCATGATTGGCATGAGGCTACCGGCATTCTCAAGATCATATCGCCCACCGATTGCGTAAAAGACCGGCTGACATGGTTCTACTACGACAATGATCACCAGTGTCTCGAACAGGCAATTTTGGTTGCCAGGGAAAACGTAATTGATTTCGGCGAAATCGAGAGGTGGTCTGCAAACGAAGGCAAGAGCAACCTGTTCCAGCAGATTCGAGAACGATTGCTAACAAAGGCATAACTACGTGCTCGAGGGTGTTGCATGTTCCGCACAAACTCTCAGCACCCCGGCCGTTCGGTACCCCCCGAAAATCAAACTCATCAGAATACCGGGTCGCGCAAGCGGCGATGTTCGACGGCCGTATCGAGGGTAATGGCCCGGATTGGTGTTGGGGCAGGGGAAAGCGTAAAGGATGCGGAAGGATTGGGTCCGATCGCGTCAAAGGCCTTCAGTTTTGGGTCGTATGTTATATCCACGCACTGCGGATCCGGCAGATTGGTCCCGCTAAAAACCTGCTTGTCGCCTTCGGCATTGAAGGTCAGTGTGAAATCCCGGTAACGCCCCAGGATCCGCTTGGGAAAATCCACGCGCACCAGGGTAATATCGTGGGCGTCGTCGGGCGCGCAGGAAACCCGGATACAGTTTTTTCCCACGCGCTCCGCCCGGCTGATCGCCGCACAGCGGCCCGCCGGTCCATCCCAGAAGACCGCAAAAACCAGGGGCTCCCCGTACGTTTGGGCGAAAAGCATGGTTGCCTGGACCATCAGCGCGCCGGTCACCACCATCAGGGCTACGGCGTATTTCAGCAATCGACGCTGGCGCCGGGCGGTCCATCCCAAAAATACCGCCATCGGCACCAGCACGGTGAAATAATACCGGCCTTGGGGCTGGAAATTGTTGGACAGACTCATCCACACATGCATGCCCAATACCGCCAGCATTAAGGCGCTCAGCCACAGGGCGGCGATCTCGGCGGGGCGATCGCGCGTCATCAGGAGTTCAAATAGAAACAGGGCGCCCAGCGCGGGAATGATGATCCGGAGCAGGGCGTACACTTCCGGCCAGAACCCGACATCCAGATAGCCGAACAGGCCGAAGAACGAAGCGAACGTGGTCGTCACAAATTTCTGCTGAACCAGCCAGAGGAGGGATGCGCGGGAAAACCCATGATTCACGGGAACCGCCTCGCGCAGGACCCCTAATTGTGCCAGACGTTCCTCGCCGAGGAGCACAGGCATGGGCGTCCCGTAAAGCCAGTAATTACGCGCATACCAGAATCCGGAAATCAGGATGGCGCCGCAGGCCACGGCCAGGGCCATGCGGAACACGGCAGACCACGGCAGGCGACCGCGATAAGCCAGGTAGCTGAAACCGGCCGCCAGAAAAGGGATGAAGATAAAATAATTATATTTGGCCGAAAAGAGCAGGCCCCCGGCCAAGCCGACCATGACCAGGGCGGCATTGGATGGCGTTTTCCAGAATCGCGCCAGCGTATACGCCAGCAGGGCGGTGATGCCCAGCGCGTAGGCGTCCGCGTTCACATAACAAAAGATGAATAGGACCTGGGGAATGAAGGCGAACGCCATCGTGACAATCGCCGACGATAGCGGACGATCAATCAGTGTCCTGATGGTTAGAAAGAGGCCATTGATGAAAATCAGGCCCCAGGCTAACGATGCCAGCCGGGCGCCGTGGTAGGGCTCGATGCCAAACAGCGTGTGGCCGGCATGTGCGGTGGCGGCGGCGGCCACGTAGTTCAGCGCCGGCATCTGGTTATAAGTACCGATTGAGTGACGGAACTGGTTTAAATCATCCACGCCCCAGACCGGCAGGCGATGGTGGGTGAGAATGAACTCAACGCTGTATTTGAAATGCGTGTTTTCGTCGGGGGCATTGTTGTAGGGGATCAGGAAAAGCCAGGATAAACCGATGCCGATGAAGAGCCCGTTCAGAATGAAGAGCGGCCAGGAAGCATTGATCCATTTAGTGAATTGGTCCATTACATTAGGTTAAATCACCGGGCATTCGAGAATCGCGGCCACCACGCGGGCTTGGTCCGCTTTGCTCAGCCCGATATAAAACGGCAGGCGCACCAGGCGGTCGCTGACCGATTCCGTTACCGGGCAATCGCCCGTCCGTCCGTCAAAGCGGCGGCCCATAACCGAGAGGTGCAAAGGCAGGTAGTGGTAGACCGCCAGGATGCCCTTGGTTTTCAGATGATCGATTAACGCCTGCCGCGCGGCCAGCGATGGCATGAGCATATAAAACATGTGATAGGACTGTTCGCAATGCTCCGGGACAGACGGCAGGCCAACGTGGCGCCGGCCGGCCCAATCGCGCAAATGCGCGGCATAAAAATCCCAGAGTCGCCGGCGAACGGATTGAATATGATCCCGGGCCTCGAACTGGGCCAGCAGGAAAGCCGCCAGCAGGTCGGAGGGCAGGTAGCTGGAACCCACGTCAATCCAGGAGTATTTAGCGACTTGACCCCGGAACATCTGGCTGCGGTTTGTGCCTTTTTCCCTCAGGATTTCGGCCCGCTCGATGAACCGTGGGTCGTTAATCAGCAGGGCGCCACCCTCACCGCAGGTAAAGTTCTTGGTTTCGTGAAAGCTCTGGGCCGCCAGGCATCCGAAGGTTCCCAGCCAGCGGCCCTTGTAACGGCCCAACAGACCGTGGGCATTGTCCTCCACCACGGGAATGCCATGCGCTCCGGCGATAGCCAGAATGGCATCCATTTCGCAGCCCACGCCGGCGTAATGCACCGGCACGATGGCTTTGGTGCGCGGCGTGATCAGCCGCTCCAGGCAGGATTCATCCAGGTTAAGCGTGTCCGGCCGGATATCAACGAACACCGGGCGCGCGCCGCGGAGCACAAAGGCGTTGACGGTGGAAACGAAAGTGAAGGATGGCACGATGACTTCATCGCCGGGCTGGATATTGAGCAGGAGCGCCGCCATTTCCAGCGCGTGCGTGCAGGAGGTGGTCAATAATGCCTTGGGTACGCCAAGCGCTTTTTCAAGATAAGCATGGCATTGGCGCGTGAAGGCGCCATCGCCCGAAATCTGGCCGTTGGCGATGGCCCGGGTCATGTAAGCCTGTTCGTTGCCGACAAAACAGGGGCGATTAAAGGGGATGGCATAATCGGACTGGGTCATGGCGGAATGCCCCGTTTGCGGCAACGGGGCCACCGCGCTGCGGGCGTGGTGAACTTGCTTGCCACGCGGCTTAGTGCGGAGCGCTGATTTTATGTTTTTAGATTGACGAGTCATACGGCATCCGGCGCCGGCTTTTCTGCGGCCAGGGGTTGGGGCCGCGCAGCGATGTGCAACCACTGACGGCAATGGTGCGCGATAATATTAATCAGCATCAGGACAATGTCGTTGAGCATGGGATGGCGGCAAATACCGATAAGGTTCCGCCGGAATTGCAGACGCTGCATTTTTTTATAAAAACCGATGAATGCGGCGCGGGTCAACACTTCGGAGAGCAGGACAAATTTATCCGAATGGTCGTAAACGCCGGTATTTAATTTAGTCCAGTCAAAGGATTCATCCGCTACCAGGTTCCGGCCCTTGGCATATTCCCAGACCGGCGTGCCGGGAAACGGAGTCAGGACACTCACGCCCACCAGGTCCGGCTTGGATTGCCGGATAAAATCGTAGGTTTTCATGATTTGGGCGCCGGTTTCCCGGGGCGCGCCGATAATGAAGTACGCGTTAATCCGCAGGCCGTGTTCCCTGAAAATGCGGATTGCCTCCCGGTTTTGGGCGACGGTCACATTGTCGCCTTTCAGATAACGCAGGGTTTGTTCGTCGCCGGATTCCAATCCCATGGTAACATATTTAATGCCCAGGCGCACCAGCAGGGCAGCCAAGTCATGATTGGCCAGATTGGCGCGGCAATTGCAACTGAACCCGATTTTGTTGAGCAACCCGCGTTTTTCCAGCAGGCGCGCCAGGGCCTCGGCCCGCTCAATCTTGGCGACAAACAAGTCGTCATAAAATGAAATAAAGTTCACGCCGAATTGCCGGACCAGCAGGTCAATCTCATCGGCGATATATTCGGCGGAGTGAAAGCGAACCTTATCCCAGAAACGCGAGGAGGCGCAGAATACGCACCGATAAGGACATCCACGCGAGGTAAAGATGTGGGTGTGCTTATAAATCGGGAACAAGCTGCGGTCCGGTAACGGCAGGGTGTCGAGGTCGGCCAGGCAAGGCCGGTTCGCGGTCTGTATAAGTGTATTTCCTTCCCAGTAGGCGATGCCCGGGATCGTTTTCAGGGTTTGACCATCGGTTTTACCGCCCATGACGGCCTTGACCAGTTCGACGAAGGTTTGCTCGCCCTCGCCCAGGCAGGCGGCTATCGCGTTTTGCGGCAGACAACGGGGCAGGACGGAAATGTGCACGCCGCCCATGACGACGGGAATGCCGCGGCGGCTGAATTCGTCGGCATAAAGCAAGGCAAGTTTTGTGTTTTGGGAGGCGAAGCTGATGCCGACCAGCTGGGGGTTGAACTGCTCCGCCGCCTGTTGGACATTTTCTTCGACGACGCGGAATTCGAAGGGGGTGTCAGGGATGGCGTGGCGAACGCTGGCCGCGAGATAGCCGAGCCCCAGCATCGGCTGGCGGCGTTCCAGCCACGAAGACGCTCCGACCGCGTTGACCAGCATAATTCGAAATGGCGTTGGCATTGTTCCTCAGGATGTGGGCGTAGGAGGGTTGGGCGTTCCTCCGTCGCTCAAAAGCTATGGCGGACAAGTCGGCGTTTGCTTCGTATCAACGTATTCCGCTGTCTGGCGCACGACGTAGGTTGGACGGTCCATGAGCCGAAAATGCATCCGCGAAATATACTCGCCGATAATGCCCAGGGCAAAAAGCTGGGCCCCGGCAAAAATGGCGATAATGGAAGCCAGAAAGGGGAAGCCGGGTATGCTGTAGCCCATGATCAGGTAGAGGCTGACCACGTAGATCAGGATGCCGATGCCGAAAAGCGTGAAAAAGAATCCGATCCAACTGGCCAGTCGCAGAGGCAGCGTCGAAAAGCCGGTAATAACGTCAAAGCAATTCGCCAATAACTTGGCCAGCGAATAACTGGAGCATCCGTGGATGCGCGCATCATGCCGCACCAGGACGGAAGTGAAGCGCATTGTGCCCCACGTGAGCAGGACGTCAATGGATGCAAACGGACCCTGGAACTCCGCAAAGGCATCGCGCAATTGCGTGCGAAAGGCCCGCAGGGCGCTGATTTGCGATGCGTTGGCAATGCCCAGGGCCTGGAGCGCGACAACCCGCATCAGGCGCGAAGCCAGGCGGCGGAATAAACTGTGCTTTACCTCGGCGGGCACGCCATAAACCACATCAAAGCCTTCCGCCAGTTTGGACAGCAACTTCGGGATTTCCTCGGGCGGATGCTGCAGGTCCGCATCCAGGGTGACCGTCACGTCGAACCGTGCCGCGCGGATACCGCAGAGCAGGGCGTTTTGCTGGCCGAAATTGCGCATGAGGTTAATACCCCGGATGCGCGGGTTGGCGCGAGCCAGGTCCTCGATCAAGGACCAACAGCGATCCGGACTGCCGTCGTTGACCAGGATGATTTCGAACTTGGCCGGGTGCCCCTGCAACACGGCCAGCATTCGTTCTACCAGCGGCCGCAGGGACGCTTCGGAACGATATACCGGCACCACCACGCTGACGGATGCGGTGGTTGCGGGCAAACTGTTGCTGACAGGTTCGGATTCCATTATGCTTATAATTCTATGAAAACCGGCTGCAGTTTAACACAACCGTGCCGGGAGGCAATAACAACCTGAATTCAATCAAAAACGAAAGTCAATATTCAACGGATGTCTTGACAAACGACAGGAAAACGAGGAAATTTATCACGCTTTTCCGCCCGATGCGGATCCGCTTAAGGCGGAAAGGCGTATTAGCAACCAAGAATGATGCGGGTAAAATACGTGCAATGAGACGCCTGCTCAGGAGAAAACCGCCAAGATGACGAGTGAACCCTGCCAATTTCTTCAATGGGATACTGATTTCTTCGGCTTTCGTATTGCGCGGGCGGCGGTCCCTGCCCTGGACAGCCGGATTATCAAGGAAATTTACAACTGGTGCGCAAACCAACGCATCGCATGCCTGTATTTTATAGCCGGCGCGGAAGACCGCCAGACCATCCGTCAGGCTGAAAGCAACGGCTTTCGCCTGGTCGAAATCCGCCTGAATGTGGAACGGTCCTTGCGCGATTGGAATCCCGATACCCGGCCGAGAACCGCCGCGGATGTGCTGATCCGTGGCGCTAAACCTGCCGACGTTCCCATTTGCCAGGATATTGCGCGCACCAGTTATGTCGATTCGCGTTATTACTTTGACGAACATTTTTCGGAAGAAAAATGTCAGGCCTATTACGCCACCTGGGTCAAGAAAAGCTTGGAAGGCGGCGTCGAGCTTGCCCTGGTGGCCGAAAAAAACAATGAAGTCGTCGGGTACATCACGGGGGTGCTCAGCAAGGACAAGCCGGAAGCCCGGTATGAACTAACCGGGGTACGCGAGACTGCCCGCAAAACCGGCGTGGGCCAGGAATTATTCCGCGCCGGACTGGACTGGTTCGTGCGTCACAACATCGAGCACGTTTGGCTGGCGACCCAAGGCCGCAACGTGCCCACCCAACGCATGGTGCAACGCAGCGGCTTCATTACGCGCTCCTGCCTGCTCTACTATCATAAATGGTTCGGGGAATAGAGGATCGCATTACGGAAGTAAAGGACGGGAGCGCTCAAGTGTCATCGCCGAATCCTACGGAACGGATGCAGTTCTTGCAGGAATCGGGAATCAGGTTTTTATCCAGCAAGTGTGTCCTGTAATCCATCAATCTCCGGCCCTGCCATGCTTTTTGGAAGCTCCCCTCCTTGAAGACGTTGCCGAGATAATTCTGGGTGTTCTCCTCTTTTACCCAGGGATATTGCGTGCAGGGCGTTAACACGCCATCCCAGTTCACCACTGCAATCAGCCACGGCCAGAGGCAGCGCCGGTATTGCGGTTGCTTGGCCGCCACATTGCCGGGGGCGATAAATTGTTGCTTGTATTCAGCCATGACGCCCTTCAATTCCTGGGGCACCATGCCGGGCGCGATATTGCCACGTGCCGCCCGGGCTGTAAACGCATCGGCGCCGGATTTCATAAAATGCGCCCGGGCTTTATCACGCTCTTCCAGGTTGTACGCGAACTCAACATACCGAATAGTCAGTTTGGGTGATTTTTTCCCCAGTCTGATTCGCGCGGCCACGAGATTATCAAGTCCTTTCAGGACCGTGGCAATATGGCCGTGCCGATGATATTTTTCGTAAACCTCCTGCGATAATCCCGAAATGGTGATGATCAAATCGTCAAGGCCGGAGTTGACGATTTTTTCCGCTTGTTCCGGGGTATTGATGAAATGCCCGTTAGTGCTGACCACGGTATAGATGCGTTTGCGGTGCGCATACTCGATATAACGCGCCAGGTCCTTGTTCATAAAGGGTTCCCCGGTGACGTAGAGGAATGTAATCAATGCGTAAGCGCCGACTTCGTCAATAAGTTTCGTGTAGTCGGCGAAGTTCATATTCTTGAGCGGAGTGGGCGCGGCGTTACCCGCCGGGCAGGCGAAACAACCCAGATTGCATGTGGCCGAAGGGTCGATCGCCAATGCCGGGGGGTAGCCTGTCGAAATCACATTGCCCATGTATGGGTGCGCCAGGCAGCGGATGAAATTCAAAACTTTCCGGGGTGAAACATAACCGTGCGCGACCATGCGCAGGCCCATGCCGGCCATGTTCAGCATTCCTGAAGCCATCGCATTCATATCAGCGGCCGCCTTTCTTCAAGCGCGCTTCGTATTCTTCGACAAACAATCTCAAGCCTTCCTCGGTTGATACGGCCGGGGAATAGGCCAGGTCCCGTTTGGCCTTTTCAATGGAGAAGCTGAAGTCGGTCATGACCGTTCTTAACTTGGGCAAGTCGAAAAGGGCTTCCCGGCCTGACAAAGTCTCCCACGCGGTACCTGCCAGCGCGGCGGCATAGGCCGCCGGATAAGGCATGTTCCGGATGCCATGTTTCAATGCCGCCGCGCGACGCAGGGTCTCCAGAAACTCCATCATGGTTAAATGCCGGCCATCCGTCAGGTTGTATGCTTGACCCGCGGCGGCAGGCTTGTCTGCAGCGGCCACAACGGCGTCGGCCACGTGGCCGACAAAAACAGTATGGACCAGTTTCCTGCCCCCCGCGATGACATACATCTTGCCCGTTTTTAATCGCTCGAGGATCATCGGCAATACGTTCCGTTCTCCCGGTCCGTAGATCCAGCCGGGCCTGATGATGGCCACCGAGGAACGATACGAGCTTGCCTTGATTAACCTTTCGGCCGCGACTTTCGAGTCGCGGTAGGGGTGTCCGGACTCGATCAAAGGCGCGCGCTCGTCAGTGTCGAGATGGACGCCACTGCCCAGCACACTGCACGTGCTGATGTGAATAAACCGTTTCACGTTTGCACGGGCGGCGGCGTTGAGCATGTTTTCCAACCCCCTTACGTTCACACGGAAGAAATCGTCCCGCTTGTGCCGTCCCGCCACCAGGGCCGCACAATGGCAGACGACGTCCACATCCTCCATGGCTTTGCCCAGGACCTCCGGATCCAGAATGTCCCCGATCAGGCGCTGAGTACCCTCCGGAAGACAGGCCTTGTCCTGGCGGATAAGGCAACGCACATCGTCGCGGCGTTCGATCAATCGCCGCACAACATGCGCTCCAAGAAAGCCCGTTGCTCCCGTAACAAGAATCTTCATTAAACCACCATGATCGGACGCCGGTTAGAACAGTTTCCCGGCTATTACGATGGACAAAGCGGCCCGGGGTGTCAAGCGCGGAGGCGTATTCGCCATTGGCCCGTTAGTTGCGTGCTGCCATGGCAATGGTTGTCCCTGGAATCCAACACGACCACCGCCCCATCCTGGCCGGCATGCGTGCCGCCAGTTTGTTCGCAATGAGCGCTAACGGAAACGCATGTAAATAGGGAATGGTGCGAATGTCCCTGAATCCGGCCGATGCCAGCAAGCGGTTCAGCGTTGGCCGTTCATAAAAAGCCACATGTTCCGGAATCTTGAACGATGCCCATTTTCGACCCATGATTGGGAACCAGAGACTGCCGATATTTGGCGTGGCCACGGCCACCACGCCGCCCGCCTTTAATTTGTCCCGGATGGCGCGCAACAACGGAACCGGCCGATAGACATGCTCGATAACGTGCGCCAGGATGATGCAATCATAGCGGTCGTCACGGGGCAGTCCGTCAATATCGCCCTGATAGATTTTGGCTCCATAGGTGGCGGCCTGCTTGACTGCCTGGGGAGAAAAATCCGTGCCGACACGTTGCTGGAAATATGGCCGGGCTTCATCCAGCAGGTAGCCATAACCGCAACCAATCTCGAGTAGCGCGCCCTGCAGGGGAAAGGCTGCGTTCAGTTTTTTTAAAAACCGGCGAAAGGTCAGCCGCAAGGCCGGTTCCTGCGCGGCATACGAATCATAGCCCTGTCCCTCAAAATAGTCGTGATGCGCATAAAGCTTGGCCACATCCTCGGGCTTCAAGCGGGTGGCGCAAAAATACAAACCGCATTCCGCGCAGCGCGCCAGTTTATAGGGCGTAAAGTCGAACCGCGTGGGCTTGCCGTTGCCGGCGCCGCATAATGGACAATCCGCCGTTTCCAGTTGGATGTTGCCGGACAGACTCATTCAGGCTCCCCGGCCCGGTCGGCGCTCTGCCGTTCCGTAACGGAACTGCGGCGCAGGTCAATGAGATAGCTTGGCCGGCGCTTGACTTCCTCGTAAATACGGGCGATATAATTGCCCACGACGCCGATGCTGAGCATGATGATACTGCCGAGAATCAGGACCAGCAAAATGACGGTGGCAAATCCGTCAATGGCGTGGCCCATGAACTTGTCATACAGCGCCTTTGTGCCCAGTACCAGGCTGATGCAGAGCGTCAAGGCGCCCGCCCAGCCCACGACCTGCAGCGGCAATGAGGAGAAGGACGAAATGATGGTCAATGAATATTTGACCAGGCGCAGCCGGGACCACGCCGAGCCGCCGCCGCTCCGCTCCGGAACCTCAAACGGGATGCGCGCGGAGGGGAAGTGCATCCACGTGATCAGGCCCCGGAAGAATCGTTCCCGCTCCGGCAATCGGCAATAGGCTTCCACAACCTTGCGGTCCAGCAACTTGAAATCAGAATGATTCCGCAGATCGAATCCCGCCAGCCGGTTGAAGAGCGCATAGAACCCGCCGGCCAAAAGTCCGGAGAGCCATGACTCGCCGCCCCGATCGATTTTATACGCCTCCACAACATCAAGACCATCGCGCCAGAGCTGGATCATTCGGGGCAGCAAGGCCGGCGGATGTTGCAGGTCGCAGTCCATGACGATCACGGCGTCGCCCGATGCGTGATCCAAGCCCGCGTGGATGGCCGCCTCTTTCCCAAAGTTCCGCGTGAGGGCCAGCACCTGGACGGTCGGCTCGGTTTCCGCCAGACGCTGTACGATGCGCACCGTGTCGTCGCGGGAGCCGTCGTCCACCACGAGAATCCGGGCATCAACCGTAGCGCCTAACGACTTTACGGACTCCATGATTTGACGCATATTCGCGGCGATCGCGGTTGCTTCATTCAACACGGGAATGACGATAGTTACTGATTTCATGCTTTTCGTCTCCGGATAAAGTTACGCGTTTGATTACATCCAAAGTCATCTGTTAAGGTTCAGCAATTTGACAGATTATCCGATCGGTTTTTCATCATCCTGTAAATCCTGTTAATCCTGTCGAAAAATCTTCGTAATCATTTAAATAGACTGCGTCCGCCGTCAATCCCGGCGCCATACCACGCCGCCCTGCTGGCGATCGAACCGCAACACGGGCGAATAGGTCGTCCAGCCTTCGGGCGAGTCGTAGCGCAGAAAGAAGTCAAAGACGCCGCCGCCCGTGGCGTCCCGCTGACCCTCCGGTAAAAAGTGAATCCGGTCAATTATGCGGCCTTCGGCCAGGCGCACCATCAGATAGTTCCCTTGCTCGTATGGACCGAACCGCCAGCGCATGGCCTGCCTCTCAAACTGCAAGTCAATCCGCAGGGCCGATTCCTGGACCCGGGCGGGAGATTCAGCCTGCTGTTGCCGGAATTCTCCCGTGATCTCTTCCATCCGGCGCCCCGATTCGTTGTACGCCCAGACCGTGGCATTGGAACGCGCCGCACCGGCCACCAGGCCCAGGCGGGTCTGGATTTCCAAATCGGCCTGGTCATCGATGACGATCGGCGCCGATCCCGCGCCGGCGAGTTTCTGCTTAATGGCCGCCACGAAGCGCGCAACATGAAAGGGTGGGCGGATCAGAAAAATCCGGTCGCTCGCAGCGGCCCACAAAAACCGTCCCTGGGTTTCATAGCTGTCGATCCAGGATTGAGATTGGCGCTGTTCCCGCCGCATTTCACGGCCGGCGGCCAGGCTGATCGCCACCCACAACGCGAGCGCGACCCATGCCAGCCAACGATGGCCCTGCCAGCGATGGCCCCGCCAATGGCGACCGCAACTCAGCCGTTCCATGACCAGCACACATGCGGCCGTCATACCCCACCACACCACAAACAGATAGCGTCCCGGGGAGACCAAGCCGGGAAATTGCGTCAAGGGCACCAGCGGCCCCAGCAATGCGCACAGGCCAACCAGTCCAAAGACAATCTTCCGCCAGCTCAACCCGACAAGCAACATCAGGCCGAGCAAGCCGGCGATCATGACGCCCCAACCCAAACCGTCGGCGCCCAGGATCATGACCGGAACGTGCCGTAATGCCTGGCAGACCGGGACGATGCCCGGGCCGGAGGTTTGCGACTGATAGCCCCCGACTAACGTGTCCAGCATGAACCAGCGCCACGGCACATAGGCCGTCAGCACGATTAAGAACGGCAGAGCCTTCAGGCCGCGCTGTTTCCATGTGTTCTCCGGCAGAAACAGCAGAAGCATCGGCAGCGGCACATAGATTTCTTTGGCCGTGACGGCAAGCAGGTAACAAAACCCGCCGGCCACCGCCGGCCACCAGGTCAGGTTCCTGATGGCGCGCACAAATCCATAGGCGGCGATGAGCGCGAAAAACAGGCCTTGCACATAATTGACGGTCATGAGCTCGTGGGCCACGTGCATTACGGGCGCGCCCAACAGAAAAAGGAACGCCCCCAACCAGGCCCAAGCCGTGCAGACCCATAATCCCAACAGGACCCGGGTCATCCAGGCCACTGCAAACAGGGACAACAACTGCAACGCATACGCGGTGCCCGGGTGTTCCATGCCGCAGCAAACATAGATCAGCCGATAGAGCATGAAGACCCAGGGCACCAAATGGGCTGAGGCTGCCCGGCTGACTTCCGGCACTGCAAAGTACTGCCAGATTTGATCGTGCCGCATCACAAACCACAGGTGAGCGGCATCATCGGCATACCACCAGTCCGAACAGGCCGAACCGTAAAGCATCCAGGTCGCGGCGGCTAACGCCGCTGGTGCGGCCAACGCCAGCGCCGCAATCAGCGTTATCGTACGCCGATGGCCTTTGATCATCCACTCGGAGATCCAACGTGTTGACTGTTGATCGTCCATATGCGGCGGTTCCGACGGGATTGATTTGGCAACAAACTTCAAGATTACACAGTTATACAAAAAGGGGTGGCATGTCAACGCCGAAGCCTTCCCTATGGCGCGTGCTCAACCCGGTAAATGTGCCTGCCGGCGTAGGAATAAATCTTTTTCAGCTTCGCTACGCGGTCAAGCGATTCAACTTGATTGTCCAGGCAAAGAAGGTAATCCACGTTCAGGGCGGCAAACCGCGGGTTGTCCGGGTGCAGGTCGACGGCGACGTTATCATTATAAACAAGATTGATTTTAAAATCGTCCGGCACGGGCGGTACTTCAAAGACAACATGGGCATAGCGGTTATATACCGGCCGGGACTGGCCTTCCGGGTCCAGCGTTTTCCACAGTTCAAACTGGGAATAGGCATGCACGCCGTTGAGCGCGCGCGACCCGATCATGCGAAACAGGTTCGGCAATGCTGCGTCGCCATAGGCAATCCAAACCGGCTGGTGGCCTTGATTTTTAGTTTCCTGATCGATTGTCCGGATTTTCTGGGAGAGCGGGTTCTCCTGAATGAAGGTCGTGCCGCCGCGGGCCAGAGGATTAACGTCATAGGTGGTCAGGATAGCGGCGAGCATGATGGCCGGGAGGACCAGGCGCGGCGCCAGGTAGAGCAGGGGCGCCAGGGCCATCGCAAAAAGGCCGCCGATCAGCGCCGTATTGATGGAATAATCCGGGAAGTACCTGGAAAACTTGATTCCTAACACCACATGAAACGTAATCCAGAGCGCGCTGACGATCCAAGGCGTAACGTAATCCTTATGGGATGCCGGAGTCAATTGTTGCCGGTGGGAAACATAAACTGACAATAAAAGAATATCCGCGATTCCCAGTCCAATCAGCGTCCGAAAGGGCGGCGCTCGATTCATCAGCGTCCAGCGCGACAATAGTTCCGGAAACCCGGTCAGGTTCCAGAACAACAGGAAGGTAATGTAACCTGCAATCCCGAGGAGCAGGGCATGGGGTGGTTTGCGGGTGCGCCACCAGTCCCGGAGCAGGGCGGCAACTACCAGCGGAAAAACCAGAAAAAAAGCGGCGCCTTCACACGGATTGAAATCCCGCCATGCCGGTGGCGGTTTAATGCTGAGGACATTACCCCGAAAAAGATGCCAGATTGTTTGATCGCCGCCGGACGATAAACGCTGGCCGGGGTAATCGCTGTTCCGAATGATGGCAATCGTTTCCCAGTTGCTCGCGGCCATGTACGCGCCCAGGCCGAGAATGCAGAGAACGGCTAACAGGGCGCAAGCCCAGCGAGTCCTGCTGGGCCAATGAATATGGCGTCGCGGCGCTTCCCGGTTATCGGCAGGGCCGGGGCCATGGGCCCTGACCGCCATCCCGGTAAAAACAAAGACGATGCAGTAAAACAGGGTGACCAGATATGGCAGGTAATTGAAGGTCAATAAAAACGCCATTCCGAACCAGGCCAGGAGAACGGCTGACAGCAGAAGCTGAAAGGTTGATCGGGTCGTCCTTAGTTGTGCCAGGGAAAAGAGTGTGCCGCAGGCGAAAATTACCGTCGGCGTGCAGTTGAGCGACCAGGCCTGAAAAAACGGCGAGAAAAGCAATGCCGTAGCGCCGCATGCGGAAGTCCATTCGTCGTTGCCCGTCAACCGGCGCAGGACCAGCCACACGGCGATCCAGGTGCCGAACACATAGAACCACCACTGGAACGCCATGCCGATATCGCCGGAAATGAAATAACCCCACACCTGGGGACGGAATAACACCATCGGATCGCGCGCCGGCGCCGCGCAGGTGATCAGCATGTTGTAGTGCCCGTCGCCGATCAGCCGATTTTCAGCGGCAAAGGGCGGCTGGTCGGCCCGCTGGGCCAGCATGTGCGGCAACATCACAATCCAATCATCCGTCCGGTAGCGATTAACCTTGCTAAAGAACACTTCGCGGTGCGGTGAGCCGTCAATGGCGGAATGCCAGGAGGCGAAGGAAAACCCGTGGATCCGGGCGCCCGTCAGGATGCCACCGCACAGGATCAGGCAAGTAATGACGACGATCGGTAAAATCCGCTTGGATTTGATGCGCGATGCAAAATTAAAGTATGACATGCAGACCTGCCCGGCGAGCTCCGGCGCAATTCCGTATGCTGTTACGGATTCGGGTTCTTTTTCAAGAAATACTGCAGGAGCTCGATCGGGAACGGGAAGACAATGGTGGAATTCTTTTCGGTGGCGATTTCCGTGAGCGTTTGCAGGTAACGCAACTGCACGGAAACCGGCTGGACGGCCATGATGTCGGCGGCATCCTTCAATTTCGAGGAAGCCTGGAATTCGCCGTCGGCATGAATGACCTTGGCACGGCGTTCGCGTTCGGCCTCGGCCTGTTTGGCAATGGCGCGCTTCATGTTTTCGGGCAGGTCCACATCCTTGACCTCGACCGCGCTGACCTTGATGCCCCAGGGGTCCGTACGTTCGTCAATGACTTTTTGCAGTTTCTGATTAATCTTCTCGCGGTTGGACAGCAGGTCGTCAAGTTCGTGCTCGCCCAGGATGGAACGCAACGTCGTCTGCCCCATCTGCGAAGTGGCATAGAGATAGTCCTCCACGGCGATAATGGCCTTGGACGGTTCGAAAACCTGGAAATACATGACCGCGTTAACTTTGACCGACACGTTGTCCTTGGTCACCACGTCCTGCGGCGGCACATCCATGGCTACGGTGCGGAGCGTGACCTTGACCATTTTTTCGAACATGGGAATCAGCAGGATCAGTCCCGGTCCGCGCACGCCGACAAACCGGCCCAGGCGGAAGACCACCCCGCGTTCATATTCCTTCAGGATTTTGATCGTATTGACGACGAGAAAGAAGATTATGACGATAACCGCAATTAGTCCCGTACCCATGGTGTGAACCCTCCTGTTAATTAGAAGTCAGAAGTCATCCCGACTCTCCGAGAGGTCGGGAAGAATGATTCTGATTTCTGTTCTCCGCTTTGCCTATGTTCTGTTCTCTTACAATCGCCGATCTGGGATCGACTCCTACATCCATCGTCCCGCCTTCGCCAAGGTTTCTGCGGGCAGGCCGTCTTCTCCGTTCCGTCGTCCTTCTGATCAGGGCTGTCGTCTGTCGTCCGGCCTACACCGCTTCCACCTTCAACGTCATTTGCTTGACGGCTATGACCTTCACGTGGCGGCCGGATGGAATCTCCGTGTCGGCCACGGCATTCCAATGTGTGCCGTCTACAAAGGCCGTGCCTCCGTCCCTGGTAATCGCTGTACGGGCATCGCCTTCCCGGCCGATCAGGCCCTCGGCGCCCGAGACCGGACGTCGGATCATGGCTTTTAGCGACAACCATGCGCCGAGCGCGAAAAAGGCGCCGGTGATCAGCACAACCGGAATGATAACCTGCAACGATACCCGCATGGCAGGGTCGGGATTGTGGTTAAACAACATGAGCGATCCAATGATCATGGACACCAGCCCTCCAACGGTCAGCACACCGTGTGTTGCGGCCTTAATATCCACGATAAACAGGACAACTGCCAGTACAATCAATAAAATTCCGGCGTAATTTACCGACAAGGTTTGAAACGCAAAAAAGGACAGAATAAGCGAAATGGCGCCTACCACTCCCGGCAGAATGGCGCCGGGGGTCGCCAGTTCGAAATACAGGCCCATTAGACCGAGCATTAACAGGATATAAGCCAGGTTGGGATTGGCGATGGCGTGCAACAGTTCGTCACGCCAGTTCATTTCGAAGCGCGTCAACACGGCGCCCTTGGTTTTCAACGTTACGGTGGTTTCGTTGAGCTTGACGGTGCGGCCATCCAGCAGGGTCATCAACGCTTCCGTGCTCGGCGCCACCAGGTCAATTACCTTGTGCGTCAACGCTTCGGTTTCCGAAAGCGACACGCTTTCCTTGACGGCCGAATTGGCCCATTCAATGTTGCGTCCCCGCTTTTCGGCGATGGAGCGGATGTAAGCCGCCGCATCGTTGGCCACCTTGGCCGTCATGTTGGTGTCCGTCTGCAACGATTGGCCGATGGAAACGGGATGGGCGGCGCCGATGGCCGTGCCGGGTGACATGGCCGCCACGTGCGCGGCCATGGTAATAAAGGCGCCGGCCGAGGCCGCGCGCGAGCCGGGGGGCGCCACGAAGACCACCACCGGTAATTTGGCCGACATGATGCGCTTGATGATGGTACGCATGGAATCATCCAGGCCGCCGGGGGTGTCCAGTTCAAACACCACGCATTCGACCTTTTGTTGTTCCGCACGGTCCATGGCTTCGATCATGAACTTGGCCGTAATGGGGCCGATGACGCCATCCACCTTCGCGACCAGCACTTCCGCGCCGCCGGCGCCCGCCTGCAGGCCAAGGGTCAGCAAAACACTACATAGTAATTGCCGCAAAATCATAATATTTACCCGTAAATTATACCGCAAGATAGCGCTAACATAAGGAAATCGGAACGGGTTGTCAAACCTAGAATCCGGCCATGAATCCGACAAGAAGTAACAGGACTACCAATTATTTTCTTGTCGTGCTATAATGCACCCCATGGACTTACTGTATGCCAAATATAATCGTCATCGCCTGCCCCCGTTTCAGATTGAAACTTCGATCTGGCGGGACCGTGACCGGAAGTTTGTCCTGAAAAAAGCGCTTGCTCCCGACGCGGTCCCGCACCTCCAGCGCCTGCACGAACAGGCTGCGCCGATCCGTCACAGCCTGCACGGCGACCGCCTCCGGTTGCCGGAAGTTACCATCATTGACGAGCAAACCCTGCGGTTCGATTTCGTGGCAGGCCGCAGTCTGGATGCCCTGCTGGTCAGCGCCTTCCGGGAGCGGGACCAGGCGCGATTCCTGGGTATCGTTGCCGATTACCTGGCGTTACTGAACAACGCATTTACCACGGTCCCGGCGCCGGTGTTTACGGAGGCCATGCGGCAAGTCTTTGGGCTGGCAGCGCCGGCGGAGCTTGAAGGCCTGGGACCATTTCTGACGCCGGCCCTGGTGGACCTGGTGTTTGAAAATATTCTCGTGGACGGCGACCGGTATTATCTCGTTGACCATGAATGGGTGTTCGAGGGATGCCTGCCGGTTTCGTTTATCCTGTTCCGGAGCCTGTTTTACTTTTACGAGAAGAACAAGGCGTTCGGTCTCGAGGCCTGGATGCCCCTGGCTGCGGTGCTGGAACGCTTTGCTCTTTTGCCGGAGACGGTCCGCCGCTACCGGGAGATGGACGAAACTTTCCAGGCGCATGTCTTCGGTCGCGAGCGTTGTTATCGCTACAAGGACCGCTACGTCAAATATGCCCATTCCGTGCCGTCGCTCCTGGAAACCATTGAGCACCAGCGGCAGGTCGTACGGGGCTATCACGTGGAGATCGAACACCTGCGCCAGGTGATTTCCGTGATGGAGACCAGCCGCGGCTGGCAGTTTGTGCAGAAGACCGGCCGCCTGATGGACACGTATTTCCCGCCGGGCACCCGCCGCCGCCGCGTTCTGGAGCGTATCCTGCGCCGCTTCCAGGCGTGAATTTCACGACAACCGGTAATGCCGGTCAATCATCGGTGACGGACCGATGTGGCGGCTGAACAAGGCCCATTTTTCGTAGCTCTCTTCCTGCTCCGCGCGGGAGGCCGATTGATGGTGAACCAACTCGGCGAAGGGCGTGTACATGATTTTGTAGCCGGCGCGAATAATTTTCAAACAAAGGTCGGCATCATTGAACGCGATCGGGAACCGGACTTCGTCAAAACCGCCCACGGCCTGAAACACCGATTTGCGGATCAGCATGCAGGCGGCCGTCACGCCGCTGACATCCCGCTGAACCTTGGTGTAATAGCCTTCATCGCGATGGAGGTTCATGGCGCAATAATACACGTCGGGCCGGAACACCATGCCGCCATGCTGAAGCTCGCCGTTCGGGTACCTGAGCCGACAGCCTACCGCGCCAATCTGCTTGCGGTAAATATGCTCCAGCATTGCTTCCAGCCAGTCGCCCCGCTGGATTTCCACGTCGTTATTCAGAAATAACAGGAGCTCGTTGGGGATTTGAGCAGCCGCCCAGTTATGTAAACGGGCGTAATTAAACGGCTCGTCAAACGTCAACAGGCGGAGCCGGCCGGTCGGGCTCGGGTGCAGGGCGGCCAGATAAGCCTTGGTTTCCGCTTGGTCGGACCGGTTATCCACCAGGTACACGACGGTATTGGCGAAGGTTGTTTTTTTTAAACTTTCCAGCAGACGCCGCAAGTAGGCCGCTTGATCCTTGAACGGGATGATGATCGCTACCTCGTCGCGTGTATCCGGCAGGGCGTACTTGACCCGGTACCAATAAAACGCATCGTCGGTTACGGTGGCCCGGATGGCGTGGCGGTCGAGATACGCCTGAATGGCTTTTTTCCCGTTGAGGTAGGACTTGGGCCATTCCGGCATGGAATGACGGTCGAACGAACGGATGTCGTTGGAGGTGGCCGCATGGTGGGCGCGCCAGGCGTAGAGCATGAGCGGCAGGTGATAAAACCGGAGCCCGTGCTCCAGGGCGCGCAGCATGAGGTCGTGATCCTGCGCGCCGTCGTAGTCTGAATTCAGCGGGCCGATCTGCCGGAGCGCCGCTCGCTTCATGATGACGAAATGCAGGACGGCGTTGCACGACAGCAGAAGGTCGAGCGAGATCGGGCATTTGCGCATCTGCCCGACGATGCCGTTCTTGCTGTTGATCACGACCTCGTCGGTAAAAAAAACGTCCTCGTCATGGCCGTCGTTCACGGAGCGCGCGAAGTAGGCCAGCGCGTCCGGATGCAACAGGTCGTCGTGGTCCATGAAGGCGATATAATCGCCCCGGCTGGCTTCAATGCCGATATTGGTGGCTCCGCTGATGCCCAGGTTGCGCGCGTTGCGGATCAGCTTAACGTGCGGATCGCCGCCAGCCTCGGAAAGCGCGGCGAGTGTGCGTGGCTGGGTGGATTGGTCATCCACCAGGATCAATTCGAAGCGTTCGTAACTCTGCGCCAAAACACTTGCCACGGCTTCCTCCAGCCAGGACGAATTATAGACCGGCATGACGATGGAAACGAGCGGCCGCAGCTTCAGCAACGGCAAATACGCCGCCGCGTTGGAGGGTTTGGTCGGCGGGAATTTTTCCATGAGTCCGAAACCCATTTTCGGGAAACCGCGCAGGCGGGCAAATTTACCGAACGTCAGCAGAATGGCCTTGTGAATACCATGTTGCCAACTGATGCGCCAGAACTGACGTGGCAATCGTAAAAAATTGGTCAATTAACACTCCCTTCTGTCGTTCGAATGAATCCCCCGGAAGAGTGCTCCCCGATGCGATGGTTGCTGGTCGAAGCATATTATGCTCCCTTGTTATTGTCAATCCGGGTTGTTGCCGTCTTTTGACATGTTATTAACAGGCGGTTATCAGCCTGTTGATGATAACCCAGAGAAACAAACTGCCGGCATTCGGCCGTGAACCCCTTTTGGGCTTTGGGTCGGCCTGCATTTACCCTGAAAAATAATTGAAAATAATTGTTGACAATTGGTGGGTTAAAGTGTCAAATAGTGTCAAACAAAGGGGGATAAGTGGAACAGCATGCCATAGAACGACCGGAACCGGTGCTGGGCAGTGGGGGATTTGCCAGCAGTTTCCTGCATGCGCTGGATCCCAAAAAACGCCTCACCATACCCGCCATCTGGCGCGCGGAAGTGGGCGCCCCAAAAAGCCTCTATGTCCTGCCCGGGCTCAACAACGAAAAATGCCTCTACGTTTATCCGGCCCGTGAAATGGCGAAGCGCTTGGATAAATTCCGCAAGATCGGTATTGGCGATAAAAAGGCGCGGCTCTTTGCGCGCATTTTGGCCTCCAGTTCCGACTTGGTGGCCTGGGATTCCCAGGGCCGCATCCGCATTAAGGACGAATTGCTGGCCTGCGCCAGAATTGCCGACCAGGTGAAACTCGTGGGCGCCTGGGACCGGTTCGAATTGTGGGATCCGGAATTATGGAAGCAGTCTACCGAATCCATCGATGCGACGACCATGGACGAAGCTGTACGATATTTGGATTTCTAAAATAATATAACGGCGGCCGGATCGCCGGCCCGCGCAACAAATGGAGCGAACGATTATGAGCATGACAGGTTTTCTGGCAGTGAATGGCGCCCTGCGGGCCAGCCGCACGGACAAATGGTTTCAGTTGCCGGCAACCGGTCTGGCCGCGCGTTCGCTGCGTTTTGGCAACCACGCCCTGGTGGTGAACGCCTGTCCTGCGGCATGCGGAGACACCATGCAGATCCTGCCCTTGGGTGATTCGCGTCGGCTGCGTCTGGAACCGCGGAGCCGGCAGGAAACGGCGCCTTCCGCAGCCAGCCGGATGGTTTCGCTGATTTCAAACAGCAAATTATTTTCGTTACTTATGTAGCTATGCTTTGGTTTTAATGGCTTCCCGGCAAAGGAGGCTGGCGCGTCATGAACGGTAACAAAGTCATCATGAAATGTTGCGTTTGCGGTCGTGAAAAGACGGACCAGGGCTGGCAATACACGTTTCAAGCCAGCGAGACGAAGATCGTGTATTCGCATGGCTTTTGTTCGGCCTGTTACGATGTTGAGGTCATGAAAGTCAAAATGCGTCTCGCGATGCCGGCGATGGCTGCGTTGCGTTGAGGATGCTTCGGCCTGCCCGCCATAGCCCGGCTAATGCCGGACGACGGCGGGCCGGGCCGGTGCCTGGAGAAAGGGCGCGCATGCATACGCCGGTCATGGTGCAGGAAATCCTGGCCTTGCTGGCGATTCGGCCGGATGGCACGTACGTGGATGGTACCGTGGGGGGTGGGGGGCATGCTCGCGCGATTCTGGAACGCTTAGGTACGCGCGGCTTTTTGCTGGCGCTGGATCGCGATGCAAGCGCCATCGCGACGGCGCATGAAACTTTGGCGGCCTGGTCGGCACAGTGTCGCTTTGAACATGGGAATTTTGCCGATCTGAAATCTCTGGCCGAACGGCATGGTCTTCAGACGGTGGACGGTGTGCTCCTCGATTTGGGTATGTCGTCTATGCAGGTGGACCAGGCCGGACGTGGTTTCAGCTTTATGCAGGACGGGCCCTTGGACATGCGCATGGACCTGAGCCAGCCGACAACGGCCGCCCATTTGGTTGCTTCGCTGGACGAGGAGACCTTGGCCGGGATCGTTCGTTCCCTGGGCGATGAGCCGTCCGCGCGCCGTATTGCACGGGCAATTGTGCGGGAACGTCGGCAGGGGGCGATCCAGACCACCGGGCGCCTTGCGGACCTGGTGGTTCGCGTACTGGGGGCGCGGCATGGGCGGATTCATCCGGCCACGCGCACGTTCCAGGCGTTGCGAATGGCGGTTAACCGCGAGTTGGAATCGCTGACCGGGGGGTTGGAGGCGGCCATCGACTTGCTGAAACCGGGGGGCCGTCTGGCGGTTCTGAGCTATCACAGCCTGGAAGACGGCTGTGTCAAACGGATAGGGAAGGAGCACATTGGCCGGTGGATGTCCCTGCCGGCCGGGGGCGAACGCTGGGAAGGAACCCAGCCGCTTGTGCGCTGGCTTACGCGGAAGCCGTTAACGGCTTCCGCTGAAGAAATTTTACGGAACCCGAGATCGCGATCAGCCAAACTGCGTGTAATCGAAAGGATTGACTTCAATCATGGCCAAGCATAACCGGCGCAAAAGAACCGAAGGCTTTGTAATTGCATTACCCTGGGCGGCGGTACTGATGGGCGTTGTGGTCCTGATGCTCATGTACGTCTGGCTCGATGCGCGCGGCCAGGCCCTGGGTAGCCGGATTAAATTTTCGGAACAACAGCGCGCGGAAATCCAGAAACGGTATGATTACGAATTGTGGAAATGGGAAACCCTGAAGTCGCCGTCCAATATCGAAAAGGCGCTTGCCCAGAACCGTGTCGCCATGATTTGGCCGGAAGAAGGCCGTCTGGTCCGCCTGCAGGAACCGGAACTGGCCGCCGAAAATGTGCCCCCCTACAGCCGGCAGATGGCCCAGCTTTCGCAGCCTCTAAGGTCCGTTGCGAATGATTGAACGGAGATATAGGAACCGCCTGATCGGTTTGGCTATACTTATGATGCTGGCGTTGGCCGGCGTCAGCACCCGCTTGGTCTATCTGCATTTTCACCTTGGTCCCGGTGTGGATCGCGGCACCCGGATCACTGCCATGCGTCAGTTCCGGGAAAGGCTGGCGGTGGGTCGCGGAAAAATCCTGGATCGTAACGGTAACGTGCTGGCCCTGGATCTGGTAAAAAAAGAATTATGCGCCAGTCCTGCCGAAATTGCCAGCAACCGCAATGTCCAGACCGTGGCCGAAACCATCGGCCGGATCCTGAATGTGGAGCCGCGTGTGCTCATGGACCGGATTAACCGGCCGGAGCGGCAGTTTATCTATGTCGCCGGGTTCGGCCATGTGCTTGAGGACGATCAGGCCGAGGCCCTGTTGCGCGCGAAATTGCCCGGCGTGTTCCTGCAGGACATCATGATGCGCTCGTATCCGCGCGGCGCCAGCCTGTGTCATGTGCTCGGGTACGTCAACTTGGAACCGGAGCGTAACGGCTGCGCCGGGATCGAACAGCGCTGGGACCGTTATCTGCGGGGTGTGCCGGGGTTGCTGGTCAGTGAGCGGGACGGCCACCGCCGCGAACTGTACGACCGCCGCCTGCTGGAAATAAAGTCGTGCCCCGGCGCCAATGTCACGCTGACGATCGATCAGTATGTGCAGTATATCGTCGAGCGCGCGTTGGAAACTGCCGTGCGCGAACAGCGGGCTACGGCGGCCTGGGCGATCGTCGAGCGCGTGCGCACGGGCGAAATCCTGGCGATGGCCAATATCCCAACTTTCGATCCGCGTGCGTTTCGGGCGACGGCGCCGGATGCCATGCGCAATCGCTGTATTGCCAACAATTACGAGCCGGGGTCCACGTTCAAGGTCACCGTCGTGGCGGCTGCCCTGAATGAAAAACTGGTGACGCCCGCCCAGATATTCGATTGTGAAAACGGCACCTGGTTTTACCAGCGGCGTCCCTTACACGATTTCCATCCCTATGGCAATCTTTCAGTGGCCGATATCATCAAAAAATCCAGCAATATCGGCGCGGCCAAAATCGCCGTGCTCCTGGGCAATGCGCGCCTATATGCCTACTTAAAGCAATTTGGCATTGGCGAATGCACCGGCATCGAATTGCCGGGCGAGGAGACCGGCTTGCTGTATCCCGTCTCGAAATGGACCGCCATTTCGACGACGCGGATTGCCATCGGCCATGAAGTGGCGGTTACCGCTTTGCAAATGCTGGGGGTGCTCTGTGCCATTGCCAACGATGGGGTGCGTATGAAGCCGTACATTATCCAACAGGTTACGGACACGGATGGGCGTGTGCTATATCAGTCGGTGCCGGTAGCCGTCAGCCAGCCCATCCGCCCGGATACGGCTCGGCTCATGAAAAGTCTGCTGGTCCGTGTCACCGAAGAAGGCGGCACGGGCACCCGTGCCCGGGTCGAAGGCTATAACGTAGGCGGCAAAACCGGCACCGCCCAGAAGGCCATCCCGGGTGGCTATTCCGATACGCTGAACATGTCCTCCTTCATGGGATTTATTCCGGCCGAGGATCCTCAGCTCGCGATCATCGTGGTCTTGGATGAACCCAGCAACGATGTGCGCACCGGCGGGTACGTGGCCGGGCCGGTGTTCAAGGAAATTGCCGAACAATCCGTGCGGTACCTGGATATTGCGCCCCAGTGGAGGTGTCCACCCCAGGGCGATGCCGCCGTGGCCGGTCGGCCCGGGCCGGATGCGAACCTTGGAATTTGATTGTAAGTTGTGAATTGAGGTGGCCCCGATCCGGATCGGGGCCCGATTTAATGCTAAGGAATTTTAAAACATAGCGGTTCTAACGAACCGCGGCTACACCCCTGGCCGAGCTCGGGCAGGCAGATCGTTGTAGAGGCCGTTCGAGAGAACGGCAAATTTGCCCCGCTTCGGGGCCTTCAGAACGGAGAAAAAGCGCGACCATCATGAAACTAAACACACTGCTCACAGTCATCAAACCGCTGGCGGTCGGCGGGTCAGGGGATCCGGATATCAAGGGTTTGGCGTATGACTCGCGCAAGATCAAACCGGGGTTTATGTTCTTTGCCCTGCCTGGCCAACACCAGGATGGAAACCATTTTGTCCAGGATGCGTTGACGCGGGGGGCCGCAGCCGTGGTCTCGGACCAGGCCGCCCCGGTCAGCCACGGTTCCGCGATCTTTATCCGTGTCAGCGATCCGCGGGCTGCCATGGCGGAGCTTGCCGCCGCGTTTTATAATAACCCCTCGGCTAGTCTGCAGGTGGTTGGCATCACGGGCACCAATGGCAAAACCACCACGGCATTTATGTTGCGGGATATTTTTACCGATGCCGGCCGCCGCACTGGTCTGATCGGTACGGTGGCCTACGAAATCGGCGACCGCACGATTCCGGCCAGCCGTACAACCCCTGAATCCGTTGACCTGCAGGATATGCTGGCCCAGATGGTGCATGTCGGTTGCCGGAGTGCCGTCATGGAGGTCTCGTCGCACGCGTTGATCCAGAAGCGTGTCGGGGGTGTTGATTTCGATATTGCCGTATTTACCAACCTGACGCACGATCACCTCGATTACCATGCGACGAAGGAAAATTATTTTCAAGCCAAGACGTTGTTATTCCGGAGTTTGAACCGGTGTCGGAAAAAACCGGTGGCGGTGGTCAACCTGGATGATCCTTACGGCCGTGAGTTGGTCCAGGACGTGCCGCTCGAGGCTGACCTGATCACTTATGCCACCGGCCAGGAAGCCGCCGTGCGCGCCGTCAATCTGCAGATCACATCCGCCGGCAGTGTCTTTGACGTGCATAGTCCCTGGGGCGAAGCCCAGGTCAAGCTGAAACTCCTGGGCCATTACAATGTCAGTAACGCGCTGGCGGCCTTAGCCGCGGCGGGAGTCGCCGGTGTGCCGCTGGCGCGCGCGGCCCGGGTGGTGTCCCAGATGATGGCCGTTCCCGGTCGGTTGGAGGAGATTTCAATTGCGGGCGGGTTCCAGGTGTTCGTGGATTATGCGCATACGGAGGATGCCTTGCATAACGTGCTGTCCACATTGCGCGCGATCACGCCGGGCAAGCTCATCGTGGTTTTCGGATGCGGCGGTAATCGCGATTGTAAAAAGCGGCCGCTCATGGGCGCCGTGGCCACGCGCCTGGCCGATTATGTTCTGCTGACGTCCGATAATCCCCGCAAGGAAAACCCGATCGAGATCATTGCCCAGATCCGCGCGGGATGCAGGCAAAGCGACAACGTGGAAGTCGTCGAGGACCGCCACGAGGCCATCGTCCGCGCGCTTTCCCTGGCGGAGGCGGGCGATGTGGTGCTGATCGCCGGCAAGGGCCATGAAAACTACCAGGAGTTTGCCAATACCGTTATCCCCTTTGACGACCGGCAGGTCGTGCGGGAAAGTCTGGGAATCAGTCATGCCTAATTTCGATGCCCGGGAAGTGGCGCAATGGACCGGCGGAAAGTGGTGCTTTGGCCAGCCCGGCGCCATTGCGGGGGTGTCCACCGATAGCCGTACGCTGGGCCGTGGCGCCCTGTTCGTGGCTTTGCGCGGGCCATTATACGATGGGCACCGCTTTATCGGCGAGGCCTTTGCGCAGGGCGCGGTCGGCGCCGTGATCAGTGAAAATACGGGTGTCAAGCTGTGTGAGGACCATCCTTTGTTGCGCGTACCGGATACCGCGCAGGCTCTGCGGGATATGGCCGCTAATTACCGCCGCCGGAACCAGGTTGCAATCGTGGCCGTCACAGGCAGTGTCGGTAAGACCACGGTAAAAGAAATGGTGGCCGATGTCCTGGCGCAGCGCCTGAGGGTTGCCCGCACGCGGGGCAACTGGAACAACGAGATAGGCTTGCCGTTGAGCATGCTGGCGATGGAAACGGAAGACCGTGTCGGCGTCTTCGAGCTTGGCACGAACCATCCGGGGGAACTGGCGCCGCTCTGCCGCATGCTCCAGCCCGATTGGGGCCTGGTAACGACCATTGGCCCGGTGCACCTGGAATTTTTTAAGTCCGTGGAGGCGATTGTCGCCGAGAAGAGCACATTGCTCAAGAGCCTGCCTGCCGGGGGTGTGGCGGTCCTGCGTTGCGATGAACCATATTTTGAAATTTTGCGCGCCGCCGCCCCGGACCGGGTCATTACCCTGGCGTTGAGCGGCAAGGCAGATTATACAGGTTTTCCTCCGGATGCGCAGGGCCAAATGGAAATCCGCGAACGCGCGACGGGCGAAATCTGTCGCCTGCAGGCGCCCCTGCCGGGCGCGCACCACGCGGCCAATGCCCTGTTTGCCGCGGCCGTGGGCCGCGCGCATGGTTTGGCCTGGGAGGAAATCCGGGCCGCGCTGGAGCAATATCGTTCCCCGCCCATGCGCTGGGAACGGCAGGTCGTGGCCGGTGTGACTATTATTAATGATGCCTATAACGCCAATCCCGTGAGCATGGTCGCCGCCTTGCGGACCTTTGCGGAATTACCGCTCGCGGAATTGCCGGTTACGGGAGGGCGCTGGTTGGTGCTGGCGGGTATGCTGGAATTGGGGCCTTCGGAAGAACAGTGGCACCGGGACTTAGGGAAGTCGCTTGCGCCGGGACCATGGACTGGTATTATAACGGTCGGTTCGCTGGGGGCGGTTATCGCCCGCGCAGCCGTGAACGCCGGCGTGAGCGCGGCGCGCGTGTTTCCCTGTGACGACCATGCCGCGGCGGCCGAAGTCCTGGGCCGCTGCCTGCAGTCCGGCGATGCCGTGTTGGTGAAAGCCTCCCGCGGCCAGCATTTGGAAAAGGTACTGGCGTTGTGGAAGGAACGGGTGCTTTGAATCAAAAAAGAGCAGTTGAATATCCAATAACCAACACTCAACACCCAAATACCCAACGGAATACAGACTCATTCATTTGGAAATTGGCCATTCCTTGTTGGATATTGGGTGTTCGAATAGTCATTCTTACACCAAATGAATGAAGACCGTCAATCGTATAACGGTTTAATATTAAGATAGTTATGCTTTATTACCTCCATTTACTTTCGGACGACATTTCCTATTTCCGCGTTTTTCAATACATTACTGTCCGGATTGTGGCCGGCGCCGGCACGGCGTTCCTGATCAGCCTGGTGTTGGGACCCTGGGTCATCCGCCGGCTGACGCGCCTGTGCGGCGGCGACCACTATTGTGGCTGTGACCGCTATAAGGAAGACCTGCCCGCACTCGATACCCTGCGCGGCGAAAAGAAAAAAAATACCCCAACCATGGGCGGCCTGCTTATTATCCTGTCAATCGTTGGCGCCTGCCTGCTCTGGGCCGTGCTTACCAGCGCCATTCTCTGGCTGGCCCTGCTGACCTTGTGCGCGATGGGCGCCATCGGGTTTGCCGACGACTATATCAAGACGGTTAAGCGGGATTCGAAAGGATTGCGCGCCCGGACCAAGCTGCTGTTACAGGCGCTCTGGGTGGTGCTCCTTACAGGGGTTCTGCTGGTCCTGCCGGCCACCCGCGATCATGTGCGCCAGTTGATGGTGCCCTTTTTCAAAGCGCCGTTGATTCCGGAAATGTGCCTGGCATGCGTTTTTCTGTTTGTGGCCCTGGTCGTGATCGGCGCCAGCAATGCCGTTAACCTGACCGACGGCCTGGATGGACTGGCCATCGGCTGTGCCGGTTCCGTGACGCTGGCATACATGCTTATGGCTTACGTGGCCGGACATGCCGTGCTTGCGGCGTACCTGCAGGTTCCTAATGTGCCTGAAGCGGGTGAGTTGGCCGTCTTCTGCGGATGCATGCTGGGCGCCTGCCTCGGCTTCCTCTGGTTTAACTGCCATCCGGCTCTTGTTTTTATGGGTGATACCGGCAGTCTGGCGCTGGGCGGCGCCATTGGCTGTGTGGCTGTGATGATCAAGCAGGAGCTGACGCTGGTTATCGTCGGCGGTGTGTTCGTACTGGAAGCCTTAAGCGTTATCCTGCAGGTGGGTTTCTTTAAATGGAAACGCCGTCGTATTTTTGTGTGTTCCCCGATTCATCATCACTTCGAGTTGAAGAAAGCGCCTTGGAGCGAAACGCAAGTGACAATCCGGTTCTGGATCATTTCCATCATTTTTGCGCTCATCGGTGTCCTCCTGCTGAAAATCCGCTGATCTATGAGTCGCGTAACTATTCACAAGGTGGACAGGCTGTAGGCTGTTAGCCTGTAGGTAGGGCAAAGCCCTGGTCGCCTAAGGCGCCGCCAAAGGTGGGTAAACCTCAGGCTGAGCCGTGAAACAAAGGACAGTTCATCCGTCAGCCGACGGATTCGCCCTACCAGAAGATCTGCGCAAAAGGGTGTCAGTTTTTCTGAAATACGCTAACAGTCTTCAGCCTACAGCCTAAACAGTTATATGCAACATTACCAAACAGCCCTCGTGCTCGGCCTTGCCGCCAGCGGGGAAGCCGCCGCCCGGCTCCTGCTGGCTGAGGGCACGCAGGTTGTTGTCATGGATCGCGGAGATTCGGAAGACCTGCGTCGGTGTGCTGCCACTTTGCAGGCCCTGGGCGCCAAGGTGTGCCTGGGCGTTACGGCGCCGCCGCCGGGCGATTTCGAAATCGCCATTGTCAGTCCCGGCATTCCGACCTCATCCGACACGGTGAAGTCCGTTATGGCCCGGGGCATTCCGGTGGTTTCGGAACTGGAACTGGGCTGGAGCCGCTGCGCTTGTCGGGTGTTGGCGATCAGCGGCTCGAATGGTAAAAGCACGCTCGTTAAACTGTGCGCCGAAGCGCTGGCGCAAGCCGGTTGTTCGGTGGCGATTGCCGGGAATTACGGCCCGCCGGTCTCCGCCGTGGTCGGAGAACGTCGTTCACTGGACTGGCTGGTGCTGGAAGTCAGTTCCTTCCAATTGGAAACCGTGCAGGCCTTCCGTCCCGACGTGGGGGTCTTGCTGAACGTGACGCCGAATCATCTGGACCGCCATGGGGATTTCCAAACCTACCGGCAGATCAAGTCCCGCTTATTTACGCGCATGACGCCGGCGGATACCGGTATTACGGACCGGAACATCCTGCCGGAGATTCGCTCCCTGGCCGGTTCGCCCAATCGCTGGATTGCGGCGGGCGTATGCCCGACTACGGGCGTGTGCCCGGCGGCAGAATTCTTTTATCAGTCCGGTGCGATTCACAATTCGCTTGGCCGGGAAAGGATCGAATTACGTGGCACGCTGTTCGCTAACGCGATCATGGGCCTGACCGCCGCCGCGGCCGCCGCCGCGCTCTCGGCCTGCGGCGTGGAGGGACGTTTTCTGGAGGTGGCCGCGAGCGTCTTCCAGTCCCTGCCGCATCGCATGCAGAATGTCGGTGCGGTGCGCGGCATTCGGTTTGTGAATGATTCCAAGGCCACGAATCTGGCGGCCATGCTGGCGGCACTGTGCATGACCCCACGGCCGATCCGTTTGATTGCCGGGGGGCTACCCAAGCATGAATCCTATGAGCCGGCCCGTGAACTGCTGGCGGAAAAAGTGGCGACTGTTTACCTGATTGGCCGGGCGGCCGAAGCCATGGCTGCGGCCTGGCGCGGAACGGTGCCCTGCGTGATGGGCGGAACGCTGGCACAGGCCGTGGCGCAGGCTTGGCGGGAGGCCAGGCCGGGCGATACGATTTTACTTTCCCCCGCCTGTGCCAGCTTCGACCAGTTTCGCAGTTTTGAGGAACGCGGCGAATGTTTTATAAGCGCGACTCGCGCGCTGTCATAAGCTGTGGTGGCCGCTGAAAAAGCCGTTGAAAAAAAACTTGACACCGCCGGGGCGATGATGGATATTTGCAAGTAGTTTATTCAAGGCATAGGAATTTTCCGCCGGAGGCGGATCCGCCTCCGGCGGAAACAACAGGTCTCATTGAACATCATAGGAGGAGTAATGAAAACGTCAGCTTTGTTAATTACCGTTGTTGTTATGTTGCACTGCGCCGCCCTCGGGGCTTTGTTCTTTATCCAGGGGTGCGGCACCACGTCCCGAACGGGTACCCCGCCTCCGGCAGCGACAACTCCGCCCATGCCGCCCACGACCAAGGAAGCCGTAAATTACCCGCCGCCGAAACAAGTGGAAAAGGCGCCGGTCGCCAAGTCCGAGTCCAGGGAATTAACTAAGGCCACGGAAACGACGGAATATGTCGTGCGGTCCGGCGACTCTATCGGGGGCATTGCCAAACAGTATGGAATTTCCCGGAGCGAGATTGCTGATCTGAACAAGCTGTCCGATCCAAATAAATTGCGCGTCGGCCAGAAGTTGATGCTGCCCGGACACCTGAAAATTAAAGCCGCGTCGGCCGCGCCGGCCAAGCACGCTGCAAAGGCCAAAGCAGTTGAGACTGCCGCTCCGGCCGAAGTGGCCGCACCGGCGGAGTCGTTGGCGCCTGCGACAGCGGAAGCCGTGTCCGCGCCTGTTGCCGGTAAGGAGTATGTGGTTGCGAAGGGCGACAGTCTTTCTAAGATTGCGAAGAAATGCGGCACGAAAATCAGTGCCTTGCGGGAAGCCAATAAACTTCAGGGCGACAAATTGAAAGTCGGGCAGAAGCTGATCATTCCGGAAGCCACGGTTGCCTCTGCGGCCGCACCGGCGGCACCGGCCGCACCGGCGGCACCGGCCGCACCGGCGGCACCGGCGGCACCAGCTGCTGCGCCCGCGCCATCGGCAGAGCCTGCGCCGGCTACACCAGCCGCGGCACCGGCCGCGTCGGCGGCACCGGCTGCTGCACCTGCACCATCGGCAGAGCCTGCTCCGGCGGCACCAGCCGCGTCGGCGACACCGGTCACTGCGCCCGTGCCTGCCAAGCCCATCGCCAATTCGGGCATTACGCACATTGTTCAGCCGAACGAGGATATCAATTCCGTTGCCAAGCTGTATGCGGTGACCGTGGATGAAATCGTCGAGCTCAATCAGCTTGGCGCCAATCGCACGGTTAAGGTGGGGCAACGGCTGAAGATTCCCTGAAGCGGGCCTTTGGTCATAATCAATTAATTCCTTGTGGCGTATTTATTGAGTGTTCTACAAAAATGGATTCCATTCGATATGTTTATTGGCAGGATGATGACATGTGGCTTGGTTATCTGGAAGAATATCCGGATTACCAGACCCAGGGCGAGACCTTTGAGGAATTACAGGAAAATCTCAAGGATATCTATGCCGATCTCACAAGTAATGCGATACCCAATGTTAAGCACGTTGGGGAATTGCAACTCGCATGAAAAGAAATGACCTGATTCGTGAGCTTGAAAAGACAGGTTGCGTTTTTATTCGTCACGGCGGACGGCATGATTGGTATCAAAATCTCCAGACAGGCGTTTGCCAGCCCATTCCGCGTCACCGCGAAATCAAAGAACATCTCGCACGGCACATTATCAGGAAATTGAAGCAATGATCGAATCGGGTCGCGTTTAGTGTGCCCGGATGACCGAGACGGGTAATGTGGAAAACCCCCACCGTTTTAATTCTTCTGGTCCTGCTCCTGCTGGCCCTGGGCATCGTTATGCTGGCCAGCACCAGTGGCATCAAGGCCGTGGCGCTTTACGATGATCCGAATTATTTCGTCAAGCGCCAGGCGTTGTGGCTTCTGATGGCCGTGATCGTGGGCGGTTTGGCCTGCAAAATTGACTACCATCGCTGGCGTCCCCTGGCGCTGGTTTGCCTCGTGGCGTCGGTTGCTCTCCTGGCGCTGGTGCTGGTTCCCGGCATCGGCTCCAGGATTGGCGGCAGCCGGCGCTGGTTCCATCTCGGGATGCTCAGTGTCCAGCCCTCGGAGTTGGCCAAGTTTTCGCTGATCCTGGGTTTGGCGTGGTGGCTGGCGCGCGAGAAATGGCATGTGCGCGAGTTCTGGCGGGGCGCCGTAGCGCCGCTGGTCATTATTGGGCTGGTGGCCGGCCTGGTCTTCATCGAGCCCGATTTTGGCACGGCTCTGCTCTGCGGCGTGGTGGGGCTGGCGATCCTGTACGCGGGTGGGACGCGGGCGGCCTATCTGGCCGTGTTCGCCGTCATCGGCTTCTGCGGGTTCGCGGTGGCCGTCATGCGCGATCCCGTGCGCATGCACCGGATCGTGGCGTTTTTAAATCCGGAACAGTATGCGCAGACCTATTCCTTCCAACTGCTAAGCGCAATCAACGCCTTCATTGCCGGCGGCCCCATGGGCGTGGGGCTGGGCGGCAGTATCCAGAAGCACTACTATTTGCCGGAGGCGCACACTGATTTTATTTTCGCCATCATCGGCGAGGAATTGGGCGCCGCGGCCACCCTGGCGGTGGTGCTGATGTTTGCCGGGCTTTTTGTCTGCGGCTTGCGGATCAGCCTGCGGGCGCCGGATACGTTCGGGCGGATACTGGCGTTTGGCATCACCCTGATGATCACCCTGCAGGCCGTCATCAATATCGGGGTGGTCATCGGTCTGCTGCCGACCAAGGGATTGCCCCTGCCGTTCATCAGCGCGGGCGGCTCCAGCCTGATCATTTCCCTGCTGGAGATCGGTGTGCTATATAATATCGCCCTGCATGCGCACGGTCGGGTGGGGACTGCGGAAACCCAGGCCGTCAAAGACCGCGTTCATCAATTCTAACGGCGGCCAGTGGATTATTGACTGCAGCCGCGCAGATCAATGCTCCAGGTATCTACAATCTTGGATCCTTGCGTTACATAATACCGGTCGAAGAGATTGATCGTCGGATCACAATGCGAGGTTACCAGTTCCAGGACGGTGCCCAGTGGCGGCATCCCGACAGAACCGGAACCGGTGATGCGCCCGTATTCATCGCCGAACCAGTCATACCGCAGGCCGGCATATTCCGGATTGATTATTTGCGGAACGGCGCCGTCCCGATAGAGTGCTTTCAAACCCGCATCTACGGTGACATATCCATCCTGGTTGACGCTGACCACCGTCGTGAGCAGGCGCAAGGCCGGGCCGAAGGCCGTAAAGCGGCTGTTGTCTTCCGCCGATCCGATGGCCAGGTATTCCGCATCCATGCAGACATAAGATCCCGCCTGTAATTCGGTGAGTTCGGGAATGTCGAGGTCAATATCGGATGTACCCGTACCGGAAGCGCTGAATACCGTGCAGGTTGGCGCCTTGGCCTGCAAGGCGCGAAATATTCCAATTGCCGGTTGCAGGCATTGATGCGAGCCGTTTTTGCGCTCGTTATAAGAACGGACATGTTGCATCTGGCCGGCATAGGCCTGAATGCCCCGCAGGCGGAGATTGCTATGGTCCAGAATATGATCGGCCAGGTTGATTGCTATGGACGGTGGCACGCCCGTGCGATGCAATCCGACATCCACGTCCAGCAGGACATCCATGGTTAAGCCTTGATCGCCCAGGGCGGTGCTAAGCAGGTCAATCGGGCCCGGGTGATCTACCACCACCATGAGGGCGGGCGCCTTGGCACGCAAAGCCACCAGCCGGGCGATTTTCTGTTTCGTCACCACGGGGCCGGTAATAAGAATGTTTGCGATGCCGGCCCGGCATAGGGCCTCGGCTTCCGATACCTTGGCCGTGCAGATGCCGATGGCGCCGGCCTCCATTTGGCGCCGGGCCAATGTCGAGCATTTATGCGTCTTGGCATGCGGTCGCAGATGCTTGCCGGCGCGTTGTGTCAGGGCCTGCATTTTCCGAAGGTTCTGGTCCAGGATATCCAGATCCAGCGCCAGGCATGGGGTATCCAGGTCGGCTTTCCGTTGAAGAGTGTCATTCATGAGATGTTTTTCCAGGCAGCGAGTCGAATTCGGATATTTTTCACACAAAGGCACCAAGACGCAAAGTTTATGATGTTGGAATCCGGTCTTTGTGTGCTTTGTGACCTTTGTGTGATGTTTTCCTTTGCATGATTCCGCCGCCTGATTTTCCTGTTTTTTCGCCGTTCTGTATGCTGAAAGTGCTAATCAAATACTGGAACTTGTCGCCGAATGAAAGAAAATTAATTCGTTACTATGGTCAAAAACCGGGGATGTGGTATAGTCTTGCCCCATGAACTTTGGGCGCTATCTGCGGCTCGTGATTTTTCCGGTCGTTATTTTTACGGCAATGCTTGCCGGCGCGGCAAATGTGGATTTTGCGCCGCTGTTCTCGAGCGATACAGACGTGTTCGGTAACTCGCGCTGGCGGGCTTTGGGGCCGTTCCTGGAATGGAACCAGGCGCCCGGTGAACATGTGTTCCGGGCGGTGCACCCGCTCTACAGCTCGATTGATGATCCCGACCTTAAGCGCAGTGAGACCGATATGCTTTGGCCGGTCTGGGTAAATAAGCAGATCGATAAACAGCGCATGTGGCAATTCATGGTGCTCTTGTATCGGAACGATTATGATGTGACTGACCCGGACGGCCGTTATCGGTTCTGTCTTTTCCCGTTCTACTTCCAGGGCCGCGGCCTGGACGGCAAACCCTACCTGGCGGTGGTCCCGATTGGCGGCGTTATTCGCGATTTCCTCGGTTGGGATGAAACGTGGTTTGTGCTGTTCCCGCTGACGATGTATAACCGGACCAATGAGACCGAAACGCGCTCCTGGTTGTGGCCGATTGTCTCCTATACCTGGGGTGGGGGCCATGACCGTTTTCGCGTCCTCCCCATTTACGGGATCACCCGGTTCCGGATGGATTACGAAAAGCGCTTTATTCTCTGGCCGTTTTGGTCTTCGGTAAAATATGGTTATCCGAAGTCTTCCGGGAGCGGCTATATATTGTTTCCGCTGGTTGGGCATCTCAAGCTGACCGACCAGGAAACCTGGATGGTCGTGCCGCCCTTGACCCGTTTTTCCAAGGGCACGAAAAAAAGCGAAGTGAACTGTCCCTGGCCGTTGTTCCAATGGAGTTCCGGCGAGGTGGACCGACTGTATTTCTGGCCGCTTTGGGGTCACAAATCCATGGAGGGCAATGATTCCTCTTTTGTCCTATGGCCGCTCTACCGGCAGGCACGGCGTTACAGTACGCTGGAGGAGCGCGCGCGGATCATGCTGATGCCGATCCTGTATTATACGAGCGAACACAAGCCGTCGCGCGAAGCGCCGGGACAGTGGGACATGGTGTCGCGCTCGCTCAAGGTCTGGCCGCTGTTTTCCAGCAAGAGCGCTCCCGACCGCTTCCAGCTGCGTGTGCTCAGCCTGTTTCCCTTTATGGATTACGAGTACATCGATCGAAATTACGCGGCGCTGTGGACGCTATATTCGCATGCGTCCTGCGGGAACGTAAAAGAGGATGAACTGCTTTGGGGTTTGTTCCGCTGGCGCCGGGCCGAAAACGGCCCGAAGCACATTTCGGTGTTTCCGCTCTTTGCGGTTGACCGCGCGGCCGGCGGAGCGGGTGGCAGCTGGTCCCTGCTGAAAGGGCTGGTGGGCTACGAACGCGCTGGCGAAAAGAAAACGATTCAGGTATTGTACTTCCTGAAGTTTTAGTAACTCGGAATAACCATGATTACGCATGAACCTGAATTTTTGCCGCCGCCCATCAACGCGCGCGGAAGATTGGGGCGGATCGTCCTACTGAACTGCCGCAACGCCGGCCGGGCGCTGTTGATCCTCTGGGAAGCGGTGCTCAGTCTGCGGTTTGTCTTGAGTAAGCGCTCCCGCCCGGTGGTCTTGCAACAGCTCTACGTCACCGGGATCAAGAGCCTGGGCGTGATTTCGGTGGTGGCCATGTTCACCGGCATGATCCTGGCCCTGCAGATGGGGCTCGAACTGCGCAAGTATGGCCAGGAGGTCAATATCGGCTTGGCGGTCATGGTCTCCATGTTGCGCGAAATGGGCCCCTTTATGACGGGCTTGATTTTGGCGGCCAGCGTCGGTTCGGCCATGGCGGCGGAACTGGGGACCATGACTGTCTCGGAAGAAATCGCGGCCTTGGAGGTCATGTCCATTTCTCCCGTGCGGTTCCTGGTTATGCCCAAGTTGGCGGCCATGATGATCATGACGCCCATCCTGACGTTTTACGCCTGCATGCTGGGGGTGGTTGGCGGCGCGATTGTCGGCTCGACCCAGTTGGGGGTGTCGGTCCCCGCCTACATTGACAACGCGACCCGCTGGGCGGAAAACAAGGATCTTTACGTGGGCCTGCTCAAGTCCTTCGTGTTTGGCATCATAATCACGACGATCTGCTGTTACCAGGGCTTTGCCACCACGGAGGGCGCGGTGGGCGTGGGCCGGGCCACGCGCCGCAGCGTGGTTGTTTCGTTCCTGTCCATCCTGGTAGTCGGGTATATCATTACGAGGTTGTTTTACCAATGATCCGTTTTGAACATGTCATCAAGTATTTCGGCGAGCGCAAGGTGCTGGATGCCGTTAATTTCAAGGTCGAGCGTGGCGAGACCTTCGTGATTGTCGGCTTTTCCGGCGCGGGCAAGAGCGTCACTTTGAAGCACATGATCCGCCTGCTTACGCCGGACATCGGCAAAATTTACGTGGGCGACGAGCTCATGAGCGCGGCCGCCGGCGCCGACCTGGTGCGCCTGCGGGAGAAGTTCGGCATGCTGTTCCAGGGCGCGGCCCTGCTGGAATGGATGAGCGTGTTTGACAACGTGGCCTTGCCCCTGCGCGAGAAGACGAATATGAGCAACGCCGCAATCGAAAGGCGCGTCGAGGAAAAACTACACCAGGTCAACCTGGAAGGCGTCCATGACGCCATGCCGTCGGAACTTTCCGGCGGCATGCGTAAGCGCGTGGGTTTGGCCCGCGCCATCGTCATGAACCCGGAGATCATCCTGTATGACGAGCCGACCTCCGGGTTGGACCCGGTTACCTCGCGCGCCATTGACCAGTTGATTGACCGGATGCGCCTGGAGCTGAAGGTGACCAGCGTGGTCGTGACGCACGATCTATTCAGCGCGCTGGCCATCGGTACGCGGATTGCCATGATTTACGAGGGGCGCATCCTCGAGATTTCACGGCCGACCGATTTCATCCGGTCGCAAAATGAGATTGTAAAAAGATTTCTGGATGCGCAATATATTACTAAACGGGGAGCTTGGGAAAGGACTGATCATGAGACGCAATAGAATGCGGGAATTGAGCATGGAAGTGCTGGTCGGGACGTTCATGTTCGTGGCGCTGCTGAGCCTGTGCGTGTTTACCATCGTGCTCAGCCGTGAAAACGTGTTCACGAAGACTTATCCCTTCGAAGTGGTCTTTACCGATGTCATGGGCCTGCGCGACGGCGACAACGTGATGATGCGCGGCATGACCGTGGGCAAAGTCAAGACCATGATACTCCAGGACGACGGCGTACGCGTGGTGGCGGCCCTCCAGCGGCCGATTCACCTGAAGAAAGATTATGTCATCGATATCGTTTTTTCGTCCGTGCTGGGCGGGCGCTATATGCAGATCAGCGAAGGCAGCCCGGCCTTGGAAGGGCTGGCGTCGGGCATGATTATCAAGGGTCGAACGCCCAAAGACGTTATGGCGCTGGTGTCGGACGTGGCCTCTGACCTCAAGGACATTACCAGGAAAATCAATTCCGGGCAGGGGACTATAGGCAAACTCATCAATGAAGACGCGCTCTACAATGATGCCCGGGCCGCGCTGGCGAACGTGAATGAGATTACCGACAAGATCAACCACGGCGAAGGCACGCTGGGTCTGCTGGTCAATGACGAAAGCCTCTACCTTGAGGTCAAGCAGCTGATCAACGATATCAGCGCCACGGTGGATGAAATTCGCGAAACGTCCCCGATCGTCACCTTCTCCAGTATATTCTTCGGCGCGTTCTAACGCAGGTTGTGCCCGCCGCGCCACGGCGCTTGCGCTCCGCCCCGTTGCCCTGCGGCAGGGCAAGGTGTTCATCATGGATTCTGGAATGACCATTCAATGGTGCCGCCGGGCGGGACTACTTGCGGCGGGAATCCTGTTGCTGGCGTATGCGGATGTAATTGTCCTTGAATGCGTCTATAAACCGCTCATCCGTCAACATGCCGTTCCGGTCAGCGTTTTGCTTGTTCCCGGATTCAAGGCGCATGTCTTCTGGTGGCATGTCGCGTTTTTGCCGTTTGGGATTAGTATGTTTGTCCTGCTGGGTATTGCCGGCCGGGATTGGCGTTTGGCCGTATCGGGAATCGTCCTGTTTGCCACCGGCTGGGAAGATGTGGCTTATTATGCCATTCAGTGGAAATTGCCTCCGGCGGAAATGGCTTGGCTGGACCTGCAACCGGGCGTCGCCTGGGCAAAAATGATATTAGGCACACCGCATTTGACCCAAAACGGCCTGTGGCTTGCGGCAGGTGTCGGCGGATTGGTCGTCTTTGGGGTGCTGGCGATCCCGACTAAAAACAAGCTGCCTAAACGACCCAGCGACTAATCCGCGCTGAAACGTGGGAAATTCATGCAGTATCCGACCCATATCGCGTCGGGAATCTTGATTGACAATACGGCCCGGCGTATTCATCCCGCGTGGCTGAGGATGTTAATCGTGGCAACGCTCTGTTATGGGGCGCATGGTGTTTTGGATGGCCTGGATATAAGCGTCTACGATCCGCGTGATCTTTTATTGTTTAATGATTCGTTCTGGTGTTTTTTTCAAGTAGTGGTTGCAATTACAACATACTGGATGCTGGTCGTTTACTGGAAAAAGCACATGCTGGCCATTACCTTCTCTTTGTTGCCCGACCTTGATTGGGTCATGGTTTGGTTTTTACCGAAATGTTTTCATATTGTAATTCCTTTCTGGAAAACACCGATCCTCCACGGCAACGTCATGCGTTTAGCCCGGTCGATACCCCTATTCAATACAGCTCTTGAGAAACTGCCCGACCTGAGGTTGACGCGGGAAGCAGTATTGATCGAAATTGCTCTCTTCATCCTGATAATGTGGCTGGCCAGGAAGGCAGCCAAAATCCAGGTTGCGGCTGGCCCCCGCTCAAAATAGATGTCCCAGCCAAGGAACGGAGGGGCAGATCGTTTTAAGTGGATTGTCCTGCGGGGATTGAGCGGAACGGCAAAAGGTCTCGTGGGGGCAAAGCCCTGTTAAGCGTGGCGAGACCGCGATACTTCGGTCCTGCAATCCGAATGGTTGCGAACGAAGAACGAGGAATTAGGAATCGTCAATACCCTCACGACTCCAAGGCGTTGGCGCTGTAGTTGGGGGCTTCCTTGATTATTTTCACATCATGGGCATGGGCCTCGCGGACGCCGGCCGGCGACACGCGGACGAAGCAGGCGCGCTGTTGGAGGTCGGCAATGGTCCGGCACCCGCAATAGCCTAAGCCCGCCCTCAGGCCGCCGCAGAACTGCGTGAGCACTTTTTCAAGACTGCCGGAGAACGGCACGATTCCTTCCACGCCCTGGGGAATAAGCTCGTCCTCCCGGGCATCGGCCTGGCCGTAACGTTCGCGACTGCCCAGGGCGGTTTTCATGGCCGCCAGGCTTCCCATTCCGCGATAGACCACGTATTGCCGGCCCTGATGGATGATTTTTTCGCCCGGGCTTTCGTTGGTGCCTGCGAGGGTCGAGCCCATCATGACCGTGTCCGCGCCGGCGGCAATGGCCTTGGGCACATCGCCCGAATACCGGATACCGCCGTCGGCGATGATCGGAATCTCACCCCGCAGCGCTTGGGCGCATTCATAAATGGCTGAAATCTGCGGGATACCGACCCCGGCCACCACACGCGTCGTGCAAATTGAACCGGGCCCGATACCCACTTTCACGGCATCGGCGCCGGCCTTGCGCAAGGCCGCGGCCGCCTCGCCCGTGGCAATATTGCCTGCTACCACGTCAATCTCCGGATAGCGGCGCTTGATCCATTGGCACATGGCGATGACGCCCTGGCTATGGCCGTGTGCCGTATCGATAACCATGACATCCACGTCCTTGGCGGCCAATGCTTCCGCGCGTTCCTGGTCGTTGGGGCCCACGGCCGCACCAACCCGCAGGCGGTGCCGGGCGTCCCGGTTGAAGAGCGGTTGGGCATTTTCGATCAGGATGCTGACATCCGAAAAACTGTAAAGTCCCACCAGGCGGCCGTTTTCCACCAGCGGGAGTTTACCGATCTTGTTGCGCTTCATGATGGTGTAGGCGTCCTGGAGCGAAGTGTCCGGCGGCGCGGTGATGATGGCCGTTGTCATGATATCGGCCACGCGCGCATCCGGATCATGGGCGAATTTAGAGTCCGCCGCCGTCAGGATGCCCACGACGTGGTCGTTCTCGTCCAGCACGGGGAACCCCGAGAAGCTGTATCCTTTTTCAGCCTTGCGGGCCTTAACTTGCTGGAGCGTGTCGCTGGCACGGAAGGTGATTGGGTGGCGGATCAGTCCGTTCAGGTGATGCTTGACGGCTTCCACCTCGCGGCCTTGCCGGGTAATATCCAGGTTCTTGTGGATGATGCCAATACCGCCTAACATGGCCATGGCAATCGCCATCTTGCTCTCGGTCACGGTATCCATGGAGGCGCTGACGAAGGGGATATTGACCGGAATACGCGCGGTGAACCGGCTGCTGATCTCGGCCTCTTTCGGCAGGAAATCGGCATAGCGGGGAATCAGCGAGACGTCGTCAAACGTAAGGCCGGCATGCGCCGCCGAGGCCATAAACGAAACCATCGCGCGATCTGACTTCACGGGTATGGAACTCCTTGCTTTGCCCTCAGCCTTCTGACTTCTGACTTCTGACTTCTGACTTCTGACTTCTATCATGCCTTATTTTCCCGGCACATCCAAGACTTTTCTGATGGAATTGGACAGGGTTTCCGAACTGAACGGTTTCTGCAGAAAGGCCGAGTTGAGTTTAAGCACGCCGATTTGCTCGGCGGCATTGCTGGCATAACCCGACATATACAACGCTTTAAGGGTCGGCCGTTTCTTGCGCAGCATCCGGACCAAGTCAGGCCCGTTGATCTCCGGCATGATAATATCGGTGAGCACCATGTCAATTGTCTGGGCATGCTGGTCACCGAGGGTCAGTGCCTTGCGGGGGCTGGTGGCGGAAATGACGTGATAGCCCAACTCGGTCAGGATCTGGCTGATCATGGTGACGATATTGGCCTCATCATCGACCACCATGATCGTTTCATTGCCGCGCAGGAGAACGGATGCTTGTTTGGCCGGCGACCCCGCCTCGTTCGCCTCTTGCGATTCTGGGAAATAAAGCTTGAACGTGGATCCCCGGCTGATTTCCGAATATACCGTAATGTGGCCGCCGAACTGCTTGACAATACCGTAGGTTGTCGTCAACCCTAATCCCGTGCCCTTGCCTTTGGCCTTGGTCGTAAAAAATGGCTCGAATAAGTGCTCCAGAACATTGGGCGGCATCCCGCAACCTGTATCGCTGACCTCCAACTCGACATAATTGCCTGGCGCCATGCTGGGGTGCATGGTACAGAAGTTCTGGTCGAGTTTCCGGTTGACGGTTTCAATCATCAGCTGGCCGCCGCTGGGCATGGCATCGCGGGCATTCACGACCAGGTTAATGATCACCTGCTCCAGCCGCGAAACATCGGCCTTGATATTCCGCAGGTTCGGGTCCAGGCGTATGTTCAGCTTGATCTTTTCCCCGAGTGTGCGTCCCAGGAATTCCTGTATGTTCTGGATGATGGCGTTCAGGCTCACGTTCTTGGTTTCGATGGCCTGGTTGCGGCTGAAATCCAGCAGTTGCCGGGTGAGCGCCGTGGCCCGTTCCGCCGCCAGGATAATTTCATGGATGTCATTATGCCGGGGATCGTCCGGCTTGGTCATTTTCAGCATGAGCGAGCTGTAACCCAGGACGGAAGTCAGCATGTTGTTGAAATCGTGGGCGATGCCGCCAGCCAGCCGGCCGATGGCTTCCATCTTGGAAGTCTGATGCTGATTCACTTCGGCTTTTTTAAGGGCCTCAGCCGTGGCGTGCTGGTCAGTGATATCCCGGACAATGAGCACGACGCCCGTGATGGCTTCGTGCTCGTCCTTCAAGGGGAAGGACGAGACGGTGAACCAGCCTTTCAGGTTCGGTAATTCGATTTTCGGGAGTACAAAGGGCGAGGCCTCAACCGCGTGGGGCATGGTAGGCCCTTTCGCCGGTGCATCAGCTATGCCGAAGATTTTGCGATAATCGCACCCGACCAGATTGCCGTATAGCGGCTCAAAGCGCTTGGTCATGGCCTGATTGGCCCGCAGGATGTGGCCGGATAGGTCCAGCAGGCACATGTAGTCGGCAATGGCGTCGAACGAGCGTTCCCATTGTCCCTGGGCCGCGACCATGGCCCGTTCCACGTTCTGATAGACGGAGGCGTCCTGAAGATGCAAAATTGCCAGAGACTGCCCGGCATGGGTGCTATGCGCGATATGGGTGATATGAAACGGCACAGCGCGTTTTTCAGCGTTGATCAAGGTGGCGTCCAGACTGGTCCATTCCCCGCTGACCAGTTTGTTAAGATCGTGCGCCCACTGGATGTGCTTTTCGGCGGGGATGAACTCGGTTATTTTACATCCCAGCAAAACGGAGGCGCTCCGCTTGCAAAAAGTTTGGAAGGCTGCATTGGTGTCCCGGATGATGTCCGCGCTATCCAGGACGATGATCATGTCCGGCGTGCGATTGAAAAGATCGATGAGCCAGGGTTTGGCCGAATTGCCTTGCTGATTTTGCGAATTCATGGGCTGTCCGTTCGCCTGCGCCAGCCGCGCCGTTCCATCCGAAGAAAGCCGGCCATTGTTGGACCGACTATTGTCGGATATTCACATTGATTTATCTGTTCTTGACAGTTATATTGCCGATATTGCGCACTAAAGTAAAGAAAAAGTTGGCCGTGGATAGGATGTATGTTAAAGTAAAAAGACGCCCATGACAATCAACCGGCAATGGAAAATGGGACTTGGCGCGGTGATCGGTCTGATGGCCCTTCCGGCCTGGGTAGCGGCCCAGCTTGCGATCACCCTGACGCTGCCGTCGGCCAAGGCGCTCCTGTACGAAGATGTCATTGCCAAGGTCGTAATTCAAAACAACAGCGGCCAGATGCTGACGATGGATTCTATCCGTGGTCCGGTCCGGTTCTGGCTCGATGTCGAACACGACGGTGGCCGGATCATTCCCCGGCGCGATGATGCCCCCCTGGTGAGCGATGTGAAGATTATGCCGGGCGAAGTCCGCACGTTTGGATTCAATGTGCCCCACCTGTATGCCATTCGGAGCCAGGGGCTGTATAAAATACGCGCCGATGTGGAGCTGAACGGCGCTCACTATGTCTCGCAGGAGACGACGCTGGAAGTAGTCAGCGGTTTCGAATTCCAGCGCCTGACGGTCGGGGTTCCCGGCGATGCGCACGCTATGCGCACCTATATCCTCTCCTATTTTCCGAAAGACGGCATCGAGAATATTTATCTGCGGATCGAAGATGCCGATAAGAACGTGTATGGCTTGTTCAATCTGGGACGCGTCATCCGGGTGCGGCCAGTCGAGTTTAAGGTGGATGAGGTCGGCAATGTGCACGTTCTGTTTCAAACCATGGGCATGGGGTTTGTACATACGGCCTTTACGCCATTCGGCGTGCAGTTGTTTGCCAGGACCTATACGGGCGCCCGGGGCCGGGCCAGCCTGGCGCAACAGCCCAATGGGCAAATCACGGTCCCGGAAGGGACCGAGACGGTGGTGTCGGCGCCGGTGCCGCCGCCGGTGACGCCGGTGGCAACAACCGTGGAAGACAAAGTCGTCGTGGACAAGACCAAAAAGAAAATGGGCACGGGTGGAATGGTAGGTCAGTTTATGCAGCCGTCGTCGGATGAAAAGCCCTGACCCGGCGGGGCTATTATTAAAGGAACAGCATCATGACCAACCGCGAGCGTGTCTTGGCCACCCTTCGGCATCAGCAACCGGATCAGGTCCCTTACCATATTGACTTTACGCAAAAAGCCCTGGCGCGATTCCAGGCTTACGCCGGTGTTGCCCGGCTGAAATCCCTGGAGAATTGCCTGACGATGTGCGGCATGGAGCCGGCCAACGCGTGGCGGGAAACGGCGCCGGATATCTGGGAGGACCAATTCGGTGTCCAGTGGAACCGTTCCGTGGATAAGGATATTGGCGTGGTCTGCAATACCTGCGTGACGCCGGACAATGTGCGCACGTATCGCATGCCGGACCCGGAAGATCCCTCGCGTTACCAGGCGCTCCGGGACTCCCTGACCGCCGGCAAAGGCGAACGGTTCGTTGTTGGCAATCTCGGGTTCAGCCTGTTCGAACGGGCCTGGACCCTGGCCGGCATGGAAAATGTGCTCATGGCCATGGTCACTGATCCCGATTTTATCCAGACCCTGCTGGACCGGATCCTGGCCTTTAACTTGCGCGTGATCGAAAATACCTGCCGCCTGGATATTGACGCCATGGAATTCGGCGACGACTGGGGTCAGCAGACCGGCTTGATCATGGGACCCGAACTCTGGCGTCAATTTATCTATCCGCGGATCAGGCAGATGTACCAGGCCGTCAAGGCGCATAAAAAATTTGTCTTCATTCATTCCTGCGGCAGGGTCCAGGAAGTGTTCCCCGACCTGATCGAAGCCGGGTTGGATGTCTTTAATCCCTTCCAGCCGGAAGTCATGGACCCTGTGACGATGAAAAAGCAATTCGGCCGGCACCTCACGTTTTTCGGCGGGATCAGCACCCAGCGCCTTTTGCCGTTCGGGACGGTGGCGCAGGTCAAGAAGGAAGTCCGCGAACTGCTGAAGGTCGTTGGCGAATCGGGCGGCTACATTGCGGCGCCCGCGCATGCCATTCCCGGCGATGCCAAGCCTGAAAACATTGCCGCCATGCTGGACGTCCTGCAGAACCAGTGAGGCGCGTATCATTGTTCTAAAAACAAAGCGAGGGGAGACGACCGATGCAAACACGACTGCTCATTGGAATATTGACGCTGATCGGATGGGCGATGGTTTCCGGGATAGCCTCGGCCTCGCAGACGGCCAAGCATCCCGTAGAAAACGTTCAACGCGTAATTGACGGGGATACCAGCGATGCCAGCGTGTGGGATGGTTTTGGCTGTCCGGTATGGGTGGAGGTGGAGTTGCCCGAGCCGGTGGAATTGGCTCGCGTGGTGGTTCATCCGGGCAACCGGGCTTATGCGGCCTTACCCAGCACCGAGGGGTCGCCTAAGGAATTCACTTTACAGGGTTGGGTCCAGGATGCTTGGCGCGATTTGGCTCCGCCGGTGTCGGTGCCCCGATACACGACCGGATCAGGTCCGTTCTTCGTAACGGTGGACGTGCCACCGGTAACCCTCAAGCGCTTTCGACTGTACATTACTGCGTTGCATGACGGGGGCTACCGGATAGATCATCCCGGGTCGCCCGACGAACCCTTGGAGGACCGGGTCGCAACTATCCGGGAGATCCAGTGGTACAGCGTCGCCGACGTGGCCGCGGCCCGCGTACGGATGAAGGCGTGGCAGTGCACCGTTGGGCAGGAAATCCGTTGGTGGGGGCAGGCACTCAGCGGTGAGCGAGGGGCGGCTGCGGGCCGGACCCTGAAGACACTGTATGCCGAGGAATTACGGCAACTCGGCAATCAGGTGGAGACCTTGGCGCGGCCGGGGGCGGAAGACCAGTATGCCGAGACGGCTCGCCGGTGGGAAGACCTGAAGGCATGGTTAGATCCTTGGCGGCCGTTGGTGGCGGGCCGGGGGAAAGACTGGAAAGCGTGGCTGATGCCTTGGCGGTTGTTGATGGCTGACCATCGTGGCAAGGTGGAAGTTTCGGCCATTGGCTCGCCGGTCGGCCGGCTGGAACTCAGCGTGGACCCGGGCAAGACCCCGCACAAGTCCTACCCCGCATCGTGCGCACTGGATCTGCGCGTACTGGAGGCCCTCTGGGGCCGGCCCGTGGACCCCTATGTCATGCAGGTCTATGCCCTCGCACCGGATGGCAAACACCTGGCCGACATCCATCCCAATCGCAAGGGTACTGAGCGCAATCTATGCGCCAGCCGATTCGAGCGCATCTCCCCGCTCCGGGGATTCCTCATTTGGACAATGCCGGACCAGTCGTACACGCGTTATGTGGTGGAGTTCGGCCCGCGCCCCGATGCTCCGCCGGAAAAGGGTATGATGACGGTGGGCGATGGGGATGGCTTCTACTTTGATACGGCCCAGGATGGTACCTTGTCCGGGAATATCTGGTCGGCGGCGTTTCTGGACTGGGATGGGGATGGCCGGCAGGATGTCATCACGGGATGCTGGACCGACTATTGCCACTTCTGGAAAAACATCGGCACGAAGGATAAGCCGGTCTTCAGCGAACGCGAACACTGGTTGGTGCGCGACGTTACCGGCGCCCCCATCGCGGCCTTGGCCGACCATCATAGTCAGGCCTTCTCGGTCGTGCAGCCGGTGGACTTCGATGGTGACGGACGGGTGGATCTTTTCATGGGCGGCTATCATGGCGTCAGACCTTTGTTCTATCGTAATCTGGGTCCCAACGATTTTCCCGTAGTGGCTGCCCCGACCGTGCCGGTCAACCTGGCGTGCGGCAAGATGGCCTTCGGGGACTTGGACGGCGACGGGCAGGCCGATGCCGTGGTCACTTCCATCTCGAGCAATGTCTGTTCTCTCCGGCTTAACCCCGGCCGCGGCCTGGGCAAGGACGGGGCACCCCGGTTCGCGGATGCCCGGCCGTTGGGGATTTCCTCGCCACTCGCCGACTCGTCTGATCGGACGAGTTGCCAGCCCGCACCGGCCCTCGCCGACATCGACGCGGACGGCGACCTGGACGTGTTCCTCGTGGTTCCCCCCTACGTGTGGTTTTATGAGAACATTGGCACGCCGAAGGCGCCCAAGTTTGCCGAGGGACGGCGGGTCGAGCGCAAGGGCGTTCCGCTGGACGTGGGTTATTTCTACGTCTCGATTACCTGGTCGGACTACGACCGGGACGGCGACCTGGATCTGGTCAAATCCACCGGGGTACAGGTGTACCTCAACGAGGGAGATGCCAAGACCCTGCGCCTGGGGCAGTTGGTCAGCCCGGTGCTCAAACAGCAGCGGCGCGTGGAGCGGGCTGGACTACGGGCTTTTGACATGGTGGACTTCGACAAGGACGGCGACTTCGATCACGTGCTCATGGCATTTTCCTGCCCGGACCTGGAGGTGAATGAGTGGCAGGACGGCTTCTTCCGCCGTAGTTTCGTCGTCAACGTGGATCCCGAGAAGAAAGATTGGTACGGGTGCCCCGATCCGCCCGAATACTATGCGATGTATGGGAATGTCCAACTGGTGGACTTCGACAATGACGGCGATCTGGACTTGGCGGCGACCTCGGAACATTCCTGGCGGTTCGGCTATATCCACTATTACGAGAACCTGGGAACGAACGGGTTTGCCCCGGAAGTGGAATGGCGGCCCATGGCCACCTGCGATTACGTGCGTTTTGTCGAGGGCAAGAACGGCAAGGGCGCCCATGTGGACGCCCAGACCTTCCTGGATTTCCTGTCCTACCACACCAAGGACAGCCTGGACCCCGCGGGGGGCAGCTTGTCGTTCTGGTTCCAGCCCGACTGGGATGCGGCCGACGGCAAGGAGCACTATTTCTTCTATACCGCGCCCACGCCCGCGGCGGCAGGCATCAGCGCCCGGGATTTGGAACATTACTATACGGACATCAAGTCCGATCTTGTTCTGCCCAAACCCTTCGCGCTGTTCAAGACAAAGGCCGGGACCCTGTGCTTGCAGATGGGCAAGACGGGTGCCGAAACCCCCGTGCTGGATTGGAAAACTGGTTCCTGGCATCGCGTGGAGACGCGCTGGGGTAAGGAAGGTTGTTTGGTAGAGGTGGATGGCCGGCGCTTGGCTGAGTCTACTGAGCCGGTAACTGCCGTGCCGGTTGGCCGCCGCATGTGGGTGGGCAGCCGCGCGTGGATGGGGGTTCAGCGCGAGCGCGAACACCCGGGCCGCTGGATATTGCATCCGACCGATTTTTCGTCGCCCGCCGACGGTGTGCTGGACGATTTCGAAATCCGTGACGCGAAGGGGCAGGCGCTGTTCACGCTCGCCTTCAACGGGAATGCCGACTCCGCTCAGGGCCAATCCGGGAACCGTACCAAGTTGGGGTACCGGTGCACTCCCGGCTTTGCCGATTTCAACGGGGACGGGTTGATTGACATGGTGGCCATGATCAGCGATGGCCGCCGCAACCGCGGGACTAAACCGGAGCACCGCAATTGGGGAGACGGCGTGCTGGTTCTGTTCCCGAACGTCGGGACGGCCGCCAAACCCCGCTGGGGCGAAGGCATCCCCCTGAAGCATACCGACGGGACGCCTTTCCGTTGTCACATCCGCACCAAGATCACGCCGGTGGATTGGGACCGGGATGGACGCATTGACCTGATCTTCTCCACGGAAAATTACGAGATGGCGGAGTTTAATCGAGCCGTGGACCTTTTCATGAATACCGGAACGAAGACCGCGCCGGTCTTCGGTCCGCGCCAGCCCATGGACCGGCTCAACAGCCTGCTGAACGCCCATCACGATGTCAAGCTGGAGGCCGTGGACCTGAACGGCAACGGCGAGGAAGTTCTGGTCACCTCCACCGACCCGGGCACGAGCGTCTTCTACCGCTCGTTCCTGGAGGAGGAACCCGTGCGTGTGCGGGTCGTTGCCGTCGAGCCGGGTCTCTAAGACCGTTCATGGTATGCAGAGGCGCGAAGGGTGGGGAGTGAGTACCTGATCGGACTATTGACACGGGTTCAATGCATGGTATGGTATTCGCGTTTTACGCACCCGTGGTGAAATTGGCATACACGCTAGATTCAGGTTCTAGTGGCCTCACGGCCGTGGAGGTTCAACTCCTCTCGGGTGCACCCTTCCAACGGTCTGGCGTTCCACGATCTCAAAGCGGCCGACCGGTCTGGCGGCGAAGCCGCTTTGGGCGAAGCCGCCCTGGATGATGGCCAGACAGCGTTCGGCCACGGCGGTCATGGGATATTGCAGAGTGCTGATATCCGGACACAGATCGGCAAACGTGGGGCTGTTGTCCACCCCGAGCACGGAGATATCTTCCGGAACCCGCAAGCCCGCCTGGTTCAAAGCGCGGATCGTTTTCAAGGCCAGCCAATCGTTGTGACAAAAAACGGCGCTCGGCCGATAAGCGCGGATGGCACGCATGATGGCAAGGTTATCCGCCACTTTCCGAACATCCGGGGCGGCGTTCCGCCGGCGCATGGCCTGACGGTAGCCTTCGGCGCGATCATGGATTCCGGTGGCTTCCCGATGATAGGTTAAATGCAGGATGCGGCGATGCCCCTTGCGCCACAGGTATTCCACGGCCTGCCGGCCAGTGTTCACCTCGTCGGGTGCCACAAAATAAACCGAAGCACCATGGCAGGGACTAAGCAGTGTTATGATTGGCTGGTTCGTGGTATGACGTGTGGCCAGCTTGAGCCCTTCCCGCGGTGGGACGGTCACCAGGGCCGCACAGCGCCGCGCGGCGAAATCGTCCATGGCCTCGAAAAAATCGGTCTCATCAGAGAATGAATAAAGATAAAACCGGAACCGCTCGCGGATTAGAACCTGCCGAATCGCGTTCATCAGGTCCATGAAAAATACACTGCCCTTTGCCGGCGCCAGCGCGCCCACCAGCGTGCGCTTGCCGCCCAGTAATTCCCGTGCGGCGGGATTGGGTTTATATCCATGGTGCTTTGCTATTTTAAGTATTTTTTCCTGTGTGGCCGTATTGATCCCCAGACGGGTATGCAGGGCCCGGTCCACCGTGCCCTGCGATACCCCGCACAACTTGGCCAACTGGAGAGATGAGATCATTGCTGATATTCGATCCTGGCAACGTCAATCCGTCCGTGAGGAACGCCTTAAAGTCGCCCTTTTTTGCCATCGGCTCCTATGTGTACGTATCACTCCCGGATTTCCGCAATTGCCACCTTGACCGGCGCTTCTTCCAGGAACGACCGGTAGAACACGCATTTGCCAGGATCGGTGGAGGTGACCAGGTCGAGATGCCCGTCGCCGTTCAGGTCCACGGCATTGAGCTTGACGTCGTGGGACGCGTCCAGCATATCGTTCAGCTTGTTCATCGGCTGGCGCGCCGCGAAGACCGGATTGGTACGCGTGCCCACGTTCCGGAAAAAGTCCACGGTTGAATTATATCTAAACCCACTATTATTTGACGACGTGATGATGTCGATAAGCCCGTCCTCGTCCCAGTCGACCAGTGTGACCATGGTTCGTGCTTGGCACCGGAATGCACTGCCGTCCTTGTGCATGAGCGTGACGCTTTGGCCCAGTTGTGGCCGTGTCTTCGTGCCGACATTCGGGAAAAGAACGAGGCAGCCCTCTCTCCACGTTTCGTATTCGGGCTCGCCACCATTTCCCCTTCCGCCGTCGGCGATCAGCATGACCATATCGAGCAGTCCGTCCCCGTTCATGTCCGCAATACCCGGCGTGCAGCGGTAGCCGACCTTGAGCCGGTTGCCGGAGACACCCTGCACGCTGTTCGCATTCCCGTCAAAGGCAAGGGTGAACAGCGCTTTTCCCGCGGCATCCTGGATCTCGAATTCGTCCAGCACGCCCCCTGCGGGCGACGAAAAACCAGTCGGATGGTCTGCCCACCGGCTGGGGTATTCGCGTTCCCGCTGTACTCCCATCCAGGCACGGCTGCCGATGTGCATACGCGTGCCGACCGGCACGTTCCGGACAGGCTCCGGACTGGATGCGAGTGTCTTGCCGTCAACGGCGAGCGTCATCCCGTTTGTTCCCCACGCCGCTTCGATTCGGTACCACGCGCGGTTGTCCCATGCCCGCGTTGGCGCCTCAAGGCGGCGCTCTTCGGCCTGGAAGCAAAGTTGGCCCTGGGCAGTCACGAACAATGCAAATGGAGCCGGGACCTTGAGATCGGACAGGTTTCCCTGGTAATAGCGCATCAGGGCATCGTCCGCAACCCCGCTTGCTCCCGGAGTGGGCGCGGTATGGAAGAAATAGTGCTCCCGGTTCTCGCCAGCCGCCGGCCACTCCGGCTTGAACCAGAACTGGATCTTGCCGCCGGCCGGTGCAAATGCGCCCGCGGTGCGGTACGAGAGGTAATCCAAAAACGTTTTGTCGTTGATCAGGGCACCCTGGTCGGTCTTGCCCGGGACAAACTGTACGTGGTCGCACGTCCCGCCACCCGGCCGCAATTCCACTTCCGGCGCAAACCGATTCCCGCCCAGGTTCTCGTAATAGTGCAGGTATCCGAACCGCCAGCCATGCTCGGAGTTCATAATCAGATCGAGGTCGCCATCGCCGTCCCAGTCAACCGGCACGACGCCGGCATAGAGGGCTCTGTACTCGATGGGGTCAGGGCAGCCGTACCAGTCCAACCGGTTCGGGTCCACGGGAATGGTTTTGGTCTCGCGGAAGAGCCCGTCCTGCCAGACCGCCACTTCGAGATCGGGACAGTAGGCGGCGGGCAAGAGGTGGTCCAAGTCGCCATCGCCATCCCAGTCAACCATAGCCTGCGCACGCAGGTTGCTGCGCGGCATCACCTGTTGCTGGGCCAATGACGGGCACAAGGACCGGCCGAGTTTGAGATGATGCCGGTCGCCTTCGTTGAGATAGACTCTGCACCCGGGCGCGAGTACCATGTCCAAGTCGCCATCGCCGTCATAGTCTGACCAGGATATGGATGGAAAGTAGAACCCGACGTCCAGTGGCTCGTCGCCAATCTTGAGCTGACGGCCCGGCGCCAGAATGAAATGCGTCTTGTCGCCGGTGTTCTCATACAGCCAGACGTGTGGCGGCACGCAGACGGTCAGGTCCAGGTCGCCGTCCGCGTCAAGGTCGGCAAGCGCCAGAGTCGTCATCCTGCCTTCACGCTCAACGTCAGGATTCCGGACAATGGCGGCATCGAGCACCCGGCCCGGTTTGAAGACCGGAGTTCCGTCCGGATCCAACCCCGTGCCTTCGTGCAGGCTCAGCCGCTCGGAATCCTTGCCGGACACCACCACGATGGCATCGGCAATCCCATCGCCGTTCACGTCACCGAAGGCGGCCATACCCTTGCCCTTGGGCAGGCCGCGCGGAATGCGACTCGGCGCCATGACCGGAAACGTCACCGGGCCGAGGTTGCGATAGAACATGTATCCCTCACGTAAGTACCCGCGCAGGAAAATGTCCACGCGGCCGTCACCATCGAAGTCGATTGGGCTGGCCATGGAAAAAGCAGTGCCGTGACGGTCTGTTGCGGCGGCGATCGGCAGGCCGGTGGTATCGCGCACGAGCCAATGCTCGCGTTCCGAGAACTGCGGTTTGTTGGTTGTCCCTATGTTCAAGCACACGTGGCAATAGTCGGTCCAGCGGCCGGCAACCGCATCCTGCCTGCCGTCGCCATTCCAGTCGAGGAACGTACAGGTATAGAGATCCGCCGGCAGGGAATCGTTGGCCACATTATCGAAGTAGAAGTGGTCGCCGTCGCCGAGCGTGCACATGCCTTTCTCGGGCGGGCGTTCCGGCGGCGGCAGGAAGCGCACGACAAACTGCCGGGCACTGCGGTCCCGCATTGTCCAGGCCAGGACACCACGTTTCGGATCGAGGCGGTCGAACCGGGAATTGCAAAGGAATCGGCGTACTCCGTCAGCGCCGGACTGCTGAGGCAAAAGAATCCCCTTTGCGTCCACCTCCACGACCTGCATTTCGTAAGGGTTGACCGGGTGTCCGAAGACGCTCTCGGCAAGGCGCAGGTCAAGATGCACCTTGGCCGGATACGACTGGTGCGGCGTGGCGCCAGGGTCCACGGAAAGCAGCAGTTCTCCAACCGATTTATCGTTCATCCCCGGGATGACCGTCTGGCTGCCGTTGCGGACTGCGCACGCATGCCAGGGAGTCAGCCACTGCCCAACCTGGTTCCATTCCGTCTCGAACTCGCTGAGTTCCTGCGCACCGCCCGCCGGCAGTTTTGCCAGCCGCTCGGTGAACTGCGCGAGTTGGGCGCCATACAGGTCCCGGACAGCCCGGTCAAGCGGCGACGGGGTCTGCACCGCAAACCTTTTGGTCCACATTGCCAGTTCGTCCTGCAACCGTGATTGCAACTGGCGAAGCTGCCTATTGTTGTCCGCCAGTTGCTCCGCGGTCAGCCACTCAATTTCGCGGACAACCAGTTCGCGCTCTGCCGTCGGCAGCGGTGCGCTGTCCGCACGCCCGACACGCCGCCCCTCGTCATAGGTCGAAGGCATTACAACCCGGAACCGGCTGACCTGCCGGGGTTTGAACTGTGCCACGACGTAGAAGGGACCCGGCTTGCCGTCGTACCGCGGCACGGGCACGGCCGCGCCGAGGGTCTGCCACCGGTTGCCAATCCATCCCTGAACTTCGATCTGGCGCGGTGAGCACTCTGTGCTGGGCATCTCCCAGTAGGCGAGAGCACCTGGGTAAACCCGCACCATCGCCAGTTGCACAGGGCGTGGGAGGACGACCTCGACAAAATTAGAGCTACCGGTTCCGGACCACGCGTCGGATTGGCCCGTGTCGCCGTCAATCAGTTTCCAGGGGCTTTGGTCGGCCGCCGCGGTGCCGGTGCGCACCAACGTTCCCAAAGTGGCCGGTTCGCGGTAGAGCCGGATCTCGTCGATGAGTCCCGGGCAGACCTCGCCGTTCCACAGGTTCGCCCCGACGGACATGATGGGCTGCATGGTGCCCAGGCTGAACGGCGTCCCGCGCCGCGGGGCCACTTCGCGCCCGTCAAAGAACAAGGACACGAAACCGCCGGCGCTATCCCAGCTTCCGGCCAGGTGGTGCCACTCGCCCGGCTTCCAGGAATAGTCCCGGCCTTCGTTCGCCCCGGCCTCGAACCTGACACCGTTCCGGTCGCAGAGGACCATGAACAGCCCGTTGCCGCCACCCGCGCCGCTCTTGTACATGGAGATGCTTGTCTTCCCATCGCCGCGAATGTCAAAAAAACGGTGGTAGGCGTTGTCCGCACTGGCGAAGTCCGGCCGGATCCACATCTCGATGGCGCTGGCTTCCGGATTGAACTCCGCGGGCAAGGCAAAGAGCAGGGGTTTGTCCGTAATCACCGCGGCCAGGCCGGTTTTGCCGGGAGCGGTTTGAACCGCAATGCCGCGAGGCGCCGGATCGAAAGAAATCGATAAAATTGCAGAGCCCGGCTGAGGAAAACCAGGGCCGGCCGTGGCATGTTTATCAACGGTACAGGAAGACAACAGTTGGAGGCACAAGAGGGCCGCAAGGCAGAATGTGAAGTGCATGACTCTGATCTTTGCTGGTGAATTCTGTCGCGTAGCCATGTATAACTTCCTAATTTAGCCGGCCTAAGGCAGATTATTGTTGTTTACGGATGCGCCAAACTGACGCGATGCAAAATGAATATCTTTATTCCATCCGCCAATAATGTGCATGGCGTCTAACCTTATTGGAAGCCGAACACTGTGCCTTTACTAAGGTATTCGTAGGCGCCGATATCAACGGTTCTGCGGAAATTATCAATGCGCCGATTACCGTAAGCATCCCACCCGCCCTCCATCCAGTCCCGGTTCACCCCGGCATTGATGCAGGGCGAATCCGATTGCAGGCGGAAATCAGCAGCAGTGACACTCACAAACCGCGGATCGTTGGTGATGGTATTGACCTCGGTGGCATAAGCGCTGACAATTCTCGGCGAGGTGCAGCAGTTGGTGAATGTGTTCGGGCCTTGTCCAATGTACAAGTTAGAAGAAGCTCCGCTTCCGTCTGCGCCTTCGCGATTGCCCCATATTATGGTGTTTTCGATTGTCAAACTCGCCGCGTACCAAATCCCAAGTGTGATTCCACCTCCACTTTGAACAGTACGATTACTGACAATCGTGCAGTTTTGAATTAAACTGCCACTACCGGCAGCATCGATTCCGCCGCCGCCACCGCCAACCGTATGAAGATTATCAGCAATCAAACAGTTTCTGAGCACGCAAGCTCCACCCATACGAATACCGCCACCACAATCATTATTGGCCGTATTGCCCATGATAACGCTATTATAGCATTCCGTGTAATTATTCATTTTAATTCCGCCGGCGCTGCATCCGGATAAATTGGATACAACGCAGCAATTGCTGATAACCACGGACGGCTGATTTGGGGATGCGTAGAGGCCCCCTCCTTCAATGCCCGTGGAATTGCCGGAGATTGTGCAATTTACAATCCGCCACTTTCCAACTTTCATGTTAATTCCGCCACCATATTGTCTTGACGAATTAGCGCTAATCGTGCAATTCCACACACTCCCGCTTTTGGCACTGTCATTCCCAAAAAATATTCCGCCCCCACCACTATCAGAGCTAGCATTCGTGTTTAACGCATAGTTGCGCATGATAATGCAGTTCGTCACCATTCCATAATATAGAAAAATGGACCCGCCGTTGGCCCCGGCATTGCCCAAGATGTTGGTTTTTTCTGAACCCCACCCGTTTGTGAGCGTAAAGCCCGCTACGGTGGCCCCGTAATTATTAAGCGTAAAATGACGGTTGGTCGTAGTGGGATAGTTGCCATCCAGGATCGTGTTGATCGGGTCGTAGATCCCGCCCGGTCCCCAACTCCGCACCGTGATGGCGTAGCTGACGGTTATTTGATTCGTGAGGTAATATTTGGCGTTGTTGGTCACATACACAATGTCGTTGTCGCGGGCGGCGGCAACGACTTCGACCAGATTGGTGTGGGCCCATCCCCAGTTGGTCCAGGGCGGGGTCGGCGACGGCTGCTGACTCGACGCCACCACGTAATAATTCGTCGCCGATGCCCATGGCGCTATCAGGGCCATCGCCAGTCCCAACCCAATCAACATCCGTTGCAAGTATTGAGTTTTCATTGTGCCCCTCACTTTCGCATTGTTTTTCGAACAATGACATCTGTTTAGTAAATCTCACACACTGAACATTCGTTTTGCAGAAGTCTTAGTGATGCTATTGTTGATAAAACCAATATCGTGTAGCTACACGGAGCAATATACGTTGGCGTTGAGCGGAAAGCAAATATTTTTTTCATGACGTGTAATGCGCCCGGCGCGCATTCCTTTCTGTTTTCCTTCTGTAGAAAAGGCGGTTGGCATGTTAAAGACGGTGCAATAGATTAGCGCCTTTGCGGCCGGAAAAATCGGAGCATAAATATAGTCATTAATTTTTAGGTGTGATGTTCAAAACGTTTAATCATCTGGCGCTGATCATCCGGTGCCAGGTCAACAAAACGTGCGCTGTATCCGCCGATACGCACGGTCAGATCGGCGTATTTTTCAGGTTCGGCCATGGCCTTCTTCAGGTCTTCAATGCTGACGCCGTTGACTTGTACCTGCAAACCGCCAAGCTTAAAATAGGTTTGTAACGCGTCCTGCAGTTTGCACCTGCTGGAGGGATTATCAAGTAAGCCGGCTTCGATATACAGGTCCAGCGCCTGGCCGCCGTAAAAAAATTCCTGTCCGATAGCCGCCGCAGAGTTCAAGACGCCGGTAATACCGTTTTTGTTTCGACCTTGCGTCGGACCGACGTTTTTGGCGAATGGTTCCCCGGCGAGACGGCCATCGAGGCTGGCCCCCCACTTGCTGCCTGCGTGGACATGGGCATGGAGAGTGTGAAAGCTAGGCATGTAGATCAGGTCGCGATCACTGTGTCTGCGGATAATCGCGGCAAAACACTGGGCCAGTTCTCTTGCCATACCGTCGGCAGCGGGGTCGCCGTTGCCGTATTTGGGATATGACAGCAATTCACGGCGCAGGATTTCCTGGCCGGCAAAATTGTTTTTGGCGGCGGCGAGCAGTTCCGACAACGTCCACCTTCGGTTACGAAAAACCGCCTGTTCGATGGCAGTCAGGGCGTCGGCGGCGTTAACCAGCGCGAAGGTGTCAACATTGACGGTATGGTAACGGGGGCCGCCGAGCAACCGGTCCCGCCCAAGCGTCCCGCCGCGTAGCAGTGCGGAAAGATAGGGATCGGGATTGCTCCGGCCTTGCTGTTCGTTGATTTGCCGGTGCCGGACGATCAGCCTGACAATGAGTTCTTCTGCGTAAGCCAGCATGGTCCGTATGATTGCCGCCGTACCGTCATAGCGCTCCGGACAGACGGTCTGCAGTTGAAACGGCAGTGCGCTTTGGAAGGGGCGTCCGCGATTGAGCGCGAGTTCAAGCGGCAGTTGAAAAGTGAAGACGATACCCCACATATCGCTGAATTCCTCGCCGGGCATCATTAGTCCCATGCAACTATTAACCGACCACCGATGAACCTCAGCTTCCGGTACCCCGCGCTGAATCAGCGCCTTCCGGCAGGCGTATTCGCCGTAGAAAGAAGGTTGGCCGATCCGGAATAGCTCTGGCACAGTCAGTAGATCGAAATCATCCCGGCTAAGGCCGGGATGGATATGCGCCGCCAGAAGGGGGGCCGGTAATTGCAGTTGGGTTGCCGTTTTGACGATCAACCGGGTCAGGTCGTTGAAGAGATCTTTTCCTTTGTGTGAGACACCGCCGAGATTGATCGCGCAGGAGGCGTCGCCGTAACGGTTCAGTTTGAGAAACAGGTCGGTTAGGGTGGCGGCCAATTGTTCTTCGGCAATGCCGTGATCGCGGTCGGCCCGATAGAACGGATAAAGATATTGGTCGATTCGGCCAAGCGACAGGGAGTAATAGCTCTTTTCCCCTATGCCGATGGCGGTATGGACCAGCCAAATCGCCTGAACCGCTTCTTGAAAAGTGCGTGGCGATTGCGCCGGGACACGGCGGCAGACGTCAAAGCCAAGCGCGGCATAGCGTTCGCTCCAGGCACAGACTGCTCGCAGTGTCATGATTTCGGCGGCGAGGTACTCCTGCCGTTCGGGATCGGCCTGTTCCTTTTCCGCTTCCAGTTCGGCAATCATGCCGGTCAGTCCTTGTTCCACAAGCAAATCGTAACAGGCGGTGCTGTGGGCAGGGTCAATAGTGGTGCGGCAGTTAAAATTCAGGTTCAGCTCGTCGAACGGGTCCGGGGTGGTTGTTGCAGTGGTCGGCAACGATGCCACTGATGGCTGTTTTTCCGCTTTCCGGCGGAAATCGTTATCGGCAAAGATCATGCCGTAATCGCCGGCGAGAATTTCACCCTGTATTTTACCGATCGGTAATTGATGCAGAATCTGCGCAAAAATCCGAGCTTCCCGTAATGGCGGCGATAACTTTGCCACGGCCGGTTCGGCCGCTGTTACGGCGCGGAGATAATCGACAGCCTGCGTATAGTTGGTGGAGACCAATGCCCTCATATTTTACCTCGCATTTTACAATCAAACCACCGTCTTTAACATCAGGGGATTGGCTTTTTTCATTGCTGACATTTTTTTGAATTTATCATACTGATCGCCTTCGTAGCCGATATCCCTGGACACTTGTTCGGCGCAATTCAAGACCAACGCTTCATACCGGTGCCGGCGATCCGACTCGCCTTGGCGAAGCGTTCCGGCGTAGCCAGGAGTAAGGCGCGAGATTATGCCCGTTATTCCCAGGCCGGCCGCCACTTTTTCATTGACGTCAAATACCGGCGCGCCGATGCAATAGAGTCCGGAAAGATATTCTTCCCTGTCGTAAGCCAATCCGGTTTGCCGGATTTTATCTAATTCTTCCAGAAGTTTTTGCCGGGTGGTGATTGTATTTTTCGTCAAAACTGGCAGTTTTTTAGGGATGATGGAATACAATGCGGATTCCTCCATGAAAGCCAGGATCGCTTTCCCGAATGCGTTAGCATGATAATAAAACCGGCTGCCGGGAACGGTTTTGAGGTAACAATCCGTATTGGGAGTGATGCAGTCCAAAACAATCACATGGTCTTTGTCGGGAATCTGTATTTGACAGGTTTCCGTCGTGGCTTCGCAAAGTTGCTCAAGATGAGGCCGGCTTCTGAGGCGCAGGTCAAACCGGGAATACAGGCGCATGCCGATCGTGAAGAGCTTGGTACTCAGGCGGTATTTTCCGGTTGCGGCCAATTCGGCATAGCCATAATTGGCAAGCTGAATCAGGATGCGATACGCCATATTGACGGATATTCCGAGTTCCCTGGATATTTCGTTTATCCCGCGCTCCGCGCCGTCCTGTGACATGAAATCAATGATCTTCAGCGCTTGTTCCAGCGCCGGCGCCGCATATCGGTTTTTATTCGGTCTGGTTTTCATTTGTTTTATTGGCATAATAGTATTACATATATATTATAATGGCAAGTATAAAAATAGTTTTTTCATGGCGTGTAATGCGCCCGGCGCGCATTCCCGCTTGCAATTTGCACGCCGGGCATCTATTTTCCGGCTTACTATTTGGTTTGTCCGCCGTTGTCAACCGATTGGTTGTCAACCGATTGGCGGCGGGTTGTGGTTATGGGATATTTTGCGGCGCAGCAGCCAACACCTGTATTGGGCACAGTATGAGTGAATCGCAATCCGACGCCAAAGACCTGTCCCGCGTCCAACGGATATTCCGTTCCCTGCATTACCGCAATTTCAAGCTGTTCTTCATGGGGCATGGTATTTCGCTGATCGGCACGTGGATGCAGATGATTGCCACCGGCTGGCTGGCCTACGATTTGACGGCCGGCCAACCCGAAGGGGTGCGTGCGGTATGGCTGGGCGTGGTCGCCTTTGCCAGTCGAATCCCCACGTTTCTACTGGCGCCCCTGGCGGGCGTGTTTGTCGATCGCTGGGATCGCCGGCGTCTGATAATTATAATGCAGATTTTGGCTATGATCCAGGCCGCGCTTCTGGCCGCGCTGACCCTGATGCATGTGATTACCCTGGGGCAGTTGATTGTGCTGTCCTTCATCCTGGGCCTGATCAATGCGTTCGATGTGCCTGCCCGGCAATCCTTCGTGGTTGAAATGGTGGATAAGTCCGGCGATCTGAATAACGCCATCGCCTTGAATTCCATGATGGTCAACGGCGCGCGCATCATTGGGCCGGCCATTGGAGGCTTCCTGCTGAAGGCGCTGGGCGTCGGTTTCTGTTTTTTAACCAATGCCGCAAGCTACGTGGCCGTCATCGCGGCGTTACTGGCCATGCGGGTCAAGCCATCCGGACGCCGCATTGCCACGGGCAATATTCTGGCAAATTTAACCGAGGGGATTAATTATGCCTTCGGTTTTGCGCCCGTCCGGAATGTTCTGTTCCTGCTGACCATGGTCAGTCTTTCGGGCGCCTCCTATACCGTGCTGTTACCGATTTTTTCCCAACAGGTCCTGCATCAGGGTTCCGGGCTTTACGCCCTGCTGTTTGCCGCCACCGGGTTTGGTGCGCTGGCGGGCGCCATGTTCCTTGCCATGCGGGAATCGGTCCGGGGTCTGTCCCTCTGGATCGCTGTGGCGCCGGCGATTATGGGCCTCGGCCTGATTGGCCTGGGCTTGTCGCGCTGGGTCTGGGTGTCGGTGCTGGTCATGCCGGTGATTGGGTTCGGCTTGCTGGTGCAGATGGCGTCGAGTAACACGCTGATTCAAACGCTGGTCGAGGATCACATGCGCGGCCGCGTGATGAGCTTGTATTCCATGGCTTTCATGGGGATGGTGCCGTTGGGCGGCTTGCTGGCCGGCCTGATGGCACGCTGGATCGGCGCGCCCGCCACGGTGGCGGTGAATGGCTTGTGGTGTGTGGTCGGCTCGATCCTGTTTTTTAATCAGCTTAAGGCGTTCCGCCGGCAAATTCACCCCGTTTATGTGCAGAAGGGCATCATGCCGGACGAGTTCGGCGGATTGCCGAACGCGCCATAATGCGGAAAACACTCTGCCATCTGTCGTCTATCTTCTGATTATGGCTGTAATTATCCTGTTTGATTTCCCTTAATTTAAGTTTTATGATCCCGTTAAAGGAATGGAAATGAAAACCTGTTTGTACGGAGTAATGTTCCTGAGTCTGGTCGCCCTGATCGGCGCCGCGCAGGAGTCCGTTGACCTAACGAATGCGAACATGTCCGCCTCGCTGCCGTGTCAGGTGCCGAATGCGGCTGAAGGGCAGATGGAAGAATATCTAAACCCCGGCGAGACGATTACACTCAATTCCGGCTGCCGTTTTGCCGTACGCATGCGTTCTAATCCGACAACCGGTTATGGCTGGCAACTGGCCAAACCGTTGGATGAAAAGATTGTCATGCTGGTTACCAACGATTTTATTCGTCCCGAGAGCAGGCTCATGGGCGCTGGTGGACATGAAGTGTGGATTTTTAAGACTGTGGGTCAAGGAGCAGCCGAAATCTCTTTAAAATATGTCCGGTCGTGGGAAACAAACCGGCCGCCAGCGGAGACAAACGTGTTTAAGGTTATCGTAAAATGACCGGCTGGGGGAGTGAATAGTTATGTCCATGTCCGTGACATTTCTCGGCGCGGCGCAAAATGTGACCGGCTCATCCTATGCCGTGGATGTGGATGCTACCACCGTGCTGGTGGATTGCGGGCTCTACCAGGAACGCTCACTCCGGGATCGGAACTGGGCGGCATTCCCTGTTTCCCCCGCGCGGATCAAGGCCGTCCTGCTTACCCATGCCCACCTGGACCATTGCGGGCTTCTGCCCAAACTGGTCCGCGAAGGATTTCGCGGAAAAGTGTATTGCACCCCGGCGACGGCCGAGATCGCGCAGATCGTTCTATTGGATTCCGCCAAGATCCAGGAGGAAGATGCCTTGACCAAAGCCAATCGGCATGCCAAGGAAGGGCGTCGGGGACCTCATCCGGATTTGCCTTTGTATACGATCCGCGATGCGGAGGCGGTATTGCCTTTATTGACGCCGGTTGCCTATGGCACACCCGTGCCGGTGGCGAGCGGTATCAAGGCCAGTTTTTTCGAGGCCGGCCATATTCTCGGGTCGGCGATGATTAAGCTGGATTTAAGCGCAGGGCCAGAGGCACGTACGATTTTGTTTACCGGCGACCTGGGGCGCTGTAATCTCCCGATCCTGCAAGATCCCGCCATGTGCCGCTCGGCCGACTACGTGGTGATGGAATCGACGTACGGTGACCGAATCCACGAAGCCACGGAGGATATTCCGGATGCGCTGGCGCGCATTATAAATGCGACGCGGCAGGCGGGCGGGAAAGTCGTGATTCCGGCCTTTGCCATCGAACGTACGCAGGAACTGATCTATTACCTGAGTGCCCTGTTCCGTGCGCAAAAAATCCCGCGCCTGCCCATCTTTCTTGACAGTCCCATGGCCATCCGGGTCACGGAGGTTTTTAAACGTCACAAAGAATTGTTCGATGAGGAAGCCAAGGCGTTGATGGAGCAGGGCGACCAGCCGTATGCGTTTCCGGGCATGACTTTAACCTCCAAGGTGGAGGAATCGAAAGCCATCAACAAGGTCCGTGGCCCGGCGGTGATCATTGCGGGTTCCGGCATGTGCAACGGCGGACGGATCAAGCATCATTTGGTGAACACCATCAGCCGACCGGAAAACACCATATTATTTGTCGGCTACCAGGCCGTGGGCACGCTCGGGCGGGAGATCCTGGATGGGGCCAAAAAAGTGCGGATCTTGGGTCAGTGGCATCCGGTCCGGGCGCGCATTGAACAGCTGCACGGATTCTCGGCGCATGCCGATCGCGAGGAACTCCTCGCTTGGTTGCAGGCCTGTGCTCAGCCGCCGCGCCACATCTTTGTGACCCATGGTGAAGCCGCGACCGCCTTGGCGTTTGCCGCGTTTGTGCAGGAAAAGACGGGCTGGCCCGCTTCTGCCCCTGCCTATAACCAGCGGGAAACACTCGCCTGATGTTTTCCGGTAGATGGGCATGTTCATATTCCAGTGGCATTGGGCCTTGCGCTCGTGCTGGGGCGTCAGCCGGAGGAAAGCAATATGAAAATAATCGGATTGGGATGGATCATCTGGTTGGCGCTGGTGGTAGGTAGTGTGAGGGCACAGGACATACCTGCCGCTGTTTCCAATACAGTTTCGCCGGAACAGATGAATACGGCTTTTGGGGTACCGTTGTGGGTTGATGATAATTTGTGGGCACAGACCATCGAGGACGTGGCCCGGCGCCTGAAAGCTTGCGAGGAGTCCAATACGGAAAAAGAATCCTGTTATCGGGTCCAGACGGATCGAATTCTGGGTGTGCATCCGGAAAACATGAAACTCATCGGCAAAGACGGTAAAATGGATGCCGTGTTGATTATGTTTGCCAACAAGGGGGATACACTGGGGATGGCGCCGGACCAGGAGGAGTATGCCGCCCCGAAAGAATTCAAGGAAGCGTTGATTAAATTTCAGGAACGGGAACGACAGCTTGCCAAAACCATCAGGACGCAGGGCGATCTGATCGAGCAGACCTTGAAGGGCCTCCTGGGGAATTACACGAAACAGCGGTTCGGCGAAGGGAATAAAACAACCGAGTTGGTCAAAACCTGGCATTGGACTAATCATGTATTCATGCTTTCGGAACAGAAAGACGCCTCGCTATCGCTGCGGATTGTATCCGCGGCCTGCGCCGGAACCCGTGGCAAAGCTGTGCAAGTTACCGATACCGATCTGAGAGCCGAGTTGAAGACGCGGGTTGTCCACCGGGACAACGGCGATGTGGTCGTTACCGGCATCCCGATGATTGATCAGGGTGAAAAGGGGTATTGTGTGCCCACGACCTGGGCGCGTTTTCTGCGTTACATGGGCATTCCGGCCGATGAATACGTGCTGGCCAATGCGGCCCAGACAAAAAAGGGCGGCGGCACCAGCAATGTTCAGATGCTGGCGGCCGTCACGCAGATGGTCAAACAGAACCGGCGCACGATCAAGACAGTGACCGGCAGGATTACGCTGAATCAGGTGGCTAAATATATTGATAACGGATTGCCGATCATGTGGAGCATGTATTCCGTGGGACCATTCGAAGATGTCGGGCAATCGGCCGACCGTATGGGGAGCGAGTCTCCGGAAGCATGGAAACAATCCCTCAAAACCGCGCGCAAAGCGGCCAAACAGTTGAAGCCCGCGCTCGACAGGATGCATGTCTGTATGATCATCGGGTATAACCCCAGGACCGATGAAATTGCCATATCCGACTCCTGGGGCTTGCGCCATGCCGAGAAATGGTACACCCTCGATGAGGTCCAGGCCGTCTCCCAGAACGAAATGTTCGTGATCGCCTGGTAGCCACTTTGGCCGCTTCTTCGGCAAGACCATTGCCGGCGTTCGCATCCTCTCGCCGGCCGATTTCTTGCGGGAGTTTAAAATCTGATCACGGCGGCTTGCCCGCGTTGATGCGGACCACTTTTCTTACCTCACAAGTCGAGCTTGAATATCTGGATGCTTCATGATCCATTTGCAGCAAAACGAGATCTGCGCCCGGATACCTGATCCCGATGCCAGCATAAACTGTCCATAGTTTTTGCGCTATTGAAGTTAAAAACAACATTCCAACATTCTGCAGAATGTTGGAATGTTATGGCGAGATGGGTGCAAGGGTGAATGGCGCCAATCGGGATACGACATCTGGTAAGAACGCAATAAGCGAACCGGGAATATCAGGGTAGGCGGCATCAGGCCTTTGGCCGTGTGCCTTTGCATGCGGGGTAGCGGGTATAGCCGTAGAAGGATGAGCCGACATTGGCGCCGCGCTTGGCGGTGCGAAGGACCATGGGACTACCGCATTGCGGGCAGGCGTTCGATGCGGGGATGGAAGAAGGGCTGCTAATCGGCCTGGCGGTTGGGCGGACGGATTGCACGTCACGAACCAATTGGGCCAGTGCGGGGCCATCGACGAGGGTTAGTGGCTTGCCGGCCTTGAAGGACAGGGCATCGTTGGAGAAGTTGCCTGACGTGACCAGGATGCCACGGTTGGCGCTTTCGGCGGTCACGACGCCGAAGAGCTCCCGGACCTTGACCACACCAACCTGGCGTTCCCGCCACTGCTTGCATTGGACCAGGACGGTTTCGCCGTGGCCGCGGAGGACCAAGTCTATGCCTCCGTCCGCCCCGCCGCCACCCGTCTCATCGACGTCGTAGCCTTGGCGGCGGTAAGCCTCGCCGACAAGTTGCTCGAACTCGCGCCATGAGAGGGCGCGGAGAGAGTCCAAGCCGCTCTGTCGGTCAAGTAATTTCATGCGGGACAAGCTCTGAATGGCGGAGACGACAGCGGCGACCAAGGCGAGGATGGCAAGGCCGTTGAATACGAATTTGACCAAGGGGCGGAATGCAATCTGCAAGGCGTCTTTCGTCATGCCGGCGGTAAAGAACAGGCCAGCGATCCAAAACATAGTGGCCGTCGCCACGCCCACCCACCAGGGGAGCTTGCGGAGCATGTCGAAGATGTCCTCAATCAGGCTGGTGCGGGCCATGGCTGACTCCCTGTTATGAGTTGACGATTAGGACGGTCGAGCTTTGGACGCCAGTCAAGCTGTTGCCACCTGGATGCCTCTTGATCTATTTGCAGAAAAACGATCTGCCCAAAGCCCCTAGTTCAATGTCTTCTGCGAACAAGTTCTTATTCTTTATTCTAAGGGCAGACCCCTCGTACCCTCTCTCTTGACGGGGCCTTAATGGGTGACCCCTAGTCGTTCAGGAAACTTCAGGATCACAATACTCTCCCGCAACTCGGGCACTTTCTTTTCTCTGTCTTCGTGATGCCACAACTGCGCCGAGCTGCGCAACCGCCTGACCACTTGCACATCTTTTAAATCCCAGCCGGCTTCTTCCGCTATTTCGGCCAAGATAAAGTCTACGGGCACAACGACTCCGCCGTAGGCCGAAGTTCCGATGGCGATTTTGAGTAACGCTCCTGGATTGGCGCGCGCAGCCAGTGCATTCAGCAAACGTTCCATATCCTCAAAATATGCCTGAATCATTTGCGGGATGCGTGCACTCCAGAGCTTATCTTTGCGTGCAAGGATTTCTCTTATTACTTTCGCATATATCGTCCCGAAACTAACCCTCACCGGAGCCTTCCAATTGGCTTGGACATGGGAACGCACAGTCTGAAGGCGTATGCGCATCAGTTGGCTATTGTCTTTCACATGGCCCGCCAAGAACAATTCTGGCCTGTATACATCGGAATAGTCGAAGGAGTTAAGATATGGTGGAGAAGTCACACACAAATGGAAACGCCGTTGTGGAGCATAATTACCGAGACCTCGCGAGTCCATGCATTCGACCTTGGAAAGATTCGAAACGAAGGGTGTAGATGTCAGATCGTCCTCAATTAAAGTGCAGTAGTGCTCGAACTGGGCAATAACAGAATTGGCGTTGAAACAGTCGTAGCTCTTTAGACGTTTATACCGCAGGCATTTCCCGTCGGGATACGCATTGCAGTTGTCCATTGCTGCACGGAGCAGTGCGAGGCGAAAAAACGCGCGTTGCGTGGGCGGGCAATCCTCAATTTCCTGCCAACCGCCGGTAAACGTGCGCAGGACATTCCGGTTGAACAGCCACTTTTCCCGACCCTTGCCCTCGCAAAAGGTTGAAATGCTTTCCAGCTGTGAAACTGCTGGCTGGCGCAGTCCCTTCAAGACCGTTTTGCGTTGCGTGCGCAGTTTCTTTGGGTCGGCTTGCCGCAGTTTTGTGCGTCCAACGAACGCCAGAAAGGGATTGACCTCAAATGCAAGACACGCTACGCCAAGCCGAGTGCATTCCACCGGCATTGTGCCCGATCCGCTAAACGGTTCAATGGCTAGTACCTGTTTTTTGGGATCGGCACCCAGTTCTCGATAAGAGTCGGCGACGAGGTTCGGGCTAAAACCTTCTTTGATCGGATACCAGCGATGTCGGGCTAACGAGGCATTATCTACTGCATTTGTCACCGTGCGACCATTTATGAATTCTGGCTTGGCTGTCATACAAAAACCGGCTCCAGAAAGATTCGTAATGGTTCCTCAAAATCATGTCGGATTTTATGGAATTCCGGTTTGTAGGTAATTTCGCGGTTACGATAGTGCAATCCTTCGGCCTTCGCCACTGCGGTCGCGGTTGGCTTCAGATGTTTCCGACGGCAATCGAACACGACCAGATAGCCGCGCGTGTCCTCCTTCGCAGCCTGCTGGCGGTTCCACTCCAGATACTCGGCAAGTTGCCTTGCTCCCTTCCGTGCCCGCGCATCGGTATAGTTTCCCGTGATTTTCCGGGTTTTCAGGTCGATGGATTTTCCCACCCATTTGACCTCTATGATCGCAGAACGGTTCTCCATACGCCAAACAACCTTGAGATCCACCGGGTGGCTGTCGTCGACGTTTTGCTCTTCCCGCAGGTCGATGTCGTCATGGCGCAGAAAAGAGTAAAGGTAATTATGCAGTGCCCTCCGCAATCGGTATTCCGGTTTTGTGTCGAACCAAAGACGTTTTTCTTCCGCCCAAGCCCGTCGAAGTAGATGGCACTTTGAAGTTCTTGCCATCGAATCCCGGTAGGCGATTAGGGCATCTTTCAGCTCGGTGAAGTAGTTTAGGCAAAACTGACTAATCGCACTGGGGATTACTTTCGGCACCGGTATAGACGTGCCATTGATTAAAAACGTCTCCACACATTGCACCAGCCGATAGACGATGCCAGTCTGTGTCGCTGCGCTGACGTCCGCCGGAATGCTCGACCACAGGAATGGAGAGCCGTCCTCACGGATTTCGACCATCAGTTGCTCGATTGTACCCCGGGCGCTGACGCCATACTGGAAGCGCGTGGCATGTTGGATTCGTCGTTGCTCGACAAGCGCGTCTGTCTGCATCAGGGCAAACACCATAATATCACTTCGTTCGTGAACAGTTGCATGATGCGCGCACTTTTTAAGGAAACGGAGAATGCTCTTTATCCGCTCTGAGCCAGCATCACCGAATTGCTGGCCCGCGACAACTAGTGGCTCACGCGCCACCAACGCTTGCAGCATTTCCGGATCAATTTGTTGCGTGACTGTCATTGTGAATCGATCGACCGGTTTGGATCAAATACTTTAGCCAACTCACCAGCGGGACCGACAAATCGCGTGCATCGTAGGCCAGTGCTTCGCGGAGTTGCTGGAAATTGTCATAAAGTCGCTCGACCACAGGCTTGGTGAGCACCCAGTCCCTGCGGTTTCCGTTTTTCAGATAACTGATTGCCGGATCATAGTTGAAAGCCTCGCGGACATTGCCCGGATTGAAGACCAGCAGGCAATCAGTTGCGCCGGCGAGATACCGTTCCCGTGATTTATTCCCCTCCAGTTCCCTTAGCACAGCAACTTCTGCGCGGCCCTCGCGACTGAGCGCGATGAGAGCACCGTGCGGATGAATTTGCCCGAGACCAAGAGAAACGTCCATCGCCGCATCGATATACTGCGAAAAGGGAAGGCCGTTTTCCGCCGAGACGAACTCGTAGCCCCATTCTGCAGCTGGCTGACCCTCGTAGAGGGAGAGCAGACAGGCCGCATAACTGAACAAGTGAAGTTCGGGCCGCGAAAACCCCTCCACAAGGTCGCTCATGCGCTCACCTATGGACAGCATGTCGAAATAGGCCGCTGGGTTGCTCATTTGGCGTTGGTTTTCGCCATCTTCTCGAGGGCGTTCAAGGTTTCGTCGAATTTCGTTTCCTGCTTTTCCTGCACCGCCGACATTTCCGTCCAACGATACAGGCGCTGAATCCCAAATCCACACTTACGGGAGTTGGTGGCGATTGAACTTAGTAACTGAGAGGTGTTGATATTCGCCGTCATGAACACCTTGTGCCCTTCCTGCGCGAACTGGGCGATCATCTTCCCAGCTTGGGCCTCATAGGCGAGATCGAGACTTCCTTCGGGCGTATCAATATACAGCGGGGCACCAGCCCCCGCGGGCGAAGCAAACTGTGCAAATGCCATGCGCAAAGCGATGTCAATAAAGAATCGCTGGCTTTCAGAGAGTTGATAATCGGCCCGCCGTTTAGTTCTTCTGACTTCCAGTACCAAGGTGACATTCTGGTGACTCTCCAATGCAATATCCAAGTCGACGCCAAGAAAGAGTTTCGCCAAGGAGTTAAAGCGTGGCACAAACTTTTCGCGCGCGTTCAGGTATTGCTGTTCCAGTTTCTTTTGCACCGTGCGGTATTCATCGGTGGTTTTCTTTCCATGCTTCAATTCCTCGTCCCGCTGACGCGTAATGCTTTGAGTCTGTTCCTCATATATTTTTTTCAGATCGGCAAATTCGCTGGCACCCTTGCTGCCGCGGGTCACCACGTTGCGATTCTTCTCTACAAACTCCTTTAATTCCTTCTCAAGGCAATTACGCTCGTCGATCCGTTTCAGCCGTTCCGTTTCCAGTTGGCTCACATGCATCGAATTTGAATCGAGTATCTTTTTCTCGCGTGCAAGTGCTGCGTCCAGTTCCTTCAACCTAGCCATCATCTTCGAGTCTTCTTTCCCGATCGGAAGTTCGGTGTTGCACAAAGGGCATCGGTTGGAGGTTACTTTTGTCTTCACAGCTTTAGTTACGGGCGGACCGTCCGCGCCGCATACGCCGCATTTCCCTTCCAGCAACGCTTGCTGGACATAGGGATGCTGCCGCGAGGATTTCTTAGCGTTGAGCCTATTGGAAAACTCTGTGTTGTATTCGTTGCGCAAAGCGGAGGATCGCGCGGCACTGTCCGCAATGGCTAACTTCACATCCCGAATCTTGTCCTCAATAGTCGTTACGTCTTCCGCAGCTTTCTTTGTGCGTTCGTCTAGATCCTCGAATTCTGCGTAGGTCTTTGCCTCGTCCTTTCCGCCCTTCTTTCCCTTGAGCGCACTTTCAATGTCGGCCAAGCGGTCCCTCACTTGCTTGATGTCAAAGACGAGATTCCGTACGCGCGACCCCGACTTTTCGACTTCACGGCGTAGGCGTTCTGCCACCTCTCGCTGATCCTTGTCCACGCCTACGAAAATCAAAAGACAGGTTTCGAGCACCTTCGGATCCCAAAACAACAGGTGACGTCGTTCGTCGAATGTCAGCACGAACGATTGCACAAAAACGAACTCACGAAAGGACCCAAGTCCAACTTGGTCGGTTATCAATTTCTCATATGTCGCGTGGCGTTTTTCCGGTGAGTCGTCCGGATATTCCTCATATCCTTCGGCAGACACCACCTTCAGACTGCGAAGCGACTCTGACTCCACGAAACCACGCGTGATGGTTACCCGCTTATTCCCCACCGACATTTCCAACTCGATCTCTGCGATCTCCAAATGTTCAGGACGCAGTCGGCCGTCAAAATATTCTCTGGTGAATGCACGAATATCGCGATAATAGTCGTCCACCGTAACGAATTTCTGAGACGGCTTGGGCACCACCCCGGTCATGCCGTAACCTACCACCTGCAGAAATGTTGATTTTCCCAATCCGTTAGCTCCCGCTAAGCACAGGATTCCGTCGTCAACCTTGAACTCGATGGTATCCTTGAGCGTATAGAGCGAGAAGTGGGAGAGCTTCACGCGTTGCAGTATCGGGAAGCTTAGTTTGCGCGGGGTGTCTTGTTTTGCGGTCGGCATTTGGCAAATGGGATTACATTGTTAGAGTGCCATGTGAGATTAACTTGCTAATGATTGTAACCACCAAGATACTCAAGGCATCGTACTCCACGGCGGATTTTAGGCAAGCACAAAACCTTGGAAACCAGGCGAATTATGATGTCCTGCGAATAGCGCATACACGCCCTGCCGTCCGCGGACGTATTGATAGATGATCTCCGGGTCCCGCTCCAACGCTTCGCGGGAGATATTTTCAAGATGCTGGCAAACAAGCTGGGCCCGTTTTTTCATAATAATTCCCTGTCACACAGACCTATTCACCCTTCTTCGCCAGGAAGCCCTGTGGCTTCTTGCCACAGGGAGGAATGGCGTTCTTGGCTTCGCAGGGTTCCGCAAAGACTCGCCCTTCTGCGTAGCCGATGCTACTTCGGCGGAGCAGGTTGCCCCGCGGCTTGCCGCGGGGTGCTTCACTGAGTTCCGCCTCGATTTCCTCGATGGTTGGGAGCACGGACTTGAATTTGCGCGGCAGGGCGCGCGTGAGTTGATATTCGGAGACACCAATCGGCTTTCGTACGCCGCGCAGGGCATACTCCGCCACCACCTTGTTCCGGTCCTGGCAGAGTATGAGCCCAATCGTCGGATTATCGGTCGCATGGCGCATCCGGTCATCCACCACACTGCAATAGAAATTCATCTTGCCGGCGTATTCCGGCTTGAACGCGCCTTTCTTGAGATCAATTACGACAAAGCACCTGAGCCGGAAATGGTAGAAAAGCAGATCAACATAAAAGTCGTCGTCACCCACATCGAGGTGGAACTGCCGGCCGACGAAGGCGAAGCCTTGACCCAGTTCCAGGAGGAACTTCTCCAAGTGCCGGATCAGACTGATTTCCATCTCCCGTTCGTGAAAAGGCTCCTGCAGGGTCAGGAAGTCAAAGATGTATGGGTCTTTCAGGACCTGTTGCGCCAGATCTGATTGAGGCGGCGGAAGTTTCTGTATGAAATTAGTGACCGCCTTCCCCTGGCGCTCGTGGGCGCGGCTCTCGATCATCAGGTGCAGGACGGGGCGGCTCCAGCCATGTTCAAGGATTCGTTGCATGTACCAGAGGCGAGCGGGCAGGTCTTTGACCTTTTCCATTAGCACGATATTTTGACCCCAAGGCAATTCTGCAACAAGCTGTTGCAAAATTGTAAGAATGCCTTCCGTTTTTGCCACGGCTTGTGGCAAAATCTCAGGGTGCCCGATTTGTGCCGCAAGTTGCGGCCCTTTTGTCGTGCCTGTCAATTTTGCAACAGGCTGTTGCAAAATTAGTGGCTCGCCATACTCACCTGCAAAGCGGATCATATAACCGATATTCCGTTCCGAGAATCCCTTCACCTCCGGCATTTCGTTACGGATATCACGGGACAGTCGTGGGATAACCGCGGAGCCCCATCCCTCCTTCTGTTGCCGGGCTACAATCATCCGGCCAATATCCCAGTACATCAGGATCATCTCGCGATTGGCGGAGAAGGTTGCCTTAATCTGCGCCGTGCGGATACGGGACTTGATGTCATGGAGCAGGCGCGGATAGTCGGCGGGCAGAATGCTTTTCGCACCGGCCGTAGGCGATGACACATTGCCCGGCGCCACCACCGCCTTATTTTGCGTCATTCGTTTTCTGGCTTTCATAATTTTTGTTCGCGTCAATCTTATCCCCGGAATTGAATATATCCGGTGGGGCCATATTGCTCAATGGCCGCGCGCGAAAAGGGCCATTCCGGATGCCGGGCGAACAAGGCATCAGCCCATGACTTGATGTCGCCGCAAAAGGCAACCTCGTTTTCGCGGATATTGGATGATGTGCTCATGAATCGGATGTTCAGGGAAACAGATTAGACGCTGTATTGTATAAACTCTTTTCAGAAACAAGTCGAGAAAGATAGCGCGGGGCAAATACGGGCTTGTTCGGAAGGTGAAAACAGGGTATTAAGGTGAACAAAACTTAAGGCAGCGCCCTTGGCGGCCTAATGCAAAAAATACAGTTCTGTGGTTTAAGCGCGCATTTTCTCTACAAGGAAATCACATGGACACGAATCAACCACCCGCCAATGACGCGCCGCCTCAACCGGCAGAACGGCCGCCCTTCAACGAGGTGTCGGTGCTGTTTCCCCTGCTGACGTTCTACACGGTCGGGTATCTGGGACTGATGGCGGCGGAGTTTTTCCTGCGCGGGGTGTTGAAGGTGCCGGGCGGGATGATGCCGGTCTATGTCGCGCTGGTGGGCGCCTATGCGGCCGATAAGGAAATCCGGCGCTGGGCGGGCGCAGCCGAGCCGCCGCGTAAGGGCTCGTTCTTTGTCTATCTCTGGATGCTTTTTTTCCTGGCGGCCTTCCTGATCCATACCTTCCGCCCGGAGTTTAGCATACCGCCAGAACTTGACGCCATCGTGCTTCAGATCCTGGGCATTTTCTTCGGCTCCCGGGCCTCCAAATACATTTGGGAATCGCGCTGGGCGGACGACAGACGACAGACGACGGACGATGGAGGACGTGACAAAATCCTGGATATGATCAAAACCAGGGGACGGGTGACCCGCCGGGAGGTGATGGAGCAATTAGGCGTTTCGCATAGCACGGCCTATCGTTTGCTTTATGCGCTGGAACAGCAGGGGCTGATCCGCAGGATGGGGGACAACAAGGGCACGTATTACGTTCTCAAAATTGGGCACTGATCGTCTCAAAACCGTCTTGTTTCCGTCCCATCAGCCGCATAGCGGGTTGTAAACGTCCCAAATCCGTCCCAAACCGTCTCGTATCCGTCCTCGGCTACACGGTTTTCTTGGTCGCCGCCGCCTGGATTTTGGTCCAGATATCCTGCAGGGTGATGGTGCGGTTGAAGATCAGCTTGGCCGTGGTGGAATCGGGGTCCACGCAGAAATAACCGATGCGCTCGAACTGGTAACGGCTCCCGGGCTGCGCGTTTTTCAGGCTGGGCTCCACGTAGGCGGTAATGGTCTTGAGCGAATCGGGATTGAGGTGCTTTTTGAAATCCGTACCGTCACTTTCGTCGGCGGGGTTTTCCTTGGTGAACAGGCGATCATAGAGACGCACTTCCGCTTTCAGGGCGTGTGCGGCTGAAACCCAGTGCAGGGTTGCCTTGACCTTGCGGCCGTCCGGCGCATTGCCCCCGCGCGTCTGGGGGTCATAGGTGCAATGCAGTTCCATGATCGCGCCGGTGGCCGGGTCTTTGACCACGTGTTCGCACTTGATGAAGCAGGCGCTGCGCAGGCGTACTTCCCGGCCGGGCGCCAGGCGGAAGAATTTCTTGGGCGGGTCTTCCATAAAATCCTCCCGCTCGATGAACAGCACGCGGGAAAACGGCACCTGGCGCGTGCCGGCACCGGCCGTGTTGACGGTACCGGCCGCGTTGGCGGTACCGGGGTCTTCGGGATTGTTTAGGGCCGTAAAGGTTTCCTCCTGGCCCTCGGGATAATTGTCAATCACGACCTGCAGTGGATTCAGCACCCCCATGACCCGCAATGCGCGTTTGTTCAGGTCATCCCGGATGCAATGTTCCAGCAGGGCAAAATCAGACAGGCTGTTAACCTTGGTCACGCCCACGCGGTGGCAGAACTCGCGGATGCCTTCCGGCGTGTAGCCGCGCCGGCGCATGCCGGCCAGGGTCGGCATGCGCGGATCGTCCCAGCCGGAAACCACCTTGGCCACCACCAGTTCCTGGAGCTTGCGCTTGCTCATGACCGTGTAAGTCAGGTTAAGCCGCGCGAACTCGATCTGCTGGGGGTGACAGGGTGTCTTGAGCTGGTCCAGGATCCAATCGTAGAGCGGGCGGTGGACTTCGAATTCCAGGGTGCAGATGGAATGCGTGATGCCTTCGATGGAATCCGAGAGGCAGTGGGCGAAATCGTACATCGGATAAATCGGCCACGTTGTGCCGGTGCGGTGATGCGGCGTTTTGTTGATGCGGTAAATCACGGGGTCGCGCAGGTGCAGGTTGGGGGAGGTCATGTCAATCTTGGCCCGGAGCACGTACTGGCCTTCCGCGAACTCACCGGCACGCATGCGTTTAAATAAATCCAAGTTTTCAGCGATGGGGCGTTTCCGCCAGGGGCTTTCCTTGCCCGGTGCGGTCGGGACCCCACGGTAGGTCTTGAATTCCTCGGAGCTTAATGTGCAGACATAGGCCTTGCCGGCCTGGATCAGTTGGATGGCGAACTGGTAGAGTTGCTCGTAATAATCGGAGGCGTAATGCAGGTGTTTGCCCCAGTCGAACCCCAGCCAGCGGATATCCTGCTGAATGGATTCGACGTATTCCACGTCTTCCGTCTCCGGGTTGGTGTCGTCAAACCGGAGGTGACACCGGCCGCCGAAATCGGCGGCCAGCCCGAAGTTCATGCAGATGGACTTGGCATGGCCGATATGGAGATAGCCGTTCGGCTCGGGCGGAAAGCGCGTGACTACTTTGCCGTCGTGCTTGCCTGCCTTGACGTCGTTTTCAATAATCTCGCGGACAAAGTGCCGGGAGGTGGAATCTTCTGGTGTTGTCATGGTCTTATTCTTACAGGCTTTGTTTTATACCAATGCGTCTCGAATTCGGTTCGGGAAAGACGGCGGCGATCTTGGGCCGTCTGCGGGTTTGCTCCACTCGCATGGACACGAGTCCAATGCTTCGCGTAGCGCATCCGCAGCCAGCCCAAGCTTGCCTTGTTTTCCCGAATCCCGCATACGCGGGAAACCGAATTCGAGCCACGGTTGCCACGCTATCGCGGATTGCAATGAAATATGGTTATTACGAAACAAGCTCCGTCGTTAAGATAATACGTGGCAAGCTTGCATCCCTGTCCCGCGCCAGGCGGGACGTGCCAACCTGACGCGTTCCCGTTTTGGGACTTTGTCCAACCCGATCCGCAACGGCCGCGCTGATTTTCTTTCCGTCGCCTGCCCTCCGTAGCGCCTTGGCGTAGGAGGGTCCGTCGTCCCGCCTTCGCCCCAGGGGCTACGGTGGGCAGGCTGTCGTCCGGTGTCTGTCATCAGGCGTCGTTCTTATTCCCCTCCGACGTAGCGGGCGCGATAGGTCTTTTCAAATTCCTTGAGCTTGTCTTTTTTCAATGCAAAGCCCTGGGCATCGAGGGCTTCAAGGGCATATTGCATACGCCGCAGGGTCATGTCCCGGCCCAGGATCAGCATGCTGTCAAACACCGGCAGCGACACGGGCGCACCCGCAATCGCGACAAAAAATGGCGGCAGAAGCTGTTTCAGCTTCAAGTTCTCTTTCTCCGCGATCTGGCCGAAAATCTGTTTGATGGCGTCCAGGGTCCAGCCGGCGGTCTTTTCTATTTCCCACTGCGCGATCCGCAGCAACTGGACCAGGCGCTCGCCCTCGATTCCGCCGGCCAGCAGGGCAGGGGGATCGTAGGCCGGCCGGTCGGCGAACAGGTAGGCGGCGAGCGGAACCAGGTCGGAGAGCTGATTCAAGCGCGGCTGGGCCAACGGAAGAATCTTGAGCCAGGCCTGTTCGTTCAGTCCCCAATCTTTGAAGCGGTTGAACAACTCGTCCGAAGGCATGGCGCGCAGATGGCGACCGTTAAAGGCCTGCAGTTTCTGAATATCGAAAATCGGCCCGCCCAGGCTGATCCGCTTGATGTCAAACGTCGCCGCCAAGTCGTCGAGCGTGAAATGCTCGCGGCCATCCTCGAAACTGTAGGCCAGCAGTCCCAGGTAATTGATCAGCGCTTCCGGCAGGATGCCGGCGCGGCGATAATAGAGGATGCTGACCGGGTTCTTGCGCTTGGACAGCTTGGACTTGTCCGGATTGCGCAGGAGCGGCAGATGGAAAAACTCCGGCGGGGTCCAGCCGAACGCCTTGTAGAGCAGGACATGCTTGGGCAGGGAACTGATCCATTCCTCGCCCCGCATGACGTGGGTGATTTCCATCAGGTGATCGTCCACGACATTGGCCAGATGATAGGTTGGGAAGCCGTCGGCCTTCAACAATACCTGGTGATCCACCTTGTTCCAGGGAATGCGGACTTCGCCGCGCAGGCCATCCTGCAGGACGCATTCGCCTTCCGGGGGCACGCGCAGGCGGATCACGTGCGCCTCACCGGCCTGGATACGCCGGCTCGTTTCCTCGGCGCTGAGCGCCGCGCAGCGTCCGTCGTATCCCTGGATGCCATCCTTGACGGCAGCCTGCTCGCGGCGCAAGGTCGCCAGGCGCTCCGCCGTGCAGAAACAGGGATAGGCGGCGCCGTTAGCCACGAGTTTGCGGCTGTGCTCCTGATAAATGGCAGTCCGTTCGCTTTGCCGGTAAGGGCCATGGGGCCCGCCCTTATCCGGGCCTTCGTCCCAACGCAGGCCGACCCATTGCAGAGCGTCAAAAATGGCCTGTTCGGATTCGCGGCTGGAGCGCACCTGGTCGGTATCCTCGATTCGCAGGATAAACTGGCCGCCATGGTGTTTGGCGAAGGCGTAGTTGAACAGGGCGATGTAGGCCGTGCCGATATGCGGCGCCCCCGTGGGCGAAGGCGCGATGCGTGTGCGGACTTTCATGGCTGTGCTTCTCCTGTTGCTTTGTACTATGCAGAAAAAAGAAACGCAACTCAATGGAAAAAGCGCAGGGCAAAAGTGCGAACCAGGACGGCCGCCGTGTCCATGGATAACTGCTTGACACAGTAAAACAATGGTAGTAACAAAGCCCCAACAACCGATCAGGACACAATCATGGCCGTTATTAACAGGAGGATTGCAAAATGATTTATGATAAAATATCCAATTGGAAAAACTATTTCCCGAAAAATGAAATCTGGAAAAAGGTGTTTGCCTTTGTAAAAACCTGTTCGGCTGATACCGAACATGGCCGGCATGAGATTGCCGGTGAAGATGCTTATGCCTCCGTGTTTTCCTATGATACCAAGCCGTCGAAGGAGGGGGTCTACGAGGCGCACCGCAAGCAGATAGATATTCAGATACTACTCAAAGGCCGGGAATCGGTATATGCCACCGACATTGACGGCATATCCGTCAAAACCGAATATAACGCGGAAAAAGATTATGCTTTGTTCAACGACCCGGAGAGACTGCCGGGGGCTACGCCGCTCACGCCGGGATTTTTTGCGGTGTTCTTCCCGAACGATGCGCACAAGCCATCGCTGAATTATGGGGCCGTCGCGGAAAATGTAAAAAAATTAGTTGTCAAAATTAATGCGGCCCGGCTTCCCTGATAACCGGTTGGGGGCAATGCCGCCAGGCTTTGTCAATCGAACCGTTTTAGTGTTTTGGCGAAAATCTGCGCCTGCCGATCGACTTCAGCCGTGTCGAAGTAATTGGTTTTCAGCATGATGATCCATGGCTGGATCTTCTCCCAGACCGGGCACATGCCGTGTTGATAGCGGGGCAGCCGGCCGGCGAAGTGCGGATAGCGCTGGGCGTTCGCATCCACGGCCTTATTCAGGTTGGCGAAAATCGGTTCAAGATGCGCCGGCTGGTAAGATCCATAAAACCCGTCGCCGCCCAGATCGATGAAAGTGGACAGGAATTTCGACCAGACGATGTCATCGCGCATGATTCGGACGGCATAGTTCCAATAGGCATTGACGTAGCCGGCCGGATTTTTCTGCGGCACCAACCACTTGCAGGCGCGTACGACTTGCTCAAAAGCCATGGCGCTATATTTGCGCATGGCGTCCAGTTCATCAATGCGCTCAAGTTCAGCCAGGGCTACGGCTGAGGCGATTTCCGGCAGGCGCTGATTCCACCCGATGCTGTCATGCCGCTGGTAGTCCGGCTGGCAACGCATTTGTTCCGAAACCACGTTATTGCCCGGTTTCAACGTGAGGTCTTTGAATCCTATGGTGGCGGCCTTGCGGGCCTTCAGGGCCAGCGTTTCATCGGAACAGATGAGTATGCCGCCGTCGCCGCAGGTCAGTGTTTTCGAGGCCTGAAAACTGAAGCTGGCAAAATGGCCGATGGATCCGGCTATGCGCCCCTTGTAGCTTCCTATGATGCACTGCGCATTGTCTTCGATAACCACGAGGTTGTGCTCTTTGGCCAATTGCATGATGGGGTCCAGGTCGGCCGGCAATCCGGAAATGGCAACCGGGATAATCGCCCGTGTCCGGGGGGTAATGTGCTTGCGGATGGCATCCACGCTGATGGTCCAGGTGTCCGGATCCACGTCCACGATTACGGGGACCGCATTGCAGTGCAGCGCTGCCGCCGGAGTGGAGAACACCGTGAAAGTCGGCACGATGACTTCATCGCCTACGCCCACGCCGGCGGCCATCAGGGCGCTCTGCATGGTGGCAGTCCCGTTGCAATGGGCGATGCCATACGTTTGTCCGAACTGCTTCGCGAAATCACGCTCGAGCCGGGCGGTCATTCCCGCCGAATGGGCATTATGGAATCCGAAATCGAGGACTTGCTTGGCGTATTCATAAGCCTTGGGCGCAACACGGGGAATTTTTTTCTGCTGGCCGGCCACGGTGATACCCTCCTTTTGCATTAATGTTCGGAATTCCAATAATCAATCCGACCTGCTGCCCGTAATTCAAGCTTGCGACTTGCGCACCAATAAAAATATCTGGATATTAACGTCCTGGATTGCTGCCGTCAAATGCGCGCGCATTGCCTGGATCCAGGCCGGTTCGGCAATGTCCGGAAGGTGGCGGCTTAATGCGCCCAGGAGGGCGATGTTCATGCTCCGATGATGAAGCAGATCCTTTTTGTCAATCAAGTCGGGTGTGATCAATATGCCGCCTTTTCGCAAAACCGGCCGGTTAATATCCACTTGGGTTGATTCCAAAACCACCAGGCAATCGGCCTGTCCCCAGGGAACCATTGGGCTGAATACCTGGTGGCCAAAGCGGACATCGCTGGTCACGGAACCACCCCGCTGGCTCATGCCGTGGAGTTCGCTTGTTTTGACATCCAGGCCGGTGATGAAAGCCGCTTCGGCCAAAATGTCGGCGGACGTCAAAACGCCCTGACCGCCAAGCCCCGCGATGACGACACTGGTTGTTTTCATGGCTTCTTCGGTGCGGATGAAGAGTGTGGGTCCCGTCCCTGTTTGCGAATGAGTTTTGCCGCCAGCAGACAGGGGCGCCGGGCAATGATTAAAACCAGTTGGCGGCTGGCCAGGCTTTCGCTGAGGAGTTGTCGAAAAGCATCCCGATCAGCCGTGGGGTCTGTAACGTGAACACGCTGGATGCCCAGGACCTTGGCCAGATCTTCCGGAATGATTTTGCCCGTGGGTTTATGGTCAAGCGTCCGGCCCGTGCCGGGATGTTCCTGGAGGCCCGTCATGGCCGTGGTGCCATTATCCAGGATGAGCACCACGTGGCCCGTGGCCGGCGGATTATAAACCATTTCAACCAACCCGGTGATGCCGCTGTGCATAAATGTGCTGTCGCCAATAACACTGACGACCTTTTGCGCCTGTTCCGCGGGAAGAACGTGGCGCAAGCCGAGCCCGGTGCCGATACTGGCGCCCATGCAGACAAAACTGTCCAAAGCTTCAAAGGGTGGCAATGCGCCCAAGGTGTAACATCCGATATCTCCCGCGACAATGCAGTTCAGGTCGCGCAAGGTTTCAAAAACGGCACGGTGCGGACAGCTTGGGCAGAACTGCGGCAGTTTGCCCGCAGGCGGCACCGGTTCAGGCGAAGCATCCTGATTGATAATGCGCTGAACGCGGCTGACATTCAATTCGCCAAAACGATACATTTCCGCCTTGCCTTCCACGGCAATTCCCGCCGCCCGGATCGCCTCAACCAGCCAGGGATCGCCCTCCTCAATGACCAAGGCGCGTTTTACCTGGTTGACAAATGAACGGATGGTTTCCACCGGCAGGGGATAAGCCATTTTGATTTTCAGGAAACTGGCTTTGGGCGCCGCTTCACGCGCATGCATGCAGGCAATCCCGGAAGCGATGATTCCCAGGGATGGATCGCCCGGGATATGGATATTTAATCCGGAGTTTTCATTCCAAGCGGCAATCGCGTTTAATCTGTCGCGCAGTTTCCGGTGGCCACCCCGGGCATTGGACGGAATCATGACGCGCCCCTTGATATCTCTTTGGAAGAAAGGAGCGGACGGGGGTTGGGGCAAACTTTTTCGCAGAATTATGGATTTGGAATGACACACGCGCGTGGTGAGCCGGAGCAAAACGGGGATGTGCCAGCGCTCCGAAATTTCAATGGCTTTGGCGGTCAAATCATAAGCTTCCTGGGAGTCGGCCGGTTCCAGCAGGGGGATGCCGGCGGCTTTGGCATAGTGCCGGTTATCCTGTTCGTTCTGGCTTGAGGCCATGCCGGGGTCGTCGGCCGAGACGATAATCAGTGCGCCGGTGACACTGATATAAGCGACGGAGAAAAAAGGGTCGGCGGCAACGTTTAAGCCCACATGTTTCATGGTGGCGATGGCCCGGCCGCCGCCAAAGGCCGCGCCAATGGCCACTTCCAAGGCGACTTTTTCATTGGGCGCCCATTGGGCTTTCCCGCCCAAGTAGGAGAAGTGCTCGAGGATTTCCGTGGAAGGTGTGCCGGGGTAACCCGTTCCGAGCATAACTCCGGCATCGTAAGCGGCGCAGGCCACGGCTTCGTTACCACTTAACAACAGGCGCGAATCAGTCGTCATAAGGCGCAGCATAGAATGATGGCGTGGAAATTGCAAGCCGAGCAACACGCAAGGGCGCGTATGCGAATTGTGGCCGGATTACTTCGTGGGTGCCAGCCGATGTTCAACGGCCGCAACGGGATGAGGATCATCCGGGGCAAACGTTTCGATATCCTTGCGATAGGTTGCCGGAGTGATCCCGGTCCAGCATTTAAATACGTGGTAGAAAAACGTCAGGTCTGCGAAGCCTGTGTCGGCGGCAATCTGTTTGATGCTTGTTGACGTCTGGCGCAGCAGCGAGCAGGCCCGTTCTATACGCCGGCGCTGAATAAACGCTGCCGGTCCCAGGCCGGTCACCGTCCGAAAAAGCCGTCGCAGATACACCTCGCTGACGCCGACTTTTTGCGCCAGATCGCCGATGGCGAGCACGGGATTGTCGAGTTGCTGCTCAATCAATTCCAGTGCCGGCAATAACCGGGGTAGTGACTGATGCGGAGCGCCTCCCATGGGCCGGAAGAGTGGTCCATAGTGGCGAATGACATAGAGCAATGCGTTAAAAACATGGTTGGCCATGGCGCGTTGCCAGCCTGCCGATTGAATCGCATATTCGCGCGCCAGGGCAATGGAGGCGGCGCCGAAGGGGGTGTTGGGAGTCGCCGGCACGCGGCATGGAAATCCCAACAGCGTCAGCAGATTGATGTTGCCGAACACATGGGCGTGAAAATGCGCTGAAATGTGACGTACACCGCGTCCCTTATAGAGTTCCACCGTGTGTTCCACGCCTTGCGGGATAAGCAGGAGGTCGCCGGCGCGGAACGTTTTGCGGGGCCCATCCTTGCCAAGGCGATACCAGCCATTGCCGTTTTCAAACCAGTACCACAACGTGTCGTTCAACATCCGCGGCCCCACGCGCCAGCCCTGCTTGCATTTCCATTCTCTCGCCGATAAGGTGACCACGGCGGTGTGCTCCAGCCATTGATCCAAGTGCCCGTCAGGATTTGGCAATGCCTTTGGGAACGGGGCGAATGTGTCGGCCGGCCGCACAGAATCAGTCTGACTAATGTTGGTACATGGCTTGGGCATAGTTTCGAAAAGTATAATAATCGGATTGCTGGCGTCAATAGACAACTGCGATGCTTCAGCGTAACCTGGTCGTGACATTGGAAAAAGGCGATTCAACGTGGATAGGCACTGAAATTACCGGTGTGGTTGCCCGTAGGCAGGCGTGAGTGAACCCCTAGAGGCAAATGTTCAGCCTGAATCCTTGGCGGAACATTCGATCGCAGATTCAAAAACAACAAGGAATTAACCATCATGCTCAACTACAAGAAACGCATAAAAGTAACGCTTGTCGGCGGCGGAAGTCAGAGTTGGAGTCCGACGATTATCCGGGACATCATCTTCAAGCCGGGCATGGAACGCGCCGAACTGGAGTTCCGTCTGCTGGACCTGAGCCTGGAACGCGCGCGCGCTATCGAAGCGATGTTTCGCGCTAATTTGAAAGCGTGGAAGATTGGCCGGGTCGCGATCCAGGCCACGCGCGATCCGGAGGCCGCCCTGGCCGGCGCCGATTTTGTGGTCATCGCCATTTCCACCGGCCGCCTGGAAACGATGCGGCATGATATAGCCATTCCGGAGAAGTACGGGATTTACCATACGGTCGGCGATACTTCGGGGCCCGGCGGGTGGTCGCGTGCCCTGCGGAACATCCCCGTGTTCCGCGATTATGCCAAGCTGATCAAAAAACTGGCTCCGCAAGCCTGCATCCTCAATTATACCAATCCCATGGGCGCCCTGACCAAGGTGCTTTCCGACGAGCTCGGACGGGAGCGGGTTGTGGGGTTATGCCACGGCCTATTTGAAAATTACCATATCCTGAAATTGATCTTCGGATTGAAAAGCGAACAGGATATCCAGGTGCGGTTTGGCGGCCTGAACCACTTCTTCTGGATTTTTGATTTTAAGATTAAAGGTCGGGATGGGTATGCCCTGCTGCGCAAAAAACTCCGTGGCCGCAATCTGGCGACGCTGGTCAACCGGACGTTTCGGGACGCCATGGGCTTCGGATCCAATCAACTGCTGGCCGGCGAGCTTTTCGAGCAGTTCGGGTATCTGCCGTATTTTGGCGACCGGCACACCAGTGAGTTCTTTTGCGACACGATGACGGACAAGGCGATCATGCGGCGCTTCAAGCTCGTGCGCACTTCCGTTGTCGAAAGGGCCGCCGGTTATCGTAAGGCCGCTGCGCAGATTAAAACCTGGACGGCGCAAAAATCGCTGCCGGCCACACCGTCCCGCGAGACGGCCGCCGATATCATCCATGCCATTACCTTCGGCTTGGATTTTACCGATGTCATCAACAGCGTCAACATCGGCCAGATTGACAACCTCCCGCGAGGTGCGGTCGTGGAAACCCTGGGGCGGGTGAATGCGATGGGCTTTACGCCGTTCATGGTGGGACCACTGCCGGAGCCGATCAAGGCGGTGGTGGCGCCCCATGCCGAGGTCCAGGTGCGGACCGTGCAGGCGGGGTTGGCCGGCAACATGGAAGCGGCCTTGCTGGCCCTGATTAACGATCCGGTCTGCGCGCACCTGCCGCCCAGCGACATCCGCAAAATGGGCATGGAGCTCCTGCGCGCCAACCGGAAATATCTGCCGCAGTTTTTTAAATAGACACCTATCACGGATGCGGGTTGGAAAAATTAGCTGGAGAATCATCATGGTTTCCTCGAACGATAAACGCAACGTCATGCAACCGATCCGTTTTTTAACCAGGCCGGAAATGGCGCGCATTCATCAAGCCGCGCTCCGGATATTGGAACGCACGGGGATGACGATTGACCATATAAAAGCGCTTGAGTACCTGCGCCAGGCCGGGTGCTGTGTGGATATGGACAAGCGGCACGTATTATTTCCGTCGGCGGTAGTGGAAACGGCGGTGGCTCGGATGAAGGCCAATTTTGCCGATCCTGACCGCCAACCCAAACGCATGTCCGTGCGCTATGCGCAAGTCCATTTTGGGCGCGAGCCGTTTCAGGTCCACGGCGATTTTTCGGTCAGTAGCGGCGGGTTCTGCTGTTTTATTTGGGATTTGGAGGGCCGGCGCCGGTCGGCAACTATGGCCGACGTTCGCCAGGCCCTGAAGCTGGCCGACCGGCTGGACCAGATTACCTATACCGGTTTGCCGTGTGCCGCGCAAGAGGTGCCCGTTGCGGTACGCCCGGTCGTGATGGCGGCCGAATTGGCCAAGGCTACCCGCAAACTTGGTGGGATTGAAACCTTCAAGGCCAAAGACGTTGAATATATCTGCCGCATTGGTGAGATCGTGGCCGGCGGCAAGGAAGCCCACCGCCGGAACCCAGTGTTGGTGGGCTATGCCGAAGCGCGGACACCGTTGTGTATAGACACGGTAATGGCCGACGTGATGCTGGCGCATCTGGAGCGGGGATTGCCGCAAAGCCTGGATACCATGCCGAACGCCGGCGCAACCGCGCCGATGACGGCCGCCGGTACTTTAGCGCTGGGCATTGCCGAAACCCTGGCGGGATTGACGCTGGGATTTGCCGTGGATCCTCAGGCCACGCTGACCATTGATGTGACGCCCGGTTATTGCGATATGCGCTCCCTGCGGTTCGGCTATGCCGGCGCAGAACGCCTGCCGTTGATCGCGGCGCGCATTCAACTGGTATCCGAATTCTACGGCTGTCCTTCGGGCGTTCATGGCGGCAAGACCAATGCCTGCGTTCCCGGCATCCAAGCCGGCGTGGAAAAAGCCGCCTCCATGCTCATGCCGGTGCTGGCGGGCGCCATTGGCTTCGGCACGGTGGGGCATTTGGAAAATGCGCTGACCTTCAGTCCGCTGCAGCTCGTCATCGATAATGAAATTGCCCGGTATGTGCGCCGGTGCGTGCAGGGCATTGAAGTCAGCGATGAAACCCTGGCGTTGGATATCATCGAGCAGGCCGGTATTGGCGGGCAGACGGTGGATACGGAACACACGACCCGGCATTTCAAGCACGAGCTGTTATTGTCGCCGTTCTTCGATGTGCCGTCGTGGGGCGTCGGCGATGCGCAGGACAAGGAACGGTTTGAAAAAATGGCTTTGGATAAAGCGCGTCGTCTGCTTGCGGAAGAAACGGAACCGATCTTATCCCGTAGCCAGCAGGAGGCCATTGACGAAATTGTGGCGGAAGCCAAACGGGATTATGGCTGTTGAAAGACATTCTTTTTAGTGCTCTCACGGTTGCCGAGGCGCGCGGGTACCAAGATACTTTCTTGGGTTACACTCTGAAATCAATAAATCGGAATAAAAATATCAGCTCTTTTCCCCAACCGGCCGATGGTATATAGTACTGGTCAATCGCCTAACCTTTCGACGCGGCGCTCTGCGCCTTGCTCAAGGTTAGCCCTGAGCGAAGGCCTGCCTTCAAGGCCGTAGTCGAAGCCCGCAGGGTGAATGATGCATGATCGGTCATGAATCATTCAGGCTAAGTGGTTAAACGGTATTTTTAAGGAAAGGGAGACTCCCATGGCTAAAGCCGCCGCGCGTCATATCCTGGTTCGCACGCAACATGAATGTGAAGCCCTCAAACAACAAATTGAAGCCGGAGCGGATTTTGCCGCCTTGGCCAAAAAGCATTCCCAATGTCCTTCCGGAAAGCAGGGGGGCGACCTGGGCACATTTTCCAATGGCCAGATGGTGAAAGAATTTGACCAGATTGTCTTCAGCGCGGAGCTCGGCAAGGTTCATGGTCCGGTGCAGACCCAGTTCGGGTTCCATCTGATTGAAATCACCAGCCGAACCGAATAATGCCGGCACGGATGTCCCTCCATCGCATGACGGGGTGTCATCAGGAGGCAGTGAACCGACGATGAACGCAAAGACGAGGAGCCCGGTTACGGACCGGGATGCACCCCGGCCGTATGGGCCGGTGCCGACGGCGCGCCAGTTGAAATGGCATGCGTTGGAAGTGTACGGTTTTATCCACTTCACGGTCAATACCTTCACCGACAAAGAGTGGGGGTTTGGCGACGAAGATCCCGCGGTTTTCAATCCCCTCGATTTCGACGCCGACAGCATCGTTGAAGCGGCCCAGGCCGGCGGCCTGGCCGGCCTGATTCTCACCTGCAAGCATCATGATGGGTTCTGCCTCTGGCCGTCGCGTTTCACCGAACACTCGGTCAAGCACAGTCCCTGGCAGAACGGGAAAGGTGATGTTGTCAAAGCCCTTTCCGAAGCTTGTGCCCGGCGCGGCATTGCGTTTGGCGCGTATCTCTCGCCCTGGGACCGCAACCACCCGGCTTACGGGCGGCCGGAATACGTTGCCTACTACCGGAATCAACTCCGGGAACTGTTGGCGAACTATGGGCCCTTGTTCGAGGTGTGGTTTGACGGCGCCAATGGCGGGGATGGATACTATGGCGGCGCCCGGGAGAAGCGGGAAATAGACCGCCGGACTTACTATGATTGGGAGAACACCTGGCAAATCGTGCGCGATCTTCAGCCGGAGGCCTGCATGTTTAGCGATGGCGGGCCCGATGTGCGCTGGATCGGTAATGAGGATGGGATCGCCGGCGATCCCTGCTGGGCCACCTTGAACCGTGACCAGTTCGCGCCGGGTCAGTGGGACATCGCCCTGTTGAACGGCGGCCAGCGGCCGGGTACGCACTGGCTGCCGGCGGAATGCGACGTATCCATCCGGCCGGGCTGGTTTTATCATGCCGCCGAGGATGATCGCGTGAAATCTCCGGAGGCATTATTAGAGTTGTTCTACCAGTCGGTTGGCCGCGGCAGTGCGCTCCTTCTTAATCTGCCGCCGGATCGGCGCGGGCGGATTCATGAACGCGATGCCGTGTCGTTGCGGACATTTCGCCGCCGGCTCAACGACATGTTGGCCGGCGATCTGGCGCGCGGAGCGCGGGTCAGCGCGGACAACACACGGGGCAACCTGGCAAAATTTTCCCCGGCCAATGCCACCGACGGACGCCGCGACACTTACTGGTGCACGGATGACGCCGTAACCACGCCGGAGTTGATCCTCAACTTTGCCCAGGCCGTTGCCTTTAATGTCGTCAGTTTGAGAGAATACCTCCCCTTGGGCCAGCGGGTGGAGGCGTTGGCGTTGGATGCCTGGGAGCAAGGCCAGTGGCGCGAATTTGCGAGTGCGGCCAGTGTGGGCAGTCGCCGTCTGATCCGGTGCAACCTGGTCACGACCCCGAAACTGCGTCTGCGGATCACGCGCGCGCCGGTGGCCCCGGCCATTTCCGATCTCAGTCTTTTTAGAGCGTAACGGAAGGATGCGTCCGTAGGCGGAAGACGGGTCTACCGCCAAATATCAAAGCCGGTATCATGACCAAGTGGCTGATCATTGACGGTTATAACCTGATCCACCGAGCCGGTAATTACCGGTCCGGTGACCAGCCGGGCTGGTTGCCACGCGACCTGGACGGCAAGCGCCGGCATCTCATTCAAGTGTTGGAAAAAACGGTCGGCACCCTGGCCGAGCGCATCACGGTGGTTTTTGATGGTCGTTCCAGTGGCGATGGCCACTCCGGCGAAGGCCCTGATAAACAAGAAAGTTCGGTCGTGGAAGTGCTGTTTTCCCCCAGCAATAAAACAGCGGATACGGTTATTGAACAGTTGGTGTTTCAGGCGGGGCCGGCGGGTAAGCCCGCAACCGCGGGCAGGGTAGTGGTGGTTACCTCCGACCGACTCGAACGCGAGACCACGGAAGGAGCCGGCGCCGAAACCATGGCCTGTTCCGTATTCCTCGATCAATTAAATGAGACCCTTGTCAGGATCGAGCAGGAGTTGCGTTCGCGCTCCGCCGCTCAGCTTCCGGCCGCACCCCTGGGCAATCCGTTTTCCAGCCTGGCCATCAATAAACCCAGTAAGACTTCGGGAGCGTAAAATCACTACAGATTGTGGTTGCATTGTTTTGTTACCCTTGGTATGGTATACGAAATTTTAGCCGTTAGGGTTAAACCACCGGTAATTACCGGCTCGTATATGGCGAGGGGTTTGTGCATTTAAAGAACCTTGAACTGATTGGATTTAAGAGTTTTGCGGACCGGACGGTGCTCGAATTCGGCGAAGGGATTACCGCCATTGTCGGGCCAAATGGCTGTGGCAAGAGCAACATTTCGGATGCCATCCGCTGGGTCCTGGGTGAGCAGAGCGCACGACTCCTGCGCGGCTCCAAAATGGAAGACTGCATCTTCAGCGGTACGGACGCCCGCAAGCCGTTGAACCTGGCGGAAGTGAGCCTGACCTTCACCGACTGTGAAAAAACCCTGGGCACGGAGTACCACGAAATCACCGTTACCCGCCGCGTGTTCCATACCGGCGAGGGCCAGTACTTCATCAATAAAACACCCTGCCGTCTCAAGGACATCCAGCGTCTGTTCATGGATACGGGGATTGGCACGAACTCCTACTCGCTGATGGAGCAGGGGCGCATTGACCTGATCCTGCGCGCGCGCCCGGATGACCGGCGTGAAATATTCGAGGAAGCCAGCGGCATTACCAAGTTCAAGACCGACAAGCGCGAGGCCCTGCGCAAGCTGGAGCAGACCGAAAACAACCTGTTGCGCCTGGCCGACATTATCAAGGAAGTCAAGCGCCAGATTATCTCGCTCCAGCGCCAGGCCGGCAAGGCCGCCCGCTACCGGACGCTGTTCGATGAACTGCGCCGGCTGGACATCTTTTTGTCACGCGAAAAACTGCAAGGCATCGCCGGCGAACTTTCCGCCATGGACACCACCCTGGCGGCCCTGAACGTGACCATCGAGACGCTCCAGCAGGATATCCGGCGCCACGAAGAGCAGGGCGAAACGCTCCGCGACGGCTTGAGCGACATCGAACGCGAGATTGCCGGACAGCGCCAGGCCGATATGGAGATGCAAGCGTTGTTGGAACGCACGCGCCAGGAGGTGGAAATCAACCGGCGGCGCATACGCGAGCTGGAGGACCTGATCCAGCGCGATACCCGCGACATCGCCGGCGTCACCCAGGAACTGGATAATGATCGCCGCGCCCTGGCGCAAAGCCAGACCAAGCTGAAAGAGGTGGGCGAGAAATTGAAGACCGCCGAGGCCGACCTGTTGGCCAAGTCCCGGATTAACGCCCAGCACGAACAGGCCATGGACCAGACCAAGCAGGACGTCCAGAAAATGCTGGGCGAAATGCTGGAACTCGACGATCGGCACTCCAAGCTCCAGAACGAGCTCCACCAGATGGAGAACGAGGATCGCCATATTGTCAGCCGCCGGGAGCGGTGTGCCGCCGAGCAGGCCAATCTGAAACTCGTCCTGGAAAACCACGACAAGCGTATGGGGGAATCCGTCCAAACCCTGAAGGTGCTGACGGATGCCGTTACCCATGCCGACCAGGATTTGCAAACGCTCCTGGCCGACCACGAACGCCTGGCGGCGGACAGCAAGGATCGTGAAAACCGGCGGAACGCAAACCAGTCCCAGGCTGCCGCACTGACTGCCCAGATCGCGCTGCTTACAAAGAGTTTGGCGGAGAAGGGCGAATTTTCCGATAGCGTCAAGCAAGTGCTGAACGATCCGGCCGCGCTGGGCTTGGATAAAAACTGTGTGCTTGGTGCCCTGGCGGATCAGATTGCCGCCGAACCCGACTACGCCCAAGCCTTGGAAGCCGTTCTGCGGATGTGGCTGGATGCCGTGGTCGTGACTGACGCTGCCTGTGCGCGCGACCTGATCCAACGATTGGCCTCCGACCCGCAAGGTTCGATTTGTCTGCTGGCGGCCAGTGTACCCGAGGCCGGGGCGGCTGTAGCGGACATTTCCGCTGTAGCGGGCATTCCCGCCGTGGCGCTGGTTGAGCACGTGACCGCGGCGGAGGCCGTGCGTCCCTTGTTGCGGCGCCTGCTGGGCCAAGTCTGGGTCATAGATTCGTTCGAGGCGTTGCCGCCGGTTATTCCGCCCAATGCGGTGTATGTGACGCGGCAAGGCGCGCTGGTGCGGGGCAATGGTGCGTGCGAGCTGTATCACGGTGACGAGCGTATCCGGAATCCGCTGGCTCAGCGGCACCAGGTTGCCGCGCTCCAGGAAACGCTGTCCGGCCTGCACGTGGCGGCCGACATTTTGGCGGGCGAACTCGATGCCATTGTGCTCCGGCAGACGGCGCAAGCCGAGGCGATTCAACTCTCCCGCGCGGCTTTGGAAGAAAAACGACAGGCTTTGGCCCGGCGCGAAGGCGAACAGGAGTTGGTGGTTCGTCAGACCAATCAGGTACGAGACAATCTGGAAACGGTGACTTACGAATTGCACGAACTGGAAAAACAGGGCTGTTCACCCGAGCGCAAGAGCGCGATGATCGCGGAAATGGACACCTGCCACGCCCGCCGCGGCGAAATCAAGCTCATGGTGGAAACCCGGAACCGCGACCTGACGGCTTTGGAACATGATCACAAGCAGATGCTGAATGAAGTCATGGCCGCCAACGTGTGCGCCGCCCAGCATCGCCAGGCCGTCGAGCACCTGGTATCCCAGCATCAACCGCTCAGCGACCGCATTGCGCAAGCCGAAGCGACGATCCGGGAACGCGCGGCGCGGGTGGAGGAATACCGGACGACTATCGAGGCCCTTAAGCAGTCGGTGACGGAAGCCCAGCAGAAGATCCCCGACTTCGAGGCCACCCTCAAGACCCAGGCTGAGCGCCTGCAGGCCCTCCAGGAAAAGCGTGAACGGCAACAGGCCGAGTTCAAGATCCTGGATGAACAGGTCAAGAAACGGCGCGTGGATATCGAGGCACAGCGCACCCGCAAGAACGAACTGACCGTGAAATGCGCCGAAGCCCGAATGAAGCACGAGCATATCCTGGAGCGCGTGACGGGCGACTATCGTCTGACGGCTGAGGCCATTCAGGCAGAGCCTGAACCGGAGTGGAGCGATGGTGTTCGCCCTGCCGCGGAAGCCATGGAAAGCCAGGTTGCGGAGCTGCGCGCGAAGATTGAGTCCATGGGGCCGGTCAATACCGGGGCCATTGACGAATACAAGCAGCTCCAGGAACGGTTCGATTTCCTGACCCAACAGCAGGATGACCTGGTCAAATCCAAACAGCAGTTGATGGATCTGATCCGTAAAATAAATCAGACCACGATGGAAATGTTCTCGAAAACATTTGCCCAGATCAATGAGCATTTTCAGGCTATGTTCCAGCAGTTGTTCGGCGGCGGCACGGCCAAGCTGATCCTGACGGATGAAGAAGACATCCTGGAATGCGGCATTGAGGTGTATGCCCGTCCGCCTGGAAAACGGCTCCAGAGCATTACCCTGCTGTCGGGCGGCGAAAGCACGATGACGGCGGTGGCGTTGCTGTTTTCCATTTACATGGTCAAGCCCAGCCCGTTCTGCCTGCTGGATGAATTGGACGCGGCATTGGACGATTCCAACATCCACCGGTTTATCAAGGTGCTGAAGGGCTTTTTAAACCAGTCGCAATTTCTGGTCATTACCCACAATCGTGCGACCATTGGCGCGGCCGGGACGCTTTACGGGGTCACGATGGAGTCCGACAAGGTCTCCCGGATCATGTCCATGCGCTTCAAGGAGCATCATCACGCGGGGGCTCCCCAGGATAAATCGGACGACAGACGACAGACGACAGACTTAAAGGGAGATCAGCGTGCCGAGGCGCCCGCCGCGCTGGCGGCACCGGCCGCAACGGCGGCATCGGCCGCAGCCGCTATCCAGCCGGAGAACGCACCGCTTGAGGATTCTCGGGAACCGATGGCCGTTGAGAAGCCACCCGCCGGTGATACCTCGCCAGACATGCCGAGCTAACTTAAGGTTTGGATTCCCGCTTCTCGCCTGGGCGAAGCGCTCCGGCGGAGCCTGGTCGTGGGAATGATCCTGCTTCGCCCAGAGGCTACGCTGGGCAGGCAGAATAAATGACCATTGTTTGTCATTCCCGACCTGACTTGCCTCGGCGAAGCGCTTCGGACTTCGGCCCGTCGAGAGCCTCTGGGTCGAGCGACGAGCTCAGTCGAGCCGCGGAGCCTGGGTCGGGAATCCAGTATTTTTGCTGCCGCCTTTGGCGGCCTGATTTAAAACTGCGGTTCCGGCTTGTTCAACACGCGGGCGAGGGCTTTGAGGCACCGTTCGTTTTCCTCGCGGGTTCCGACGGTGATGCGCACATGGTCGGGCAGGCCGTAGCCATCCATGGGCCGCACAATAACTTTTTCTTTCTGCAGAGCGTGAAACTTTGCCCGCGCCTGGCCCACCTCGACCAGCATGAAATTTGTAACGGAAGGCACATAGGCAACACCTAAGCGGGTCAGGTGCTCCGTAAACAGTTTCAGGCCGGCCTGGATCATGCGGCGCGTTTTGCGGACAAAGGCGTCGTCGGCCAGCGCGGCCTCGGCGGCGGCCAGGGCCATGGAATTGAAATTGAACGACTGGCGGACGCGGTGCATCAATTGAATGCCATCTTCAGGCGCCACGGCATAGGCGATGCGCAGGCCGGCCAATCCGTATGTTTTGGAGAACGTCCGCAGGACGATGATTTTGCGCCCTTCCTGGACATATTTCAGCGCGTTGGGCTGTTGGCCCTCGGGCAGTAATTCGACGTAGGCTTCGTCCAGGGCCACGACAACGTGTTCCGGCACCTGCCGCATGAATCGGTCCAGCGCTTCGTTGCTGACCATGGTACCGGTGGGATTGTTGGGATTGGCAATAAAAACCACCCGCGTCTGGGGTGTAATTGCCGCCAGCATGGCGCCCAGGTCATGCGTATAATTTTGCATGGGCACGCTGATTACCCGTGCCCGGAACATGTCGCCGATCAGCCGGTAAATGGCGAAGGCGCGATCGGCGACAACCATATCCACGTCCGGTCCCAGGAACACGTGGCCGATGAACTCGATGATTTCGTTGCCGCCGTTGGCTATCAGGAGCTGATCCGGCTTGACCCCCAGCTTTTTTGACAGGGCGCGCCGCAGTAGATGCGCGCTGCTATCGGGATAGCGGTGCATTTGGGAGGCCACGCGCTTCATGGTCCGCAGGGCGAGTGGTGAGGGACCCAGGGCGTTTTCGTTGGACGCCAGCTTGATAATGTCATCCACGGACGCAAACCCAAGTTCCCGCGCCACTTCCTCGATCGGCTTGCCCGGCTCATACATCTTCAAGTCCAGGATCCACGAATGGGCGATATTTTTCATAATCCGTTCGTAGTTCTTGGTTCTTAAACACTCTACGCTCGCCGCTTCACGCTTCACGCGCTTCCGGCGCCCGGGGATATGCCCCCAGGACCGTCATCAGCGTGCAATGGCGCTCCAGATCGCGCAACGCGTTGCGCACCCGCTGTTCCTCGACATGGCCTTCAATATCCACGAAGAAGAGGTATTCCCAGGCTTTCGATTTGTTGGGCCGGGACTCGATTTTAGTCATATTGAGCCGATATTTCTTGAACGACCCCAAGGCGCTGTGCAAGGCGCCGGCTTTGTGTTTTACCGCGAAGAAAATCGAGGTCTTATCGTCACCGGTGGCATGCCCGAATGATTTGCCGATCACCAGAAAGCGGGTTGTATTGCCGCTTAAATCCTGAATCTCTGCCGCCAACTCCTGCAAATGATAATGTTCGGCGGCCAGAATGCTGCCAATTGCTGCTACGTGCCGATCCTTAACCGCCATCTCCGCCGCACGGGCGCTGCTGGTCACCGGCACGATCTCCACCCCCGGCATTTCGGCATGCAACCAGTTGCGGCACTGCGCGAGCACCTGCGGATGGCTAACCACCTGCCGGATGCCCCGGCGCGGGCCGGCGGCCATCAGGTGATGTGAAATCGGAAGGTAAATCTCCGCGCAGATCCGAAGCGGCGTTTGGACAAATTCATCCAGGGTGTATGTTACCGCGCCCTCGGTCGAATTTTCGATCGGGACGACGCCGTAGTCCGCCTGATTATTGCGAACGTTTTCGAAAACGTCTGGAATGGTTTCGCAGGGGATATAAGTCACGCTGACGCCGAAACGCAGGCGGGCGGCTTGGTGCGTGAACGTGGTGGCCTGTCCAAAATGGGCTACACGAACTTTCCTTTCCAAGGCCCGTGTGGAGGACATGATCTCCCGGTAAATGGAGTCTATGGCTTCCTTGCCCAATGGCCCACGGTTTGCTCGTCGGACGTGGGCGAGCACGGCTTTTTCGCGCGCCGGCACATACACGTCATCCGCCGATACCTGCTTCAGCTGTCCGATCTGTACGGCCACCCGGGCGCGCGTATTCAGCAGGCTGACCAGGCGCCGATCCAGCGCATCGATTTTTTTTCTCAGCTCGGCAACATGCATGGTTCATTTCCTTCCTTCAACGTCCTCGTCTTCATCCTCATCTTCGTCATCCTCTTCATCCTCGTCTTCGTCGTACTCTTCCTCTTTTTCCTCCGGTTCTGTCTTTTCTGCTTTGTCTTGATCCTTGCCCTTGGCCTCTTCTTTGCTGGTGTCCTGAGCTTCTGCAGAACCATCCTCTGCCGTCCCGCCTTTGTCTTCCGGGCCGATGTTCGGCGTCCCTGCTCCAGGCTCCGCCGAAGCGCTTCGCCCAGGCGAGTCGCCAAGGCTACGCAGGGCAGGCTGTCGTCCGGTGTCTGGCGTCAGGCCGTCTTCCGTCTTCTCCTGGCCGGCGTCTGGTGTCTGGTGTCCGGCGTCAGTCTTATCTTTGCCGGCGTTTGCTTCCCGCTTCACGCGTTCAGCATCCCGCCGCGACAATTGCTCGACGCCCGGCAGGTTCTTGACACTGCTCAGGCCGAAATGTTCCAGGAACAATTGGGTCGTTCCGTACATCAGCGGTCTTCCCGGCAGGTCGCTGCGGCCAACGATGCGGATCAACTGCAGTTCCAGCAAGTGGCGCATCATGGCGTCCACGTTGACGCCGCGCAAAGCCTCAATTTCGGCGCGGGTAGTCGGCTGACGATATGCGATAATGGCCAGCGTTTCCAAGGCCGGCTTGGAAAGGCGCGCCGGCTTGTCCAGGTTCAACAACAGACGCACCCAAGGGCCGCCAGCCGGATCAGTCTGGAACCGGAACCCACCCGCCACCTCCACGAGAATAAGACCCAGCTTGCGTTCGTCAAACTCAGCCTTCAATTGTTCGAGGGCCGTCCGAATATCGCTTTCCTGGATTTTGGCGAACGCATGGGCGGCGTCTTCGCCGTTTTGGGCCACCTGCGCCAATAGCTCGCGCAATTCACCCGCCGCAATCGGTTTCCGGGCGGCAAATACCAGGGCGCCCAGGACCTGTTTGAGTTCCGGTTGAGCATGCGCAGTGGTCATATTATGCGTTTCTTCTGTCATAAAAATCCTCAAATCTTATTCTGATCTTCCATTGGACGTTGGGCGTTCGACTCGCCTGGGCGAAGCGCTTCGGACTTCGGCCCGTCGAGAGCCTCTGGGTCGAGCGACGAGCTCAGTCGAGCCGCGGAGCCTGGTGTTGGATCTTCGCTGTTTGCTTCGCCCGTTTTCCGGCGTCCGTCATCCGTCGTCTGTCGTCTGTCCTCCGTCCTCTGTTCCGTCTCCGGGCGCATGATCACAATATCCCCAAAAACCGCCTCCTGCCGGGCCACCACCTGGCGCAGGCGGATCAGCTCAAGCAGGGCCAGAAAGGTTATAATAATTTCATGACGCGTGCTGAGCGGCCGGAACAGCGTGGCAAAGACCAACTGTGTTTCACGCTTAATACGCCCTAGGATGGATTCGATGCCGTCGGCCACCGTGAAACGCTCGGCCATGATTTCGCCGATTTCATTCACCTGGATCCGCTTGAGCGCTTCGTTAAAGGACGCAATCAGGTCGAAAATGGTGACGTCCTCCAATCCGACGCCCGGCTGTTCCATGACAACCACCGGGTCCTCCGCACTGCGCAGGAACATATTGCCCGTGCGGGATTCCATCTCCTGCAGGTTGGCCGCGGCATCCTTGAATTTTTTGTACTCGATCAACTGGCGGATGAGTTCCCAGCGCGGATCCTCCTCCTCGGCCTCCAGCTCGGACCGCTCCTCCGGCGGCAGGAGCATGCGGCTCTTGATCATCATTAGCGTGGCCGCCATCACGAGAAACTCGCCGGCGATATCGAGATCCAGCATCCGCATCAGGCCGAGGTATTCCATATACTGGCGCGTGATCAACTCGATGGGAATATCATAGATATCCACCTCGTCCTTCTTGATGAGGTAGAGCAGGAGGTCCAGCGGGCCCTCGAACACTTCCAACTTGACCTTGTATTCTTCCTGGATCGGCATGTTGTATTTATCCCAACGCGGCGTTTAGTCGTAAGCAAAGTGTTCTTGTCGCCAGTCACTATTTATAGCAGTGCGCCTACCTGCCGCCCAATCTCCGCTGTTGAGCAGTCTTCTCCAAGGCAACATTAATCACTCAAATCCTTCCATCAATTGGTTTTTGTTCGATCTGGCGTCTGGTGTCAGGCGTCTGGTGTCAGGCGTCTGGCGTCCGTCCCTTTGCCACTCATTCTTCATTTCTCATTTACTCCAGGCCCACGGCCCGGCGGGCGGCTTTTAAGGTTTTGCGCAGTTCTTCCCGGGCCCGCGCCGCGCCGCGCTGGAGAATCTGCTCGACCCGCTCCGGGTTCTTCTGAAACTCCTCGCGCCGCTGCCGGAACGGTTCAAAATAGGCCTGGAAATGTTCATACAGCGCTTTCTTGACTTCACCATAACCCAGGCCGCCGGCGCGGTAGCGTGCGGCCATGGCCTCGCGTTCGGTGTCGGTTGCAAACAGCGAATAAAGCTTGAATATGTTGCAAGCCGTGGGGTCTTTCGGTTCCGCGACGGTCTTGCTGTCGGTCACTATGCGCATAATGGCCTTGCGCGTGTCCGCCTGCGGCGCGAACAGTTCGATCGTGTTGTTGTAGGATTTTGACATTTTCTGGCCGTCAAGGCCGGGCACTACGGCCACAGAGGCGCGGATCATCGGCGCCGGGATCTTGAACGTCTCACCGAATTTTTGGTTGAACTTGATGGCAATGTCGCGCGTGACCTCGACGTGCTGTTTCTGATCCTGGCCGACGGGGACGACATCGGCCTGGACAGCCAGAATGTCCGCGGCCATCAGGACCGGGTAAGCGAAAAGCCCATGGTTGGCCGGTACGCCTTTGGCCACCTTGTCCTTGTAAGAATGGCAGCGCTCCAGAAGGCTCAGGGGTGTGACGATGGAAAGCAGCCAGGCAAGTTCATGAACCTCGGGGATATCGCTCTGGCGGTAAAACACCGTGCGTTCGGGATCGAGGCCGCAGGCCAGGAAATCCAAAGCTACGTCCCGCGTGCCCGCGCGCAGGGCTTCGGCTTCATTGACCGAGGTCAGGGCGTGATAATTGGCGATAAAATAAAACGTCTCGCCCTTTTCCTGGAGTTCCAGGGCGGGTTTCATCATGCCGAAATAGTTGCCCACATGCAGTTTGCCGGAAGGCTGAATGCCGGATAATGCTCTCATCGTATTGTCCTCTGCTCCTGACCCCTTGAACCAAAGTGCAGCATAGTGAAACCAGCCGCTGGATTCAAAGGAAAAAACAGGTAACTAGACCCTATTCGAAAAGGGTTCGATAGGGCATCGGGGTCCTGTTAAGGTAAAGCGGTAAGGTTCAGTCCATCGCGCTTTAGCCGCCAAGAATTTCGCGGACCATGGCGACGTTTTCTTCAAGCATGTTGTCTTTATCGCCGCGGTACATGCCGACATTTACCACGTCCGTAGCCTTGATGTGCTCGAAAGCATATTCGAACGCCATGCGCGGGTCTATCCGGCCCGCGCCCATGATCTTGTAGCCGATGCATGGCTTCTTGATCCGGCGCACGCATTCGACCGCAGGAATTATGTCCTTCAGTTTGAATCGCTCTCCTTTGCCATCGTGCAGGCTGCCGCAGTTAAAAAAGCACACGACGTGGAAATCGACAATGTCCAGGCTGTTCACCCATAAATGCGCTTCCGGAGCGTGGCCGGCCACCCCCACGGGTATGCCGCGTGCCCGAGCATGCTCGTACCAGGTCCGTAATGTTTTATCGTCTCTCTTGCTGTAGAGGCCGTCCGTTTGGGCGCCATGAAAATAAAGCGCTTTGCATCCGATATCCGCCACTTCGTCAATGGCTTTGAGCATATCGGACTTATCCCGTCCATTGACCTGCGCAATCCACTGGAGCTTACCCCCGTTACCCAGGTATTCACGCACCGCTTGAACGACGTGGCTGGTCTCGTTGTTGGTAATCATCGTATTGATGCCGGCGGCTTCCGCGCGTGCCCAGGTCTCCTTGATGCGTTCGATCGTGTAGTACGCCATCATCTCCTTGTCGCGCTTCTCGTTTTGATGGCTGTAACCTGCAAGCGGATTGGCGCCAAGAAGGAGCCGCGTCACCTTGAGCCCGCAGAAATCAACAATCGGCAACAGCGTTGCTTTGTTTTTTACCATAAAAGTCTTCCTTCCCGTTGTAAAATCCGGTTACCTGCGTATTCAAACTTTCCGTTAAAATTTTCGAAGAGAGGTCCATTCGGTTATTGACGGTATTGTTACTACTATTCTTTATCGTGTCAAGGTTGCCTTTGAGCATTTTCATTGGCGGAGGTGGTCATTGTTAAAATCGGTTCTACCCAAACAGTAATTTTAGCGCGGCCAGGGCGGTTAGGATGCGGATGATGGTATCGAAGGCTTTCTGGGGAATGCGGTTAAGGGTAAGGATGCCGGCCCCGGCGCCCAGCGCCACGGCCGGAACCAGTTTTAAATCGAAGATCAGACTATCGGCGCTGATAAAGCCGAGGGCGCAGCTAAAGGGCACCTTGAACAGGTTCAAGATAAGATAGATCCAGCCGCTGGTACCGAGAAATTCGTGCTTATTCAAATTCATGGCCAGGAGGTAAACGATCCAGATCGGACCGGCGGCGTTGGCGGTCATGGTGGTGAATCCGCCGATCAGGCCCATGCCGGCGGCAAACCACCAAGTGTGCGGCACAGCCAGCGCATTCGGGCGCCGGCTCATCCAGAGTCCCGTCCCGAGAATTCCGAGAACAATGACGCCAATCAGCCGCTGGAGGTGCAGGTCGGTCATCTGATAATGCCGGATCACCCAGAAGCCCAGGAGGATGCCGGCCGCGCCCCAGGACAACAGCCGTAAAACGTAGTGCCACTGGGCATGACGCCGATAATAGAGAAGGGTGAACACGTCTCCCGCGATCAGCATGGGCAGGTAAATACCGGTGGATTTGCCCGCGGGGAAAATCATTGCCATCAAAGGCACGGCAAATATCGCCGCCCCGGGCATGCCGGTCTTATTGAAACCCACCAGTACCCCGCAAAGGATGGCCAGACACCAGGGGCCGAGTGAAAGATTAAATAGCGAGGCATCCATATCCGATCCCATGACAATAGCCTGCCCGCCGTAGTTTCGACATCTCTGATCGTCGAGACAAAGGCGGGACGTCAGATAACGGCCATGATGGTGACTTCCGTTTTGCTGTTCGGTCCGTGAGCGGAGGACTTAATGAAATTTTGGCTGATAATGCAATCACGATTCTGCCCTTGTGAATGCCGCCTTGATGCAATATATGCGCCATAATACAATGCTAAAATGTCACACTTTTCTAAAAAAAAGAGACATAATGTCCCGGTATGGTGATAAGTCATAAAAAGATAAATAAAATAAATTAGTTGTATTTATCTTATATTCAACATGATATTATCATGATGCCGGCAACAAACAGGATCTTGGCATATTCCTTGCTAATTATGTTACTGTAAATTTTTATATTAATGATAAAGAAACTGATTACTTTCAGGAGAATTGCCAATGTCAAAAGTATTAGGCATTGATTTAGGTACGACCAACTCATGCATGGCCATCATGGAAGGTGGCCAACCGGTGGTTATTCCCAATGCGGATGGGATGCGCACAACGCCCTCCGTGGTGGCCTTCACCAAGAGCGGTGAGCGGTTGGTTGGCCAGGCGGCCAAGCGCCAGTCGGTTACGAACCCAAAGAACACGGTCTATTCCATCAAGCGGTTCATGGGCCGCAAATTCGAGGAAGTGGCCCGCGAGATTACACTGGTGCCCTACGAGGTGGTCCGGGCCAAGAACGGCGATGCCAATGTCAAGATCGGCGATAAAATTTATTCGCCGCCGGAAATCTCGTCCATGATCCTGCAGAAGATGAAAGCCGATGCCGAGGCCTATTTGGGCGAGAAGATTACCCAGGCGGTTATTACCACGCCGGCCTATTTCAATGACAGCCAGCGCCAGGCCACCAAGGACGCCGGCAAGATCGCCGGGCTCGAGGTGTTGCGCATCATCAACGAGCCGACGGCGGCTTCGCTGGCCTACGGGCTCGACAAGAAAAAGGACGAAAAGATTGCGGTCTATGACCTGGGCGGCGGTACCTTCGATATTTCGGTCCTCGAAATCGGCGACGGCGTGTTCGAGGTCAAGGCCACCAACGGCGATACGCACCTGGGTGGCGACGATTTTGACCAGGCTATCATCACCTGGCTGGTGACCGAATTCAAAAAGGACAATGGCATTGACCTTTCGAAAGATGCCATGGCCTTGCAGCGCCTGAAGGAAGCTTCCGAGAAAGCCAAGTGCGAGCTTTCTACGGCCCAGCAGACGGATATCAATTTACCTTTCATCACGGCCGATGCCACCGGTCCCAAGCATCTCAATGTCACCCTGACGCGCGCCAAGCTGGAACAGCTTGTGGATGCGTTCATCGAGCGCACGGTTGGCCCGGTCCGCGCCTGCATGAAAGATTCCGGCATTGAATTTTCGAAAATTGACGAGGTGGTACTCGTCGGTGGCATGACCCGCATGCCCAAGGTCCAGGATCAGGTCAAGGAAATTTTCAGCAAGGATCCGCATAAGGGCGTCAACCCCGACGAGGTGGTTGCCGTCGGTGCGGCGATCCAGGCCGGCGTTTTGAAAGGTGAAGTGCATGACGTCCTGCTGTTGGATGTAACCCCCTTGAGCCTGGGCATCGAAACGCTGGGCGGCGTCTTCACCATGCTGATCGAACGCAACACGACCATTCCCACCCGCAAGAGCGAAATCTTCAGTACCGCCGCGGACAATCAGTCATCGGTGGAAATCCATGTGCTCCAAGGCGAGCGCAAGATGGCTCCCGACAACAAATCTATCGGCCGTTTCCACCTGGACGGCATTCCGCCGTCGCCCCGGGGCATGCCGCAGATCGAAGTTGCTTTCGATATTGACGCCAACGGCATTCTGCACGTGGGCGCCAAGGACCTCGGCACCGGCAAGGAACAGAAGATTACGATCACCGCCACGAGCGGCCTCGACAAGAGCGAGATCGAGAAAATGGTCAAGGACGCCGAACAGCATGCCGCCGACGACCAGCAGCGCCGCGAAGGCGTGGAGCTCAAAAACAAGGCCGACGCTCTCGTTTATGAAACCGAGAAACTGCTTAAGGAACAAGGAAGCAAGATCGATGCGGCCAAGAAGGCCGGCGTGGAAGCGGCGATCGAGAAACTCAAGGCGGCCATCAAGGATGGCGGGAGCGACACCCTGCGCAGTGCCATGGAAGCGCTCAACACCGAGATGCAGGCGGTTTCCGCCGACCTGTACTCGCGCGCCAAAGGCGCTCAACAGCAGAAACCACCTGAGGGCGGGCCGTCCGGCGACTCCCAACAGCAGGCGGCTCCAGGCGCTGGTCCAGCCAAGGGTGGCGATGACGTCATCGACGCTGATTTCGAGATGGTGGATGACAAGAATAAGAAGTAAAGCAAGCCCGGGCACTTCCTGGCCGACGCTCCCTGGCCGAGTTTGGGCAGGCGGGTAGGCCGTGTTGCGGGGAACAGGGTAACAAACCAAATAAAGGAGGGTAGTGGATATATGAAAATTCAGCCGTTAGGGGATCGCGTCCTGATTGAGCCGGAGAAGGATTCGGAAGTCAAGAAGGGTGGCATTATCATTCCCGATAGCGCCAAGGAAAAGCCCATGCAGGGCAAGATCATCGCCGTTGGTCCTGGGAAACGGGATGATGATGGGAAGCTGATTCCCATGAACGTAAAAAAAGGCGAATTGGTGTTGTTGCCGAAATACGGCGGCACCGAAGTCAAGATGAACGACAAGGAATATCAGATCGTCCGCGAGGACGACATCCTTGGCATTATCGAAGCGTAATGTAAGTATAAACGCCCTTTTTTTAGGGAAACACACAATACAAGGAGACAGGTGTTATGGCAGATAGAGGCAAGCAATTGAAATACGATGCGGAGGCCCGCCAGGCAATTTTGCGCGGCGTGGAAAAGCTCAGTCGCGCCGTCAAAGTCACGCTGGGACCCTGCGGTCGCAACGTCATTCTGGATAAGAAGTTCGGCTCGCCCACCATCACCAAGGACGGTGTCACGGTGGCCAAGGAAATCGAACTTGCGGATCCGTTTGAAAACATGGGCGCCCAGATGGTGCGCGAAGTGGCCAGCAAGACCAGTGACGTGGCGGGCGACGGCACGACCACGGCGACGCTCTTAAGCGAAGCCATTTACCGTGAAGGCCTGAAAAACGTGACTGCCGGTTCCGATCCCATGGCTTTGAAGCGTGGCATTGACAAGGCCGTTGCGGCGGTTACCGATGCCTTGGCCAAGCAGAGCAAGAAGGTCAAAGAGCACACCGAAATCTGCCAGGTGGCGACCATTTCGGCCAACGGCGACAAGCAGATCGGCGAAATCATTGCCGACGCCATGGACAAAGTCGGCAAGGACGGCACGGTGACGGTCGAGGAAGCCAAGACCATCGAAACGACGCTCGACGTCGTCGAAGGTATGCAGTTCGACAAAGGCTATCTCTCGCCTTACTTTGTCACCAACGCGGAGACCATGGAAGTCCTGCTGGAGGATGCCTACATCCTGATCTTCGAAAAGAAGATCTCCAGCCTGCAGGATCTCCTGCCGTTGTTGCAGAACGTGGCCAAGGCCGGCAAGCCGTTGCTGATCATTGCGGAAGAAGTCGAAGGCGAAGCGCTGGCGACCCTCGTGGTCAACCGCCTGCGCGGCACATTGCAGGCCTGCGCAGTGAAAGCGCCCGGCTTCGGCGATCGGCGCAAAGCCATGATGGAAGACATCGCCATTCTGACGGGTGGCAAGTGCATCACAGAAGACCTGGGTGTCAAGCTTGAAAACGTGAAGATTGAGGATCTGGGCCGCGCGAAACGCGTGACCGTGGATAAGGAAAATACCACGATCATCGAAGGCGGCGGCAAGACCGCAGCCATCCAGGGGCGCGTTGCGCAGATTCGCAATGAGATCGAGGAAACCACCTCGGACTATGACCGCGAGAAACTGCAGGAACGCCTGGCGAAATTGGCCGGCGGTGTCGCCGTGATTAACGTCGGAGCGGCCACAGAAACGGAAATGAAGGAAAAGAAAGCGCGCGTTGAGGATGCCCTGCATGCGACCCGCGCGGCGGTGGAAGAAGGCGTTGTGGCCGGCGGTGGCGTGGCGCTATTGCGTTGTCAGGCCATGCTGGACAAGTTCGAGGCCAAGGGCGATGAAGCCATCGGCGTGCAGATCATCAATCGCGCGCTGGAAGCGCCGATTCGTCAGCTCGTGGCCAACGCGGGCATTGATGCCTCGATCGTCGTGGCCGAAGTCAAGAAGAGCAAAGGCAGTATGGGCTACAACGTGGCGACGGCGGAATATACCGACCTGTTCAAGGACGGCGTCATTGATCCGACCAAGGTGACGCGGTTTGCGATCCAGAATTCGGCGAGTATCGCCGGGTTGCTGCTGACCACCGAGTGCATGGTGACCGAGATCCCTGAAAAGGAAAAACCGATGCCGGCGGGCGGTGGCGGTGGTATGGGCGGCGGCATGGGCGGTGGCATGGGCGGTATGGATGGCATGTATTAATCATTTGGCGGTGTGAACGGGTGCGGGACCGTATCGGCGCATAGCTGGCACGCGTTTCCCGCGATGCCAAGGCGTAGCCTGGGTACACTGCCAGATTGAATCGTTGGTTCGGCGGCCGGCGCGGGGTTATTCCCGGGCTTGGCCGCCGAACTTTTTTATTTGATAAAACGCTTGCTTATCAGGGAGCGCTTTCTATACTACAGCATCTTTTAGGAGGATATGGCATGAATCTGGAATCCTTGAATGCGGCTAAGCGGCGAGTGCCCAATTCGTCGGTACTGATCAATATCGTGTCCAAGCGCGTGAAACAGCTTATTTATGGGGATCGTCCCCTGGTCAAGCCGCTCCATCCCGATGAGGATATCGAAGACATCGTGTTGCGCGAAATAGCCGAAGGGAAGCTTGTAGCCGAAATTGATTTTTCGCAGGCCAAGAATTTGCCCAAGGTCTGAGTTTGTCCCGCTTTGCGAGATCGTCTGCGGCGTCCCAGCCTCTCGGACTTGTCCGACAAGTCGGAGAATCGTAAGCGAATGCGCCCTATTCAAACAAATCTTCGCGAAACACGAAGATTCTGAACATTTGTAGGACAGGATTACCTTCTATGCCGAATTATTTAAGCAATATCAGACCGGACTTTACGCCCGCGCTTGTTCAATGCGGTGCCATTGCGTGTTATCAGTTCAAGGGCACCCTGTCCGTCGAACTGGCCTCCGGTCGTTTGGACCGCAGCCAGGCCATCCAGCTCTTGGAGGACATGCTGACGATCCGCGAGTTCGAGGAAATGATCGTCAAGCTCCGTTCCGGCGCGTACGATCCCCTGCCGAATTTCAACTACCGCGGACCGACCCATGTTTCCATCGGGCAGGAAGCTGCTTCCACCGGCGCCTGCGCTGGTTTGCAAGGCGTGGATTATATCACCAGTACGCACCGCGGCCACGGCGACAGCATTGCCAAGGGTTGTGTGGCCCTGCGTGCCATGGACGATGCAGCGCTCCGTCGGCGCGTGCCCCTGGCCGGCTCGGGCAAGGCGGACTGTGCCGCCGTCAGGCACGACGAACTCTTGGAGGCGGTCATCGAGGACCATGTTTTCCGGACCATTGCCGAGCTCTTCGGCAAGGAAGGTGGCTATTGTAAAGGACGCGGCGGTGGTATGCACATTGCCGACTTTACGCTGAATCACCTGGGCGCCAACGCCATCGTGGGCGGTGGTGTGCCGATTGCCACCGGTGCGGCCATGGCCTGCCGCTACCTGCAGAACAAACGCGTGGTTTGCTGTTTTGCGGGGGACGGCGCCTACGCCAACGGCGTCGTGCTGGAATCCCTAAACTGGGCGGCCATGGGCCAGTACACCAACGACATCACCAAGCACGCCTTTGGCCTGCCAATCATTTTTGTTATCCAGAACAACCACTACGGCATGACCGGCCGCGCGCTCAAGGAAGTCACTGGTGTTGCCACGCTGGCGCGCCGCGCCGCGGGCTTCGCCGACAACAACATGCACGCGGAGGTCGTCAACGGCATGGATGTGCTGGCCGTGCGGGATGTCATGCTGCGTGCCGCCGCGGGCTGCCGGCAAGGCCAGGGTCCCTATCTGGTCGAACTCAATACCTACCGCTATTACGGGCACTCGCTGACCGACCCGCGCACGGAATACCGCACCAAGGATGAGGAAACGGCCTGGAAGGCGCTGGATCCCATTACCATCTTCTCGCGTCAACTGCTGGAAGCCGGAGTGCTGAACAAGGACACGTTAGCCGCCCTGGAGCAAAAAGTGCGCGACCGCAATGCGCGCGCCGCCCAGCGCTCTGCGGCCTCGTCCGATCCCTCGCCGGCCGATGTGATTAAATACATGTACACGGATACCACCTGCGAGGTGGTGCCGGAGTCGGCGCGCCAGACGAAGATTGTCAAGGAATTACCGGTTATCAAGCGGGTCAACGGCGAGCTTACCTACAAGGATGCCATCAAGGAGGCACTGATTGAGGAGATGCTGCGCGATAATCGCGTCATCCATTATGGGGAAGATGTGGCGGACTACGGCGGCGCTTTCAAGGTGACCAAGGGCCTGCTGGAGGCGTTCGGCCGTGAGCGCATATTTAACACGCCGATCTCGGAAGCCGCCATTTGCGGTACGGCGGTGGGTGCTTCCATGGTGGGCCTGCGGCCGGTCGTGGAGCTTATGTACATGGACTTTGCCCTGATGGCCTCCGACCAGATCAGCAACCAGGCCGCCAAGTGGCATTACATGTCCGGGGCCAACGTGGAAATCGCGCTGGTCATTCGTGCCTCGGTCGGCGGCGGCAAGGGCTACGGCGGTCAGCACTCGCAGACGCTGGAGTCCATGTTCGCCCATATTCCGGGCCTGTATGTCGTCTATCCGGCCACGCCGTTCGATGCCAAAGGCATGCTGAAAACGGCCATCCGCGACAACAATCCGATCATGTTTATCGAATCCCAATTGCTCTACGGTCTGAAGGGGCCGGTGCCGGAGACCGAATACCTCGTACCGCTGGGTTTGGCCGATATCAAGCGCGAGGGATCGGACATTACCCTGGTAGCCTGGGGCCCGGCTGTGCATGATGCCCTCAAGGCGGCCAAGATTCTCTACGATGAACAAAAAGTCAGCGCCGAGGTCGTTGATTTGCGCAGTCTGGTTCCGCTCGACATGGAGACCGTGCTCCAATCGGTACGCAAGACCGGGCGGTGCGTGGTCGCCAGCCAGGCGGTGAGTATTGGCAGCTTTACCGGTGAAATCGCGTCCAACATCATGGCGCAGGCGTTCGATGACCTGGATGCGCCGGTCCTGCGGGTTGGTGCCAGGGACGGTATCGCGCCGCAATCGCATATCCTGGAAGCGGCCTTCCTGCCCAATGCCCAGGACATCGTGGCGGCGGCAAAATCAATTTTATAAGTTGATGCATGGGATTTTTAATCCGGGTAGCCGCGCCCGTGAGGGCGTGGATTCTTCCGGCGACCACGGGCTCACGCCCGCGGCTATATGAGAAAGTACCCTGGCCATGGTTCAGACGGTCATCATGCCGAAATTGGGACAGACCGTGGAGGAATCCACGGTCGTCAAGTGGCACAAACGCGAAGGCGAGCCTGTAAAAAAAGGCGAAATCCTGTTCGAAATCGAAACGGACAAGGCCGTTCTTGAGATTGAAAGTTTTTTTGAAGGCACGCTCCTTAAAATTGTCGTGGCCGAAGGTCAGACCGTGCCGGTCTCGGTGCCCGTGGCCTTTATCGGCCAACCGGGCGATCCGATTCCGGAGGTGAAACCGATTTCACGTCCGGCGCCCTCCGCGGAGACCGCGAGCACTCCTGCTGCTGCCGTTCCCAATGTTCGTCAACCGCTGTCTACCGTCACGCCTTCGACATCTATTGCATCTCCGGCGTCTGGCGTCCGGCGTCCCGCGCAACGCGGGATAAATCTGGCGCTTGCCCCGCGTCGCGCAGGGTCTGATATTCCGCCCCCGCCCCCGGTCCGCAAGATCGTCTCCCCGCGTGCCCGGCGGTTGATCCGCGAATGCGTCATCAGCGCTGATCCCATTCCCGGCACTGGTCCGGGAGGGCGCGTGGTGGAAAAAGATGTCCAGGCCTATCTGGAAGCTAAAAATTATGCCGTTCTTAAAATAACGCCGGGGGCCAAGAACCTGGCGCGCAAAAACGGCATTGATCTCCTGGCTGTGCCGTTGACCGCAAGCCGGGAACGTATTACGGTGGAAACGATTCAACAGGCGATCGCCGAAAAGCCCAAGACGATGAGCAAGATGCGGCAGGTTATCGCCCAGCGGTTGACCGCGAGTTTCACGACTACCCCGCATTTCTATGTGACTGTTTCGGTGGACATGACCGACCTGCTGGAATGGCGCAAAATTATGAAAGATCAGAACAAGCCGTTTACGGTTACGGATTTTATTCTCAAGGCCGTTGCCTTGGCGCTCGTGGAATTCCCGGAGCTCAATAGTTCGACCGACGGCCACGCTACCCGCTGGCACAGCCGTGTGCACCTCGGCATGGCGGTGTCAATTGCCGAGGGCCTGGTGGTTCCGGTAATCCGTGATGCCAACGATCTTTCGATCGCCGAACTGCACGAGTGCACTGCGGGCCTGGCCCTCAAGGCGCGTGACGGCAAACTGACCCCGGATGAAATGACCGGCAGTACGTTCACGGTGTCGAACATGGGCATGCTCGACGTGGAACACTTTACGGCCATCATCAATCCCGGCGAAAGCGCCATCCTGGCGGTGGCCAGCACCATCCCGACGCCGGTGGTCAGGGACGGCAAGATCGAAGTTCGTGCGATAATGAAAATTACGCTTTCGTCCGACCATCGCCTGGTGGATGGCGCTTGTGCGGCGCGCTTTGTCAACCGTGTCAAAAGCATGCTTGAGGATCTGGAATTATGGAAAAGTATGATCTGATCGTTATTGGCAGCGGCCCGGGCGGCTATCCGGCCGCGATCCGCGCGGCCCATTTGGGCGCTTCCGTGGCCATCGTGGAAAAAGAATCCCTGGGTGGAACCTGTCTCAACTGGGGATGTATCCCGACAAAAACCTTGATCGCGTCCGCCGCGCTCTACTGGCACATGCGGCACGCTCAGGCCTTGGAGGTCAGCGTCGAGAAGGCCGCGTTCGATTATGCCGCCATGATCCAGCGCAAGAACCAGGTGGTGGCAAAACTACGTGGCGGCATTGCGCAACTGCTTAAGGCCAATGGCGTCACGGTGTTCGAGGGCACGGCCTCGTTCATGACCCGTAATCGTCTGACCATCCAGCGCAGCGGGAAGGAATCCGTGGCCCTGGAGACCGCGCGTATCATTATCGCCACAGGATCCAGCGCGGTGCTCCCGGACTTTTTGCCGAAAGCCGCAAGCGTGGTGGAAAGCCGCGCATTCCTGGACCGTGCCGACCTGCCGGCGCGGCTGATTGTGCTCGGCGGCGGCGTGATCGGCTGCGAATTGGCCTGCATGGCCGCCCAGCTCGGCGCCCAAGTGACCATCGTCGAAATTCTCGAGGACATTCTGGTCATGCTGGATGCCGACTTGCGTGCGGATGCGCGCCGCTACATGGAAACCCAGTTAAAAATTAGGATCCTTACAGGTAAGCCCCTGGAGCAGATCAAGGCCGGAGCACAGGGCGTCAAGGGCCAGGTAGCCGGCGAGCCGGTCGAAGCGGAACTCCTCTTGGCGGCCGTCGGCCGCCGGCCGGTTACCGAACAACTGGCCCTGGACAAGGCCGGGCTTAAGCCCAATACGAAAGGTTATATCGAAGTCAATGCCGCCTGTCAGACGAAAGCGGCGGGAATTTATGCGATTGGTGATGTCAACGGCGGACCGCAACTGGCGCATGCGGCCACGGCTCAGGGTCTTCTGGCTGCGGAGCATGCCGTGGGACCACGACAGACCTTGCGCGCGCAGGTTGTGCCATCCTGTATTTTCACCGCGCCGGAAATTGCCACGGTGGGGCTCTCCGAACAGGAAGCCAAACAGCAGAACCGCTCCGTCAAAACCGGCAAGTTCCATTTTGCGGCATTGGGCAAGGCAATGGCTTCGGGCGAGACGAATGGTTTCGTCAAATGGATTGTGGATGCGGATACCGACCAGCTTCTGGGCGCCGCGGCCATCGGCGCGCATGCCACGGAATTGATTGCCACGGCCGTAACGGCCGTTCAGGCGGAACTGACCGCTGCGGAGTTTGCGCGAACCATTCAGGCGCATCCGACGTTGTCGGAAGCCTGGATGGAAGCCGCCCATGCCGTGCACGGGCAATGTATCCATGCGCCGCCGCGGAAGCACGTTGAACGTAAAGCGTAGAGCGATGAACGTAGTGGAAGCAACCAAGAACGAATTCTTATCCTCATTTACCATGAACCATCAACCATTCCAAATTCCTGCTACGATGCGGGCCGTGCGTCTGCACGGCGCCGGATTTGAAAACATCCATGTGGATACCGTGCCGGTTCCGCGGCCCAACGACAATCAGGCGCTGGTGCGGGTGGATGCCGCGGGGGTCTGTTCTTCCATTCTCAAACTGGTGGCCCAGGGGAGCGAGCATACGTTCATCAATGGCTGGGACTTGGGCCTGTATCCCATCATTCTCGGCGATGAAGGCTGTGTGACCGTCGTCCAGGCCGGGAAAAACGTGGCATCCAAGTATCCCGTGGGCCGGCGCTATGCCACCCAGCCGGCGGTGGATCATCCCCCGGTTAATCACCGCGAGCGGTACCGGAACGGCGCAGAGGGCATGGAAAAAGTGGCCATTGGTTATTCCCTGCCCGGACACTTGGCCGAATATATGCTGGTCACCGAAGAGACAATAGCCGCCGATTGTCTGTTGCCCCTGCCTTCCGACGCCATTCCCTTCTTCGCCGGGGCCCTGTGCGAGCCGCTCTCCTGCGTGATTTCAGCCCAGGACCGGCACATTCATATTCACCAGAAATCGCCGACCGCGCCGCGTATCCCGCAGTTGGGCCTGTTGCGTGGCGGCGTTGCCGTGGTCATTGGTGCGGGGCCCATGGGCCAGATGCATGCCGAGGCCGCCTTGCGTTTTTCGCCGAAACACCTGGTCGTCATGGATATCATCGAGGAGCGCCTGGTGTGTGTTCGCGCGGGTTTGGCGGAAAAAGCCCGGCAAGCCGGTACGGAACTGCATGCCGTGCTTTCCGCCGAAGGTTTGGCGCTCATTAAGAAGGTCAGTAACGGCAAGGGTGCCGATGACATTATCGCCGCCGTGGGGATCCGCAACGTGCAGCAGGCGAGTCAACAGTGGCTGGCCAAAGGCGGCGTATTGAATCTTTTCGGCGGTCTCAAGCGGGGCGAACACATGATCGAGCTTGATACCCTCCGCGTGCACTACGATGAAATCCGTCTCTGCGGATCGAGTGGCGGCAGTCCGGCGGATGTTGCGGAAGCCCTGCGCATGGTGGCTTCCGGCGAATTCAATCCCGGAGCGCATCTGGACATGGTCGGCAGTCTGGACCAGTTCCCGAAAGCCCTGGAGCTGATCAAGGCCCAGTCCGTGGAAGGCAAGATCGTGCTCTATCCGCAGATTCCATCAATGGACCTGTTGCGCGTCAAGGCCTGGACCCGCCGCGACGAAACCGACTTCCTCAAGTCCCGCCGGAAACCTTGATCAGGTTGCATGCCGGTCAAGTCAGCCGTATTTATAAGAATCATGTTGACATTATAGAATACATCGCATACTTTGTATTACAGTGACATACAGAAAGGAGCGTAACATGAGTACGGCCGTATCCATTCGACTGCCTGATATAATTGCCAAAGAACTTGGCCACATTGCCGTGGAAACCGAACGCCCTCGGTCTTTTCATGTTCAGAAGGCGCTGGAATCCTATATCGAGGAATTCGCCGACGTGCAAATCGCACTGGATCGGCTGCGCGATCAGAAAGACACCGTCGTCTCCAGACATGAACTGAGGAAGTCCCTTGGTCTATAACATCACCTACAAGAAAAGCGTAGGCAAGGACATCGGCAACTTGGGGAAGGCCGAGACACGGCGGATTCTCGACAAGATCGAGAAGGATCTTGCAGTCCGTGCCAATCAGTATCCCGTTCTCAAGGGACAGTTTGCCGGACTCAGAAAACTCCGGGTCGGCGATTACCGGGTCATCTTCGCCATTCTTGGTCAAGACGTCCTTGTTCTCAGGATCGGGCATCGGCGGGAAATATATGACCGATGATGTCCGGCGTCCGCTGTCCGGCTACGGTCTACAGTCCACGGTCTGCAGTCATTTGTCCGTCCTCCGTCGTCTGTCCTCATTCCCACACACCTGGAACCGTCTTGCCGCAGGCCTTGCAGGCGCTCTTGACGATATTGTTTTCCAGGATGCGATATTCGTAGCGGCGAATGAGCATGGCTTGACAGTGTGGGCAGACGGTGTTCTGGGCTTCCTCGCCGGGTACGTTGCCGATATAGACAAAGCGGCATCCTTCGGCCAGCGCAATCTGGCGCGCGCGCCGCAGGGTGTCGGTCGGGGTGGGGGGGATATTTTTCAATTTATACATCGGATGATACCGGGAGAAATGAAGCGGCACGTCCGGACTCAAGTCCTTCACAATCCAGGCCGCCATGCGCTTGATCTCGTCGGAGCTGTCGTTCAGGGTCGGAATGAGGAGCACGACGATTTCATACCACACGCCGGACTTTGCCAGGCGCTTGAGGGATACCTGCACCCTCTCCAGGAATCCGTCGCAGATGTCACTATAGAAAGACGATGTGAAGGCCTTGAAATCAATCTTGATGGCCTTGACCAGCGGGAACAGCGCTTGCTGGGCCTCCGCGGAAATAAAGCCGTTACTGACCACGACGCTCTCAATGCCGCGCGCCTTGCCGGCCCTGGCGCAATCGGCCATGTATTCGAAGAAAATGGTGGGCTCGGTGTAGGTGTAGGCAAGCGTGCGCGTGCCGGCGGCTACAGCCTGTTGTGCGATTGCCTCGGGGGATTGATACGGCGGGCGAATATCGTCGGGACTGGCTTGCGAAATGTCCCAATTCTGGCAGAACTTGCAGGCCATGTTGCATCCCACCGTGGCGATGGAAAACGCCTGGCTGCCCGGATACACGTGAAAGAACGGCTTCTTTTCGATCGGGTCGGTGTGCAGGGCGCAGGGTCGGCCATAGACCAGCGAATAGTAGCGTCCGCCGCGGTTCTCGCGCACACGGCAATAGCCGCGTTGTTTATCGCCGACCACGCATCCGCGCGGGCATAACTTGCAGCGCACCTTGCCGCCGGCCAGCGGCTCGTAAAACGAGGCCTCGTGCAATTCCTCCCCAACCGGCGCCGCACCGAGCGGTGTGGCACCGAGTGGTGTTGCACCGGCCAGTGTATTCGCCAAAACACAGCCGGCCGCACCCGCTCCCAGGCAACCCAGGAACTCCCGCCGCGAGATACCGGGGCATGATGAAATTGGAAACTGGAAATTAGATATTCGGCCTGCATGCTTTTGTGCTGTTAATGAACCGGTTGGCGCATTCATTTTCTTGCCCCAATTTCGACGCATAGGAAATTCAAAACACCGCATGGATTCGCGCTTTCGCGGGAATGACAGCAAGGTCGGTCAGTGTTTGTCATTCCCGACCTGATCGGGAATCCAGTATTTAAAGTCGCGGCCTCCTGCCGCCTAATTCGAATTTCCAATTTCGAATTACTGCTTTTACAGAATTTCCACGCGACGGAACGACATCAAGCCCAAAGCGAGCACCGCGACGGTATATAGCCCTGCATAGCCGGCGGTCGCGACCACGTAACCCCACGGGATGTTACCGCCACCGGAAAGCGCATCCACGATCCAGAAATCCTGCCAGTTCGGTAACAGCCGGTAGCACAAACCGGCCCACCAGGAGGTCGCAGCGGCGGTGCGGAATAAATAATCCGACACTAAGCCCAGGAAAAATAGAACCGCGCAGGCCGATGTGCTGAGGACCGGCGGTAGTCGTGTGGAGAGGCTGACAGCCAACGCCGCCAAAACCATAACGGCCAGGCTGACCAGGATGCCGGCCGGAACCATCTGCCATGCCATCAGTCTGCCGAATCGAACCACATGACCGTTCGGGTCCAGCCAGGCGGCCATGACGAATGCCGCTGCCAGACACGGCAACAGTCCGATAAACGCTTGCGAGACGAACTGGCGCCGGAAGATGAAATTAGATGTCGCCGCGTAGCCGAACGCGACAAGCACGGCTGCCAGAAATAATGCTCCGCTTCGCCCGTCGGTTTGCATGCCCGGCAGGACCATGCGCACGCTCAGCAATCCGGATAGCAGGGCGGTGGCGCAGAACATCAGGAGGACCATCAGCACGCCTATGTAGGTGGATATAAAATACAGGCTGCGGGAAACCGGTTTGCATAGGACCGTGGCGGCGGTACCCCGCTTGATTTCGGTGTAAATCGTGGCCGCGGCTGCCGCGCCGGCCACCAGCAGGCCAAAAACCAGATGCAGTGCCAGTGCGCCATCGCGAACCAGACGCGTCTCTTCGCCGAAGGCAAATACCGCTGTCGAGGGCAATAGCCCGATCAGGACAACACAGGTAGTGGTTAACAGCAAGATCACCGGTTGCCGGATAATGTCCAGCACCGTATTTATCGCAAGGGTCCATGCCTGGAGGAGAATGGTTCGCATATCTTAAACCTTAAAAAACATTTGAATATCCAATGACCAACAATCAACAATCAATATCCAATGGAATATGGGCGCAGTTACTTGGAGATTGGACATTACTTGTTGGATATTGCGGTCTACAGTCTACAGCTCACAGTTCTTTTTCTAGAATCCGTCATCCGTCGTCTGCCGTCCGTCATCTGGCTTGGCCCCGCTATTCCACAGACGCTGATAGCAAATGGTTTTGGCTTTCCACGCAGCCACCATGGTCAGGGAACACGGCAAGGTGGTTGCCACGTAAAGCCAGATGGGAATACGGTTAATCGTCAGCCAGATTTCCTCGGCAAACGGAGCATTATAGCGCATGGACGCTACCAGCGCAAACAACAGGCCAATCAGAAAAGGCGCGATCATCAGGATAACGACGCCAAACGCAAAGACCTGGGATTCAACCCGGCCTCCCCGCTCCTCAAACAGGCCGAACGTTTCGGCGGCCAGCAGATTGACCAGCAAGAGGATTCCCATGCCGGTCAGGAGCAGGCCAAGGACATTGATCAGAAACAAATTCTCATAGGGCATGGCTTGCCACCAGGTGATAAACGGGGCAAAATAAATAATCAGAAACGCCAGTCCCAAGGCCAGCCGGGTATGCCTCTGCCAGCTCCGTCTTGCGGGGCCGGCTGACTGCAATAGCCACAACCCCCAGCCAATGAGTCCCGCACCCAACACGTAGGCGGGGATCCGAATGCCATGAAAGACTTCCAGTCCGGCCTGGCTTAGAAACAGGCCGACCATGAGCAACACACCCCAGAAAATACGTGAAAATCCCTTGGCCAGGCATAAGATCTGTGCTGGTGTTATTGCGTTGACGTTTGACCGCATGTCATTATTTTCGCCTGATGGAACTTCGGTATAATCCATGCCGACCCCATATATTGCTCGGGATTTGTTTGATAATGTAGCATGCCGTGGTTGGTATGGCCATAGAAACATTTGGGCATGGGACTGCTCGCAAGGTAGATAGGCTGTAGACTGAAGGCTGTTAGGAAGAAATATTTTTTATGTTGTATGTTCGCCGCATGCCTGGCGATTCGAGGCAGCTAACTCCTGTCATCTTCCCTAATGGCCTACAGCCTTAACAGCTTCAGCCTTGACTGCTTGAGTAGTTACTAATAATCTTTGAACTCAGGAGGGGCTTTTCCATGTCTAACACGATCGGCATACGGTTCCAGGTAACTACGTTTGGTGAGTCGCACGGTTCGGTGGTGGGTGCCATTGTGGATGGCTGTCCCTCCCGCCTGCCCCTGAGTGCCTCCGATATCCAATCCCAGTTGGACCGGCGCCGGCCCGGGCAAAGCGTGCTGACGACCTCCCGTAATGAGCGTGACCAGGTCCGCATCCTGTCGGGCGTGGACCAGGGCCTGACGCTGGGTTCCCCCATTGCGCTGGTGGTGGACAATACCGACAGCCGTTCCGTGGATTACCAGGCCATCCAGACGATCCCCCGTCCATCGCACGCGGATTTAACCTATCGTCTAAAATACGGTCTTACGGCCGCGAGTGGTGGTGGTCGCTCCGGCGCGCGTGAAACCATAGGCCGTGTGGCGGCCGGCGCCGTGGCCGAAAAATTTCTGGCGGTGAAATTCGGCGTACAAATCGTAGCTTGGGTCAGTGCCGTGGGCGAACGGGAAGCTCCGGACATGACCGGAGAAGCAATTACACGCGACCAGGTGGATGCCACCGCCGTGCGTTGTCCGCATGCGCAGACGGCCCGGGAGATGGCGGCGTTGATCGAAGCTGCCAAAAAAGACGGGGATTCAGTGGGCGGCATCATTGCCTGTGTGTGTCGGAACGTGCCGCCCGGCTGGGGGGAGCCGGTGTTCGACAAGCTCAGCGCGCTTTTAGCCCGTGCCATGCTGTCCATCCCCGCCGCCAAAGGGTTTGAGATCGGCGCCGGGTTTGCCGGCGCGCGTGGGCGCGGGTCGGAACAAAACGATATGTTTGTGCTTAAAGAAGGCCGCTTGGGAACGCGCACCAACCGCAGTGGCGGCATCCAGGGCGGCATCAGCAACGGCGAACCCCTTGTGTTCCGGGTGGCGTTCAAGCCGACAGCGACAATCGCCCGGGAACAGGAAACCGTTGATTACGCAGGTCGTCCGGTCAAGCTCCGGGCCCAAGGGCGGCATGATCCCTGCGTTCTGCCGCGGGCCGTGCCGATTGTGGAAGCCATGGCCGCGCTGGTCCTGGCCGATTGTGGAATACAGAATGCAGAATGTAGAATGTAGAATGGATTTCTTAATTCTGCATTTCTTTCTTACTCGACCGTCACCGATTTGGCCAGGTTGCGCGGCTGGTCGATGGGACAACCCCGGCATTTGGCAATGTGATAGGCCAGTAACTGCTCGACGATCACCACCGGGATCGGCGTCAGAAAATCCAGGCAGCGCGGGACGCGGATGACGTCATTGCTGTAGCGGTTCACTTCATCGTCACCTGCCGTGGCGATGGCAATCACGGGCGAAGAGCGTGCGCGGCATTCCTGCATGTTGCTGATTGTCTTGCTCTTGCCGTGCAGGTCGGGCACGGCCACCACCACCGGTACATGCTCGTCCAGCAGGGCGATCGGCCCGTGTTTCAGTTCGGCCGCGTGGTAGCCTTCGGCGTGGATATAAGAAATCTCCTTGAGCTTCAAGGCCCCTTCCAGCGCCACGGGATACATATAGCCCCGGCCAAGGAAAAACATGTGTTCGGCGCGGGCGTATTTTTCGGCAATGACCTTGATTGCCGGCTCCTGCTCAAGCGCCGCGGCGGCGACTTCCGGCGCGCGCAGGAGCTCGCGTACCAGGTCGCGCCCCGTACTGCCCGAGAGGCGCCGTGCCCGGCCGAAGACGATGGCCAGCATGGCCAGCACCGCCACCTGCGCGCTGAACGCCTTGGTGGATGCCACGCCGATTTCCGGTCCGGCGTGCAGGTACACGCCGCGCTCCGTTTCCCGCGCGATGGTCGAGCCGACCACGTTGCAGATACCGAGCACCGTGGCGCCCTTGCGCATGCCTTCGCGGACGGCTTCAATGGTATCGGCTGTTTCGCCTGACTGGCTGATGGCCAGCAGGAGCGTGTCGCGTTCGATAATCGGATTCCGGTAGCGGAATTCAGCGGCCTGTTCGATGTCCGTGGACAGGCCGGCCAAATCCTCGAAAAAATACTTGCCCACCATTCCCGCGTAATAGGAGGTTCCGCAGGCCGCGATGGTGATGTGGCGGATCCGCGCGATTTCCGCGCTCGTCATGCGGATGCCGCCCAAGTGCGTGGTGCCGTCCTTTTCGAGGAGCCGTCCGCGGATGGCATTGGCCAGGGCCTGGGGTTGCTCGTGGATCTCCTTGAGCATGAAATGCTCGAAGCCGCCCTTCTCGATTTGGCCGAGGCTCCAGTCAATGTGGGTCAGTTCCCGGCTGACGGGCACGTTTTTAAGCGAGGAAATATCGAGCCCTTCGGCCGTGATGGTGGCGATATCCTCGTCGTTTAGAAACACGACTTTCTTCGTGTAGTTGATGATGGCGCTAATGTCCGAGGCCACGATGGTTTCGCCGCTGCCCACGCCGATGGCAATGGGACTGCCCTTGCGCGCGGCCACGATCAGGCCGGGGTGCCGACTGCTGATGACGGCAATCCCATAAGTGCCCTCCACCTGTTCCAGGGCGGCGGCCACGGCGCGATGCAAATCCCCCTCGTAACATTCCTCAATAAGGTGCGCCAGGACTTCCGTGTCCGTTTCGCTGGTAAAAACGTAGCCTTTCTGGACCAGGCGCTCTTTCAACGCCACGTAGTTTTCGATGATCCCGTTATGGGCCACCGCAAATTCGCCGCTGCGGCTGAAATGCGGATGCGCGTTGGCTTCCGTCGGCGCCCCGTGCGTGGCCCAACGGGTGTGTCCGATGCCCAGGGTGTAATCGAGGCCATCTTGGTCGGGAACATCCTTTTCGATCCGGCTGACCAGCGCGGCGATCTTGCCGACCGAGCGCACGCGCACAAGGGCCTTGCGATGGGATGAATACAAGGCCACCCCGGCCGAATCATAGCCCCGATATTCCAGGCGCTGGAGCCCGGAAACAATCACGCCCGTCGCGTTCCGCTGGCCGACATAGCCGACAATGCCGCACATGGTTTCACCTCTTAGCTTTTTAAGTCTTCAGCCCACAGTCCAGCCTACAGTCTTTCTTCAGAACGCTCTGCGTCGCGTGATCAACTGCTTGCGGTCCTGGCCGTTTGAAATCATGACCACGGGCAGATCCAGCCAGCGTTCGATCTTATTGATGTAAGCGCGTGCCGCCGCGGGCAGTTCCTGAAAACTGGTTGCGCCCGTGGTTACCTGCTTCCATCCGGGCAAAAACGTATAGATGGGTTCCGCCGAGGCCAGGTCCACCGGGCTGGCGGGCCACTCGGTCCAGCGCTTCTTGCCGCAGCGGTAAGCCGTGCAAACGCCAATCTGTTCAAAACCGTCGAGGACATCGAGCTTGGTCAGGATGAGTCCATCCAGGCTGTTTAACCGCGCGGCGCGGCGCAACTGCACGATGTCCAGCCAGCCGCACCGGCGCGGGCGCTTGGTCGTGGCGCCGTATTCGCCGCCGATGCGCCGCAGGGTCTCGCCGGTGGCGTCGTGGAGTTCGCTCGTAAAGGGACCCTCGCCCACGCGCGTGGCATAGGCCTTGCTGACGCCCAGGATGCGGTCAATGGCGTGCGGGCCAATGCCCGTGCCGACGCAGACGCCGCCGGCGATCGTATGGGAGCTGGTCACATAGGGGTAGGTGCCGGCGCCGATATCCAGCATCGTGCCTTGCGCGCCCTCGTACAAAATATGTTGGCCCTTGCGGCGCGCGGTATCCAGCAGGATGCCCGTGTCCACAATCAGATCCCGGAACGGACGGAGCAGGGCAAGCGCTTCCCTGGTCACGCGATCCACGTTGCAGACTTCACGCGCGCGGTCCTTCGGTAACAGGGCGCGATGGCTGTCCAGGCAGGTTTTTACCTGGGCGCGGAAATAGTCCGGATCGAGCGTATCGCCCATGCGCACGCCCGTGCGCGCGGCGCGGTCGGCATAGGCCGGTCCAATGCCCCGCTGGGTCGTGCCGATTTTGCGGTTGCCCCGCTGGGCTTCGGCGGCCTGGTCAAGGGCCAGATGGCAGGCCAGGATCAAGTGCGCTTCCCCGCTGAGGCGCAAGCGCTTGCGCCACGCGGACTCCGGCAAGCGGATGGTCGCTAATTCCTCCACCAGCTTTTGCGGGTTCACGACGACCCCGCCGCCGATCAGATTCATGACGCGTGGCCGCAGAATTCCGGAGGGCAGGATATGGAATACGAATTTACGGCCGTCGTGAAATACCGTGTGGCCGGCGTTGTCGCCCCCCTGAAAGCGGACGACCACATCCGCCTGGCCCGCGAGGGCATCCACGATTTTACCCTTGCCTTCGTCGCCCCACTGCGCCCCGATAATGACTAAAGATGGCATGTGCTATTTCTCCCTTGTGGCTGAATGACCCTGTTTAGGAGCCAGAATTCAGGAGTCAGAATTCAGAATAAATGCAGATTTTGACAACAATCATGTTGTAGAACTTGAAAATTCTGAATCCTGGCTACTGCCTTCTGACTACTGATCAGTTTCCCTATTTCACGAACAAATCTTTTGCTTTTACGGACGGGTGATGGTAGCGCTTGCGCTGCTGTGTCGCTTTGCCGAACTGGATGGCCTCCACGGGACACCACTGCAGGCAGGCCATGCATTGCTCGCAATTACCATGCCACTGCGGGCGGCCGTCTTTAAGGTCAATGTTAAGCCGCGGACAGACTTTAACGCACAGGCCGCAATGCGTGCAGGTATCCATCACCCAGAATTTGACGTCGGCCGTTTTAAACTTTGGCATACCGAATTTATACAGGAACCCCGTTGTCAGCCAGTTGACCAGGAAAAAGCTCTTTTCGACCGGCCGATTGCGGTGCGCTTTGACCCACTCGGCGATTTCCGCGATCCGCGCGCGGGCCCGGGTGAACAGCTTCTGCTGTTTGGCTTCCGCAATGGCGCCATACAAGGCCGTATAATTGCCGGGCATGACAATCGAGAACCCGGCTTGCAAGTTTCCGCCCCGCGCGCGGAGCGCCCGCTCTACCAATGTCAGCGTGCCGCCGGGAAACCCGCCGCAGGTGCAGACGGCAAACAGGTATGGAATATCGTGCCATTTCCGCGAGTTGATAAAATCAGTCACGATCCGCGGCGGTCCCCAGGCGTACACGGGAAACACTATGCCGACGGCATCGGCCGTGGCGACGGCACTGGCCGCAACGCCACCCGGCTCCTGGAGCGCTTTGGGGATGGCAATCAACGTTGTGTTGCCCAGGGCGGCGGCCAGGTCGCGGGCGACGGCCAGCGAGTTTCCCGTGCCGGAAAAGTAATATAGGATCGTGTTCATGCTCTGTCTTGTCCTGCCACGGTCTGTCGTCCGTTGTCTGTCGTCCGTTGTCTGTCGTCCGTTGTCTGTCGTCTGTCGTCAGGCGTCTGTCTACCGCAACGCGGCCAGCAGGTTGTCCACTTGCGCCACGGCCGTGCCGATGTAACTGGCCGGATCCAGACAGCGATCCAGGGCTGAGACTGTCATGACTTTGGTGACGCGCCGATCCCGTAGCAGGATTTCCTTGAGCGACTGGTTGGCGGCAAACGCCGTCCGCGCGGCCTGCCGCAGGATTTCATGGGCCTCCTGCCGGCCTAAGCCCCGTTTCACCAGCTCCAGCATGACCCGCTCGCTCATAATCAGGCCGTTGGTCATCCCCAGGTTTTTTTGAATGGCCTGTTCGCGGATATCCAGGCCCCGCAGAATCTCGTCCAGCTGGCGGAGCAGGTAATCGGTCAGGATGAAGGCTTCCGGGAAAATCACGCGTTCGGCGGCGGAATTGGTCAAATCGCGTTCGTGCTCGAGGGAAATATTTTCCAGGGCCGGGGCCACCTGGGCCCGGATGATCCGTGCCAGGGAACAGATGCGTTCGCTCTTGTGCGGATTGCGCTTCTGCGGCATGGTGGAAGAGCCGACCTGCAGTTTTTGGAACGATTCGAACACCTCGCCGATTTCCGTGCGCTGGAGGTTGCGGATTTCCTGGGCGATTTTTTCGCCGGTGGCCGCAAGCAGGGCCAGGTCAAACACGACTTCGGCGTGGCGGTCCCGCTGGATCACCTGGTTGGAAACCATGACCGGCGTGAGTCCCAAATCTTTCATCACCAGGCGTTGCAGTTGCGGCGCATCGGGGCCGAAACTCGCCTGGGTGCCCACGGCGCCGGTCATCTGGCCCACCCGGATGCGGCGCTGGGCTTCGGCCAGCCGATCGAGATGCCTCCGCACTTCGCCGGCATAAATCGCGAATTTCAACCCGTAGGTGGTTGGAACGGCGTGCTGGCCATGCGTGCGGCCGACGCATACCAGTTTGCGCGTGCGTTTGGCCAAAGCCGCAAGCGTCTTAAGCAAAGCTTGTGCATCCTGCGCGATTAGATTCAGTGCGGCACTGAGCTGTAAAGCCAGGGCGGTGTCTTCGATATCGTAAGAGGTGGCGCCCAGGTGTACATATTTGCCGGCCTTGCGGCCGCATGCTTCGGTCAGCGCCCGCACCATGGCCATGAGGTCATGGTGAATCTCCGACTCAATTGCTTTGACCCGTGCCAGCCGGACCTTGGCTACGGTGGCATTGCGGCTGATGACGGCGGCTGCCGCTTTTGGAATATGCCCCAGCCGGGCATGGGCGCGCGCCAAGGCGGCCTCGACTGTCAGCCAGTTCTGCAGCTTGGCCTCTTCCGTGAAGAGCGCGCGCATGGTTTCGGAGTAATACCGGAATTCAATGGGATGAACGCTCATAATAAAACCTCAATTAATGGGGTTTTCAGCCACAAGCTGATCCGCCCTAGGCGGAAAGTCCCCTACAGGATGTCAGAATACATGAACTGTTAGCAAAGGACAAGGTTGGAACTGTGAAGTTCCGGGTTGACGAATTAGCCTTTGCCCGTGCCGGGGCTGCGGCATGGTTTTCAATAAATCTGGCGTAGCTCACTGAAGCGCTTGCTCATGCATCCGTCTTGTTGTGCGATATCCGTCGTCACTGAGGTCATTTCTGGGCATGCAGCTTGTTATCGAGTTCCTTAAGGTCAAAGCGCACACAAACCACCGAGTGTTTTACTTTTCCCGGTTCGTACTTGACATACGTGGTGGCAAGAATCGTGCCGTCGGGCAGGCGCTCGACGCCCGAATAGCCGCAATCGGCATGGCTGTGTAACAGCTTGATCCGATACTGGCCGGGATATTCGTTCCTAATGTCATCGTACGTTCCCACCCAGGCCACGAAGTGCCCTCGTGTCGGAGTTTCCGGTGCTTCATCACGGAGCGCGATGACCAGCCGTCCATCTTTTGCGTATACTCCCTGGTGTCTGTCACCAGTTAGCCCCCAGCAAGTATCCCGCGGCACGCTCCACGTCGTGCCTTCGTCCCGGCTGAACATCACCAAGCTGTTCCCGGTGTGGTTGTTTTCGCGCATGAGGCAGCACAATTCTTTGCCGTCGGGAGAGCGAAAGACATACGGTTCACAGGGCATCTTTCCGGACACGGCAGCCACAACGCGCGGGGCGGACCACGTCAGTCCACCATCAACCGTTTCGGTCTGAACCACATTCAATGGCACTGATTGATCGGACTCGCCCGTAATAGCGTCCATCCGTCGATGATACATCCCGAGGTAGTTGCCGTTCCGGAGCCGAACAATGCTGCTGAACGTCATGATGCAAGGCAGCCCCAAGGGAGGCATCTCACGCCAGTTTGTGCCGCCATCCTCGCTCACAATACGCGGCATATCCGGCTGGGCCGAAAACACCCATAGCCGTTCCCTGCCGTCGGGACCGACCAGCCGATAGATGCTCGGACAATTCTCATGCCGCTGGAATCCCTCGGGCAATTGGTCATCCATCCTCATCCAAGTTCGTCCGGCGTCATTGCTGCGTGCCATGGGGCCACAGCGACCGCCGTGGCCATAGGTCCAGACACAGAAAATCGTCTTGCCGTCCGGCATCAGAAGCGTCGTGGGATGTCCCTGGTATATTTCTTCAGTTCCCTGCGCAACGATTACGTGTCGGCAGGTTTCCATAGATATGTCGACGACGGGCAGGTTTTGTTTCATTGCCTTCGGTCCCGCTTTATATGTTTTTGCACAACCATTGATTGAAAGAATGTTTTAATCCGACAACTTGATATTGATACTCACCACTGATTGCACGGATGCCACGGCGATCCGGCCGCTCGCGAACATGCATGAAGTATTGCGTGAACTTCATGATTTCAAGCTGCCAAATCCGGACATCGGAATCGAGTATTGTGTTTCTGCAAGCCCAACGTACGGATCACGGCGTGGCCATAAGCTTCGCCATGCATCTGGCTTGTTGGCATTTTGGTTTCACGAATAATGAGTCGAGTATTTTTCCATCGCATCCATGAGCGCCTTCGCGTTGGCGAGCGGAATGCCCGGATACATGCCATAGCTCATCATCAGTCCACCCTCGTGACTGCCGAGCGTCTCGACTTCGGTGTGGATCAGCGCGTCCACCTCGGCCGGCGTCCCAAAGCGCGTCACCTTCTGCCGGTCGATGTCGAGGTCGATACAGACCTTGCCCTTAAAATGCTGGCGGATCCACTCGAGACCATTGACGAGATCCTGAAGGTTCACGACCTGTACTCCGCTATCCACCAGGTCGTCCGCCAGGTCGCGGATGTCGCCGTCCGAGTGCATGTGGATGATGTCGCCGGCCTCGCGCGCCAGGTGCATGAGCCTGAGGTAACTCGGCTTGATATACGTGCGGAAGTGTTCCGGTGAAAGCATCGGGCCCACCTGCATGCCGAGGTCTTCGGGATATCCCATCCACTCCACGCCGCGGCGCAGGGAACAGCGTACCATCGCCTCGTTGTAAGCCTCGAGCATCTCGATCAACCGCCAGAGCCGCGGTTCCTCGTCCGCCATGTCGCAGATCAGGGCCTCGTATCCGCGCAGGTCGCACAACCGTAGAAATGTATGGCCGTGCGGTAATCCGCCAGACACCAGGGTGCCGGTCGCGATCGCATCCCGCCGGTTGTCCGCTGCCAGGTTCGGACGCTTTTTCTCGTCATCCGTCAGGTCCGGCAAAGGTGGCGGTGAATAGCGTTCGAACGCACTCCAGTCCGCGAAGGGATGCCGGACCGCCGTTGCCGCAATGCCCTCCTCGGGACTGGCCATGGTGACACCCCACGCGTCAACGTATGAGCTCTGCACTGGCGGCTTGGGCGCGGCCGGCGGCTCGGATGGACGACGAAAGCCGGGGAATAAGTATGGGTGGCTCTCCTGCAGGTCATCGAGTACGGATGGTGGGTAATAATTGCAACAGGCGGGGTTGATCCAGAACCCCATGGGGATGCGTTCCGGTCGCTCGAAACGAACCGAGCGGATAATGTTTTCGCGTTGACTCATCATCGTTGCTTCTCCTGCCGAACTGTTGATTGATAGAATATTTTAATCCGACAACTTGATGTTGATACTCACCACTGATTGCACGGATGCCACGGATAACAGATAGAAATGTAAATAATTAAACGGTTTGATAGTTGGACTGATATCAGTGTCATCCGTGATATCCGTGGTAAAAATGTCTTTGGATATGCCGCCGGAGAGCATTTTTCATTTCTGCATGTATCCTTTTTTTTGCAAAGTGGCTGCAATGCGTTGCTCCACGGGCTCGTCGGTCACGACAAATTCACGGCCGGTAATGGTTTCGTAGGACTGGATGTAGCGCCGGGCGGCTTCGAGGCGCACGTCGTCGGGCATGGGGGGCGGGACGCCATCCCCGCGGAAGCCGCGCGCGGCAAACCATTCGCGGACATATTCCTTGTCGATCTTGCGCTGGTCGGCGCCTTGCGCGAACAGCGTGGCATAGGTGTCGGCAAACCAGTAACGGGATGAATCGGGGGTATGGATTTCATCGGATACGACGAGTTGGCCGTTGCGCCGGCCGAGTTCGTATTTGGTGTCCACGAGGATCAGTCCGCGTGACGCGGCATAGCGCACGCCGAAATCGAACAGCCGCAGGCAGATATCGCCGGCGGCATCAAAAAGCGCGGCCGTGATCAGTCCTTCGGCCAGGGCCTCTGCACGGGATATGGGCCGATCATGGGCTTCCAGCTTGGTGGTCGGGGTCAGGATGGGACGCGGCAGTTTCTGGTCCTTGCGCAGACCGTCGGGCAACAGATTGCCGCAGTAATTGCGGATGCCGCGCTCGTAGTTATACCAGAGCGATGTTTTGGTGACGCCGGTGATGTACCCGCGCACAATCAATTCGATCGGCAATTGCTCGCATTCGGCCACGACCATGACGTTGGGATCGGGCACATCGATAACATGATTGGGCGCGATGGCGCGGGTCTTTTCGAACCAGAAAGCCGCCATCTGGTTCAGTACCTGGCCCTTGAACGGGATCGTGCCGAGGATGCAGTCGAAGGCCGAAATCCGGTCCGTGGTGACCAGGATGCGCTTTCCCGCTTGTTTGTATGAATCGCGCACCTTGCCGGTTTCACGCTCGCCCAATCCGACCAGGTTGGTTTCCCGCAGGGTGCGATGCAATTCTTCTCTGAGGCGTGCTTCTGATATCATGTGCTCCTGATTTTGTAATTACTCAGTAGCCAGAATTCAGTAGTCAGAATTCAGAATGAGGAAAGCCATGCCAAGAGCCAGAATTCAGGAGTCAGAATTCTGGCTTCTTCTGGATGGTATACGCATGGGTATTCCGTTCTGGATTCTGACTACTGACTACTGACTACTGACTACTGACTACTAAAGCTTATCGATCTAACTGTAAAGCATCCCGCGCGGCGCGTCAATTGCCTGGTTCGCCATTGCGAGGTTCATCCGCCAACGCCATGCGGCGCATCAGGAGCTGCCAGCGATACAGGCCTTCGCTGATATGGCTGCGCGTAAATTCGAATTGCACGCGGCCGCTCAACGTGCTGTCCGGGTCACGGATCGGGAAAGCGCCTTCCACGCGATCGCTGTTCCATTGGCTTTCCGGGAGTTCCGCCCATTCCATGAGCCACGTCAGCAGGTAGGCGAAAATATCGGCATCCACACAATCCAACGGCAGTTGGCAGCGCTTTATTTCCCGGTCGTCGGCAAGCAGGCTGAGCTGGACGGAGCCGGGCGGTCCGAAGATTTCGAATTCGGCGAGCGCTTCTTTCAGGGCCTGCTCGATCGGGACCGTCGGTTGGAGGCGATCCAGCTCGCGCTGGAGGGCCATTTCCGGGAACAGCAGGTCGCGCGTCAGGACGGTGCCGGCCAGGGTTTTGAAAACCAGGGCGTTGCAGTCGGGATAATCGGCGGCCACTTCGCTCAGCAGGGAGGCCCAGAACCGCGCGGCCGCATGCGTAAAGCGCACCCCGCCGATTAGCAGGGCGCGGGCTTTCGAGGTGGCGGCGGGGAGCTTGTCGGACGCATCGCCAAGAATACGCGCCATGGATGGCTCGCTCGTTTCCGAACATTTTTGGGTGGGGCGGGTGACGGGGGTCGAACCCGCGACATTCAGATCCACAATCTGACGCTCTAACCAACTGAGCTACACCCACCATGTTTCAAATGGGATATATTCTAAGTGACTTTCCGCCGGATTCAAAGCAAAAAATCCACCGATCATTAACCGCGGATGACCCGGATAACACGGGTAAAAATTTATCAGGAGGTCGGCATCATTCCAGGCAGGAAAAAACGAGAGTGCTTATCCGTGCCCATCCGTGCTATCCGCAGTCTCCCATTCGGCGGCAGGCAGCTACCCCTGGTCCGAGAGGCCGAGCAGGTCCAGGATACGGGTCAGGTCTTCGTTGGAATAGAAATCAATTTCAATTAAGCCCTTGGCCTTTTTTCCGTTGGCCAGGGTGCGCGAAGGCACGAGGCGTACGCTGGTGCCGAAATGCCGGTGCAGTTTGTCCGAGAGATCCTGAAGATGCGCGGCGGGGATATCATCCCGCATGGCGCGGGGCTTACGCGGAGCGCGGGACAGGCGTTCCACGGCCTTTTCCAGCACACGGACCGACCAGCCTTCTTCCACCGTGCGTCGGGCCAGAAAACATTTTTCCTCGTCAATCGCCACGCCCAGAAGCGCCTTGGCGTGTCCGGACGAGAGGCGGCCATGAACCAGCATCTGCTTGATTTCCTCGGGAAGCGCGAGCAGGCGCAGGGCATTGGTTACCGTGGCGCGCGCCTTGCCGACCCGCAGGGCGATTTCCTCATGGCTCAGGGCGAACTGCTCCGTTAAGCTATGATAGCCTTCGGCTTCCTCAACGGGATTCAGGTCTTCGCGCTGAAGGTTTTCGATGAGCGTCAATTCGAGGGCGTCACGGTCGCTGACATCCTTGAGAATGGCCGGCACGGTTTCCAGTCCGGCCTGCCTGGCTGCCCGCCAGCGCCGCTCGCCGGCCACCAGCTCGTAATGATCGCCAATCCGGCGCAGGAGGAGCGGCTGAAGTACCCCGTGCGTCTGAATGGATCGTACCATGTCTTCCAGCGCTTCGGGCGCAAACCGGCGGCGGGGCTGTTTGGGATTCGGCCGGATTTTATCCACTGGAACCGTCGTCATCCCTTCGGGCAGTGTGCCGGCATTGACGGGCGCGGGCGTTCCTGCCTTCGCGAAGCTCGCTCCGGTGGGCGTAGGAAGGTCGGCGGTCGGCTTTTCGTTGATCAACGCGCTCAATCCCCGTCCCAGACCGTGTTTGGAAGCCATAAGCCACTCCTCTCATCAGAGATGTAGAATGTAGAATGAAGAATGAAACCCTGTCGCCTGCCCCTCGTAGCTCCTTGAGCGTAGTGGGGTCTGTCGTCCGCTTTGTTCAGGCACAGGATGGCGCTTTTAGGCGCTGGCGTCAAGTCCCGATGCCACCCCGGCAGAAATCCGAAAACTACTGGATATCTACCAGCTGAATACCTATGATATCCGATTTAAATCCGTGTTCAATCCAATCCGTAGCTGAATTTATTAAAGGATTACGCAGCATGCATATCCTGGGTATTGATATCGGCGGGACAAAAACCTCCGTGTGTATCGGCACGGAATCCGGACAACTGGTGCTGGAGCGACGCATGACCACCCGTCCTGAGGAAGGTCCTGACAAGGTCCTTGAAAGAATGATGGTTCTGGCCCGTGAGGTCATGGCGCAAAGCGGCCTGTCGGATGTCGGCGCCGTGGGCATCGCGGCGCCCGGTCCGGTGGACGTCAAGCGGGGGGCCATGCTGGCGCCGCCCAATATGCCCGGCTGGGATTTTGTACCGGTTGTGTCGTATTTCACGGAGGCCTTCCACCGGCCGGTCTTTATGAACAACGATGCCAATGCCTGCGCGCTGGCGGAATACCATTTCGGGCGCGGGCGTGGCGTCGCCAACCTGGTTTACCTGACGCACAGCACGGGCATGGGTGGCGGGGTTATCGTCAACGGTCGTCTCGTGCAGGGGGCCACCGATATGGCCGGGGAGGTGGGGCACTTCGTCCTTGACCCGCAGGGGCCGCCGTGCTCGTGCGGATTACGCGGCTGTTTCGAGGTGTATTGCGGCGGCCGCAGTGTCAGTTTGCGGCTCCAGCAAAAGATCGCCGCCGAAGGCATTGCCACGGCGCTCACGGCGAAAGCCGGCGGCCGGCTGGCGGCCATTGATTTCAAACTATTTGTCGAGGCGGCGCGCGAACAGGATCCCTTCGCCGTTCGCGAATGGCAGGCTTACGTGGAGCGCTTGGCGCAGGGCATCGGGATTGTCATCATGGTCCTGAATCCGGACATGGTGGTGCTCGGTACGATTGCCTGCCAGACCGGCGATTTCCTGATGGTTCCGCTGAAAGCATGTTTGCGCCGATTTGCCTGGGGGGCGGCTTTGGACGCCTGCCGGATTGAAACCAGCGCGTTGAGCGCGAATATCGGGGACTTGGGCGCGATCGCGGTGGCTGCGGAAGGACTTAAGGCAGGCTGATGCGCAGTAGCCTGCTGGCGCCGGTAGTATCAAGGTTGGCCATCTCGTATTCCTTGAGGCAGTCCGGCATAAGGATCGTGTTTCCCGGGGTTACATCCACCAGCACGCTCCCCGACTTGATCCGTACCAGCCCTTTCTCCAGGAATAGAGCGTGGAAACTGTGGTTGTCCAGCGGACAATCCAGCATGCCGGCCACGGTCAATTCCTCGAATCGGAAATAGGGCGTGCGCAAGCGTTCCACGATGCTGTTGCCTTTTTGGGGCGTCTCGGCGGGTACCGATGGCATGGACTGGTGGGAGGCGGTAATGCCTTGCCACTGGATGACTTTCATTGCCTGTTCAATGTGCAGTTCGCGCGGCTTACCATTCGAACCGACCCGGTCCCAGTCGAATACGCGGTAGGTTGTATCGGAATTCTGCTGGACTTCCAGTATAAGTGCGCCCGCGCCGATGGTATGGACACAGCCGCCGGGGATGTAGATCACGTCCCCCTGATGTACGCTCACTTGTTTGAGCAAATCTCCCACCCGGCCGGCCGCCAGGGATTCCCGGAACCGGCCTTCATTCACGCCGGGTTGAAACCCGACGAACACTTCGGCGCCCGGGTCCGCATCCAGCATATACCACATTTCGGCTTTCGCTTCGCCGCCCACCGCCTTGGCGGCGGCTTCATCCGGATGCACCTGTACGCTAAGGCGCTCCTTGGAGTCAATCAGTTTGATCAACAGTGGAAAGCGTTCCAGCGGGCGTCCCAGCAGTTCGGCCCCGTAGGTTTGGGTCAATTCGTGGATATCCTTGCCGGCCAGGGAGCCGTTGACAACCACGTTGATGCCCTCGGCCCGGTCGGTGATTTCCCAGGATTCGGCGTAAATACCGGGCGGCAAGGACCGGCCGTAGCGGCGGGCAATCCGGTCCCCGCCCCAGATATAATTCTTATAGACCGGCTTGAACATTAACGGGTAAAGAGGGGGCTTTGTATTCATCGCGGGAGCAAGCATATCCTAACCCGCCAATGAAAACCAGAACGAAAAAAATATTTTTTACTTGCACCGGCCGATGCATCCTCCTATCGTTGCAGAGGTCGGAGGTCAGCAACTTGCCCTCCGTAGCCACGAGCGGAGCGAGGGCGGAGGAGGGTCGCAAATCGCACCATGTCAGACTCGGCTAAACTTATTATTGACGGGAAAGAGCACTTGTTCCCGATTGTCAAGGGTACCCAGGGTGAACGGGCCATTGATATTACGGGTCTGCGGGAGCAGGCTGGCCTGATCACGCTCGATACCAGCCTGGGCAACACGGGCAGTTGCCTGAGCCGGATTACCTACATTGACGGCGAGAAGGGCATTCTGCTCTACCGGGGCTATCCCATTGAGGAGTTGGCCGAAAAATCCACGTTCGTGGAAACCGCCTATCTCCTGATTCACGGCGAACTGCCGGCGAAAGACGAGCTGTCGGTTTTTTCCAACCGGCTGAATGAATCGTCGCTGATCCACGAAGACATGCGCCACTTCTTTGTGGCTTTCCCGAAATACGCGCACCCGATGGGCATCCTGGCCACCATGGTGGCATCGCTTTCCACGTTTTACCCCGTACCGGATATCATGGACCCGGACGCCGAAGAACAGTTCATGGCCAACCTGATTTCCCAGGTGCGCACGGTGGCGGCTTTTTCCTACAAGAAATCCATCGGGGAGCCGACGGTATATCCGTCGTTCAAACTGCGCTACGTGGAGAATTTCCTGAATATGATGTTTTCCTCGCCGGTCAAGGATTACCGGCAGGATCCGGACATCGTGCGGGCGGTGGAATTGTTCCTGATCCTGCACGCCGACCACGAGCAGAACTGCAGTGCCTCCACGGTGCGGCTGGTCGGGTCCAGTCTGTCAAATATTTATTCCGTGATTTCGGCGGGGATTTCCGCGTTATGGGGTCCGCGCCACGGCGGCGCCAATCAGGAAGTCATCCACATGCTGGAGCACATCCTGGCGACCGGTGCTGATCCCAAGGGCTTCATTAACCGGGCCAAGAACAAGACCAGCAAGGAACGGCTCATGGGGTTTGGGCATCGGGTCTACAAGAGCTTTGATCCGCGGGCCAAGATTCTCAAGCAGGCTTGTCATAAATTGCTTAACAAGCCGGGCGTTTCCAATCCGCTGTTCGATATTGCCCTGAAGATTGAGGAACTGGCGCTGAAGGACGAATACTTTGTCGAGCGCAATCTCTATCCGAACGTGGATTTCTATTCCGGCCTGATCCTGAAAGCGGTGGGTATTCCCTACGATATGTTCACGGTTCTCTTTGCCATCGGCCGGGTGCCGGGTTGGCTGGCCCAGTGGCGGGAAATGGTGCACACCGCAAGCTTCAAGATCGTGCGGCCGCGCCAGGTCTATATCGGGCAGTCCAAGCGACATTACGAGCCAATCGATAAACGGATCTCCAGGAAACAGGGCTGAGGGTAAAGAGTTATGAATCATGGAGTACGCTTATCGCTTGTGGCGCTAATCCTGGCGCTGGGCATGATCCTGTCGGCGGCTGTGGTGTCCAAGCTGTTTGTGCGGGTCCGGCATGAGCAGGCCATTACGGTGAAAGGCTATGCCGAGCAAGACGTGGTCTCGGATATCGGCAAGTTTACCTGCGCCTGCAGTGTTCGGGGCGTCAGCCTGCAAGAGGCGCACGCTAAACTGCAGGCCAGCCGGGACCGTGTACTGGCCTATCTCCAGCAGAAACAATTTCCGGTCGCGGATATAGCCGCTCAAACCATCCAGATCGCGAAGGTGGTCAAGCGCGATGCCCAGGGCAAGGAAACCAACGAAATCGAATACTATGATCTCTCGCAGTGGATTGCCGTTACCTCCAGCAATGTTGCGGCTATCCGCGACGTATCCATCACGATCTCCGATTTAATCAAGGAAGGGATTGATCTCAGTGTCACGCCGCCGGAATTTTATGTCTCCACGCTTCCCGCCACCAAGCTTGCGCTACTGGCCAAGGCGACTTGCGATGCCTATCGCCGGGCCGTCGTTCTGGCGGAAAACAGCCAGGGCAGGGTGGGGGCGCTGATCTCAGCCCAGCAGGGTGTTCTGCAGATCACCGAGCGGCACTCGACCGATACTTCCGGATGCGGTGTGTACGACACCGCCACGATTGAGAAAACCGCCAAGGCCGTGGTCACGCTGGAATACGCCATCGAACCGGTTCGCTAAAATACTCCGCCGCCGGTCGAGTTTCAGCGCTGCAAATAGATGCCGGAACCCAGCCAGAGCGAATCGTCAATCTTGACAACGTAACCGAGCTTGTGGCCTTCCTTGCCGGTGGCCGGGTCTGTCCACCCGAACTCGACAAATCCCTTGCCGTTCTTGGCGGTGTCGCGCAGTTTCTGGATAACCAGCGAACCATGGTTGTCTTTCTTTTCGGTCAGGTTCTGGCCGACAAGATCGGGTGTGAAACCATGCGCCAGGCATACGCACTTGAAGTCGTAGGCGTAAATGTAGAGCTCGCCCTTTGCGCGCACAAATTTGCCCTTGCGGTTGGAAAACTCCTTCAAGGCCGCTTCCCGTCCGACCTCCTTGACGTAGGCGGCGGCTTCTTCGACGAACTTGACCATCTGTTCCTTGGTGATTGCCGGCGCCGCCGTTGTTGCCTTGGGTGCCTGGGGTTGCTCCTGTTCGCCGGCCAGTGCCAATGTCACCGATGCCAAAACCACCGCCACTGTCACAGACGCGTAACGCATGACAACCTCCTGTTTAATTTACGGTTAAAAATCGGGGCGATGAACCGGCTTTGTCCATCGGCTGACGGACTACGCAGGTCGGGGATTTCCTTCCATTTCCTGCCATTGACAGCCCCGCGGGACCATGATACCGTTCTGACCAATTCATCTAAATCCCCTCCCGATTTTATATCGTTTTTTGCGGGGCGTAGCGCAGACTGGTAGCGCGTTTGCTTGGGGTGCAAAAGGTCAGGAGTTCAAATCTCCTCGCCCCGATTTTATTGGTCAAACTCAGAATATAGCCTGCTTTGGATCGCTATGGCAGCATAATCTGTTTGCAATTGCTTCCGAATAAGATATTTTCTGTTGTCTTCCGCTGTACCTGTAGCTCAACTGGACAGAGCATCTGACTACGGATCAGAAGGTTGCAGGTTCAACTCCTGCCAGGTACGCCATGCAGCAGAGATCGCAGGCGCGAACACGCTGCGTGGCTGCCCTGCAGTGTGCCAACCACAGGGAGGCTCTACTGCCGGGCGCCCTTCCGCCCGCAGTGACTGGTGATGTCACATCATGCCCCTGATCTACTCTTCGCCTGGCTAGGTTTGATTTATTCAATCAATACCAGGCTGTAATAATTCTGGCGGCAACTTTGATCGGTGACGACCTTAATCGGGTAGCCGTTGTTGTGCGCCGTTTGGTAAACATCGATGCCGCTGGCTTCCATGGCCGGCCGGGCTTTGTAGGCATGCGTGCAGGCTTTCAGGTTGCATGCGGAACATAGCCGGCAAGGTCCCGCACCAAACGCAAAAGCCTTGTAATAACCATCCAGGAAAATCAGGCGCTCGAGCTTGACCGCAACCGCGCTGATATCGGTGTGATCGTTGCCGCGGATGAGAATTGCCCGGCAATATTCCTTCAGCATTTTTGCCGTCGTCTCCGGTGCGGGTGCATAGGGCGGACAGGTGAGGCATTGCCCATAACCATCGCAGCCGTACTGGCATTTCATTCGGACCCACTGGCCGGTGACGACCGAAGCAGTTGCAATCAGCCTTGCCTCCAACGCGCCCAGCTTGACGGCTTGGGCAATATATTTAATCAGTGTTTGTTTTTTAATCTGACGGGGTGGCTTTCTATTCATGATCAATTGCCCTTGATTGATTGTCGCATTGCCGCCCGGCGGTTTGCATGCTATGCGGGGGCCATGCGCGTGACCCTTATCCCGCGCCAGCTTGTCCGGAGTGACTGGAGAGGCTATTGAAGCCAAAAACCAGCCACCTTGTCGCCGGTGAGCACCAGTTTTGCCAAGGTGTCGTTCTCCCCGTCTTTGTAAACCAGTTTCCAGAGATACACTGACATGCCTTGTTGTTTCAGGTCTCCCAGATAAAAACAAGTATACCCCTTTTTCATGCGCGGTAGCATTTGTTTGCTGACACTTTCAAACATTTGTTTCGTTATGCCGGTTTTGAACGCATCGGTGCCATCGGCCACGAAACTTTTGTAATCGTTTGCTTCTACTGCCTTGAGGAGCTTGTCCAAGACTGGTCGAACCGGTTCATCGGGATTTGCCGCCATGCCTGCCGATGCCGACAGCAGGAGACCTACACACGCCAGCCCCATAACCGTGCTCACTAATTGCTTTGTCTTTGTCATGTTATTTTTCCTTTTATTGTTAACGTCAGCGTTGATGTGACCCTTGCTCACCAGACAAATTACAGGCGCTGGTTGCCACTTCAGATACGCTCGCCTGGTAAAATGCTCCGTTGTTCAGTAGGCGGTATGAAGTATTTTTTCGTATAAAGCAGGTATGCCAGGACGACAATAAACCAGAGCACGGAGAGCTGAACCATCAAGGATGCTGGCTGAGCGAACTGCTTTATGTTCTCCAATAGTTGGGCGGAAAAATTCATCTTCTCATAGAATTCCATCAAAGTCACACGCGAGAAGGTGATACCCATTGATATGCCCCAGGCAATTGTCAGCACCACCGCGCACCACCATGCCTTGACGCTCAATCTGTAGGTACCCCAGGCCACATAGCCATGCAACAACATGCTGACGAAAGCGACTCCCGCACCGGCTATGCCGGTCAAAATCAATCCAAAGAACGGAAAGGTCCACCCGTAGAATCCCATAAGCAGTATGCTGGCCGCCGAGAATCCAGATATAAGGCTCACAGCGAGAACCGGCAAGGGGCATCGGTCGGTCCAACGAATTTTTGGATCCTTCCGCTCACAGGTTGCCTTTACGTGCTTGCTTCCGTAGAAAAACACAAGCGTACCGGGTATGATGACATAGAAAACCACCATGAACCCGATCATTGTGTATTTCATGATGGCGACTATCTGCTGGGTCATCTGCCCGCTCTTGCCCATCTGGTCGTACATGTTGGGCAGAAACACCAGCATGAAAACCAGTCCCATTATCCCGCTGATGAGCCAAAACCACGATGAAACGAGCCACAGCGCTCTGGCCCACCGTCGGGCCTTAATAGACCCGATCCCCATCCAGATGAACCAAACCGCCATCAGGACGTAGATTAGAATACCCGGCAGCATCGTGCTGGCACCCACGGGTGGCGTAGAACCCTTGTGAAGACCGGCCGATACAAACATGCTGAATATCATCAAGGGCACTATGAGCGCACAGATCGTGCCCAAAATAATCTCGAGGATTCCGAATACAACCAGGCCAGTCGTCCGGTCTTTAAAATCAGAAACACTTACCGTTTGATTGTCATTTATCATGTTTTATCCTTCCTGCTTTGCTTTGTTTTTCGACTCTAATTAGGGACGTGTCTCAACTTGTAACATTTACCGATCATGCTCTTGTTTCATCATACCCCGCTTTCTATTGTCGCCCCCTTATTTGTTATATGTTGAGACGCGTCCTCATTTTTCAGTGACTTTGCTTTGCGGCGCGGTGTGGCAGTAACAGGACAAGTGCCACAATGAACACTGCAAGGATTGCTGACGCCGAGTATCGGCTGAGGGCAAGCCCGCCATTGGCAAGTGGTTTGTCCAGAAAATCCCCGACAACCGCCCCCAGCGGCCTTGTCAAAATGAACGCCGTCCAGAACAGCGTCGTCCGAGATATTTTCGTCCAGAAATAGGCGACAACGACTATCGTCAGGAGACCGGCAAAGATCGCCGCGGCGCCAAGGTAGCCGAGGCCTGCGGTATCGGCAGTCCAGTCTCCTAACGCCGTTCCCAGCGTTTGCGAAAACATTATCGTCACCCAATAGAACAACTCTGAGCGCGGCGAACTAACGTCTGCAACGGCCACCGACCCCATCATCCGCTTCCAGACGAACAGAGAGCCGAGCAACAGCGCCAGCAGAAGGGCCGAGCCACCGGCATAGCCGATGCCGAGGGATCTGGTTGCGTAGTCAGCCAGCGTCGTGCCCACGGTCGTTGAGGCAACAATCGTTGCCCAGTATATAACTGGATGGAATTTCGGCGCCTTTATCTGTACAAGCACCGCGCCAATAAAAAGAAAACCAAAAATTGCCGTGCTGACCAAATAACCAAACTCCATTGACATGGACACGGCATCGCCGCCAGTCTCCCCCAGCGTGGTTGCCATAATCTTAATGATCCAAAAGACCAGGGTTAGTTCTGGCACCTTGCTTAGCGCTTCGCTCGTTGCATGTTTCGACTCGATGTTCATCGCTTCCCTTTGCCTATGTGATGTGTTTCAAAGATCAAATGGTCACGTCTCGACTTTCGACATTTCGGTTTCACGCTGCTTGCATTTTTTGATACACACTCATGCGATTTGTCGCTTGTCGAGACGTGACCCTTGTTTCCGCAGTTTCGAAAACATGACCGTCTTGTTACCCAGATGCTCAAGTGAGGCACCGAAATGGTAGAAGTCTAATTAGGGACGTGTCTCAACTTGTAACATTTACCGATCATGCTCTTGTTCCATCATAACCCGCTTTCTATTGTCGGCCTCTTATTTGTTATTTGAGACGCGTCCCCATTTGTCTTATGTTTTTCTGCCTGCCGCCAGACAAGCCAGGTGGTATTGCCCGATGCCACTATACATTAGCCTTCGATACTTTTTACGATGCCCACTTTAATTGCAGTTTCTTCCGGTTTAGCGCACATTCCCGGAGATACAGATTGATGAGATTTTGATAGGGCATACCCAGTTCGCCGGCCAGGGCTTTGAAGTAGGCTACGGTTGCCTTGTCCAGCCGCATCGTAATCGGCTGTTTCAATGCCTTGATGTAGGGGTTCCGCTCTCCTTTCATTTTCCCGAAATCATAGTGTTCTCTCATGGGATTACCTCCAGCTCCAATAGTCCGCCTCTTCCTTTTTGTTCGCCTTGCGCGCGGAAATAATGCGGATAACCGTATCGTTCGCGCGGAGGCAGTGACATACGACCAGGACTCGCAGTCGGCAACTAATGCCGAGCATGAGGAACCGTTCCTCGTCCGTCGAATGGTCTGGATCGAAGAACCGCATGGCGTTCTCATCGAGGAAGACCGTTTGCGCCTCCTCAAACAAGATGCCGTGTTTACGCTTGTTTTCTCGGCTCTTTCTCTCGTCCCATTCGAATCGTATGTCATTCATATTTACAATGTACATATTTCCCGGCACGTAGGCAAGTCGTTTTTTGCCGTTGGTTGGCCCGGCGCGAAGAATGATTGACAATCGCTTGTCGTGTGACAGTATTTGTGACAGTGCAGTCTTTTTGACCGCATGAACATTGAGTTTTATGGCTCGCCTGGGCGACCAGGCTCCGCCGAAGCGCTACGCCCAGGCGAGAGCGCTCCGGATTTCGGTGAGTTCAGTCGAGTCGCGGAGCGTGGCGGGTTTAACTCCTGCCAGGTACGCCCTATAACGCAACAGAAGGGAACAAACTATGCCAACATGGGAATGCCGGCCGGAAGACCGTGAATTTTTCGAACGCGAACTGGCTGATTTCGTGCCTGACCGCGTGTATGACATGGGTTGTCATTTATGGCGCCGGACTGACTGGCAAGGCCGGGAGGATGCCGTCGTCAAAATCGCGCCGGCGGAAATGACTCGGGAACGCTATGCGGCGTGCATGGATTGGATTATGCCCGGCCGCGAGATTCATAGTTTGTTCTTTCCCTTCCCGGCGACGTTTCCCAACGATCCGACGCCCTGTAATGCGTGGATCAGCGAACAAATCAAGGGCGATCCATTGGCCCGGGGGCAATTCTACGTGCGCCCGACGGACGATCCGGAATGGACACGTGCGGAGATCAAGCGGCTGGGCCTGCGGGGCTTCAAACCTTTTGCCGGGTTTTCCGGACGACCGGACATCGCCAACGCGGAAATTCCGGAATTTTGCCCGGAATGGATTCCACGCCTGGCCCACGAAGAAGGCTGGTCCATCACACTGCACATGATGCGCGCCCGGAGTCTGGCCGATCCTTCCAATCAACATTGGGTCAGTGAATACTGCCGCAAGTATCCGAACATGACCTTGATCCTCGACCATTGCATGCGCGGGTTCAATCCGCATCATCTCCGTGAAGGACTTGCGCGCCTCCCGCATTTTGCCAATCTTTATGCCGACTTGTCATTGACTTGCACGGCATTGGCGGTGGCAACCTGTATCAAGCACCTTGGGATCAGCCAGGTGGTTTATGCCTCTGACTTTTATTGCTCCCATTTTCGAGGCACGAACCTCCCGGTGGGCGATTCGTTTCTCTGGCTGAGTGAAGACATGCCGATCTGGGACCAGGTCGTCTATGGCGCCAAGCCGGTCCTGCAAGGCCTCGAGAATCTGCGCGCCATCAAGGCCGCCTGTCGCTTGCTCGATCTCTCCGATAACGATGTCGAGGCCATTTTCTGGGGGAATGCCGAACGCGTGCTTCGGCTGTGAAATTGCCTGGCGGGCCGTGTCGAACCCTGAAGAATTTATCCGCAACTTGTCCGCCTATGGAGGAACCACGCGCAAGGAACACGCCAGGAGACTTGTGCGCCCGCTAATCGGCCGATTCAACCGTTCAGGTCTTGCGGATCAATGATTTGAAGAACGCGACATCTTTCGCGGTTTGTTGGAGCACTTCCCGCTCCGTCAAATCGGCAAAACTACTCCCGCCCTGGTATTCGCTGTGAAAAGACACTGGGCCGGCATAACCGATTTTCTGCAGCAGGTCGATGACCTGATCCCACGGTACATTACCCGACGCCAGCGGGCAGAATTCAACGCTGTGCTGCCGGCCGCCGGCATAACGGTGAGTGCCTTTGGCCCAGCAGTAATCTTTGACCGCCACCATGACAATTTTGTCCGCCAGCAGTTCCATGCCCATTATCCAGCCTTTGCTGCCGCCTTCGATCATTGCGTGGGCCGGGTCGAAATAGAACCCCATTGCGGCGGGCGGCAGGTCTTTAAGCACGGCATAAATATCCCACAGCGCCGCCCCGAAGAAATCCGCGGAATGGTTATGATAACCGCCGGTAATGCCGTATTTTAAATTTAACTTCGCCAGGCTGCCCAGCGCTTTGCGGACTTCCTCCCGCTGCTTCGCCAGGGTCCCGAATCCGCGATACGGGAAATAGCCGGTTTTATAGTATTTGATGCCCAGCGCAGAGGCTGTGCGCACGATTTTTTCCGTGTTTGGCTCGGTTGCCGACTTGATTTCGGTCGTCAACATCACCACTTGCACCCCGTGCTTTTTAAATTGTTCGTATAGACGGGGCAAATCGTCTTCCACCTTTTCCGGTTCAACGTGCCCGCCGGGACGCACGGTCAGGTCGACGCCGGCAAGCCCGGCGTTTTTGATTCCTTCCGCGGCCTCATCGATCGGCAGCTTTTGGATATGCTTGCTGAACATAATAAAATTCCAGTCCTTGTCCGGTGTAATGATTTTCATTGGTAGTTATCCTTATGTGGTGATTGCATTGCGATCGCATAAAACGCATTGATTGGAATACAAAGCCAAACTTGCCTTGCTTTTTCTCATGCCATAGGCAGATCCGCCTATGGCGGAAAATCCCTCGCCAAGCTCGGGAAACGAAATCCGCCCTACGCCGTCATGCCGCCCATTCCTGAGTTCACATCAGTATTGACCAACTCATCATTATCTTCTCCGTCCCAAAATCCGGTTAATCCTGTAAATCCTGTCAAAATTTCATATGTTTTGGCATGGTTTTTACGTCAATATAATAACCCACCCTGAATGCGGAAGGACCGTTTTCCTATCCCCTTCAGTGTCCCCGGTTTTCATCAATCGTCTGCAGCAGAACATCAATGTTGTGCGGTGGCGTTTCCGGCTGGATGTAATTGGATATGCCGACGATGATGCCGCCGTGGGTGTGGGCGACCTCGAGGCAGGAGCGCACTTCCGCTTTTATGTCGTCCGGACTGCCCAGGGCCACCGTATGCGAACTGATGTTGCCCAGCAGGGTCAGCTTGGGAAAGGTTTGGCGCAACCGGAGCAAGTCCATGTTGGCGCGGCGGTCAATCTCGTAATAACCGTCAACGCCGGATTCGCCGAACAAGGCATCCGCCACCGGCCAAAGGTCGCCATCGCTGGCGAACATGTAATAGGCGCCGCATTGATGACAAATGGCGGCGATTTCCTTGACCCCCGGCAGGATCAAGCGGCGAAAGAGGGCGGGGGAATACATGGGGCCCGTATTGGAGGCGAAGTCGCCGCCGCCCAGGACGATGCGGAGCCCGTGCTGAACGTAGAAGGGAATGGTTTTGCGGGCCCAGGCCACTTGGCCCCGGATATGAGCTTCCACGATCTCCGGGTTGAGCAACATGGCTTCCAGCCATAACGTCGTATCGTGTGGAATGCCGACCCCGCCACCGCCGATCTCGATGACTTTGTCGCCAAACAGCGCCTGGGCCCGTAATTCGGTGTGCAGGGCTTCTTTCGTGGGTTGGTAAGCGGCCGCTCCTTTTTCCATTGCCTGCGCACTTTCATACAATTTTTTGGCGACTAAGGCCTGCGGATAACAGGGTTCGACATGACACTGCTCGCTGACCGGATCGAAACGCATAATCTGCCACGTCTCTTTCGGGCCTTCTTCGAACAGGAAGGTGTAATCGTCAATTTTGCGGGTTGGTTTTTGGTTAAAGCGCCAATATTGAACGCGCATCATGTCCTGGCCGGTGACCTGGGATATCTGCGTGGCATCCTGGAACGAGCGCTCCAGATATTCGGCATGCCAGCCCTCCAGCAGGCTTTTGGCTTCCCGCCATTTCTGGATACCGCCGCCCACAAAGGCTTCCCGGCCGAGAATATAAGAGGCGGCTTTGGACGAAAACCCCCGGTGATTCACCGGAATGCGACTGGTTTTTTCCTTGCGAAATGTCTTTTCGATAAGATCCTTGGAGGTTAATGGTGTCTTGGATGTTGTCACGAGGCTCCTTGTAACTATTCGTGTAACCGTTCACGGCCTTTCCGGCGTTTCCACTAACAGCCACAGTTTTGCGCTAAAATGTGGATAATGCAATACCAGAAATGCCGGTGCCGCTGGGTTGGCTGGCGCGGTATCCGGAATTGAAAGACATTGCCGTTCCGCCGTTGGCATGATATAAGAGAGTAAATACAGGAGCCAGAATTCAGTAGTCAGAATTCAGGATGAGGCAAGCTCGCACGGGCATTTTGTGCCTCTTTGTGGCAAAAATGATCTGGTGACTTATGTTTGAAATCAGCGTCAAAGCCCATTTTTCCGGCGCCCATTTCCTGGCGGGCTATCCCGGCGTATGCGCCAACCTGCACGGGCATAATTGGGAAGTTGAAGTGTTTCTGCGCGGCCGCCAAACCGATTCCGTGGGTATGCTGGTGGATTTCAAGCAGGCCAAGGCGGCCATTCATGAAACCGTTGATTCGTTGGATCACAAGGAATTGAACCGGTTGGCCATGTTCGCGCGCCAGAATCCGTCGTCGGAAAATCTGGCCCGTTATCTCTTTCGCGCCCTGTCGAAGCGGCTGAACAGCCGGCGCGTCAAAGTCCAGCGCGTCTGGGTCAGCGAATCTCCCGGCACGTCCGCGACCTATTGGGACAAGATGTAACCATAGCCAAAAATGTTTGTTGACAGGATTAACAGGATTGACTGGATTCGGAGTAAGCAGAGCAACGGATTGAAAGCCTTTTCGAAATTGGCAATGAGCCATGCGTAGCGCCCATTTTTAAAAAATTCATTCCGCTATCGCAGATTATTATCAATGCGTTTTAATCAATCCTGTAGATCCTGTTAATCCTGTCAAAATATTCGATGAATGATCCACTGCAGATCTGCGAGACATTTGTTTCCATCCAGGGTGAATCCACGTTTGCCGGCCGGCCCTGTTTTTTTATCCGGTTGACCGGCTGTAACCTGCGGTGCTCCTATTGCGACACGACCTATGCCTTTGACGGGGGAACCCCGAAGACCATACCTCAACTTGTGGATGAGTTTCGCGCCAGCGGATTGACGCTTGTGGAAGTTACGGGCGGTGAACCTCTGATCCAGAGCGGCACACCGGCCTTGCTGAAAGCCTTGCAGGCTGCGCGTCCGGACGCTGTTGTGCTGGTGGAAACCAACGGCAGCCGGGACATTTCCGTTATTCCACCGGGAGTCATTGCCATCATGGATATAAAATGTCCGGCCAGCGGCGTTGGCCGCACCAGCGGCGCCGGCGCCGCTTTCGATTGGCAAAACCTGGAACGCTTGCGGCCACAGGATGAGGTAAAATTCGTGATCAGTGATCGCGCCGATTTCGACTGGGCGGTACGCATGGTCAACGAGCACGCCATCGCGTCAAAATGCCAGGCCGTGCTGTTCAGCCCGGTGTCAGGCCGGGTGGAACCCGTCGCGTTGGCGCAATGGTTGCTGGCATCCCGCGTGAGCGCACGACTCAATCTTCAGTTGCACAAGCTGGCCGGGTTGCGGTGAGGACGGGCGGCAGACGACAGACGCCAGACGACGTAGCCTTGGCGAAGGCGGGACGACGGATGACAATTGTATTAGTAAAGCGGTCGCCACTGGTGCCATGGTTGTTTTAACGGCCTCTGTGACGGCGGGGGGGGCGGCCGAATTTTGTTAGCAAACACGTTGATAATCGGGGCGTTTTCCTGCGCGGTTTCAGTCTGGGAATAGTTTTTATTAAAATCGTCCAAGGCGTCATCGATTTTTCCCACGGTATAGGGTGAAAACTCTTTCCAGCGGATTGCATTCACCACAGCCTGCACGTTGGAGAGGTCGCCTGAAATATCGGCCAACTTCAAGAGCTTAAGCAATGCTTGGCGCGCCTGTTTTTCCTTGCTCTCCATGGCTTTGGTCGAAGTCGGTGTTTTGGATTCTACAGAAGCAATCCCCTCGCTTTTTGTGCCGGCCGTACCGGCGGCGTTGGCCGCACCAGCGGCGTTGGCCGTACCAGTGGCGTTGGCCACACCAGCGGCGTTGGCCACACCAGCGGCGTTGGCCACACCAGCTTCTTCGGTCGGTTTAGCCTGCGGCTTGGCCGGCGCTTGCCGGAGCAGCGCCGCGCCCAGCGATCCACCTGCCAAAAATTCTTTCTCGGCTGCCACCCAGTTGTTCGCCCATCGCACCAGCACTAATCCCCGCATCAGTTTCACGGTTACCTGTGGATTGTTCCCCAGGCGTTTCAATTTCTCATCGGCGCTTAATTCGTTAATCGAAAAATCACGTCCCACATATCCTGCGCTAACTTGGCGCTGGCCACTGATCTTTTCACCAGCGATCCCGGTCACCACGAGAGGTTCCGTTCGACCGTCTTTAAATTCTACCGTCACGTTCTTGCCCCGGTTCTCTTCAAAAGACTTGGCCACCTGTTCCGGCCAACCCGCTGCTTGCAGGGCCAGATTGCCAAGTTCGTTGACCTCGTTCGTGACCATGCTGAAATCCGTGTCGGCCTGGGCTTTTTTTAACCGCTGGGCCAGTGCGGTTGTGTCGCCTTTCAGCAGGTCGCCGGCCAGTTCCTGCGTCAGCGCGGCCAGTTTCGCTTTGGCGGTCGCCGCCTGTATTGCCTGGGATTCTTCCAGCGCCTGTTTCCTGACCTTGACCTCCTGTGCCAGTTCCGCCCGCACGGCGGTTGTTTCCTCCGTCACCAGTCCTGGGTCCAGTTCGATCCGTTTGAGCGCACCCTCAAAGTTGCTTTGGGCCACCTGTGCCTGGACATCCGCTTTTAACGCGGTTACGGCTTTGTACACGGCCTGCTTCCGTACCCGCTCAATCCGCCCGATTTCAGCGGTTATTTTCCCTTCCAATTCCGTTCCGCGACTCTCCTTTCTCAGCGATACCAGCAAGTCCCGTGCTCCCGTAAAATCTTCCGGATGCTTCTGCGTATATTTCAATGCATCCAGGTATCTTTGATTGAGTTTGGCCTGCGCCTCATCCACTGCCGGAGGCAAAGATGCCGCTATGGGCGCAACCGGCGCTGACGTGACCGTGGCGATCTCCGGAACCGCGGGCGCGGATAAGGCCGGTTTCTCCGTGCGACGCGATCCCCGTGCCAGCACCACTACCAGCCCAAGCACCACGGCTAATCCCAGCATGGCGCCTACGGCCCATTTGACACCCCGCCCATGCGTTTTTGTCGTTGGTGGTTTTAATCCAACGGGGGGCGGCTGGGGCCGGCGCGGGGTAAGTTCGACGGTCAGTCGTTGCAACACGGATTCACCGGGCTGTAACGCGCCCTTGGTCGGCCGTTCTCCGGCAATGACGCGGGCGATATCCGCCCGCAATGTTTGATAATCGGTATGCCGGTCATTGCGGTCTTTCGCCAGCAAGATCTCCAAGAGGATGATACAGGCCTCCGAAATTTCCGAGCGCTCGATGCGCGGGTCCGGCAGGGCTTCATTAATTTGCTTTTTCAAGGTCTCCATCAAACTGCTGCCCGCGAAGGGAAGCTTGCCGGTGAGCATGTGATACAAGGTGGTGCCCAGGGAATACATATCGGATCGGCAATCCAGGTCCATGCAATTATTAATCTGTTCCGGGCTCATGTAGTTAGGGGAACCGATGATATCCCCGGACATGGTCAGCTCCGTGGCATCATCCAGGCACTTGGCCAGGCCGAAGTCCGTCAACTTAATCTCGCCGCCGGCTGTCATGAGAATATTGGCGGGCTTGATATCCCGGTGCAGTAAATGATGTTCACGCCAGGCGTAATCCAAGGCCCCGGCCAGTTTGTCGATCATCTTCAGGGCGTCCAATTCCGCCATGGGGCCGTTGTGTTGTAAACGCTTTTCCAACGAGTCCCCGGGGATATAACTCATGGCCAGGTATAATATGTCCTCGTCCTCGCCCGCTTCATGGGCCATGACAATATTGGGGTGATCCAGTCGCGCCAGGGTCTGAACTTCCTGGAAAAAGCGCTGAACGCGCTTTTTTTGGTCTCTGAAACTTGCAGGAAGAATCTTGAGGGCTATGTCGCGGCCCAGGGAGAGCTGGCAAGCCAGGTACACTTCACCCATGCCGCCTTTGCCGAGGAGCTTCTGGATTTTAAATTGGCCGATCGTCACGCCCGGACCGGGACCTTTTCGGGGTACAGTCAGCGTCTTGCTGCATTGCGGACATAGAACAAGCGAACCGGCGGCAGTGGCCGCGACTTCCAGTTCCGCCTTGCATTCCGGGCACGCAAAGGTAATCAGCATATCGGCCTCATTCAGGTTATTTTCTGCCTTAGGCGGATCAGCCTGCGGCTAAAGACTGTAGGCTGTCAGCTGTCGGATTCAAAGAGAACATCCTTATTTATATTCTCCATATGTCCGGGCGGTGTTCACCATTGCCCGGATGTTTTCATCGGGCGTATCGCGTCCGCATTGGTCACCGGTGGATAAAATAAATCCACCGCCTTTACCAGCGTCATCAATCGCCTTGCGCGCGGCTGTCCGCACTGTTTCCACGGAACCTTTCAGCATCACTTCCGTTGTATGCAGATTGCCCTTCAACACCAGCTTGTGCCCATAGCGCTGTTTCAATTCCTTCAGGATGCAATCTCCCATGGGCGGTATTTCCAACGGATCAATCACCGTCAATTTGGTTTCTTCCGCCGCCATCCTGACCAATTCCCTTTCCGGGCCGCAGGAATGCACGTGCGTAGGGATTCTAAGATCATCGGCCATTTCCGTCGCCTTCTTCAATACCGGCAGTGACAATTCCCGAAACATCTCCGGCGTCTGCCATATGAGCGACCCCGAAGCACCACAGAACAGAAAGTCAGGTTTGTCGTCCAATCCGGCAATCCGGTTTATAATGGTTTCAACTCGAGCTAATGCCTGCTCGCGGCGCTCATAGAATGGACGGGGATCATCATAATATGCGTAGATGTCATCCGGCCCGTTCCACAGAAGACAGGTGGTTGCCCCGCTCGGTATCCCGACGATGCCCTGGTCTCCCATTTCCCGCTTTATCAACTTCCATAACTCCATCCCGGTCGGCCATTGTTTTATTCCGGCAATCGTTTCCCATGTCGTCGGAACGGCCGGCAATCCAATTTTTTCGGGCAACACCCCGGATGCGGGTGGATTATCCGCGGTATGCACGGCAACACATGTGCTCCATTTGTTCGTTTTCCGGCAATATTCCTGGGTCACAAAACTGCCGTCCCGGTTCCGGCTCACGATTCTTTGCTCCCATTCCGGCTGATCGCCGAAGGGATCACCCCAGTACATTTCTAATCCGCCGTCAATATCGAAATGTTTCAAAGCATCAATGTGCGCTTTCCATAAAGGAGGATTCTGATAAACGTAGATATCCCAGAACGGTTTGCCGGTTAACCGGCACGGGACCATATTCGAAATATCAGGACAACAGGGAACACAATCCGGTAATTTATGGTGCAAAACTGCCAGCAATCTTTCTCGTGACGTCATTTTTTTGTACCCGTTTAACGTGTTTATCTTATACAAATTCCAAGTCTATTGAATGCTGGTAGAGTGCTGCGCCAAACGATGGGAATCAAGAACAAAGCGATATGCACAACTGTCGGTGCAGAACCCCATGAACATAATGTTTAGCTCCCCGGATCGCTGCGGGTAAGTCAACGCCCCGGGCCAGGAGCGCCGTGAGTGCCGCCGAGAACATACACCCGGTGCCGTGCGTGGCAACCCGCAAGCGGGTTGACCGGAAGGAGTAAATGTGTCCGGCATAAAATAAAATATCCACGACCTCGTTTCCCGGCAGATGCCCCCCTTTTACGACGCAGGCCGCGCGATACCGCCTGCCAATCTTCCGCGCCGCCGATTCCATATCCCGCAGGTTGCCGATGGTATGACCGCACAATGCTTCGGCTTCCGGCAGGTTGGGTGTAATGACATCGGCCAGCGGCAGTAGCCGGTTGCCCAGCGCGCTCACGGCGTCCCGGCGCAGAAGCCGGGCGCCCGAGGTGGCGATCATTACCGGATCCACGACGAGCCATGGAATATGCCGGTGTTTAATCGTCCTGGCCACCGCCTCGATAATAGCAGCCGAATACAGCATGCCGGTTTTGGCGGCGGCCACGCGAAATCCAGCAAAAATGGTTTCCACCTGGAGCGTTACCATGGCCGGTGTTACGGCCAGGATGCCGCGCACTTCGGACGGGTTCTGGGCGGTCAGGCAGGTAATTGCCGAGGTGCCGAAGGCGCCGAGCGCGGTGAACGCTTTTAAATCCGCCTGGATGCCGGCGCCGCCGCCGCTGTCGGACCCGGCAATGGTCATGACCACCGGGAGTGGTGGGGGCAGGTTTTTCAGGTTACGCATTGTCATCTCCCGAAGCGTCTCCGCGGTCCTCCAGAGGTTGGAACATCCGCCACAGGGCCGCCACGCCGGCATAACCAAACATGGCCAGGCAGCCGTATAGAAACATTTTCAACAACTCGCTTGGCGGTCCGAGACCGCTTAAGCCTGCACTGCCGGTTTGGGCCTCAGGTCCATAATACAGGAGGACAAGCGCGATGGCAATGGCGGGCACCGGTACCACGACGGCCAGGACAAATTTCATGTAGGATGGGATGGGTGCCAGCTGAACCAGTCGCACCAGTCCCGCCGTGGCGACCGTACCAACGATGAAGGAAGTTCCGAATTTTAGTATATGATCATTCATGGCTGAAGCCTAAATCCGAATCCGTTTGATTTCAAGCATAACAAAATGCTTTTCTCTGTTCTTGAATCCCGCCCGTTGCAATGGTACATCTGGGGGCACCTGAAAGGAGTGTGGTATGAATTTGCAGACGTTATTTGCCGAACGGATTGGCGGGGCCGCGTTCGGCCTCTCCAATGAGATCTACAAGTTTGAAAAAATCAAGCGCGCCAAGGCGGCGGCAGTCCAGGCGCACAAGGGCGTGGAATTGCTGGATTTCGGCGTGGGCGAGCCGGACCAGATGGCGCCCGCCGCCATTCGCCGCGCGTTGAAAAAAGCTGTGGACGATCCGGCCAACCGCGGTTATGCGGACAACGGTATCCGGGATTTCAAGGTGGCGGCGGCCCGGTACATGGCGGAATTCTTCGGCGTCACGGACCTGAACCCGGACACGGAAATCGTCCACAGCATCGGCTCAAAGCCGGCCCTGGCCATGTTGCCGCTATGTTTCATCAACCCCGGCGACGTGGCGCTGGCGACCGTGCCGGGCTATCCGGTCCTGGCCACGCATACGAAATACCTGGGCGGCCGGGTGATCAAGGTGCCTTTGCTTAAAAAGAACGGTTTTTATCCGGACCTCGATGCGATTGATCCGGCGACTGCCGGACGGCGCGCGAAATTGTTTTATGTCAATTACCCGAACAATCCCACCGGCGCGGCGCCGTCGGAGGAGTTTTTCGATCGCCTGATTGCGTTTGCCCGGGTCCACAACATCCTGATCGTGCAGGATGCCGCCTATGCCACGCTGGTCTATGGGCGCAAGCCGCTCTCGATCCTCAGCCGGCCGGGCGGCAAGGACGCGGCCGTGGAATTGCATTCCATGAGCAAGAGTTATAACATGACCGGCTGGCGGCTGGGGTTTGTGGCTGGGTCGGCGCGGGTGGTCCAGGCCTATGCCGAGGTCAAGGACAACATTGATTCGGGCCAGTTCAAGGCCATTCAGCTGGCGGCCTGCGTGGGGATTGCCGACCGCAAGCTGGCGGATCGGATCAACCGGCATTACCAGCGCCGCCTGCGTAAGCTGGTGAAGTGCCTGCGCGCCATCGGTTTCGCGGCGCGGATGCCAGGCGGCACGTTCTACCTGTATGTGCCGGCTCCGTGCGGCGCGGGCACGACTGCTTTTGCCACGGCGGAAGAGGCGTCCCAGTTCCTGATCCGGGAGCACTTGATCTCCACCGTGCCGTGGGATGATGCCGGCGCGTTCCTCCGATTTTCAGCGACCTTTGAATCGGCCGGTGACAAGGATGACGACCGCGTCGTGGCTGAGCTGGGTACGCGTTTGGCCAAGGCGCAGTTGCGATTCTGAAAAAGGAGATATTTACTATTACTATGAAAGCCATGATGTTAACGGGTCTGCGGGCCATGGAAATGCGCGAGGTGCCTGTGCCGGCGATGACGGCGGCTACCGATGTGTTATTGAAGCTGGCCGTGGTCGGCGTATGCGGCTCGGACATTCATTATTACACGACGGGCAAAATCGGGAGCCAGGTCGTTAAATATCCGTTCACGGTTGGCCATGAATGCGCCGCGGTGGTGGAACGGGTAGGGGCGGCCGTGACGCAGGTCAAGCCGGGCGACCGGGTGGCCGTGGAACCCGCCATGTCGTGCGGACAATGCGACCAGTGCCGGAGTGGCCGGCCGCATACCTGTCGCCGGTTGAAATTTCTGGGGTGCCCCGGCCAAGCCGAGGGATGTCTGGCCGAGTTCCTCGTGATGCCGCAGGAGTGTTGTTTCCCTATCGAGGAGGGCATGACTTTTGAACAGGCGGCGCTCTCGGAGCCGTTGGCCATCGGGTTTTATGCGGTACGCCGTGCTCTGCCCCTGAAAGGCGCCCGGATTGCCATCCTGGGCGCCGGACCGATTGGTTTGAGCGTACTGGTGTGCGCGCGGGCAATGGGCGCGCACGCGATCTATGTAACGGATAAAATTGATGCGCGCCTGGCGGTGGCGAAGTCCGCCGGCGCCACGTGGGTCGGCAACCCGGACCAGGTTAATATCGTCAAAGCAGTCAGCGCTCAAGAGCCGTTGCTCTTGGATGCCGTCTTCGAATGCTGCGGAGAACAGTCGGCGGTAGATGAAGCGATTGAGTTGATCCAGCCGGGGGGCAAGCTCATGCTGGTGGGCATTCCGGCGGTGGACCGGGTGTCTTTCGTGATAGATCGCGCGCGCCGCAAGGAGCTGGAGATTCGGAATGTGCGCCGGCAATGTGAATGCCTCCATCCGACCCTGGCTATGATGGCTCCGGGACTGTTGAAGGCCGACTTTATGATTACCCACCGGTTCCGGTTTGATCAGACCAAGGAAGCTTTCGATCTGGTGGCCGCGTACCGGGATGGGGTGGTCAAGGCGATGATTCAATTTTAAACAATAAGTTCCTTGTTCTTCGTTCTTAGTTCTTTGTTTTATGTCGGAAAACGAAGATCGCTCACAAGTCATAGCGCGCTGGCTATAGCCTGAGTATTGAGTAAACCAAGAACCAAGAACGACGAACGAATCCTTATTCCCGTTGACCATATCTTTTCCCGGGCCCCCATGCCGCCAGCCACAGAAAATCATACGCCCCGAATCGTCAACCGCAAGGTGCACCGGGATTATACCGTGCTGGAGCGGTTTGAGACCGGCATTGTACTGCTGGGGACCGAGGTAAAATCCATTCGCGAGGGGCATGCGGATTTAACGGGCGGCTATGCCGCCGTGGAAGGTGACGCCATCGTACTCCGCGATATACACATCAAACCCTTTGAATTCGGCCACCAGTTCAATCACGAACCGCGCCGGCCGCGGCGTTTGCTCCTGCACAAGCATGAAATCAAGCGGCTGGTTGGCAAGGTCACGCTCAAAGGCTGTACGCTGATTCCCTTGACCCTGTATTTTAACCGGCGCGGCAAAATCAAGGTCGAGCTCGGCCTCTGCCTGGGCAAGCATACCATTGACAAGCGCGAAACCATGAAACGCAAGACGGCCGACCGCGAAGCCGAACGCGCCATGGCCATGCGGCGGAAATCATAGGGTGCTTTCATGTCAGGCGATGGTTGCCCGCCTTAGGCTGATAACAATCAACAACGACAAAGCAAAGGATACTGCTTACCGGCTATGTAAATAGAAATCCGGTCTAATGGGTGACATTATTTTCAGCATTCTTTGGTGGGCATTGGCCATCTGGACCGGCGTGGCGCCGGGCGGCTACGCGCCGTATTTGATGCTGGGCTTTAACGTTGGCGATTTAATGGCAACGCTTTATTTCGGCATCGGACAAGGTTACCTGAAGGAGGAAGGCGATTTCGATCTCGGCGCGTTTCTCCTGTCCACGCTGGGATTTATCTTTCTGGGCGGCTTCTACATCGGCGGGCTTTCCTTCAAGCCGGGCAGTGACCCTTATAATAATGCCCTTCTCTTAAGCTTCATCATCTGCTTGCTGACTTTTCTCTACCGTTACATTCAATATGCCTTTGGCCGTTTTATAGAATAACAAATACGATATGGGCGGTTATGACCGCATGGAATCAGGGGGAAGAAGTGGAGCGGGAGATGGGAGTCGAATGCGCCCGAGGCGCACAAGCCCGCTAAACGGGCGCCGCTTTACCCGCCAGAGGCGGGCCGCGACGAGGATAGCGGACATCTAACCAAGCTCTGCCCTGGCCAGATTTTAGGTTCTTTTCCCGTTGTCGAGCTATTTGATAATTGGGAAAAGACTCTGCATGCAAGAGCAAGAAGGTGCCCAACAACTGACCGCCTTTGGATGACCGTGCCCGATGCTCGGCCAAACGGCGGTCGAGATTGTTGGTAATCCCAACGTACCGTTTTCCGGTTCGAATACTTTGGATAACGTAAACTGTAATCACATAAAAATGGAGCGGGAGATGGGAGTCGAACCCACGACGTTCAGCTTGGGAAGCTGA
>JAPLSY010000054.1 GCA_026398415.1 Kiritimatiellota bacterium | reverse complement strand
GAAGGAACGATGATTCTCTTTTCCATGCGACGCTTGCTTCTTCCGTTTCCGTCCGTCGTTTGTCGTCGGTCTGCCCATCCTCCCACGTTTTTCCAGTATTACGAAAATAAGTGTTGAAATAGTGGGCGGAGATGGTATATACAAAAAATATGAATTGTCTGAGAAGGCTACGTATTCTTTCCCTCAGAAACGTCGTTGTTTAGTGAATCCAACCAGGAGGAACAGGATAAAACAGCAGTCGTTTTGACGGCGTTGGCGACAAGCGTGAAGAGCAAAAACGTCTCGATAATTCATCAATATAGGAGAACAACCGCCATGAAAACCCCATCGTTCTTATCGGGGAACAAATACCTGTTGTCGTTGTCGCGGACAATGATTGCCGCGTTTGTATTATTTGCGGCCTTGGGCACGACGGCAGTGACGGCGTTTGAAAAGTTGGCGCCGGATCCCACGAATCTGACTTTCACGATAGGTTACGGCGGTACCAATACGATAGTATGCACTCGGAATTTCGTGTTGACGGTTCCGGCCGACGTATCGGCCACCGCTTACCTGCTCGGCACGAACCGGTCCTGGCTGAGCGTGGCAGACTCCGAAGGCGAGGTGTCCGGCACGATTGCTGCCGGCACGAATAAGACAATAATAGTTACCCTATTACCGGAAGGTCTTGCCATCGGTAGCTATAGCGGCATAGTCACGTCCGGTGTTGCCTGGCTGGACGTAACGGTCAGTCTTGATATTACCGTGGGAGAACTCGGACTGGATGGTCTGGTCGTCAAGAACAAGATATATGACGGCAATGTCGCGGCAACCGTTTCCTCTTTCGGCACCTTGAGGGGAGTTGTGGGCACGGAGGATGTCACGCTGGTCACGAGCAATGCCAGCGCGGAGTTTCGTCACGGCGCTGGCGCGAGTTCTGAACCTAAGCTTGTATATGTGAGCGGCTTGGCTCTGGCTGGTGCCCAGGCGGGCAATTACTCAATAAACAATATCCGGACAATGGCATACATCGTGCTTCCTTCCGTGACAGCCGACTTTGACAATGATGGCAAGGCGGATATGGCCATTATCTTGACCAACGGCTACTGGAAGATCTGGTGGTCGACGGCGGATTATACGCCCTACATCAGTGCGGCGCCGCTCTATGTGGCGGGCGGTGTGCCGGTGGCGGCGGACTTTGACAATGACCACAAGGCGGATATGGCCATGGTGGCGCCCGACGGCTACTGGACGATCTGGTGGTCAACGGCGGATTATACGCCTTGCCGCAGTGCGGTGCCGCTCTATGTGGCGGGTGGTACCCCGGTAGCCGCCGATTTCGATAAGGACGGTCGGGCGGATCCTTGCATGGTGGGGCCGGACGGCACCTGGACGATCTGGTGGTCAACTGATAATTATGCGCCCCACAGCAGTGCGTTGCCGCTTTATGTGGCGGGCGGCGTGCCGGTGGCCGCCGATTTCGATAAGGACGGCAAGGCGGATATGGCCATGGTGGGGCTCGACGGCTATTGGAAGATCTGGTGGTCGACGGCGGATTATGCGCCCTTCAGTAGTATGGCTCCGCTCTATGTGGAGGGTGGCATGCCGGTGGCCGCCGACTTCGATAAGGATGGCAAGGCGGATCCAACGGTGGTGGGGCCCGATGGCGTCTGGAAGATCTTGTGGTCGAGCGCGGATTATACGCCCGTCCAAACGATCCCGTTGATTCCATAGCTGGTCGTAACGTAAAGATAGTAAAACAGGCTGGAGCGTGTCCCGCTCCAGCCTGTTTCGTTTGTGCGCCCGATTTCAAGTCTAAGGTGCCTGCCGCCTGTCGCTTGCCCTCGCTGATGTTCCTCGCATCTGTTTTGACGGCCGCACGAATGGATGTTAGGTTGTTTTTTGCATTCAAGCTGATTGGCGAAAAACATCAGCCAGACATTTTTGCCGGCAGACGTTGCCCCGCGCAACGCGGGGCAAGCATCGTGTTCACCACGCTCCGGGCGTGGCCGCGTTCAGAAGCGGCTGATGTTATTTCGCTTGCAAGCCACGGGTGAACTGCTATTTTTATTGCTTATTTTATGCCGTATTTCAGCCATTACCGGCTGGTAACGGCCAGGAAGAAATCTGAATGAAAACCGTGGGTATAGGTCTGCTGGGATTCGGCACAGTGGGCGCCGGCGTGGTCATGGGGCTCAACAAAAATCAGGGCCTGCTCGAAAACCGGACAGGGCTCAAGCTGGAACTGCGCCGCATCGCCGATATTGATACCGAACGCGACCGCGGCGTCAGCGTGCCGTCCGGAGTCTTAACCAACGATGCCGAAGCTGTCGTCGCCAATCCTGAGGTTGACATCGTCATTGAGCTCATCGGCGGTCTGAGTGCGGCGCGGAATCTGATTACCCGGGCCCTTCAGCGAGGCAAGCCGGTGGTGACCGCCAACAAGGCGCTCCTGGCCGAGCACGGTGCCGAGCTGTTCAAGTTGGCGGAAGCGAACCGGACGGATATCTTTTTTGAGGCCAGCGTGGGTGGGGGCATTCCGTTGATCCGCTCCCTGCGCGAGGG
>JAPLSY010000029.1 GCA_026398415.1 Kiritimatiellota bacterium | reverse complement strand
TAATCGTAATCCAGGCTGTAGGTGCCGTCCCTGGTCTTGACCACCCGCGAAATCGGCAGGAACGGCCGCAGGCGCTCCACGACGCCCACCGGTCCCGCGCCGGGCCCGCCCCCGCCGTGCGGCGAGGCAAAGCTCTTGTGCGGATTCAGGTGACAGACATCGAAGCCCATCTCCGCGGGCTTACAACGTCCCATGATGGCGTTAAAATTGGCGCCATCGTAATACAGGAGCCCATCCACGGCGTGAACGAGATCGGCGATCCGGCGCACGTCGGGCTCAAAAAGCCCCAGGGTATTGGGATTGGTCATCATCATGCCGGCCGTCTCGGCATTGATAAACCCCTTTAATTTTTCCACATCCACCGTGCCCTGTACCGTGGATGGCGCCGCCACCACCTGGAATCCGGCCAGCGCCGCGCTGGCCGGATTGGTGCCATGCGCGGAATCGGGAATCAGGATATGTTTTTTGGCATTGCCGCGGTCGCGGTGATAGGCCGCGATCAACATGGCGCCGGTCAACTCGCCATGCGCGCCCGCCAGTGGCTGGAGCGTAAATTCGGCCATCCCGGTAAGCTCGGCCAGCAGTCGCTCGGTTTCGTAAAGCAGGCGCAAGGCGCCCTGGGTCAACTGCCCGCCGCCGCGCAGTTGCGGCCAGAGCGGATGAATCCCGACAAAGCCGGGGTGCTGGGCCACCACCTCGCAGGCCTTGGGATTATATTTCATGGTGCAGGAGCCCAGCGGGTAAAACTGGGTATCCACCGAGAAATTTAGCCGCGACAGATTGGTGAAATGCCGCACCACTTCGATTTCAGGCACTTCCGGTAATTCCGCCGGCCGCGCGCGCAGGAGCCGTTTCTGGATCAGCTCCCGTCCCGGCACGGTGCGGCGCGGCGCACGCACCGCCCGCCGCCCGGCCACGCTTTTTTCGTAAATAAGTTGCATAAAACTGTTCTTCGTTCTTAGTTCTTCGTTATTGGTTTGACATTTTAGCCAGCTCGTTATTCTTATCATTCTGCATTCTGCATTTAAGCCAGCGCCGCTTCCAGCGCGGCGGCCAAGCAGTCAATTTCCTCCTTGGTGCGCTTCTCCGTGAAGGCCACCAGCAGGACCGACTCCATCCCGTGGTAATAGCGCCCCACCGGGAACCCGGCGGCGATGCCCTTGTCAATCAGCGCGCTGATCACATCCGCCGCGTTGGCGGGAAGCGAGAGCGCAAATTCGTTAAAGAAATTGGCGTGGAAGGCCGGTTTGACGCCGGGAATGGCCGTCAGCTTTTGCCAGCCGTAGGAGGCGTTGGCCGCGCACAACTCGGCGACCTCCACCAGGCCGGTTTTGCCCATCAGGCTCAGGTAAATGAGCGCACGCAAGGCGCACAAGGCCTCGGCCGTGCAGATATTGGAGGTGGCTTTCTCGCGGCGAATATGCTGTTCGCGCGCCTGGAGCGTCAGCACAAAGCCGCGCCGCCCCTGGGCATCCTGGGTGGCGCCGACCAGGCGGCCGGGCATTTTATGCACGTAGGGTTTGCGCGTGGTCATGAAACCCAGGTAGGCGCCGCCAAAGGAAAGCGGCAGGCCCAGGCTCTGGCCTTCGCCGGTGACGATATCCGCGCCCATGGCGCCGGGCGTCTTGACGATGCCCAGGGCCAGGGGATATACGGACATGATTCCCAGCGCGCCGGAGCGGTGGGCCGCCGCAATGAGATCGCTCAAATCATCCAGGCACCCGAAAAAATTGGGGTTCTGCACGATGACCGCCGCGACGTCGCGGGTCAATTGCGCCTGGAAAGCGGCGCGATCAGTCAGTCCGTCGCGCAGCGGGATCTCCACAAACTCAAACGCCAGGTTGGCCGAATAGCATTTTAGCATCGTCCGGTAAATCGGGTTGACGCCCTCGTCAATCAGGACACGGCGACGGCGCGTGATGCGGAAAGCCATCATCGTGGCCTCGAAGAGCGCCGTGCCGCCGTCGTAGAGCGAGGCATTGGCAACCTCCATCTCCGTCAGCCGCGTTATGGCGGTCTGAAATTCATAGATCGCCTGCAGGGTGCCTTGCGCAACTTCCGGTTGATAGGGCGTGTAGGCCGTGTAGAACTCGGCGCGCCCGGCCAAGGCATCCACGGCGGCCGGAATAAAATGATCGTAAAATCCGCCGCCACAGAAATTCACCAGGTTGCGCGCATTCGCGTCCGCCAACTCTGCCAACCGCCGGGTCATTTCCATTTCCGAGAGACCCGCCGGCAGATGGAAAGCGTCCGTCTGCAGGTCCTGCGGAATCATCGCAAACAATTCGTCAATTCCCGCCAGCCCCAGCGTCGCCAGCATCGCCCGATCATCGGCGGGGCTATTAGCCTGAAATGCCATTGCATCAGACATAAGAAAATCGTTCCTGGTTCTTCGTTCTTCGTTCTTCGTTTTCATTCGACGTTGAGCGTTTGCTTGTTCAGCGTCTGTCGTCCGTCTCCCACGCTTTACGCTCTACGCTATACGCTCAACGTGCTTCCCGCGCTGTCCCATTTTTATACAGCGGCAAGGTCTCCACCCGGGCGTTGAGCGATTTTCCGCGGACTGTAATGGCCAATGCCTCGCCCGGGCGGCTCACGGCCTGGTCCACGTACGCCAGCGCCACGGCCACGTTCAGGCTGGGCGCAAACAGACCGCTGGTCACTTCCCCCACCCCAACCCCATCTTTCATCACCGGATCGCCCGCGCGCCCCGCCATGCGACCTTCCAGCAAAAGGCCCACCAGCACCCGGTACGCACCGGTTTCCAATTCACGGCGCACCGATTCCCGCCCGATAAACGGCTTGGCCATGTCCATGAACCGCCCCCGGCTTGCGCCCGCCGGCCGCCACTCCAAGCGCAGTTCGTGACCATACAGAGGATAGCCCATTTCCACGCGCAAGGTATCCCGCGCGCCCAGGCCGGCGGGTAGAATCTGGCCGGACTTCAGCAGGCAATTCCAAAAGCGGGGAACTTCGTTCGCAGGCACATAAAGCTCGTAACCAAATTCGCCGGTATAGCCGGTGCGGCTTAACAGGCACGGTGTGCCCTGGATGGTCACTTCCTGAAAATGAAAATAGCCCAGGGGCGGCAGGGCCTGGCCGAACGCCGCCTCCATCCCCTGGCGGGCGCCGGGCCCCTGAATATCAAGCTTGGCCGTGGCCGGCGAAAGGTCCGTGAAAGTCGTGTGCGGCGAGAGGTGGGCCCGGATCCAATCCCGGTCGCCGGCCAATGTGCCGGCATTAACCACCAGCCAGAACCGGTCGGGGGCCAGGCGAAAACAGATGACGTCATCCCGCACGCCGCCGTCTTCCGCCAGCAGGTAACCATAGGCGCAGGCGCCGGGTTTCAGCGACGCCACGCCCAGGGTCACCAGCCGCTCCAAGTCCGCTTCGGCAGTCGCACCTTTGATCTCGAATTCGCCCATGTGGCAGATGTCGAAGACCGACGCATGCGCACGGGTCCAAAGATGTTCGGGAATAATACCGCGATAGACCAGCGGCATATCCCAGCCCGCAAACGGCACCATCCGGGCGCCCAAGGCCACGTGGTCGTTATAAAGCGATGTTTTCATTAAACTTGATTGCTCAGACCCGTGCATCGTAGAACATGGATCGCTGCGCGGCAAGCAAAATACTGAACCCAGCAAAATGCTGAACCCGGACTTGCATCGCCCGCGACCATTACTTATTATATCACTATTTATGGCAATTAAGACCGCGCCCACCATGCGCGGCAACCAACATTTTCCGTTTTGAACCCTTAAACTTTTCAACACCAGGACTTGTGTATGATTAATTCCAAATCCCGCATCCTGGCGGCGGTCAACCACCGGGTTACCGACCGGACCCCCATTACCTTTGACGCCGAGAAAGAAGTGTACGAGGCGCTTTACCGGCACTTGGGCACACCAACCCGGGAAGCACTGTTCGACCGCCTGAACGTGGACACCTGGATGATCCTGCCAAAGAATTTTATTTTCACGGAGGCCGAAGCGCGCAAAACGGAGAAAACCACGCTCTGGGGCTATCGCACCCGGGTGGCCTGCTACCCGGGCGGAACGTACGACGAATTGTGCTTCAGTCCCTTGGCCGGCAAGGATGAGATCGCGGCGATCAAACAACACCCCTGGCCGTCCGATACGGCGCTGGATTTTTCCGGCGTCAGCACCGAGGCCCGGGCGCATGCCAACCGCGCCGTGATCGGCGTATTCACCTGGGGTGCCTATTTCATCGCCTCGTTCGTCCGCGGCATGGAAGACCTGATGATGGATTTCGCCCTGCGTCCGCAGTATGCCGATACGCTGATCAAAACGATCACGGAACGCATCCTGGCTTACCTCGACATTCTGCTGGAGCGCCACAGCCAGGAACTCGACATTATTTACATGGCCGACGATTACTGTTCCCAGCTCGGACCGTTATTCAGTCCGGCCACGTTCAGGCAATTTGTCATGCCCTACCTGACCCAGGTGGCTGAGCGCATCCACCGGCATGACAAGAAATTTTTATTACACGTCTGCGGCGCCGTGCGGCCGCTCCTGCCCATGATCATCGAAGCCGGCGTGGACATGCTGGAGCCGATCCAGACCCGCGCCGCCGGCATGGACCCCGCCGGCCTGAAAAAGGACTTCGGCCGCCATCTGTGCTTTTACGGCGGCTTGGATCTCCAGGAAATCCTGTGCAAAGGCACGCCCCGGCAAGTGGCTGACGAGGCCCGCCGCCTGATTGATTGCCTGGGCCAGGATGGCGGCTATATTTTCGGCCCCGGTCACACGTATATTCAGGTTGACGCGCCCCTCGCCAATATTATGGCCATGTACGAGGCCGCCGCGCATTACCATCCATGGTCATGATCCATATGTTGCCGAAAAAACTTGTGCCCGGCGGAAAAGGACATTATCTTCCCCCGTTGCGATGTCAGTTCATTAACATGTACAGAAAGGATTTAATATGAAAGTCGGGTTTTACGGACACGTGCGGCAATATCATAACCTTAAAAAAGAAATTGACGCCAATATCCAGGCCGTGCTGGAAAGCGGCGAATATGTCATGGGCCCCATGTTGAAGCGCTTTGAGGGCGAACTGGCCAAATACGCCGGCACGAAGCACGCCATTGGCGTCGGCAACGGCACGGATGCCCTGTGGCTGACGTTCATGGCGCTGGGCATCGGGCCGGGCGACGAATGTATAACGCACACCAACACTTTTTTTGCCACAGCGGAAGCCGTTTGGATTACCGGCGCCACCTGTGTGTTCGTGGATTGCGATCCGCGGACAAAATGCATTGATCCCTCGAAAATCGAGGCGGCCATTACGCCCCGGACCAAGGCCATTATTCCCGTACATTTGTACGGCCAATGCGCGGACATGCCGGCCATCCGCAAGATCGCCGACAAGCACCACCTGTTGATCGTCGAGGACAACGCCCAGGCTTTCGGCGCCAGCGGCAAGGGATTCAAAATCGGCCAACTCAGCGATGCCGCCTGCATCAGTTTCATTATTCAAAAGAACCTGGGCGCCTTCGGCGACGGCGGCGCCATCATAACCAACCGCGATGACATTGACCGGCAAGTACGCAAGTTGCGTAATCACGGCTCGGAAAAACGCTCATGCCACAGCCCTGGGTTTAACAGCCGGCTGGATGACCTGCATGCCGGGATTTTGAGCGCCAAACTTAAGGCCATCGATGCCGGAAACGATGTGCGGCGTCAATTAGCCGCCCGTTACACAGCCGGCCTGCGCAATGCCAGGCATTTCACGCTCCCTTACGCAATTCCCGGCTACCGTCATATCTATCACCTGTATGTCATTGAAACCAAGAAGGCCGGGGATCGGGACATTCTTATCAAATTCCTCCAGGACAATGGGATTGACGCCAAGTGCCACTACCCGATTGCCATCCACCAGCAGGCCGGCTATCCTTGGGGCAAGGGCGCGCGCATTGTCGGCCCAATGACCAATGCCGAATGGAACGCCGCAACATGTGTGTCACTGCCCATGTACCCGGAATTGACGGCGGAAGAAGCCGATTATGTCGTCGCCAAAGTTTTGGAGTGGGACGCCCGCGCCTGACCAAGGCCGGCGGACGCCAGACGACAGACGGCGGACGACGGACCGGAAAATTCGGCTTTATAACCAGAAACCGTTGATTTCCGCGTCTGCCTGGAGAGAGACAGCAAATTTAGGAGGTAATCATGACAACCCCTTATCGTGTGGGTATCGTCGGCATGGGCAAACGCGGATTGCACCATGCGACCACATTCAAGGCAAATAGCCGCTTTGAGCTTGTGGGCATTTGCGACCTGGACCCGGCACGCCTCGCGGCGGCGGCGGCTAAAGTAGGCGCGCCCCCCGTATTCAACGACGCCCGGGCTATGATCCGGGACGCCAAGCTGGATCTGTTTTGCTTCTGCACGCTACCCAATCTGCGCAGGGACATGATCCGGCTGGGAATCGAGAGCGGCGCCCGGCTGATCGCATTCGAGAAACCGGTGGCGCTCACCAGCGCCGAAGGCATGGAAGTCAAGACCTTGCTGGATGCCGCGGGCGTCAAAGCCGTGGTCAGCCACCAGCATCGCTATGGCGTTCATTATCAGAAGGTGAAGGAGATCATTGACAGCGGCGCTTTGGGCCGTGTGCATACGGTTTACGGCACCGCGACCGGCTGGATGACGCACATGCTGAGTCATCTGATCGATTACCTGCGCTGGTTTAACGGCAACGTGGACGCCGAATGGGTAATGGCACAAGCCGCCGGGCGTGGCAAATTGGCCGATGCGCATCCGTCGCCGGATTATATCGCCGGGTTCATTCATTTCAGCAACGGCGTTCGTGGCATCGTGGAATGTGGCGCCGGCGCGCCGGATGTGCCGGAAGTGGATTACTGGTGGCGCAAGTGCCGCATGGGCGCCCAGGGCACGGAGGGATTCGCGGAAGTGCTTACCGGCGGCGGCTGGCGCGCCGTCACAAAGAACGGCGCGCAATCGGGCCCCGGTTGCATGAATTACGACCTCGACATGCCGCCCTATGTCCAGCAGATGGCCGACTGGCTTGACGACGACCGCAAGGTGCATCCCTGTAACTTTGCCAGCGCCTACCAGGGGTTCGAAATCATGATGGCGCTTTGCCGGTCGGTTATCGCAGGCGGCCAGGTAGCCTTGCCACTGACCTCCGGCGCGGATGAACTGGCGCAATTACGGACAAAGCTCTCCGCTAATCAAGTGATGCTGGCCATGCCCCAAAACGCCAAGGAATACCCGGCCTGAGGCAAGGAAATGCAGACTGTAGAATGCAGAAACGGAAGAACCCGGAATAGCCGGAAAAAGGCAATAAAACAGACCCTGAATTCTTAATCCTACATTCTTCATTCTGCATTCTTCATTCTTCATTTCTTATTATGGAAGTCATTATTCAACCGAATGCGGTGGCGGCCACGCGGCTGGTCGCGCGCCTGATCGCCAAGGCCCTGCGCCAGAACCCGTCACTCGTGCTTGGCCTGGCCACCGGTCGGACCATGGAACGGGTTTATGCCTTGCTGGCGGACATGCATAAACAGGAAGGTCTCGACTTCGCACGTTGCCGGACGTTTAATCTGGACGAATACGTGGGGTTGCCGCCGGAGAACGATCATTCCTACCGGTTTTACATGAACCACCATCTGTTTTCCAAGGTCAACATTGACCGGCGCAACACGTACCTGCCGGACGGCATGGCGGACGACTTGGATGCGGCCTGCACCCGCTACGAACATACCATCCAACAAGCCGGCGGCATTGATTTTCAATTACTGGGCATCGGCCACGACGGGCACATCGGCTTCAATGAACCGCTCTCGGCCCTGCGCTCGCGCACACGGGCCAAGACACTGACGCCCCAGACGGTGGCCGCCAACGGCCCGCTCTTCGGCGACCCCCTGCACATGCCCCGGCGGGCGCTCACGATGGGAGTGGGCACGATCCTGGACAGCAAACGCTGTATTCTGCTGGCCACCGGAACGACCAAGGCCGACATCCTCGCCAAGGCCGTCGAAGGCCCGATCACCGCCATGGTGTCCGCCTCCGCCCTGCAATTGCACCCGCACTGCACCATTGTGGTTGACGAAGAAGCCGCCGCACGGCTCGAAGGCCAGGATTATTACCGCTTTATTTTCCAGAACGAACCGGAGTGGAAAGAGTTTCAGTGAGGAAAATAATCGGATGTTTCCCTCATTGCGCGGGATGACTGAAAGGCGTTTCCCTATGGCAAAATACGTGCGCGTGGCGTCCGTGACGTGTAACGCGTTCCCGGCTCACAAGCCCAAGGAGGCCAAGAAGGCCGCGATCCGTCTGGTGTCCGGCCAACTGCAATCTCTGGCCGGGTACGGCCTCGACCTTATCGTCTTCTCCGAGGCCGTCGAGTCCCAAGGACAGACCGTGGACACGGCCGAGGCAACGGCCCAACCCGGTCCATTGCTGAACGCGTACTGCGAGAACGCGGTACGGCTCAAGACGCATATTGCTGGAAGCGTGAAGCTCCGCGAGGGCAAGCGCGTCTACAACTCAATTGCGTTTATCGGCCCCGACGGCAAAATACTCGGCGCCTACCATAAGAGCAACCTGACCATCGGCGAGATTGATCAAGGACTGACCTCCGGCCAAGGCGCGGTTGTGGTTGACACGCCCATCGGCCGGCTCGGTGGCGCCGTCTGCTTCGATCTCAACTTCCATTGGCTGCGCGATCAGTACAAGGCGTTGAAACCGGACATCATCTGCTTCAGTAGTGCGTATCACGGCGGGTTGATGCAGAAAATGTGGGCCTATGACTGCCGGGCGTTCTTTATCTCAGCCCTGCCGTTTCTCGGCGGCGGGATCCTCGACCCGTTCGGTCGGCCGGTAAAACTCACGGACTGCTATACCTCGATTGCCCGCGCTACCCTCAACCTGGACCGGGTCATGGTCCACCTCGACTTCAACCGCGAGAAGTTCCCCGAGATCGAGAAAAAGTATCTTGGTGAAGTCGTAATCGACATCCCGGCCAACATCGCGCCCGCGCTGATCTACAGCACCACCAATAAGCGCACGGCCATGGATATCGTGCGCGAGTTCGAACTGGAACTGATCGACGATTACTTCGCGCGGGCACTGAAGCGCAACGCCGCCAATCGTCCACAAGGTAAGATCAGGGGGCACCCCCTTCACGGGACGCGATAGCAACGATCCAGTGGAAACGCGTTTTCAATGTGGCGAATCAGGGGCACGGGCGTGTCCACCGTGCCGATAACTTCAACGACGTCGAAGCGGAAGGCATTCGGCCGCTGGCGCAGGTGTTTAATATAACGCACGGCGGCACGCGAAAGATAATGCCGCTTGGCGTGGTTTACGGCCGCGTCCGGCCGCCCGAACGCCTCGGTTTTGCGGGTCTTGACTTCCACGAACACAAGCACCGCGCCATCCCGGGCTACCAAGTCCAGTTCATCGCGCCGTCCCACGTGAACCCGCCGGCCGAGGATGGCATAGCCTTTTTGCCGGAGCACGCGTTCGGCCTGGGCTTCCCCCCACTGACCTGCGGCGGGAAGTTTGACACCGTTGGCCGTAGCGCTGGGACATAGCAGGCGTTTAACGGTTTTCCACATGGGATAAACTGTCGGCATGATGCATGCGGCCGCGGATGGCCTCAATATCGCGCACCGGTCGGAAGGAACGGCGATGTTGGGCAATGGCGCCGTATTTCAACAGAGCCTGGATATGGGCGGCGGTGCCATAGCCTTTGTGCCGCACGAACCCGTATTCGGGATGACGGCGATCGAGATCGGTCATCCACCTGTCGCGTGTGACCTTGGCTATGACGCTGGCAGCGGCAATCGAAAGACTGCGCGCATCGCCCTTTATGATGGCCAGTGAAGGGCATGGCAGATTGGGAACCGGCAGGCCGTCAACCAGCGCGTACTCGGGGAGTGCCGCCAGGTGATGCAAAGAGCGGTTCATGCTCCGATGCGTGGCGCACAGGATATTGATTTCGTCAATTTCCGGCACATCCCCGAAACCGATGCCGATTTCCACCTCCGGGGAATTAATCAGCAGTTCGAAAAAGCGGTCGCGCTGGTTTGCCGTGAGCTGCTTGGAATCGGTGAGTGTGTCAAAGAGGCGATGTTCCTCTTGCTCGATGAAGGCTTGGGAAAAAATAACGGCCGCCGCCACGACCGGACCGGCCAGAGGACCCCGCCCGGCTTCATCCACGCCAGCCACGCGTTTACATCCGCGGCCCCAAGCCTGACGTTCGAATTGAAGCAAGCCTGCGGTTTCCTCCATGCCGCCTCCGCGCTGTCTTTACGCCTGTTGCGTTGCCGTGCGGGCTGTCTTGCCGGATCGATCCCGGAGGAAATATAATTTTGCCCGCCGCTTTTGACCGACGGTTTCCACCTCGATGCCGGCGATACTCGGGGAATTTACCGGGAAGATACGCTCCACGCCCTCGCCGAACGAAATGCGGCGAATGGTAAAAGTTTCGGTGGCGCCGGAACCCTTGCGGGCAATCACGGTGCCGGAAAAAGCCTGCACGCGCTCCTTGTCGCCTTCCTTGATTTTTACCATTACCTTGATGCTGTCACCCACCGCAAAGGAAGTCAGCGGTGCTTTCTTGCGATTTTCCGTGTCGAGTGTTTTCAGTATGGTCGAGCTCATAATATGTCCCTGATGTCTTACGCGTTGGCCGCCCGGGCCGACGATGCGGCTTGGGCGGGGCAACCCCTTTTCCGTCCCTTTGCTGATTACGAGATTGTAGGTGTCTGCACCGCGCCGTCAAGCCTTTTTTCAACCTGAATGATCTAAGGGATCATTCACCCTGCGGCTTCATCAGGTCAACAGGTCCGGGCGGCGCGCGGCCGTCCGCTGATGGGACTGCTCCTCCCGCCAGCGCGCGATGGCCGCATGGTCACCGGTCAGCAGGATGTCCGGCACGCGCAGGTCCCGGAAGATTTCCGGGCGCGTGTATTGCGGGTATTCCAGTCGGCTGTCGTTAAACGATTCTTCCTCGGTGGCGTCCTCGGCGCCCAATACGTTCGGCAGGAGCCGCACGACGGCATCAATCACCACCGTGGCGGCCAGCGTTCCGTTGGTCAGGATGTAATCGCCGATCGAAATTTCGTCAGTCACCAACGCTTGGCTGACACGCTCATCCACGCCTTCGTAGTGTCCGCAGAGAAAGATCAGGTGCCGCTCAAGGGCGAGTTCGGCGGCCAGGTCCTGGCGAAAAGGACGTCCCTGGGGGGACATGAGAATAACCCGCGCGCCGGGCGTGCGCGCCGATTCCACCGCCTTGAAGAACGGTTCCGCCTTTAGAATCATACCCGGTCCGCCGCCATAGGGACGGTCGTCCACGGTCTGATGGCGGTCGCTGGTAAAATCGCGCAGGTTAATAACCCGGAAGGCAACGGCGGCCTGCTGGGACGCGCGCTTCATGATGCTTTCATCGAGGAATCCCCGCGCCATGCGCGGGAAGATCGTGATGATGTCAATGTGGAGCAGATCCCCCATTGGAATCACTCGGCGACTTCAAGGACGGCTTTGCGTTTCTGCTTGGCGGCCAAACTGGTCAGCAGGACCCGGAGGGCGCTGATGGTCTTGCCGTTCTTGCCGATGATACGACCCATATCTTCGGGATGACAGCGGACTTCCAGGATGATCGTTTGCCGGCCAAGGATTTCAGCCACGACGACTTGTTCGGGATGATTAACCAGTGCCTGCAGGGTATGTTCGATAAACGCTTTCATGCTCGTCAGGTCGTGGCAACGTTCTTCGGTTCAGCGGTTATCTTGGAGACGGACGCGGCCATGGGAACGGTTTTGGCTTTTTTGACCAGACTGCGGACCGTTTCCGAAAGGATGGCGCCCTTGCTTTTCCAGGCCGCAATGCGCTCCAGTTTGAGATGGAAGTTGGCCTTGGCCTTTTTGGGGTCGTACCAGCCCAGAATTTCCAGGTACTTTCCATCGCGAGGCGAGCGGCTGTCGGTGGCCACAATTCGGAAACACGGGTCGTTATTGGCCCCTGTCTTTCGGCATCTGATTTTAACTGACATTATTGTCCTCCCACTCGCTTCGGTTAATAAACAAATTGTTCTTACACGATTCGCCCGATCGGTTCAAGCAGTAATATTTTACTTCCATAGCTGGGTGTATGTGGACAATTATTTGTTACGGTTGGAAGGTTCGGTATTTATTTGTCCATCGAAAACATGTCGGTTCCGTAATACGTCAGCAGCGCGCCCATCGCCTCGCCGGCCCCGACATTGGAAGAAATGACCGGCGTGGCCATCAACCCCACGTCGCCGCGGGCGATCTTCCCGGTCGCGACGTTCATACACTCCCAGACGCTGGGATATTTCAGGATAAATTCCACCAGTCCGTTTTTCACACGTTCCGCCAAGTCGGGATAGTGGTATTTGGCCGCAGCCAGGGCCACGGAGCACGACTTGGGCCAGGCGGGACCCCGCCAATACGTCTCCTCGTAAAATCCCGGCTCGCCGGGGGCAATGGTATAAATTCCATAAGGTCCGATCAGCTTTTTGAAATTGGAACGTGCCTGCCCGGCAAGGTTCTTATCCGCCAACCGGTAGGCGAACGGAAACAATCCATCCACGCCCACCCGGGTATCGAGCGTTCGATCCGCATGAACCACGCCGTACCATTTCTTTTTTTTGTCCCACAGAACCCGGTTCATGGCCTGAAGCGTCAGCCGGGACTCGGCCAGCCAGAACGCTTCCTCGCCCTTACCCAGAATTTTCGACATCCGGGCCATGGCCTGCTCATACCGGCACCGCTCGGCAGCGAAAATGACCGGGTAGCAGAATGTTTCCTTCACCCCGTTTTCGCCGTAGGTGACTTTTTGAAACGCGGGGGTAGTATCCAGCCCGGTATCGAACGAGGCCAGGATCGCCCAGAGATGGAGATTGAATAATTTTTATCCCGCGAATCGTTGATATAATGATAATATTTAACCAGCCGGGGATACCAGGATTTCAAGCTTTTTACATCCTGCGTCACGTTAAAATACCGCAGGGCCACCCAGGGCAGATGCGGGGTCTGAATGATGTTCGATTTTTCCCATCGCTCGCCGGGCACCTTCTCATCCAGATAGATCGCGTGGGTCACATACCCGTCTGGGCGCTGGTATTCCAAAAACAGGTCCATCAGCTTTTTCAAGAATGCCGGCCCGATTTCCGGATTATACCGGCTGTGCCATTCCGCCGCCGGGATACTCCACTGCCAGAAACCCCGGTAGACCGGAAATGCCTCCAGCACGACCTTGCCCCAGCGGGTATGCTTTAAATAGTTCAGCCTAACCACCCACCAGCATTTATAATACGCCTTTTTATCCCGGGACGATAAAAACTTTTTCGTTGGCAACGTGGAAAACCATCGATTCCATTTGTCCCGGATCTTGTCCGCCATGCCGGTAGCGGTAAAAGCCGCCACCGCATTGGACCGCGATTGAAAACTCATGCCGAATCGAACGGCTTTTTTCATTTCCATGTCTTTCAAACGGACGGCATATTCCAGGATCAGATATTTCCCAGTCGCAGCCTTGTTTGAAAGCCGGTTCTGACTTAAATCGGTTAGGAAATCATCGAAGTGTTTGTAAAAACCGTAACGGGAGAATTCGGAGACCAGATAGAACTTTTTATCGCGGACCTGAAGCTCCAGTATCCTGGCCGAGGTACGATGCTTTAAGCGCGCCCCGTCCGTATCGAAGGTTACCACCGCATAGAGTTTCTTGTTCAGTTCATTGTGGGGAAAATCTTTACGGGTCAGGTCCAGATGCCAGCAAAAACCGCCCTGCGGGCTCTGGCAGAAGGTTTCCTGAACCTCCAGGCCGAAATTAGAAAAAATCACCTCGCGCCTGACCAGGGAGGGGAAATATTCCATTTTATTAAAGTAAAAAGTGTTGCGGGCCGGTTTTTTACCGGTCAGATCGGGAAACGAGTAATCGCCGAAGGCCAGGGTAACGATCGGCGATTCGTCATAAGTGGTTTCTTCCCGGTTATCCAGGTTCCATCCAAAGCTGCCAAAATTGGCCGGATACGCGAACGTAAGCGAATAATCTTCTTCCTTAATGAACACGGCTGTCCGCCGCGGCAGCTTTTCGTCAAAGTCTTCCTTGACGAAACTCCAGATATTGTTCGACGCCCCCTTATTGGCGGATACGGCTTGTTTTTTCATGATTGGTTTTTCAAGAGTAATTTCCATTGCGCTTGATTACATTCCAAAAGAAATGCAGATCGTTTTTGTCCGGTTGCCTGGTTAGAATGGTTCTCGCCCAAGTTTTTGCCTTGCGCCCTCCATGTTTCATTTCACCGCCCGCACCATCCGGTCTTTGCCGGCCAAGTCCGGCCGCATTTGGCTTTCACGGAATCCGGCCGCGCGCGCCAGCTCCATGACGGCCGTTCCCTGGTCTTCGCCGATTTCCAGGAAGAACACCCCGCCGGGCTTGAGCGCCCGAAAAGATTGCGCCATGAGCCGCCGGATGATCGCCAAACCGTCAGGGCCGCCATCCAGCGCGGCGCGGGGCTCAAAATCGCGCACACCCTGATCTAGGTGCGCCCAGTCCGCCGCGCGCACATAGGGTGGATTGGACACCACGGCATCCAGGCTTGCCAAGGTCGTTGAATCCGCCGTTACAACATTCCAACATTCTGCAGAATGTTGGAATGTTGTTATAGGTGCTGCGGCCGACAAAAGATCACAAGCAACGAAACGGATGCGCGGCTCGACCCCGTGCCGCGCCGCATTTTCCCGCGCCAGTGCCAAGGCCGCTGCGCTGGTGTCGGTGGCTATGTAACGGCCCTGCGGGCGTTCCAGCGCCAGCGAAATAACAATACACCCACCGCCGGCGCCCACGTCCGCGATGATCGGCGCTTTGTTTTGCCATAGCGACGTTTCTTCCAGCATCCAAGCTGTTAGTTGCTCCGTTTCCGGCCGTGGTATCAAGGCCCGGCGGTCGCAAATAAACACGCGGCCCATAAATTCCGCCTCGCCCAGGATGTATTGCAGGGGTTCGCCCGCGGCCAGGCGTGCGGCGCCCGCTTCAATCTGTCGAACCTGGGATGCGGAGAGGCTTTGGTCTTTGCGCGCCGATAGCTCCAGCCGGGAACAACCTAGAATGTGACTTGTCAGCCATTCGCATTTCAGCCGCGCTTCGTCCGGCATGGTTGCCTGAACGCGGGCAATAATGCTTTCGAACGTGGCGCCGAGAGCAGGCATGTCGATCTACCTTAATTTTAAGGACCTACATTTCCAGCAACTGGTCCAATGAAAGGGTGGTTTGGGCAGCGTGGTTGTGTTCGTAAAGCGCCAGCAACAGGGCGGCTAACTCGCCTTCCATGACCTTTTCCAGGTTATGCGTGGTGAAATGAATGCGGTGATCGGTAAGGCGGTTTTGCGGGAAATTGTAGGTGCGAATGCGTTCACTGCGGTCCCCACTGCCGATCTGTGAGCGACGGGATTCGCCCGCCTGGTCTTCTGCTTCCCGCCGCTTCAGTTCCAGCAGGTGCGAGCGCAGAACGCGCATGACCTTGGCCCGGTTCTTATGCTGGGAGCGCTCCTCCTGGCTGGCCACCACCAGGCCGGTGGGCAGGTGGGTGATGCGCACGGCGGAATCGGTTTTGTTGACGTGCTGGCCGCCAGCGCCGGAAGCGCGATACACGTCAACGCGCAGGTCTTCCGGCTTGATCTCAAGCTCATCCACGTCCTCGGCCTCGGGCAGAACGGCCACTGTGGCGGTGGACGTGTGAATGCGGCCGGACCCTTCCGTGACGGGCACACGCTGGACGCGGTGGGTGCCGCCTTCGAACTGCATGGCGCGGAATACGTTCTCGCCCTGGATTGAAAATACAATTTCCTTGTACCCGCCGACCCCGGAAGGACTGGCGTCGATGAGTTCGGTTTTCCAACCGTTATTTTCCGCATAGCGCATATACATGCGCGCCAGGTCCCCGGCAAAGAGCGCGGCTTCGTCGCCGCCCGTGCCGGCGCGGATTTCCATGATCGCGTTGCGCTCGTCATTGGGATTGGGCGGCTGGAGTTCGATCAGCAGAATCCGTTCGGCTTCCGGCCGGGCTATTTCGGCCTTGGCGAGTTCCTCTTTCGCCAGGGCCTTAAGCTCGGGGTCGGTACTGTCCAGCGCAATCAATTCCTGGTGTTCGCGGATATCCTTCTGCAGGCGCGCCAGGGTGTTGGCCTGTGCCAGTATTTTTTTCAGCCGGGCGTGGGATTTCAGCAGATCGCGTAATTTTCGCGGGTTCTCGGCGGCGGCCGCGGCCAATTGCGCCTCGCGTTCGGCGACTTGGGCGGTCAGGGCTTCGAGGAATGCAGGGGCGATGTCCATGGGAATTGTTGATTTCGGATTTTCGATTGCGGATTGAACAAAGAGACTTTAAGAACACCGGATGGGCGCAAAAAGGGCCAGGCGGTGAACACACCGAATCCTGGCCCTGTTAACGTTATTCCACTATTTCTTGCTCTTGCCGTAGCGCTTTTTGAACTGCTCCACCCGCCCGGCCGCATCCACATATTTGGCTGTGCCTGTATAGAAGGGATGGCAGGCGGAACAAGTGTTGACCTGCATTTCCTTCACGGTCGAACGGGTATGAACCACGTTCCCGCAAATGCATGTAATCGTGCTGTCTTGATATTTCGGATGGATTTTTTCTTTCATTCCCTCATCTTCTCCAGTCCTGGCTTCAAGCGCAAGGGTAACCATTGCCAAAAACGGCATACCTAATCACAGCGTTACCCTGAATGCAAGCACTTTCTGTAAAAAAAACACGAGCCCTGATGCGCATTACGGCTGGTCCCAAAACGGGCTTAGAATGGGCATTGTAAAATCGGAGCGTTTCTGGTAAACAAATTCCATTTACCACCAGCAATGAGCTCTTGGGAGGAAAGATTATGGCAGGCGGCAAGCTCGGACGAGGATTGGCCGTGGCGTTATGCGCCGCACTGCTGTTCGCCGGCTGTGGGGAGAACCCGGCCCGGAAAGCCTGCCGGCAAGGCGCGCAGGCGCTCAAGCGGGGGCATTACACTCAGAGTATCCGCCTGTTGCAGAAGAGCGCCAAGCTCGGCGGCACAAATGCGCCCATGGCCGCCATTTATAATGGCCTGGGTCTTGCTTATTACCGCATCGGCCAGCCGGAAAATGCCTTGGGTGCTTTTGAGTTGAGCGCCCGACAGGATCCTAAATTCGCAGAACCGGTCTATAACACCGGTGTCATTATGGTTGAATCCGGGCGTGAAGCTCAAGCGGTGGCCTGCTTTGAGAAGGCGGCGCAGTTGGATGCTTCCGGTACGCGCGCGCTCGAATATCTTGGCTGGATTTTCTACCGGAATCAGCGATGGGATAATGCCCGCAAGGCCCTGAACGATGCACGTCAGCGCGCGCCCCGCGAACCCCGCATCCTGACCGCCATGGCGCTCCTGGAACTTAAGGTCACCAACGTGGTGCAGGCCATTTCCTGCCTGCAGGAAGCGCTGGAGCATGATGCCGGTTACGCCCCGGCGCTTTATAATCTGGCCATGGTAAATCACCTCTGGCTTAAAAGCGACAGTCAGGCGGCGCCGTTGTTCAAGGATTATCTGCGTCTGGCCCCGAAAGGGGAGGGTGCTGAAAAAGCCACCCAGGTACTCCATGATATTAACAAGCTGTCGTCAGCCGCCGAGGAAACTCCCTTCGCTGGGCTGCCGGTCACCGACGTACCCGTCGCTTCCGTTTTGCCTATGCCCGTGACCGCCGATAAAAACGGGCAACAAAAGCCGGCGGCGCCCCTTGTCGCGGCCAAGGTCCCGCTTGTTTCGGCCTCCCCGTCCTGCGAAGAATTATTACGGGTTGCCCGGAAGCTGGAACAGCAGGGCCGCCTTGAAGCGGCCATCAATAATTATCTGCTTGCGGCGCGCGAAGCCGAACGCGTGGGCAAGCCTTCGGTGCGGGATCAGGCCGCGCGGGAAGCCAACGGACTCTGCGCACAGAATGCCCGCGCCCATTATGAAGTGGGTCTATATTGGGTCGAGCGCGACCAGCTGGATGAAGCCCTGGCCCATTTGAAGCAGGCCGCAGAGTTAAGCAATACCTGGTACGAGGCGCACCTGGCTTTGGCCCGGGTGGCTGTGGATAAAAACGAGTTCGATACGGCGTTGATTTCGTTGAAAAAGGCGGACCAGAGCCGCCCCAACCGGCCCGAAGCATTGTGGATGCTGGCCCAGCTGTATGACCATAATCTCAGCTTGACCAACCAGGCGATCCAGGCTTACGAACTGTTTGAACAACGGTTCGGTGGCGATGGACGGGCCCAGGAAGGGCACGGGCGGCTGCAAGCTTTGAAGGGTAGCCTAGACGAGAATGTGCGCCCATCTGCTCCCGCTAAAACCGAAACGCAGACCCGCTGGCAGAGCCTGTTCAAATCGCGGTCGCAGAAAAATCCGGAGAACTGAGCCTGCCCGAGCTCGGCCAGGGACCGGAAGGTATAGCCCGAAATCCGCGCGTAATCCGTCAGCCGACGGACACGGATCCGGAACGACTTTGCCCTAATAAGAAAATATTGGTTGCCGCCATGGCGAAAATTCTACTCGTTGACGATGAAGTCCATTTGCTGAAAGCGATGGACATGTTTCTCCGTAGCCGGAAGCACGACGTGATGCCGGTTTCGGATGGGAGAGAAGCGGAACGCCTGATCCGGTCAAGTCCCTTTGACCTGATTATTTCCGATATCCGGATGACACCCGTTGACGGACTCCACTTGTTGCGCATTGTCCGGGAATCCTGTCCGGAAACCCCCATGATTCTGGTCACGGCTTATGCAACGCTGGATATCGCACTGGACGCCATCAAAGCCGGCGCCTTCGACTTTGTCACCAAGCCCTTCAAGACCGATGATTTCATGGCCACTGTCCGGCGTGCCCTGGATTACCCGCGCATCGTGGATGGCGCCATTCAACTGGATCCACCCGAGCCCACGCCCCAGCGGTTCAATCCGCTGATTATCAAAAGCGTGGAAATGCAGGCGCTCTGCCAGCGCCTGGAGCAACTCGCGCCAACGGATGAAGCGGTCCTGATCTTGGGCGAGCGGGGTGCGGGCAAGCGCCAGGTGGCCCAAATTCTGCATGGGCTCAGCCGGCGCAAGGATTGCCCGTTTGTTTCCGTGGATTGCTCGGTCGGAAAGGCTGCCGGTCTGAACGCACAGTTATGGGGGACGGGTTCGTCGGCGGGGAAAACCGGCGCGCTGGAGGCCGTCAAAGGCGGCACGGTGGTTTTGGAATACATTGAAGAATTGCCAGCGGCTCTTCAACCGCCGGTTGTCCGCCTGATCAAGACGCGTGAATTCATGCAACCGGGCGACGCACAGGTTCATCAAGTGGATGTCCGCATCATGGCCACCAGCCGAGCGCTCCCGGTGATTCAACTCTGTGACGACCCGCATCGCGTTGAATGGATTCAAACGCTCACGGCCATTTCGCTTCCTGTCCCCCCGCTGAGGGAACGGCGGGCTGACCTGTTGCCGCTGATCAACCGCTGGGTCAATCAGCGGGCGGCACCCGCCAAGTCCGGACCCTGGAAAATGACGGCCCAAGCGTTTGATGTGCTGGACCAGTATCTCTGGCCGGGCAACGTCGAAGAACTGGAACGGACCCTGTCCCAGGCCATGAAAAAGTCTCGGGAACGACGGATAGACATTTCGGATCTGCCCTCCTCGTTGGTTGAGGCGGTTGTGCAGATGAAATCCCTTTCCCAGCAGCATCTTCAGCGGAATGAACTGCGGGGCAAATCTTTCCGGAACTATGTCCGGCTCAAGCAGGATGATTATCACCCGTTATCCGGGCCAAAGGCGGCGAGGACATCGTGAACCAGCTTGATCAAGTTGGCCCATTGAAATGGCTTGATGACATAACCTGCGGCGCCCAAGTGCCGGGCCTTCTGGCGATCTTCCACGGTTGAGCGCGCCGTAAGAAAGACAATGGGCATGCGCTCCATCGCCGGATCCTGTCGCAACTGCTGGAACACCTCAAACCCATTGCGCCCCGGCAGGCAGATATCGAGGAGAATCAGGTCGGGTTTTTCTTCCCGGACCCGTTCCAAGGCGCTGATGCCGTCTGTCACGTATGCGGTCTGATAACCTTCCGCCTTGAGCCTCATGACGAGGGCCTGGACCAGGTCCGCTTCATCTTCGATAATTAATATTTTTGCGCTCATGGGTGCTTGGCAACCTTCGCCGACACGCCCGCCGGCTGAGAATCCAGGTTCAGCAGGCGCTTAACTTTCATGACGAACTCATCGAAATCAAACGGCTTGCAAAGCGAATCGTCGCATCCCAATTGCATGATTTCATCGATATCGTCGCGATAGCCGGAAACAACCAGAAATTTAGTGGTGCGGTGCGGAAGACGCTTGGTCATCGAATCAAAGACGCGCCTCCCGTCAATATCGGGTAAATGGAGATCCAATACCACCAGGTCGGGGTTCCATTCGCCAAAATGGATGCAGGCATCGTAACCGCTTGTAGTGGACTTGAGGTCCAGTCCCACGCCGGATTCGTGGAGTACCCGCACCATGAGATTCAGGATCGAGGCGTCGTCGTCCACGATCAGGACGCGCAGCGGGGTTGTTTCCACGGGACCGATTAGAAGCGGTTTCAGAAGCGCCAGGGCTTGCGTCAGCCACTCACGGGGCTTGTGCGCGCGCGTGGGCTCCAGATAGGCCATGCGAATACCGTCCATGATCGCCTGCCGCTGTTTACCAAAGGTTAACTGGAGACGGGCGGCAACACCGTCCCGCGTCTGCTCGGTGCCGTCGAGCAGAACAATCAGGACCTGATTGGCTTCGAACAGGAACGTTTGTTCGGCGGTGCAATCCAGCGCTTCCATCGCCAAAGCTCGAAGACGCTCGGCGGCCTCTTTACTTGCCGGGTCGCCGCCGGGAACGGATGGCGCGGCGACTTGGAGGACCAGCATGGCTAACTGCCGGTCGCGCACTTCCATGAATCGCATGCGATCGGTGATAAACGCGTCTAAATTCTTTTCCTCGGTATAGATGGGCAGTGTGAAGAAAAACCGACTGCCCTTTCCCGGAACACTTTCGACCTGAATGATGCCTTCGTGAATGTCGATAATATGTTTGCTGATCGCCAGGCCCAGCCCGGTGCCTTTGCTCCCGGTATTGTCTTCCGTACGGGCGAGCTGGATGAAGGCCTCGAAAATCCGGTTTTGATCTTCCGGGCGGATACCCGGTCCGGTGTCCTCAATGTCTATCCGGATGATATTGTTCTCCTGTTCGGCGCGCAGGGTAATAACACCTTCTTCCGGCGTGAATTTGTTGGCATTGCCGATCAGGTTGGTCAGCACCTGGGCAATCTTATCCCGATCGCAGAGCACATCCGGAAGCGTCTCGGGCATCTCCAGGTTGAATTGTTGATGGCGCAGAAGACATTGCGGGATGAAATCGTGATGACACTGTTTCAGCAAATCGGCGAGGTTCACACGCCCACGATGAAATTCTTCACGCCCCGACTCAATCCGTCCCAGGTCGAGGACATCATCAATCAGCCCGGCCAGTCGTTCGCAATTCCGGAGGACGGTCTCCAGACATTCCTTTTGCTGATCGGATATCACTCCGGCGACGCCGTCATTAACCAGCGCGACGAACGTATTAATGATGGTCAACGGGGTACGTAATTCGTGCGACACGTTAGCTACGAAACGGGACTTGGATAAATCCATTTCCTTCAGCCGGGTGACTGTCTGTTTCAGCGCCTCTTCCGCTTTTTTCCGCTTCGTGATATTGCGAACAAAAAAGCAGAGATGCCCTTCCGGGGTCAGGACCAGCCGGTTGGTGGCGATTTCGGCCGGGAACGTTGTGCGGTCTTTCCGGATACACGAGGCTTCGATCAGCGTGTAGCGGCGCTGTTCAATGTTTTTGCGGAGCGTCTCCAGCAGGACTTCATTGGCGCCGGCGATGATGTTGATGATGTTGAGCCGGCTGAGTTCGTCCTTGGTATAGAGCAGAAAATCCATGGCACGCTCATTGACGTCCATAATCCGGCCGGTGGCATCGGTGATCAGTACGCCATCGTAAAGGCTCTGCAGTAGTTCCTGGTAGGGCGCCGCATCCGCGGATTCGTCCAAGGGCGTCGGCCCCTTTTTCTTTACAATAACCCGCGGGACTTTTGGCATTACCACAGCGGCGGATTCCTCGAACGGAATCGCGATCCGGACGGTTCTGGCAAAAGAATCATTTTCAGACATAGCTGGTTCCCATGTCAAATCGAGTTCCTGTCAAAGCCTATAAATATGATTATTGACATGGCGGGCGGATTGTCAATCTGTTTCTGAGGCGCGGAATGGGCATTGCCAAGCATCTTCAAATCTGGTAAATAATTTCCGTTTGGTATGGGAACTGTGTTTTTGCATTATTACGCGCGGAAGTTCGTTGCCTTGTCCGTTTAATTTGGAACTTTTAGCCATGACGTTTGGAAACATGTTTACGGCCATAGAAGTGGGCGCGCTCGTGCTCGTGCTGTGGGAATTCCTGTGGGGCCTGAAACGAGGGCTTTCGGGCGAGCTCTCGCGGCTGATCAGCACGGTGATCGTTTTGACCGCGGGTTTGCGGTTCTACCAAGTCGTTGGCCGGCTGCTGGCCGACAATACCCGGCTGTCCGAGGACCCGGAACTGGCACTGGCCGTGGCGTTCCTTCTGATCGTGGTCTGTATGGCGCTTCTGTTTCTTATTTTGCGCTTGATCCTGCGCCTGCTGATGACGGTCAAGTTCAATGAAAAGATTGACCGTTCCGGGGGCGGGGTTGCCGGTCTCTTGCGGGGGGTGCTGATGGCGCTGCTGTGCGTCTATGCGATCGGCTTGTGGCCCCACGAATACCTGCGAAACTTGGTGCACAAGCAATCCATCGTCGGGCGGACGGTCTTCCAATATGCTCCGTGGGCGATCGAAAAATTGAATGCCATTCGCTGGCTTGACGTCGGCGTGAAACCGCCGCCTACTTCGTCGCTCCCGCCGATGCCGGAACTGCCGGTGGAAGAAAAATAGCCATGCCGCTCAAGGTTCCTCATGCCGTGCTGGAGGAGATCCGTCTCAATAACGATGTTGCGACGGTAATTGGCGCCTATTTCACGCTCCAGCGCAGCGGCTCCACTTTCAAGGCCCTCTGCCCGTTCCACAAGGAAAAGACACCGTCCTTCATGGTCAATCCCCAGCGCCAGACCTACCACTGTTTCGGATGCGGCGCGGGGGGGGATGTGTTCCGGTTCGTCATGGATTACGAGAAGGTGGATTTCATGACGGCCGTAAAAATGCTGGCCCAGCGCGCGGGTATCCGGCTGAAGCTGGAAGCGGATGGCGATAACGGCCAGCCCGGCAAGGAAGCGCTTTACGAAATCAATGCGCTCGTCGCCAAACTTTACCAGCAGTTCCTGCTCAAGCATCCGGAAGGCGAAGCCGCTCGGAAATACCTGGCGTCGCGCGACCTGCCGGCCGCGACCGTCGAGGAGTTTATGATCGGCTTCGCCCCGGAGCGCTGGGACACCGTCCTACGGTGGGCCGAAAAAAAGTACACGCGCGAGCAACTGGAAGCCGCCGGTCTGATCATCCCGGCCAAGCCGCGCCCCGAAGTTTACCCGCCTGCGGCGGCGCCAGAGGCGACCAGGGTTTACCCGCCGACGGCGGCGCCGAAGGCGACCAGGGAGCCAACACCGGCCGAAGGTCCCGCGCGCTGGTATGATCGCTTCCGTAACCGGCTCATGTTTCCCATCCAGGACGAGCAAGGGCGCGTCGTGGGGTTCAGTGGGCGCGTGTTGACTGCCGAGGTCGCAGCGGCCAAATATGTCAACACGCCGGAAACCGTGCTGTTCCGCAAAGGCCACATCCTCTACGCGCTGCATAAGGCACGCCGCGCCATCGTGGAATCGCGCGAGGCCATCGTCTGCGAGGGGCAGATTGACGTCATCCGTTGTCACCTGGCCGGGTTTCTGACAGCGGTGGCGGCCCAAGGCACGGCGTTCACTGCCGACCATGCCCGTATTCTGAAGCGCTATGCCGACAGCATCGTGCTCGTCTTTGATGCCGACCGGGCCGGTCAGGACGCCGCCCTGCGCGCGGCGGACACGTTCCTCCAGGTGGGGCTGGTAGTGCGCATCGCGGCGCTCCCGGCGGGCGAGGATCCTGATTCGCTGATCCGCCGCAAGGATGGCGCGGTCGCATTTAAAAAACTCCTCCAGGATGCCAAGTCCGCGCTCGATTTTCAAATTGACGTGCTCACCGGTCGCGAAAATCCGGATACGGAAGCCGGCCTGATGCGGCTGGCCACGGCCGTGATGGCCACGATTGCGCGCACGCCCAATGCCGTCCAGCAGGCCCGGCTCATCCAGCAAGCTGCCACGCGCCTGGCCGTGCCGGAAACGGCGCTACAGCATGAATTGGACAAGGTACTGAGGCGCAGTCGGCCGGTAGCCACAGCGCCCGCGCCCCAGAAAGCCGATCCGGCGATGCCGCGGTCGATCAAGGAACTGGCGCTGGCCGAACACCTGGCAGCGAACCTGGAACTGGCGGGCCTGGTCAGAAAGTATTTGCCGCTGGACCTGGTGACGGATTTGCCCTGCCGTCAGGTGATCCAGGCCTGTCTGCAGGCGGAGCAGAGCAAGCGGGATGTCATGAGTATTATCGCGGAGCAGGACAATGAGGAACGGGATCTATCCCGGTTTGTGGCCCAGGCGCTGGCTGCGCCGGCCAAGATCAAAAGCGATTTCGCGACCCGGGAGGAGTCGGTCAAATCGCTCATCCTGGGCATCCGCACGGCAGCGCTCCAGCGGCGTCTAAAGGAAATCAAACAGATTCGACAGGCCGCAGGCTTAGGCGGGGCAAATAAACTAACGCCTGCGGAAGATAAAAAATTGACGGCAGAAGAAATCCAGATCGGTTATGATAAAAATATGCTCAAGCAATGGGATGCCGCCGTGCCGGTTATGGAAGGGATGTGACGTTTTGGCATGCCTGCCGGAATTAAACTTGAAGAGAATGGCCAGATGGGATAACGTCAAGGCGAATGAATGGGTGACCCAAGCCGAATCTGGAGCTAAGACACACTGCGACTTTTAAGATGTTACAAAGGATGTGACTATGAGTTTTCTCAGCCTGTTGTTTGGAAAGCGCGCCGGGGGGCGCAACACCTTGACCCGGCCGGCGGAGGAACGGGTTTATGTGGTGGACGCCACCGGCATGGTGGATCCGCGCCAGCGCAACGGCGGCGGCCAGGCCAGTCCCCGCGACCATTTTGCGATCCTGCGAATGCTGGCCCAGTTTGCCGGCCGGGAAGGGATTGAGATCCAGGCGGTTTTTACCGGGCGCCCTTTGCGCGAAGCCGGCGAGGGCCAGGAATTCAAGGGCGTGCGCGCGTTCTACGCCGAGAACGGCGCGAGCGCCCAGGCCAAGATGAAAGACCTGATCCGCAAACTGGCTGTCCGCAAAGACGTGGTGCTGCTGACGGCGGATGCCGCGCTGGAGCGAGAGGCTGGGGAGTTAGGCGCGGTCTGTATGCGGCTTTCGACTTTACGAAAGAGTTTTGACGAGCGTGATGACCGTGATCGGGACCGGGGCGACCGGAGGGATCGCGGAGAACATGGCGACCGTGACCGCGGCAACCGTGATTACGGTAACCGTGACCGCGGAAATCGTGACCGGGGCGATCGGGATCGCCAACATCGGCCCAATAACAACAGCAACCCTGCGTCCGAAACGCCGGAAGAACCCGCCGAGGAAGGCGAACCGAGAGAAAAAGAGAATCCTTCCGTACTTGACTTGATTGATCCCGTCTGAGCGATAATCTTTTGACAGGATCAACAGGATACAAGTTGGATAAGAAACTTCAAGTACATACCCCACTACAATTTATTCGCCTTCAAGAATATCTGAGCATATGTCGGCTCCCTGGAAACGGTACTGGCCATTTCTCAGGGAGACGCATTTCCCAAACTTCGATTTGAGAGGGACACTGGAAGAGACCGTCAGCGTCGCCTTGCTATCTCCTGGGCCGATGCCGGCGATAAGCACCCGCACGCTGCCTTTGTCATCCTTGAACGCCTTGGCCATGATTTTCCCCGATTCTGCGTTCACCGTGACAGCCGGGCCATCGGAGTCCGCGAGCAGGAACGGAGCCAGCGAGACCATGAGTTCCCCCATGCGACACACCTCTGGCCAGCGGCGGCCATAGTCAGGCACGGACACCTTCTTTTTCAAGTCAAAATAGGAGTAGTAGATAAAGCCTTTCGCCCCCATGATAGCACAGAGCAGCGACATGGAGATCATCTCGCTTTCGGTGGGGTCACGGCATGTGGACTCGTAGGCTTTCCGATCTTCCTTCGCCTTCTTGTCGTAGCAACCCCAGTTGAAAATCTGGGGAACCGCCCACGTCGCCATCCCCTCCGTAGTTCCCACCGCGCGTTTCGTCATCTCCATGGCGAGGCGGACCAACTCCATGTCGTGGGAGTTGGCGTCCCGGATTGGATAGGGGTCGACTCCGACGATGTCGCAGGTTGGGCCATAGGCGGGAACCTCATTGAAATCGCAGAAGACGGCCCAGGTGGGATGGAACGGGTCGAGGCGGTTCACCTCGCGGCGCCGGGCCGTGAGCCGGTCGAGCATGCTGGTCGGAAGCTCGTCGTTAACGTACCATGCGAGAAGGGCTGGATGATTTTTGAAGGAAGTGACCGCCTTCTCCACGATGGCCGATTCGCCTTCGACACCCAGGGTGGTGGGAGCATATGTTGTCTCCGCATAGACATCCTTGATCGAGAAGATGATTTTCAGCTTTTTCGTTTGGCAGAAATCCATGATCTCCTGAATGCCCTCGGTGCCTTTTTTCTGGGAATCTTTGAACCCCATGGAAAGGCTATTATACGGCATGACGCAGTTAAACGGGCTTTTCGCAATGATGTCCACATCCTTGCGGGTCAAGGTGCCGTGGTACAATCCGACCGGCAGAAACGGCTTGCCGTTGACGATCATACGTCCGCGGCTGTCAAGGAGACAGGCGTTCGCTGGCGGTTGCCTGCCCGCCGTGACCGTGACGGGGATCGACTCTTCGCCCATTATCCACTTGTGCCTCGTGTCCAGCATGGTGACGCGCAGGGAAGCGGCTCCCTCTGGAAGCCGTCCGACGTCCGCAGCAATCCGGCCGTCTTTGATAAAACTTGCCGTCTCGCTGACAACCTTTCCGCCACTGAGCGCTTCGACGCGGACGATGAGATCCGCCTCTTTGATGGTGTCCGGCAACTTGCAGTAGAAGCTATCAAGATACAAGCCAAGGAGAACGTGTCCATCCTTAGATGAGATCGATTCCATGGCGGGCTGGATCATGTAGGTGATCATGCGTGGCTTTTCCGGCTCGATAGTCACATCGTCAAACCACGCCTTGCCCATTGCCTGCGGCCTGAGATATAGCTCCAGTTCGGCCCGTTCCGCGTCAGCGGGCACTGTGCCGACCGACTCGACCCGCGTCCAGTCCTTAGTTCCTTCGATACCCGCAGGATACTGTCCAGCGATCCACTTCCCGTTCTTGTAGAACTCAAGGCAGATGGTCGCACCGCCTGATTCGTTTGCCACGCATTCGGTTTTCACCCAGACGCCAAACTTGTATCTGATCCCCGGCTGCAGGCTTATGTCTTGCCCCAACAGTGGGTATTTGGCGGGGTCGGTCCGCTCGTAGAAGAGCGCACCGCCTCCATTCCGTCCGCCCTTCGGATCGATCTGGTATCCCTCAAGGAGCTTCCAGCCAGCGGTGCCTTCAAATTGCGGATTCACTATTGTCGGCTTCTCGAGAAGACCGATTTTTGCATAGGACGACAGATCCGGGACGGAGACCATCGCATCCACAGTCCCTCCTCCGCCCTTGCCGGTTCCGCAGCCACCTATCAACAGGCACATCAACGGCATGATCATCCAGCGTAGCTTCATCTTCCCGCTCCTTTCATGATTGGTTCACGGGTTACTATAGCGTCGAAGCACAAAATCCGGCATGGTTCAAATCAAGGTAACAGTTTTTGGCGCCCACTCAGGCGCCATACGCCAAACCAACTTGTCAAAATTCAGCCCGTTTTCCACCCTACTTCCTTTTGATCCCGTTTGAGCGATAATCTTTTGACAGGATCAACAGGATATGAGTTGGATAAGACAGGGGTCGCTTTTGGAATTGGCACTGCTCAGGACGCTTCACCGGTGGGCGCGCATGACCGTAACATAAAGAGCGCAATGCCCGCCGCTACCGAGGCGTTGAGCGACGTGATGCGTCCCTGCTGGGGAATGCTCACAAGGTGATGGGTCTGGTTAAGAATGTGCTGGCCTACCGCCCTATGCTCGCCGCCAATCACAAGCAGCATCTTCTTCGGATTCCGTTCGCTCAGACGCTGAAGGTCTTCCTTGCCACGCGCGTCCAGGGCCACAAGCGTGAACCCCAGCGGCAAGAGTACCTTGACGTATTCGTTGGCGGTATGGTCCCGGGCAATCCTGAGATATTCAGTGGCGCCGGAGGAAGCCTTGACCACCGAGGGATAGATTTCCGGAACGCCTCGATTGGCCAACAGCACATTATGCCAGCCGAAAATTTCGGCGCTGCGCAAAATGGCGCCGACATTCTGGGGGTCTTCCACGTTGTCAATCAACAGCAAACGGTCGGCCGCCTGCAGGTCCTCCAGGGAGACGTAGGGATATGATTCCGTTTCCAGTACGACACCCTGGTGCTCCGTTGTCCGGCATAGATCGAAGAGCCGGCGCTTATCGGTGGCCTCCACCGGCACCCTGGTTTCGTTCAATAGTTCGGTCAGTTTGCGGCGCCGGGAACCGGCTGCGCCGCTCGGCCCGAAATAGGCCTTTTGAATCGCGCGACGCCGAGCGCGCACGACCTCGAAGGCCGGATTGATGCCATAAATATATTCAGTGGTCATGTTTTATACCCCATGCACGGCGGCGGCCAGTTCGCGCACCAGCTCGGCCAGCCGGCCTTTGCGGGCCGCCTCTACCAGCGCACTGCCGACCACAACGGCATCGGCATGCCGCGCTGCTTCGCGCGCCTGGGCGCCGTCGCCGATACCGAACCCGGCGGCAATGGGCAGATCCGTGCAGGTTCGCAGACGATCAATATTTTTCTTTGTGTTTTCCGCCATAGGCGGATCCGCCTGCGGCGGAAGCACTCGCCGCTTGCGCAGGCCGGTTACGCCTTTTACCAGGATATAATAGACGAACCCGTCCGCTTCCGCCAGCAATCTCCGGGCCCGTTCCGGCGAGGTAGTCGGCGCAATGAGTTGAATAAACAACAGCCCGTGGCGTTTCATCGGCGTACGCAGTTCGGCCGATTCTTCGTACGGCAGATCTACCACCAAGAGCCCGTCAATCCCCGCCCGGGCCGCGTCCCGGCACAAGGCATTATACCCGTACCGGAACAGCGGATTGGCATAACTGAACAGGATCATCGGGGTCTTGAACGAGCGGCGCAGGCGCGCGGCCATGGCCAGGATCTGTTTCAGGTTCGCGCCGGACGCCAGGGCGCGCTGGCCCGCGGCCTGGATGACGGGCCCGTCGGCCGTTGGATCGGAAAAAGGCACGCCAAGTTCCAGGATGTCCAGCCCATTGGCCAACGCCAAGCGTATATTCCGCTCCGAGGTTTTCAAGTCCGGATCGCCCGCCGTCAGGTAGCCGATCAGCGCTTTGCGACCTTGCATCCGCAATGTTTGGAATGTTTGTGTGATTCGGTTCACGATAATTGCCTCAATGCTTCCTGTGTTTTTGTTTATACGAAACGATGTTGTCCAGGTCCTTGTCGCCGCGGCCGGACAGGTTGATGACAATCGTGGCGCGGGCGCCCAGTTTGTGCGCCCGTTTTTTGGCTTCGGCCAGGGCGTGGCTCGATTCCAGCGCCGGCAGAATTCCTTCCAGGCGGGTGAGATCGTCGAATGCCCGCAGAGCTTCGGTATCGGTGATGGAACAATATTCAACCCGAGCAGTGTCGGCCCAGTGGGCATGTTGCGGCCCGACGCCGGGGTAATCCAAGCCGGCGCTGATCGAGTGCGCGTTCTGCACCTGGCCGTCATCATCCTGGAGCAAATAACTTTTAGAGCCGTGCAGGATGCCGATGCGGCCCGCCCCGATGCTGGCGGCGTGTTTGCCGGTGCGGATGCCGAAACCCGCGGCCTCGACGCCGACCAGCCGGACTTTGGAATCGTCCAGGAAAGCCGAAAAAATGCCGGCCGCATTACTGCCGCCGCCAACGCAGGCAATAATCATATCCGGCAGGCGCCCGGTTTTTTCAAGTATTTGCGCGCGGGTTTCCGTGCCGATCACGCTTTGAAAAGTCCGCACCATGCTGGGATAGGGATGCGGGCCGGCCACGGAACCGATAACGTAAAAGGTGTCGTCCACGCGCGCAACCCAGGCGCGCATGGCCTCGCTCATGGCGTCCTTGAGGGTTGCCGTGCCGCTGTGCACAGGATGAACAGTAGCGCCAAGGAACTGCATGCGCTGAACGTTGGGTGCCTGGCGCCGGATGTCTTCCGCGCCCATGAACACCTCGCATTCCATCCCGAACAGGGCCGCTGCCGTGGCGGTGGCCACACCGTGCTGGCCGGCGCCCGTTTCAGCCATGAGGCGCGTTTTGCCCATGCGGCGGGCCAGCAGGGCTTGGCCGATCGTGTTGTTGATCTTGTGGGCGCCGGTATGATTCAGGTCCTCGCGTTTGAGATAAAGGCGCGCACCGCCATAGGCTTTTGTCAGGCGCTCGGCCAAATAAAGCGGCGAAGGCCGCCCCACGTAATCCCGCAGGATGGCATTAAACAACTTGTGAAATGCGGGATCCTTCACCGCCTTCCGATAAGCTTGCTCCAACTCGATGAGGGCCGGCATCAGTGTCTCGGCCACATAGCGTCCGCCATAAGGACCGAAATGGCCCCGGGTATCAGGTTCGTGTTTCATTATGAACTCCTATCTCCTTGTTGAAATTCTTTGTCTGTCCGGGCTTCTCTCACGGCCTTGATAAAGGCCGCCACTTTGCGATGATCTTTTTTACCGGGCGCTTTTTCCACGCCACTGGCCGTATCCACGCCCAGTGGGGCGACAATACGAATCGCTTCGGCGACATTGCTCGGGGTCAGGCCTCCGGCCAGCATCAGCGGCGCCTGGCGGGCCAGTTTGGCCGCCATGACCCAGTCTGTTGTCCGGCCGGTTCCTCCATAGCGGCCACGGACAGTGGCATCCAGCACGTAACGTGCTGTCGGCCATTGGTCCGGCGCAGGGTCGGGTTTGCCATGACGCAGCCGCGCGGCACGCCAGACCGGAACCGGCATATCGATCCAATCGGCCAAGCGCTCATCACCATGGAGTTGAACGGCATGAAAGCGGCAATCGCGCGCCAGCACTTCCACAAGTTCGCGGTGCGCATTCACAAAGACGGCAATGGCCCGCGCGCCGGACGGCAGCCGATCCAACAGGCGGCGCAAGGCGCCGGGCATAATGCGGCGGGGCGATCGCTCGTACAGCACAAATCCCAGGTAATCCACCCCCGCGTCCAGCGCCATGCGGGCATCCGGCAGATTGGTCAATCCGCAAATTTTGATTTCGGTTGTTCGACGCATGGCGTTAGCTGCCTGATAATTCGCGCAGGGTTGCGGCCACGTTGTCCGACTTCATGAGCGTTTCGCCGATTAGAAAGCCCTTGTACCCACGTGCCTGCAGGTCATCAATATCGCGCCGGCTTTTTATGCCGCTTTCGGCGATTGCCAGGCGCCCCGGTGGAATCAGGGGCGCCAGGCCCCGGGCTTGCTCCAGGTCGGTCTTCAGCGTATTCAAGTCCCGGCTGTTGACGCCTATGATGGCCTGGTCAAGCGGGAGGACGCGGTCCATTTCGTTCCGCGTATGCACCTCTACGATCACATCCAGTCCAATGGCCAGGGCAATGCTATAAAGTTCCTTCAATAAATTATCTTCCAGGCCCGCCGCAATCAGCAGGATGACATCCGCACCCAACGCCCGCGTCTCAAAGACCTGGTAAGGATCGGACATAAAATCTTTGCGCAATATCGGCAGATTCACCGCCTGGCGGACCTGTTTCAGGTCCTCATCCCGGCCAAGGAAATGCCGGGGCTCCGTCAGCACCGAAATGCCGGCCGCTCCCGCCTGCTCATAAGTCCTGGCCAGAGCCGCCGGATCATATGCTTTGCACAACAGGCCCGCCGATGGGCTCGCCTTCTTCACCTCAGCGATGATGGCCGCCTGGCGGCCGCGCGCTTGCACACAGGTCAGCCGCGCCTTTAAGCTCCTGATCTTGGGAAGCTCCGCGACGATCTTTTCCAGGCGCTCAAGCGGCAGATGCGCGCTTGCCTGCCGGGCATCGTTGCGCCGCTCAGCCATGATGGATTGGAGAAAAGAGTTCATTTTAAGAAATGCAGAATGTAGAATGCAGAATGCAGAATGAAGAATATGGAAGACGCAAATCGCTCCGCTTCGGGGCCTGATTAAATGTTTCTGCATTCTGCATTTTTAATTCTTCATTTATTTTGTGTGTTCGATCAGTGCCTGCAGCTTGGCAGCAGCCTGGCCGCTGTCAATGGAGATTTTTGCCAGTTCAAAGCCTTGGTGCAGGTCATCGGCTTTACCGCCGGCGACGATGCCGGCGGCCGCATTGAGCAGCACAATATCGCGCGCGGCACCGCTTTCGCCCGCAAGCACGCGGCGGGTAATCGCCGCGTTTACTTCCGGAGAACCGCCCCGCAGGGCATCCACCGAATGATAGGCGCCGATGAGCGGGAGCGGGTCCAGTTCGTACGTGCGCAGGCGGCCGTCGCGCAATTCCGTGACGCGCGTCGTTGTAGTGACCGTGATTTCGTCCAGGCCGTCCCGGCCATGCACAATGAAGACCCGCTTGCTGCCCAGGGCGCGCAGAACGGCGGCGAAACTTTCGGTCAGTTCCGGCGCAAACACGCCCAGGATTTGCCCGCGGGCGTTGGCCGGATTGGTCAATGGCCCCAGCATATTAAAAATGGTGCGGATGCCCAATTCCCGACGCACGGGGACGGCATGCTTCATGGCCGGATGCAGGCGGGGGGCAAATAGAAAACCGATCCCGATAGCGCGGAGGCATTCCTCCACGGTTTCCGGCGGCGCCTCGATATTAATGCCCAGCGCAACCAGGACGTCGGCCGAGCCGCATTGACTGGTGACCGCCCGGTTGCCGTGCTTGGCCACCGGGACGCCTGCGCCGGCCACAACCAACGCGGCCGTGGTGGAAATGTTGAATGTGCCCGCGCGGTCCCCGCCTGTGCCGCAGGTGTCCACAACCGGCAGGCCGCCGGTGTCAATCAGTACGGCGTGCCGCCGCATGGCGGATGCGGCGCCGATTAATTCCTCCACGGATTCGCCCTTCATGCGCAGGGCGGTCAGAAACGCGCCAATCTGTGCCGGCGTGAGCCGTCCATCCATGAGCTGGTCGAACACCGTGCCGGCTTCGGATGCGGCCAGGTCCTGGCGGTCAATGAGTTTTTGCAGAACGTGTTGCATGGTGTCCTTTTCTGTTCTTGGTCAACTTGTCTGCCTATAGCTGCTCATGCCAAACGCAACTGTTACTAGTTGTTCTTTGTTCCTATTCCGTTATCCGGCATCTGTCTTCCGTCTTTTCCGGTCTGTCGTCCGGCGTCTGTCGTCTGGTGTCTGTCTTATGCTTTTCCAGTGGGCGCCGCGGCCAGATCCAGAAAGTTGCGGAGCAAGTGCTTGCCGCTCGGCGTCAGAATTGATTCCGGATGAAACTGGACACCGTAGGTTGCATGCCGGCTGTGGCGCAGGCCCATGATTTCATCGTCCTCGCTGGTGGCCTCAATCACCAGTTCCGGGGGCAGGCCGGCGCGCATAATGGCCAGGGAATGATAGCGCCCGGCTACAAACGGATTCTTAAGCCCCTGATACAATCCCTGGCCGGTGTGATGAATGAGCGACGTTTTGCCATGCATGATCTGCTTAGCGCCGACCACCCGTGCGCCGAAGGCCGCGCCGATCGCCTGGTGGCCCAGACATACGCCCAGGAGCGGGACAGTGCCGGACAGCCGGCGGATCAATGCCACGGAAATTCCGGCTTTCTCGGGTGTGCAAGGTCCCGGCGAGATGATCATGGCCTGCGGGCGCAAAGCGACCACGGCATCCACCGTGACGGCGTCGTTACGGAACACCTGGATTTCGGCACCCAGCGCGCCGAGCGCATGCACCAGGTTGTAGGTGAACGAATCGTAATTATCAATGAGCACAATCATTGCTTATCTCCGGAATGGCTAATGGTCTCCTCCAGTTGGAGTCCGTTAGCGGCCAGGGCCACGGCGTTTTGCATGCCGCGCGCCTTGTGACAGGTCTCTTCGAATTCCTTTTGCGGGTCGGAATTGTAGACAACGCCACCGCCGGCCTGGATGGCAATGGTGCCGCCGGCGATTTCCAGGGTGCGGATCGTGATGGCAAAATCCATGCTGCCGTCGTAGCTGATGTAGCCCAGCGCGCCGCCATAGGCCCCGCGCGGTTCGCTCTCCAGTTCGTGGATGATTTCCATGGCGCGGATTTTGGGCGCACCCGAGAGCGTGCCGGCGGGAAAAGTGGCGCGGAGCACGTCGGCGGCATCGCAGCCCTGGCGCAGGATGGCTTCCACATGCGAGACAATATGCATGACGTGGCTGTAGCGTTCGATCATCATGTAATCGCGCACCTGCACACTGCCGGTTTCGGCCACGCGTCCAAGATCGTTGCGACCCAAGTCCACCAGCATAATGTGCTCGGCCTTTTCCTTGCCGTCGGCGAGCAGTTCATCGGCCAGCTGGCGGTCCTGCTGTTCGGTGGCGCCGCGCGGGCGCGTGCCGGCAATGGGCCGCAGTTCCACGCGGTTGCCCGTGAGCCGCACCATGACTTCCGGCGAAGAGCCCACCAGGGCCTGATTGCCGATCTTGAGGAAATAAAGGTAGGGCGAGGGGTTCAGCAGGCGCAGGGCGCGATACAGTTGGAAAGGCGGCACCTCCGAGCGGGCGCTGAACCGCTGACTTGGGACCACCTGAATGATATCCCCGGCCACAATGTATTCCTTGGCTTTGCGGACGATGGCCTGGTACTGGGCGCTCGTCATATTGGAGGTAAACGCCACCGGCGGATAGACGCGGTTTTCGGTGCGCGGCGCCGGTTGTTGGAGGATCGTCTCGATGGCCGCAATTTTCCGGCAGGCAGCTTCATAGGCCTGTGCCGGCGTAGCCTGGTCGGCGGGGCGGGAACAGACAATGATCTTGATCGTGTGGCGCAGGTTATCGAACACGATCAGGTTATCCACTTTCAGGAAGCGGCTGATCGGCCGGCTCCCGCCACGGACCGGCTTGGGCGCCGGCAGGCGCTCAAACTCGCGGACGGCTTCGTAGCCGATGTAACCCACGGCTCCGCCGAAAAAGCGGGGCAGGCCCGGCATGGGGGCCGCGCGCACGCCTTGGTACACGGGCCGCAGACGCCGGAGCAATTGCGGGTCCGTGACGCCATGCTCCGCCGAAGCGCTACGCCCAGGCGAGTCGGTGTGTTCGATTTCGAATAAAAGCTCAGGCTCGACGCCGATGAAGGAATAGCGGCCCCAGGTTTCACCGCCCTCGATACTTTCGAGCAGGAACACGTTCGGATTATCCGCGAAACGCCGGAGCACGGAGACCGGCGTTTCGAGATCGGCCAGCATTTCCTTGCAGACCGGGATCAGGTCATATTCCCCGGCCAGCGCGAGGTAGTCTTTCAGGGTTGTGTATTGCATGGTGTTTCTATATATAGAAACAGTCGGGCGCTGTCAACAGAAAAAATAAACTTTTTTTGATACGCGTTTGAGATTGTTTTGCCGATGCGCGATTCTATACTGGCCTGCGTCATGAACTGGATTACCGCAACCAAAACCGGTGTGATGCTGTCCGTGCATGCCTGTCCGCGCGCCGCGCAGGATCAAGTACAGGGTCTGCATGGGGATGCCGTCAAGATCCGCCTGCGCTCGCCCCCGGTGGATGGCAAGGCCAACGATGCGTTGATCGCGTTCCTCAGCCGGATACTGGATGTGCCCGCGCGCGACTTGATTATTGTGGCCGGGCACAGCTCGCGCCATAAACGCATTGCCATCACCGGCGTAACCGTGGCGGCGGTGCAGGCCAGGCTGGGTCTTTGACTCCCCGGCGGCATTATAAACTCAGGCCAGTTCCAGTTCGCTTTTGCAAAGCTCGTAGAACCGGCATTGCCGGCAGGTATCGAGATCGGCGGATTGTTCCCAGTCTTCCTGCGGCAGGGACTGGTTCCTGCGGATGTCGCCTGCCACCAGGTATTCAGCCATTGATGCGACTGATTCGCGGATTAACCCGCGGGCGTACTCCAGGTCGTGATCGGTCAGGGCCATGCTCTGGGTGGCGCCCTTCGAGAGGTATTCCAGGTGCACCTGGATGCGCTCGGGCGGGAGGGCGTGTTTGGTATGGGCCCAGAGACCGTAAATAGCCATTTGGTCCTGGTGCGCCGGTTTCTCGCTCCCCGCCTTCCAGTCGTGAATGTGCAGGAGATCCTCCGAACGATAGGCATAATCCGGGATGGCATAGACCTTGATGGATTCAAACAGAAACGATTCAGGGTCGCCGCCATCCGCGTGCGCGATTAGCACCTCCTGCTCCGGACGCACGGACCCTAGGCGCGGAAGGACCTGCTCCAGAAAGTTAGCCAGACAGCGCTTGATCTGCTCGATCATGCGCGCGGTCATGTCCGCCTCGGGCGTATGGTGATGCGCGGGGTAGTAATGTTCGTGCAGACAACAATGCTTTTTGGGATTGGCCTGCCACAGTTTCTTTTTAGACGCGTTCCAGCATTGATTCAGGTAAGGCTTGACGACCGTTTCATAGGCTTGGGTTACGGTGACCGGCTTGCCCGCCTGCGTCTGCCGAAACGCCCACATGACGGCACGTTCCACGGCATTGCCCTGGAGCGTGAACCGGTTTTCCATTTTGCCCAGCCGGTAAGCCGCGCGGGCCAAGTCCGGGGCATCCGCCTTCCATCCGCCCCACATAGCGTACTTGGCCAGGTACCGGCGGCGCGGGCACTCTTCAAAATCCGCCCGTGCGGAAATGGACCAGGAAAAAGTGTTAACTAACTCGGCCATAAGGTTTATCCGTTATCCATCGGCCCCGTCATTTAAATCAGTATAGCCTGAGTGACCGGACACCGGCAAGTCCTTTCAATTTGTAAAAAACCGGGGTGTGTTCTGAATATAGGGATTGAATAGCGATGTGTTTTCAGGATATATTTTAACAATTTTTCTCATAGTCAAGCGGTGGCGAAAAATGTTCCTAAACATGGTATAGTTAAAAAAATAAAGCGAGAGCGAGGAAAACAAGTCATGTATCACTTGTTCGCAATCAGCGGATTAGTAACCGTGGGCTTTTTGGCGGGATTGTTCGGCAATCCGGACGCGGAAGCGCAAGAACTGGATCTCGCGCGTAACGGCCAAACCGATTATGCGATCGTCCAAAGCGCCAAGCCCACGCCGGCTGAACAATTCGCGGTGGAGGACTTGGGCGCGCACCTGCAGAAGATCACGGGGGACCGCTTTGCGGTGGTTTCCGAGACCAATGCCGTTATACCTCCGCATGCCATTTACGTCGGTTGGACGGATTTTGCCCGTAAGCAGGGCCTTGACCTGGCCACCATGGGCGACGAGGAATGGATCATTAAGAGCTGTGGGAAAAACCTGGTCCTGGCCGGCGGTCGGCCGCGCGGCACGCTCTATGCGGTCTACGAGTTCCTGGAAAAGCAGGTTGACTGTCATTGGTTCGACGAATTTACGGAAACGATCCCGGCCCGGCCCGACCTGGTCCTGAAAAAAATGGATATCCGCGGCCAGCCGGCATTTTGGGACCGGCGGATTTACACAGCCGCAGATATCGGCATCGATACCGAGCGCTTCCGCTTCCGAAATAAAGAGTCCACATCAGCCTTTGGATCTGGAAGGGTCTATGGCGCACCCAACGGCTGTCATACCTTTTATTACTATTCGAAGGAATGGCCTGCCAACCATCCCGAATATCTGGCATTGAACGAGGCCGGCGTGCGGGTGGTCTCTTCCAACGGCGTTGGACCCGGCCAGATTTGCCTGACGCATCCGGAAGTCCGCAAGCTGATGCTCAAACAATTGAAAGGATTTATCGCCAAAGACCGCGAAGCCGCAGCCAGGGCCGGATGCCAGCCGCCGCGGATCTACGCTGTCGAGCAAAATGATAACGAGTTGGTTTGCCAGTGCCCGGAATGCAAGGCATTCTGCGAACGGGAAGGGGCGGTCAGCGGCCCCCTGGTTGACCTGCTGAACTCATTGGCCGATGGGATTAAAGCCGAATATCCCGACGTGCTGGTCGAAACATTTGCCTATCAGACGACCCTCAAGCCGCCCAGGACGATCCGGTCCCGCGACAACGTCATGATTCGTGTGGCCCAATTGAACGCCGAATGGCCGCCGCCAAAGAATAAGCGCGATGACCATCCCGATCTGTTTCGTCCGATGACCCACCCGGCTAATCGCAAACCTTACGAAACCCTGGTCGGCTGGTCAAAAATAGCCCAGCACCTGGCCGTCTGGGATTATTGGATTCTATATTCATTTAACTACGAGGATATTCCTTCGCCCTACGTGAACCTGCGTTGCCTGCAACCAGATCTGAAACTGTTTCATGACAGCAATGTGGAAATAATGTTTGTGGAATGTGAAAAAAGCGAGACCACCAGTTTCTTTGCCCTGAAACGCTGGCTGGGACTGAAGCTGATGCAAAATCCCGACCAGGACCCGGCACTTTTGATTAAGACCTTCATGGACGGCTTTTACGGCCCGGCGGCTGGTAAAATGGCGGAATATTTGAATTACATGGAAGGGCGGATAGCGGCGACGCCGGCAATGTCGGCGTCAATCCAAACGTTCCAGCGCCCCTATTTGACGTTGAATTTTTACAAGACCTGCCAGCGCCTGCTGGACGAGGCGGAGGCGTTGTGCGGGCAAAATGCGGCAGCACTTTTGAATGTCCAGCGCGAACGCATCCCGGTAGATGGCGGGCTCTATGGCATGTGGTCGCAATTGGAGAAACAGCTGCCGGCCGGCCAGGCCATGCCATGGGATCGCGAAAAGATTATCCAACGGTATGAAGCCACCCGACGGGCGCAGATGGAGGCGCGCTGCTCCAGTGGCAAACTGCAGGAAAACAACGATAACCTGCAAAAGGAACTGCAAACAATGCGGGAAAAATCGCCGGTTAAGCGTCTTCCCGGCTCACGGATCAAACGGCCGTCGGCGATCCGTCCAATGTGAATTGGAACAAGGCGATGTTCTTCCGTTCGTGAGCATCGGGGCCAAGCCTTCTCATGCAAGCAAATAAGGTCTGCCGGAAAAGCCAGTTAGTCGTCAGTCTTTCCCCTCCGTCCTTAGGTTCGTCATCTGTCATCCGTCGTCTGGTTTATTGCCTCTTTCAACTGGCTTTTCGGATTGCGCCTTGATCACTGGGAACGTGCAAGCGGAATCTGTGTCAGAAAATTCGGGGAGATGAAAATGGCCAACTCGAGAAAATAATATTTATACCAAGCTTCTCGGACGGACACCTTTTCTAGCCAACTGATTTGGGCAACGACCCTTTGCACAATTGCCCGGTCCGGACAAGTGGCGGCAAAGGTAAATTGCGCGGCGCGATCCGGACTTAAGCCGGACAAGCGCTATTGCCTTCCGCTTGGAATTCATAACCCGGCCCCTTCAAGTTCGCTCGCATCCGTATTTCCAGCTAGGCCCGTTACACTTATCCATTGTTATTGGCTTCAGCATAACGCCGGATCAAGTGCCCAAGAGAATCTTTTTCAAGGAGCCGGAAATTGGTAAATATTTTTCTTCTTCTTCAAGGTCTTTGCGGGTATAAAAGATCAGAAATGCCGCCAGAGTGCACGGGGGATAAAGGAGCAACATGAATCAGGCCATACCGGAAAAATTGGGAATCATTGCCGGGCGCGGCGCGTATCCGCGACTCCTGGCGGAAGGCGCCCGAAAACAGGGCGTGCGGCAGGTTGTGGCCGTTGCGTTCCACGGGGAAACCGATCCGGTAATCGAAAAGGCGGCCGATCAAGTCGTGTGGCTGCATGTCGGTCAATTGGAGGCCATGCTGGAAGCCTTTCGTCAGCATGGGGTCGTCCAGGCGGTTATGGCCGGCCAGATTACGCCTTCGAATCTTTTTCATGTCCGCCTGGATGTTCGCGCGCTGGCGATCCTGGCCCGTCTGAAAGACCGGAACGCCCGAACCATTTTCGGCGCCATCGGGGATGAACTTCATGCCATCGGGGTCGAGCTCCTGCCGGCCTACAGGTTTATGGAAGACACCATGCCGGCCCCGGGCTTGCTCAGCCGCCGCGCGCCGACCGAGCGCGAACGGCTGGATATCGAACTGGGACTCCAGGCGGCCAAGGCCACCAGCGCCCTGGAAATCGGGCAGACCGTCGTGGTCAAGGAAGGCGTGATCCTGGCGGTGGAAGCCTTTGAGGGCACGGACGAGACCATGCTGCGCGCCGGGAAGCTGGGGGGCGCCGGCGCCGTGGTGGTGAAGGTGGCGCGGCAGGGCCACGACATGCGCTACGACATTCCCGTGGTTGGCTTGCGCACCATGGCAGTACTGAAAAAAATCAAGGCGGCGGTGCTGGCCATGGAAGCTCGCCGAACCATCTTGCTGGAACGGGAACAAATCATTGAAGCCGCGGACAAACAAAATTTGGCATTCATCGCGGTGGAAGTGGAAGATAAAAAAAATAAGAGCGGTTCGAATTAGAAGTTTGTCTTTTTTAGATTTTGATTTAATTTCCTTGGAATTTGGAATCTGGAATTTGTAATTTTGTTGGAAGGGCTGATACTATGAGCGATCATAAAGTCCGTGTTGGCGTGGTGGGGGTCGGCAGTCTGGGGCAGTGGCATGCCCGTATTTACTCGGAATTGCCGACGGCCGAATTGGCGGGGGTGTATGACCTCAACCAGGCGCGGGCCGAAGAGATTGCCAAGCGCTATCGAACACGGGCCATACCGGATATGGCCGAATTAGCCGGGATGGTCGAGGCGGCCAGCATCGTGGTGCCGGCGGACAAGCATTTCGAAGCGGCCGCGCCCTTTCTCGAACGTGGTGTGCACCTGCTGGTGGAAAAACCGATTGCCACGCGCATGGCCGATGCCGAGGCCATGGTGGCCAAAGCCCAGCAGAAGAACCTGGTCCTGCAGGTGGGTCACGTCGAGCGCTTTAATCCCGTGATGCAATTTCTGGAAGGCATTTTGACGCGGCCGCGGTTCATCGAGGCGCACCGGTTGCAGCCCTACCCGCCCGCCCGCGCGGGACAGTCCCCGCGCGGTACGGAGGTCAGCGTGGTGCTGGACCTCATGATCCATGACCTGGAAATCATCCTGCACCTGGTGCGCTCGCCCGTGCGCGAGTTTCACGCCGTAGGCGTGCCGGTCCTGAGTCCCAGCGAGGATATCGCCAACGTGCGTCTCGAGTTCGAAAACGGCTGTGTGGCCAACGTGACCACCAGCCGGATCAGCCCGGAACATTTACGTAAAATCCGCGTGTTCCAGGCGGATGCCTACATCTCGCTGGATTACGAAAAGCAGGCCGGGGAAATCTACCGCAAGACCGAGGCGCGCATCGAACGGAGCAAGGTGCCGATCGAGAAGAGCGAACCGCTGAAAAACGAATTGGCAGCGTTTGTCGAATGCGTGCGCACGCGCGGCGCGCCGGTCGTCAGCGGCGAGCAAGCAGCGGAGGCCCTGAAACTGGCGGCGGCCATCTGCCGCCAGATCCGCGGTCAGGCGCTTACTTGAGGATGGACGACAGACGACGGATGGCAGCCCGGAGAAGACTGAAGAGGACTCCGGATGCCGGACACCAGATGCCCGAACACTGAACACCTGACGCCGGATAAGTTAACAGCTTTCGCGTTCCTTTCGCGTGGTTAGCGGGTAAATTCATGCCATGAAACCTCCATCCATCATGATCATTGCCGGGGAGATTTCGGGCGATATGCACGCCGCCGCCCTGGTGCGGGCAATCCGCCGGCGCCGGCCCGACCTCGAGTGCTTCGGCATCGGCGGCGATAATCTGCGCGCGGCCGGCATGGAAATCCATTATGACGTTCGCGACATGGCGGTTTTGGGCCTGACGGAAGTCCTGTTCCGGTTTCGTTTTTTTAACCGGGTATTTAACGCGATGCTGGAGCTGGCCCGTGAACGCCGGCCGGATGCCATTCTGCTGGTGGACTATCCGGGATTCAATCTCCGGTTTGCCGCCCGTGCGCATGCGTTGGGCTTAAAAGTGCTCTATTATATTTGCCCGCAAGTGTGGGCCTGGAACCGCGGCCGCATTCCGCGGATGGCGCGGGTCGTGGATCGCCTGCTGGCGATTTTTCCTTTCGAAGTGGACGTGTTCAAGGATAGCGGCTTGCGCGTGGATTTTGTGGGTCACCCGTTGGTGGCGCAGGCGGCCGCAGCGCGCGCGGCGCCTCTGGCGCCATTACCCTGGCAAGGCGAACCGCGTATTGCGCTTTTGCCCGGGAGCCGCTATCATGAAGTTAATCGCATCCTGCCGGTGATGTGGGCGACGGCGGCGCATGTACAACGGCAATTTCCCGACGCCGGATTCATCATCGCCGCACCGTCGGAGGAAGTGGCCGGCTGGGTACGTACCGTGATGGGTCAGCAGGGCAAGGGGCCGGAGCATGTATCCGTGGTAGCCGGGCAGACGCGGCAGGTCTTGCGCCAGGCGCGCGCGGCGCTGGTGGCGTCCGGCACGGCCACGATCGAAACGGCTTTGATGCGCTGTCCCATGCTCGTGGTTTACCGCGTGGCCTGGGCCACCTATTGTATCGGGCGGCTTCTGATCCGTGTGCCTTACCTGGGCATGGTCAATATCGTGGCTGGCGAGCGCCTGTGTCCGGAATTCATCCAACATAAGGCGCGTCCGGAAGCGATGGCCGCGGCGCTGGCGCCGCTCCTACGCGACGGACCCGAACGGGAAGCGATGCTGGCCGGCCTTAACCGCGTCAGCCAAGCGCTGGGCGATCCGCAGGCCGCGGAGCACGCCGCGGATATTATTTTACAGGAATTATGAAAACCACCGTCATTGTAACCGTCTATAACCGGCCGATCATGCTGATTGCCTGCCTGCGGGCACTGGCACTCAGTACCCAGCGCGTGGATGAAGTGGTCGTTTCGGATGATGGCTCCAGCGCAGACAATGTGAGCCGGATGCAGGCAGTGTTTCCGGATCTGCCATTTCCCGTTCGCTATGTTCGGCAGGAGGACTGCGGCTACCGCCTGGCCGCCGCGCGCAACAACGCCCTACGTCAAGCCAGCGGCGATTACATCATTTCACTGGACTGCGATATCCTCCTCTTGCCGAATGCGGTCATGGCACATGTAAAGTCGGCACGCCGTGGCTGGTTCCTAGCGGCCAACCGGGCATGTGTTGGCGATGTGGAAACGGAAGAGGCGCTCCAGCAGGCGATGCATCCCCGGTTATTGGAAGTTCTCTGGGAGGATGCGGACAGAAGCCACCTGCGTCGCGCGCACCGTCAATTTCAGCGCAATGCATGGTTGCGCCGCTTCGGCCTGGCCAAGCGTCATAAGCCCAAAATTTTAGGGTGTCATTTTTCAATCTTCCGCGAGGATATCGAGCGGGTCAACGGATTTGACGAAGCCTATGTCGGCTGGGGACTTGAGGATGACGATTTTTCCATGCGTCTGCACAAGGCCGGCGTACGTGGTCGGTCGCTGATCATGGAAGCCGGCGCCCTGCACCTCTGGCATCCCGCCGTGGTCTCCCGTGTGGCCGAGCCAGCCGCCAGTCCGAACCTGGCCTACTTCCGGCGCCGGGAGGTTCCGGCCTTTTGTGTTCAAGGTCTGCGGTCCAGCCAGAGGATATGAACACAGAACGCATACAGACCAGGGTGGCGACCATCCTTGAACCTTCGCGAAAATTGCCGGTTACGGGAGCATATGATGTTATCGTGACCGGCGGCGGAATTGCGGGTGTAGCCGCAGCTGTAGCTGCTGCGCGTAATGGAATGTCCGTCTGCCTGTTGGAAAAAACCTGTGCGCTCGGCGGCCTTGCCACGCTTGGCAATGTCATCCTGTGGTTGCCGTTGTGCGACGGTCGCGGTCGGCAGGTCATCGGCGGATTGCCTGAAGAACTGCTCAAGCTCTCCGTCGCGGACCTGCGCCGTGACAATCGATCGGCTTGCTTCATTGGGATTCCGCCGTGCTGGCAACCCGGCGGCGATCCGGAGGAACGCAAGCGTATTCGCTACCAAGTGGACTTCAATCCGGCGTCTTACCTGCTTGCACTCGAAAAGTTCGTCGGCAATGCCGGGGTGAAACTGCTGTACGATACCCGTGTTTGTGCTGTGCGCCATAAATCCAATCTGATCAGCCACCTGGTCGTGGAGAGCAAGAGCGGCCGGAGCGCCCTTGCTTGCCGGGCCGTAGTTGATGCCACGGGCGATGCTGACATCTGCTTCCTGGCGGGAGAGCAGACGGAATCACTGGATACAAATGTTCTTGCCGGTTGGTTTTATCACCTGCAGGAGAACGGCCTGAGTATAAACTTTCTGTCCAACGCCTACAGTCCCTGCGGCAAGCAAGATGGGGCGGTGGGTCCCTTTTTTCGGGGTGACGATGCGGAACAGGTTACGGCTCATATCCTGGGCACACGCGATCTGATGCGCAGGCAACTGGCCGATATCCGTACCCGGCATCCGGACGCTGATATTCAAATCGTTTCGCTGCCCACCATCGCTTGCTTCCGCATGACCCGTCGCCTGGTAGGTTCCTTCTCCCTCGGCGAACAGCATATGCACGGATGGTTCGATGATGCCGTGGGCCTCACCGGCGACTGGCGGAAACAGGGGCCGGTGTATGCCATCCCCTGGCGTGCGCTCTGCGGCGTCAATAACCACAATCTGCTCGTCGCGGGTCGCTGCATCTCCGCCGATACGACGGTCTGGGATGTCACCCGGGCAATCCCAACGTGCGCCCTCACAGGCGCGGTAACGGGCACGGCATCGGCACTGGCTGTTCAACAGTCGAATGGTGACGCCCATTTGCTTTCAGTATCCGACTTGCAGTGCCGCCTCAAAAGCCAGGGGTTTCTGCTCGACCCCGATTTGGTCGCGCCTTTACCGGAAGATGGCCATGCCGGGAAGAGTCAAATGCCCAACAAGCCGGATGCCGACGCCGGCTTATAACGGCCCTGATCCGCAACGTGTGCATCGGGCATGTTCCCCTGTTATGCAGTGAGCAAGCGCTATCCGGGTAAACGCGAAACCGAGCCGAGCGAAGCGAGGCGGGCCGTGGCCAAAAAGAAACGGCAGTGATGAAGTCAGCGCGTTGCGCCGCGCAACGCCCGGGCGATGGCGGCAATGTGTTCGGGCGTGGTGCCGCAACAGCCGCCGATGATATTTGCGCCGGCGTCCAGAAGGGCGGGCACAAACTCAGCCATCATTGCGGGCGTGTCCGGGAACATATCCACTCCGTTGCGGTTGACAGGCATGCCGGCATTGGCGTGCACGAGAATGGGTGCCTCCGGCGCCGCCGCGCGGATTTCTTTCACGACCTCAATCATTTGAAGAAACCCGTGTCCGCAATTGGCGCCGATAATGTCGGCCCCGGCCGCCAGGCAGGCCTTTGCCATGTCGGATGGGCTCACGCCCATCATGGTCCGGTAATTCCCTTTGACCGTGCGTTCGAAGGTGAGCGTGCTGATGATCTCAAGCCGGGTATTTTCACGGGCGGCCTTGATGGCCAGGCAGGTCTCGTCCAGGGCCGACATGGATTCGATCAGCGCCGCATCGGCGCCGCCGGCCTCCAGCGCCTGGGCCTGCTCCTTGAACGCGGCATACAGTTCCTGTTCGGTGACATCGCCCATCAATAAAAGCTTGCCGGTGGGTCCCATCGAAGCAATCACCGATCGTTCCCGGCCGGCGACCTCGCGCGAAATGGCGGCGGCGGAGCGGTTAAGTTCCGTCACGCGGTCGCCCAGGCCGTAGGCATTGAGTTTCAAGCGCGAGCCGCCGAAACTGTTTGTTTTGATCATGTCGGCGCCGGCGGTCACATAGCTTCGGGCAATATCCAGCACGTCGGCGCGATGGGTCACGCACCACAATTCGGGACATTCGCCCGGCTTAAGCCCCTTACGCTGAAGGAACGTGCCCCAGGCGCCGTCAGACAACAGCCTCCGGCCTTGTTTTAACTGGTCGGTAATGCGCGGCATAGGATTTCCTCGATTTATTAGTTGTTCGCGGGGCACTATATAATACACCGCGAAAAGTTCAAAGGATAAAGGACGATTCGGTCGCAGGCTTAAAACGAATTCTCGTCTTGCGGCGCAAATAAATCGTTGCCTGCGGGAAATGTCGTTTGCCGAGACACGATCCTGATTATGCTTATTTAACCGGAACAGATATCAAATACCAATTCACGGGCTTTTTACTGGTTTCCAGCCACCAATCAAAATCAAGTCTGCACAAGACAACCAAAATATTACCGGTGCGGGGATCCTGATATGCCTGAAAGTTAGATAGCTGAATTTTTTCAGAATCATACCTGGGATTGATATCATCAATGCTGATAATAGTGCCTTTTATCAATGCGCCTTTGGCTTCATCTACTTCGCCAATTATCAGAGGATATCGAGGGCTGTTTCCATCTGTGTTTGTCCGGCTTATATTTCCAATCCAGTAAACTTTCTGATTTAATACAGACCGAATAATGATTGAAGATGAAGATGGGCTGTAAAAAAGCTCCCCGTCGGTATATGTCATGGGTTCCGGTTTTGTCCAAGTGCGGCAATAGTCCTTTGAAAAAGCAACCCAGCGTCTTCCCGGCATCTTTGCTTTATCGGGGCATCTTTCATTAGAACCTCTTATTACCATAACAAATGAACCCTTTTTCTTGAGTTCGATGATTGTCGGCTCATCTGCTCCGCGGGTTGCCGCTTTAACATCCAAATCCACAGTTTGGCTGGAATCCCAAAGCATGTCTTTGCCATCTGTCGTCCATTTGCCAATCAATACCCCGGCAACAGTATATGTGTTTGCCTTATAAGGATCATAAAGCTCGCCCTTTTCATCCAGCGGCCATGAATAAAACGGAACCATAATTTCGCCATTCGATGCTCGCAAAATTGGCGAAGTTCCTGCCGGACAAAAACTATTCTTACCGATTACGACTCCGGGAACAGGCTTCATAAGGTCGAAACCTTGGCCTTGTTTTATAACAGGCTTTAATTCAGGCCAGGTTTTGCCATCATCATTTGATACACGATACCAGGCTTTATAATCTTGCGCGCCTTCTCTCGTATCGAATGTATAACGCGACGAGATAGCTAACTGAACAATCCATGGTTTGTCCGGTTCTTTATAAGCAAAATTCGGGTTTGTTGAAGACGAAAGGTTTTCTGTTTTCCAGGGATACGGAACCTCAAAATTTGTCGAAGGCAAGGCGGGAATATCTAAACGACTCTGAACGGGTATAGGCGCAGGTCTGGGCACTGTGGTAATGCCGTCTTTTACATACCTGATTTCTTTGTCAATAACTTTCAAGCTGTCTTTTTTTACACAAGATGCACAAGCCATGATGATTGCCAGGCAACTCATAAGGATTCCTCTCTTCATTTTTGCCTCCATCTTAATGATTCAAACCGATACTCGCTCCAAATTAATGGCCCTGAATGTATTTTACGAAAGACCAAAAATTGCCGACGCCATTCCAATTGAATCTCTTAATGCGTTAACTTTAGATCCCTCTGTTGCATTCCATTCAACAGGAATCTCTTTGATCGCGCAACCATCTTTATGGAGCAAAAACAATACCTCAACATCAAATGTCCTTGGAGGTGCGCCCCTAAAATTGTGTCGCCTGAAGTGCTGTACAGGATAAGCCAAGTCGGGATGAAGTAAAGGGGGGAATTGGTGGTCCCTCCAAGATTGACATCATGTCCGCCGTCTGACATATTCCCGCCACGCCATGCAAAAGCTTTGTCAGGCCGGGTTTCGACGGACGGAGTTGTCCATGCCTCCCCAAAAGCAATTCCCGGTCGGAAAAAGAAGTCAAAGCAAGGACACGGACTTTAACCGACAGTGTTGCCGACATGCGCAGTTAAATCGAGGAGAAGCAGCGTGAAAAGGCAGTTGATAACCAAAGGATTTGACGACTTTTCCAAGGGGACCTTCGGCAATGGTGGACAGAACCTCTATGTTTCCCGAAAAGGAATATTGCAGCGCATTCACCAGACCGATGTTACCCGCAACGGTTATGTTGATTTATTTTTCTGCAATTCCCAGAAGCATGAGGAAAATGTCCCGGTATATCTCTACCCCGACCCGGTCCATTTTCCCGAACAAAGAGAAGAACTGTTCATCCGTGGGTCATGGTGCGCGGAAGTCGCGGATATCAGCGGCGCCGGTTATGACGATCTTGTTGTCGGCTGTGGATGGGACGGGATGAACCAGCATCTCAACGCGGCCATCCTCTATGGCGCCGAGGAAGGCCTGACCAATAAATACCTGGATTTTTTGCCGGCGCCTAAATCTTCCGCGGTGGCCGCGGGCGATTTCAAAGGAACCGACCGAACAAGCCTGGCGTTTATTTCTGAGGGGAAAATCAAGATTTTTTACCAGGGGGACAAGGGGTTCCCCATCGGCGTATACGAGGCACATGACTTTCCCGAGGCGGAGCAAATTGCCGCCATTTGGGACGGCAGGGGCAGGAAACATCATCTTTTAATAAAAAAAACCGACGGCAGCTGCTTCATAATCAAAGCATCATCCAATGGTCTTGATTTTAAAAGCGATCATGCAAAATTATGTGATAAAGATCCGGATTATAAACCGGCTGCCAAGGTTGATGAAACATATCTCCAGGCAGTGAAAGAGAGTTCTTCCCGGCTCCAGACGCTGGCGCTGAAAGTAAAAGATTCAGCCGAAACACAGACTTATGTGTTCGTTGGCCATAAGAACAAATGTTTTCTCTATCCCTATGCAGACTTCAAATTAGGTGCTCCCCTGGTTTTTAGCTGTGAAAATGCCCGCGCGGTGGCAAGTGGCGACATCAACAAAAATGGTTTTACCGATCTTGTTTTTGCCTGCCGGGATACCACGACCGGCAAGGAGGTGTCCTGGATTTATTATGGAGATGCAAGCGGCTGGAGTGAAAAGAACCGGTGCGCCTTGAATACCCTCAATGCCTGCGATGTGGCCCTCGCCGATTTCAGCGGCCAGGGTTACCAGGACATTGTCATCGGCCAGGGCAATACGGAAGAGTCTTATACCTGCCAAACGCTCATTTTCTGTACGAATGCCGGCGGGCTCTCAAAGGAGCCGCTACGTCTTCTGGCCCATGATCCCACGCGTGCAGTGGTTGTCCGTGCAGGCAAGGAAAAGAAACCGCAGCTGGTTGTTCTAAACCGGCACAGCGGGTCGCGGATTGGCAATGGCGATGTATTCGTTTATCCCGGTGGGCCCGCGGGATTTACCAGAGCGAACCGCATCGATCTGCAATCCTGGGGCGCCTGCGACATGGTTTGCTGTGATGTAAATGATAGCGGGTACCCTGATCTGGTATTTGCGAATACCGCCGAACTTTCACCCTGGCTCGACCCCGGCTCTTACATATTCAAAGGCTCGGCAAAAGGATACAGTTATACTCCTGATGTTGTGTTGCCCACCGCAAGGGCAATAAATTTAATTACTGGGGACTTTAATCGCGACGGGTTTCTCGATCTGGCATTTGTCGGTTTCGACAACTCCCAGATGACGATATTTTATGGATCGGAAAAAGGGTTCCTTCCTGAAAACAGCGTTAAAATCAAGCTGGAATACAAGGGAAAAAAACACAAGGAACCACGCGGAATATTTTGCGCCGACCTGAATAATGACGGCTGGCTGGATATTTTCGTCTCCATGGTTTATGGAAACGAGAGTTTCATATTATGGGGTGGGCCGAAGGGGTATAGTTTTGACAATGTCCAGGTTCTCAATGTGCGCATGGCTTCCAATGTAAAAGTTGCCGATCTCAATAAGGATGGTTATCCCGAACTCATCATCGGCGGTTATCTCCATGACGTTACCGCTCTTCAAGAGGCCTTCGTCTATATATACTGGGGGTCGGCCGAGGGGTACAGCGAAAACAGGAAAACACTTCTGCCGGCCTATGCCGTTGCATCTTTTGCGATAGCTGACTTCGATAATGACGGCTGGCTGGATATTTTTGTGTCTTCGTACCAGGACGGCAGGATGCGCGACGTTGATTCCTTCATTTACTGGAACCAGAAGGAAAAGGGGTTCTTGCCGCATAAGCGGAAATTGCTGCGCACCCATGCGGCGACCGCAAATTGTGCCGCTGATTTTAACGAAGACGGTTGGATTGACCTGGCCGTTGCCAATCATAAAGTCGACGGCAATCATATATGCGACTCCACGGTCTGGTATAATGGCCCCGGCGGGTTTGATGAAAAAAACACGATCAACCTGCCCTGCGAAGGCATTCACGGCATGGGCAATATTGACGTTGGCAATGTCATGGACCGGGGTCCGGATGAATATTATACATCCATGCCATTTGAACTCGACGAGGAGTGTGGGGTTGCTTCGTTCGAATGTGTTGCCGATATTCCGCATAAGACCTGGGTGAAAGCGCAATTCCGACTGGCCGATTCCAGGGACGCATTGGAAAAAACTCTCTGGCAGGGCCCGGTCGGCAGAGACAGTTGGTTCAACATTGGGGAGCGTGTAGATAAAACATTGTTTAGAGGGAAATGGGTGCAGTACCGGCTGGCCGTTGGAGCCTATAATTCGCTCAATACGCCGCGGATCAGTCAAATCACCGTAAATCTGGAAACAATGCAATGATTAACGGAATTCAGATTTTATTCCAGCCGCAAAAATTAATACTTGTACCGGTGGCTGAAAAAATAGCAAAAAAATATTGACCGTAGGTCATCTTTTATGTAGCTTATAGAAAAGCACAGAAATAGGGGTCAGCATATCGGAATACGGTGAAAATCCGTGACGGGCCCGCCGCTGTAATCGGGGACCGGGAGTTGCCTTAAGTAAGTCAGCCACTGTTTAGAGCCTCATCGTCGGTGAATGCTGAGGTATCCGAGCGGGAAGGCCGTAACACCTGGGATGATCCGAAAGTCAGAAGACCTGCTGAACACCTGAATAATTGGAATCTGATGGAAAAGGATTCCGGTGAGCCTTATAGGCTGCCGGAATCCTTTTTTTTATGCCGCAACAACACAACCAAGGAGGGATGAGCGATGAGTAAGAAAACACAAGTGATCGCGCACCGCAGAAGCTGCAAAGCCCGGGGAACAGGTCTGTCGCATTACATTCTCATGGACAAAAAAGCGAAAAAATGAGTCCAGTTGGCAATTCCCAAACCCACGTAGCGGCCCCCTCGCGGGGCCGCTACGCTAATTCCGGCAATGGTCCCTCCTTTGCGCCGGTGGATATCGGACACACTTCCTATATGGCCTTGATCCAGGCCGATACGGCCTTCTGGGCGCTGATCAGGAAAAACAAGCTGGCCGATGCATTATCATCGCCGTCATTCATCCGGGCATTTCGGCGGGAGGAAAAGAAATTTTCCCGCGAAATGCATACCCTGCGCTTCGGTCTGAAACCATCGGCGGTTTATTTCAATCCGACCGAAAAGTGTAATCTCAATTGCCGCTATTGTTATATTCCCGCGGCCATGCGTCGGCATGGAGCACACATGTCCGTCAAGCAAGTTCTCCATGCCCTGGCGTTGCTCAAGCAGTACTTCCGATCAACCTTGCCGGCCGGAACGCGCCCTCAGATCGTATTCCATGGCGCCGAACCGATGCTCAACCGGGAAGCCGTGTTTGTCGGCATCGAGCGGTATGCCGCTGATTTTCGTTTTGGCGTGCAGACTAATGGAACGTTGCTGGACGATCGCGCAATCGAATTCCTGACAGGGCATGGAGTGGGCATCGGGCTCTCGCTTGATGGCCACCAGCCGCGGATAGCGGACCGCACACGGAAAAGCTGGGATGGTCGCGGAGTCTTTGCGAAGGTCAATGAGACAATGGAAAAACTCTCCGGATATCCCGGTTGCAATGTTATCTGCACCGTCACCCGCGAAAACATGCGCCATCTGACGCCCATGGTTGATTTCCTGCACGCGATGAAAGTGCCGGCCTGTATGCTGAATATCGTGCGGTGTACGTTGCCGCCGGCACGGAAAGTCAGGCCGGCCGATCCTGCGGCGGCCAAGTACTTCCTGGCAGCGCTGGAGCGTTCGAATGAGCTTTTCCACCGGACGGGCAGGAAGATAGTCGTGGCCAATTTCGCCAACATTATCGTGAGCATTGTCGCGCCGGCGGCCAGGCGGCTGATGTGCGATATTTCCCCGTGCGGGGGCGGACGCTGTTTTTTTGCTTTGGCGCCAAATGGAGATGTTTTCCCGTGCAGTGAATTTATCGGCCTTGACCATTTCGCGGGCGGCAATCTCTTCCGGGATCCAATGGCTAAAATTCTGAAAAGCGCCGCCTTCAAACAAGTGACGGGGCGCAAGGTGGAGAACATTGAGCCGTGTCGGCGCTGCGCCATCCGCCATTTCTGCGGAGCGCCCTGTCCGGCCGAAGCGCACGAAGTGAATGGCGGGATGGACCAGATCGGCTCCTTCTGCGAGTTCTACGAGGAACAGGTTCGCCACGCGTTTCGCCTCATAGCCGACGGCCGGGAAGACGAGTATCTCTGGGATAACTGGAAAAAAGGAACCACGCAGATGTTTCATCTGCGGGATCTATGAACCGAGGAGGAACCCCATGCAGCAACGGAATAAAGCGATGGATTCGATTGTGCCCGCGGACAAAACCATTCAACCGGCCATACAAGCTCATCTGGATGACCTGACCAAACCACGCGGCAGTCTCGGTCGGCTCGAGGAAATCGCTCTGCAATATTGCCTGGCGACCGGGAACATCAAACCAACCTTAGGCAAGAAGAAGATTTTCTGTTTTGCATGCGACCACGGAGTAGCGGCCGAAGGAGTTTCGGCTTATCCCAAGGAGGTTACGCCCCAGATGGTTGCGAACATGCTGGCCGGTGGCGCCGCGGTTAATGTGCTTGCCCGGCATGTCGGCGCTGAACTGCTCGTGGTTGATATGGGGGTTGATGATCCGTTGACGCATGCCCCGGGCCTGTGCCGGAAGAAAATCCGGCATGGCACCGGCAATATCGCCTGCGGGCCGGCTATGACGGTCGCTGAGGCGTGGCGTGCGATTGAAACAGGCATTGATCTGGCGCAGACCGCTCATGCGGAGGGGGTCACCCTGATCGGCACCGGCGAGATGGGCATTGCGAATACGACCCCATCCTCAGCCTTGTTTGCCGCCTTCCTGGGTTGTCCGGTTGCGGATGTCACCGGACGGGGCACGGGCATTGACGATGCAAGCCTTGTGAAAAAAGCGGTGGTAATTCAAAAGGCCCTTGATATGAACCGGGAAAGGCTCGTTGATCCTATAAATACGCTTGCGGCCCTTGGTGGTTTTGAAATTGCCGCAATCTGCGGGCTCGTCCTGGGCGCAGCCTCCAAGCGAATTCCGGTTGTGGTTGATGGGTTCATCTCCTCGGCCGGCGCATTGGCGGCGATCAGCATGAATAAAACGGTGTTGGATTATCTCTTTTTCAGCCACCTGTCCCAGGAAAAGGGGCACCGTGTCTTTTTCAAACGGTTTGGCATCAAACCAATCCTCGATTTGGAAATGCGGTTAGGCGAGGGTACCGGCGCCGCGCTGGCATTCTCGATTATCGAAGCGTCGCTCAAGATCTATAATGAAATGGCGACGTTCAGTTCGGCGGGTGTGAGCACCGGCGCTAAAGCCTGATGGGCAGCAAATCCATTCGTTGTGGCTCCGCATGGCAGAGCCAGAGGCAGATAAATATTAAATACTAGCGCCAACCGTGCCGCTTCCCGCTGCGTTAATCCAATAATTTACGTCAAGTCAACAATGGTGTCGCCACAGCAGGCTTTCCCAGCACCAGGGAGCCATCCGCAGCGTAGTTTACCGGATAGGGTCGCGAGAGCTTGGCGTCCACAGCCATGAAGAGCATCTCTCGGCCATCCGGGTCGGGCAGCACCTTGGCGATGTAACCCCGCTTACCATCCGGCAAAGTGAACCACCACTTGCCGGTGGGCCGGTAGGGCCCCTCGAAACGGTCGGCAGTGAAGACGCAGTTCACCCGACTCTGCAACTTCACTACCTCCTCCGGCATTTCCTTGCAATACCTTTCCGACAGGCCGTGATCGTGCGCTCCCCCGAAGTAGAGGTACCAGCGCCCTCCGTGTTGCCACACTTGGGGAGTTTCCAGCCGCTCGAACCAGCCGGGACAGGTCAGGGCCCCAGCTGGCTCCCAGGTTTTCATGTCGCGGGACCGCATGGTCGTCAGGCAACCCGATTCGCTGATCGGTACACCGACGACCTGCGAGTTGATGATCGCGTAGAACCAGCCGGCAACGGGATCGGGGTACACATACGGATCCGCGCACGCCACCCACTGCAGCGGCTTGCCCTCCCAGACTCCGTCAAATGGCTTGCCGAAGGGCACCACGGGTCCATCGCCCACCTTCCGCCAGCGCATCAGGTCATCGCTTTCGGCAAGGCCGACGCCGCGGACCTTATTGCCGACCCCACTGAAAAGCATCCACCACTTGCCGCCGTGTGCGACCACGCTGCCGGTGGCGATACTGGCGTCATTCCAAGTGTCTTTGAAGGCAATCAAGGCCGGCCCCTGGTCCGTCCAGTGGATGAGGTCCTGGGAGGTGGCATGGCCCACATGCTCGTTGCCGTACATGCGGCCGGGCTCGCCGAGACACCACGGGGCCTGGAGATAGAAGGCATGGTAGGTCGAGCCCTGTTTGGCGAACCAGAAGTCCCAGGCCCACATGCCGGGCGGGTGGTAAAGGGGCGGGACGATCAGCGTATCATTACTCACGGCGATTCCTCCTGTCAGCACCAATTATTTCGGGACTTTCGACAATTTTTACCAAAAGAGCTAATCTGTCATACTCCTAATATAGCGTATCCCCGCAAGATAGTCGGGAGAAGCATCAAAAATTATATCGCTATTGCCGGTAACGCTGATAATCTTTTTGTAATTATTCAGGTGGGAGACTAAGGTGATAAATTCCGCTCCTGAAATTGCCAACCACGCGGGGGATCATAACTGGAGCGACCAGACGGGGCAACAAAAAAGCTTTTTTCGCTTAACTTTACCAAGCCAAAATCAGGAGGTTATCCATGGCTATGCGACAGAATTCACCGGCAAAGATCGGGATCATGCATTTCACATTCTGCCTTACGGCCCTCTTGTGTATCCAACTATTGTCCTCCTGTACCGTTAAAAAACCTGTCCCGGCCGGCCCTGGTTTTCCTCAGCCGGGCCCGGCAGTTTTATCAATTTCTTTTGATCCTGCGCGCCGGCCGCCGGATCCGGCGCCGCTCGGCGTTGCGGTTCAAACCGCTCCCGGCCAAACCGGCCTGGCGGCAGTGATTACGGATAAACCCCTGCGCTTTGCCTTGCCCGCGGAGTTCAACCCGGAAGCCGGCGCCATCGAGATGTGGATCCGGCCGGACTTTGCCAGTGCGGACAATGCCTACCACCGGTTTTTTGACATTCGCGGCGAAGCATCCGGGAAGGCAAGCATCTCCATGTACAAAAGCGGCGCGGGCGGCCGCAACGGGCTGTTCATGGTCATCTGCGACCGGAACGGCACTAGGTTCGAGGCCGGGGCGACCGAAGGCCGGGACTATTCCTGGAAGCCGGGCGAGTGGCACCACATAGCCGGGAGCTGGGATGGCGCCGGCGGTTTCATTTCCTTGTTCTTCGACGGGCGTGAGGTGACCGATGGCGTACGGCGGGGCACGCCGTTCAGCCTGGGCGCTATGCAGTCGGTCATGTCCGTCGGGGCGAACCTTTCGAGCGGCGAGCCCTGTCCGGGGCTCATCGACGAGATCCGGCTTTACCGCGAACCGGCCACTTTGGGAACATTGGTGCGCACCGGTGCGGCGGCGGCCGACCAAAGCCCCTGGAAACTGATTGACGGCGACACGGGCCAATCTGGTTCGTGGTCCGGAACCGGTTGCTCTAATTTTGTCGAGGTCATCTTGCCAAATCCTGTGCAACTGGCGATGGTGCGAATTCACCCGGGCGCGCTTATCTACTGGGAGATGCCCAGTACGGAGTGCTCGCCGCGCCAAATCGAGATTCAGGGATTGATCAGCAACCGGTGGCAAGCGCTCGGCGCGGCCGTACCCGTGCCACGGTATAAAGGCAAGCCGGGTCCCTTCTACGTCGTGGCACAGTTTGCCCCCCGGAAGGTCAGCCGCTTCCGGGTCATAATGCCTTCGACCTATGACGAGGGGCGGCGTGTCGGGCGTGCGGACAGCACACCGCTGCCGCCGGCGGAGCGCAAAGTGAACGTCCGCGAAATTGAGTGGCTGACCGCGGAACAACTGGCGGACAACAACAGGCAGCTTAGCCAATTGCGATCACGGTTGCAGGACGAACTGGTGATATGGACCAGGAAGTTTGCGGCACAGACCCCGTCGCCGCTTGACCGGGCTGTCCGGGACCTGTATGGCGCCGAACTCGCAAAGTTTACCGAACGGCTGGCAAAACTGCCGATGGGCAGTGCGCAGGAACTCAGCGAGTTCGAGACGGAATGGAATCAGGTCGGGCAGTGGCTAATCCCCTGGCGTGCGTGTGCAGTCCGCAACGGCGGCCAGACGGTCGTCCCGGGGATTGACAAAAAACCGGTTGGAGAACTGCTGCTTTCCGTGGACCCCGGCGACACGCCGCACCAGTCGTATCCGGCCAAGGTGCATCTCGACCTGCGCCTGGTCGAAGCCGCGTTCGGGCGCCCGGTCAACCCTTACGAAATACAGTTGGTGGAAGTGGATGCAAAGGGAAGTCTTAAAGCTCAGCAGCCCGGTGCGGACGGGGTGCGCCGGTTCCTGTGCAATTCCCGGTTCGACCGCCTCGACCCGAAACGTGGTGTCCTGACCTGGACAATACGGGATCGCGGCGCCCGGCAGTTTGCGGTGCGTTTCCTGCCGTCACCGGAACGTCCGCCCGCGAAAGGCATGCGCACGCTCGGCGACGGCGACCACTTCTACTTCGATAATGTGGCCAACGATTCCCTGCCGTGGGATCTCTGGACCTGTATGTTCCTTGACTGGAATGGCGACGGCAGGCAGGATGCGGTTGCCGGCCGCTGGACCGACTATTGCCACGTATGGTTGAACCTCGGGACAACCAACAAACCGCAATTCTCGGAACGCGAGCATTGGCTCGCGCGCGATACCACCGGCATGCCGATCGCCGCCGCCGCAACAGACAATCACGGAATTAATTTTTCCATGCCCAGTCCGATCGACTTCGATGGCGACGGTCTTGTGGACATTTTCCTGCGGGGGTACGAACGCGCAGGGTACACATTCCACCGCAACCTCGGCCCGGCGACGTTTCCGGTCATGGCGCCGGGACGCGTCCCGCGCGGCCTGCCCAAGGGCAAGGGTATGGCCGCCTTTGGCGACGTTACCGGCGATGGGATTGCCGATGCCATCGTGGTGGTGCCCGGCAAGGATTCCGAGCGACTGAGCCTGCACGAAGGCACGGGACTGGATCCGGACGGAACTCCGGTCTTCAAACCAGGCCAGGTGCTCGATGCCGCCATTGTCCGGAATCGTGCCGCCCAAGGCTCCAGAAAAACATCTCCGGCCCTTGCCGACCTTGACGCGGACGGCGACCTGGACCTGACCGTCTGCGTGCCGCCACACGTCTGGCTGTACGAGAACACCGGCGACAAGACGCATTTCGTCCTGGCGCCGGGCCGTCAGCTCAAGATCGGCGACAAGCCGCTGGACATCGGTTTTTACTATCCATCCATATCCTGTAGAGTCTACCTAAACGAAGGCGACCGGCATAATCTCAAACTCGGTCGCTCCTTGCGTCCGCCATTGACCCAGCAGCAGGAGATGCCGCGCAGCAACCTGCGCGCGCAGGCCATGGTTGACTGGGACGGCGATGGCGACTTGGACCACCTCTTGCCTGCCGAAACCTGCCCCGATCTCGAAGTGGCGGTCTGGCAGGATGGGCTCTTCCGCGAGACCAAAACCATTCCCGTGGACCCGAATCGGCTGGACTGGTACGGCTGTCCTGACCACGGCGAGTATAGCGCCCTCTATGCCGGCGTCGTGCCGGTTGACTGGGATGGCGATGGCGACCTCGATCTGCTCATGAACTCCGAGCATGGTTGGCGATTCGGCTACCTGCACTACTACGAGAACCTGGGCGGGAACCGGTTCGCGCCGGAAGTGGAATTGCGGCCGGGCGGCGGGACGTGCGATCACGTGCAGTTCGTCCCGGGCAAGACCGGGCAGGGCGCCCTGATCAACGACAAAACGTTCCTGGATTACCTCTCGTACCGCACCGCGGGCGCGTTTGCGCCGGATGGCGGCAAGATCCAGTTTTGGTTCAAGCCGAAGTGGCCGGCAGCCGACGAAAACCGGGAACACTATTTGTTCCATACCGCGCCCACTCCGATAGCAAGCGGGGTTGCGAGTGACGCCCTGATGCGCCATTACCAGGGAAATTTACCCGATCTCAAGGTACCGGCCCCATTTGCGTTGTTCGTGACTGCCCATGGCCAACTCTGTTTCCAGTCCGGAGAGCGCCGCCTTGAGGCGCCGACGCTGGCGTGGGACAGTAACGCGTGGTACCGGATCGAAGCCGCATGGGGAACAAACGGGATGACGCTTGCCGTTGACGGCAAGACGCTCGCATCCAGTCCGGAGCCCGTCCGGAACGTGCCGGTTGGCACGCGCATGCACATCGGTAGCCATGCCTGGATGGGGGTGCAGCGGGAACGCGAATATCCCAGCCGGTGGGCATTGCATCCGACCGATTTTTCGTCGCCCGCAGGGGGCGTGCTGGACGAGTTCGAGATCCAGGATGCCGCGGGAAAAGCGCTGTTCACCCTTGCCTTTGACGGGAATGCGAACAGCGTGCAGGGTGTCTCCGGCAACCGGCTCAAGGTCGGCTATCGCTGCACGCCGGGTATTGCGGACATGAACGGTGACGGGCTGCTCGATATGGTTATGATGATTGCCGACGGCCGAAGGGGCAAAGGCGCTACACCCGAACAGGAAACGTGGAGCGAGGGCTATCTCGTGCTCTTCCCGAATGTCGGCACAAAGACACGGCCGCAACTGGGCCCCGGCGTCACGCTCATGCACAAGGACGGCAGTGCGTTCCGGTGCCAACCACGCACCATGGTCACACTGGTTGACTGGGATGAGGACGGGCTTATCGACATCATCACGTCGTCAGCCAATATTGGGTTGAGGTACAATTCAACCGTGGACTTCTTCCGGAACGTGGGCACGCGGACCGAGCCGGTCTTCGCGGCGCGCCAGCCGATGAAAAAGCTGAACGGCATGCTGGATGCGTGCCACGACGTCAAGCTCAATGCCGTGGACCTGAATGGCGACAAGCATCTCGACCTGGTCACTTCCACCGATCCGGGCAAGAGCGTGTTCTACCGGTCGTTCCTCGACGAAACACCAGTACAAGTGTCCATCAAGGAGATACGACCATGACACTCAGGCAGCAAGGGCTTGTCCGTTTATGCTGATCGAACTGATCAGTCGGCAACGTTCAAAAGCGGATGCAAGGATCAAATGGGAAGGGGAAAATATGAAATCCTATCGTAAAGAACTCTGGTTTGAGATTCCGAGCAGGCGTGGCTTCGTCAACATCACGCCGGAAGTGGAACAGTGCCTCGCCGAGAGCGGCGTCCGGGACGGCCTCATACTGGTTAACGCGATGCACATCACGGCCAGCGTATTTATCAACGACGACGAGAGCGGCCTGCACGCGGACATGGAAAAGTGGCTGGAAAAGCTGGCGCCGGAAAAACCGCATTCCCAATATCGGCACAATGGCGCCGAAGATAACGCCGATGCCCATCTCAAAAGGACGATCATGGGCCGGGAAGTGATGGTGGCCGTGACGGGTGGCAAACTGGATTTCGGGCCCTGGGAGCAGATCTTCTATGGCGAGTTCGACGGTTTGCGCCGCAAACGGGTGCTCGTCAAAATCATCGGCGAATGAATTTCTGGACAGCGAATTCGATTGCCCGATGCCCGAGGCGTTCATTCCGCTTTGATCGTTATTTCCGCGCGTTTTTCCCGCGCAAGAAAGGTGAATTCCAACATACCTTGCGCATTGCTTCGCCTGGTCCACCGGCGGCCGCAACTGCTGACCAGGTACTTTCTCGACGGCGCCAGCACAACTAATCCGCCGGCATCGTTATTTTCTGCGCCTGACTCCACGACTATAGTTGCCGATGTCAAGTCAGGCGTAATTTCCACGGCCAAAGGGGTCGTCCCAAAACCAAAACTAACCGTGCCTGGTTTATGATATGCGGCCCAGATATTCACCAGAGGCGCCGCCAAGCCGCCGAATCCCAGGTCACCGCCGCCTTTCCGTGTTTCCAGGTCGATTTTTTCATAAGAGGCCGGACGATGGGCGTAGCAGAGCGCATAGGCTTTCAAAAACCGATGGGCCAGGGTATGGGCTTCCCTGAACCGGCCCTGTCCCATAAACCATTTCCAGAACAGCCATTGAAACGGAAACCACACGGCCCCACACCAGTAGCCTTGCCGGTAGAAATCCGCTTGCCGATCCACCGTGGTTAATCCCAGCGGCGTCAGATATTGGCTCGTCAGGCGCCGGATCAAATTGTTTTTCTGTTCATCCGAGCGATACGATCCGCTGAAGAGCGGAGTTAACCCGCTGAGGTCATAATAGGGACATTGCGCATGGGATTGTTCAACCACCCAGTGAAAATGTCCGGTTTTTCCATTCCAGCAATACGCTTGCAGGGCCCTTTCGGCCCGGCGAATAAATTCGTCATATTTCGGACTGGCCGGCTGTTTCAGCGCTGCGCTCATCTGTTTTAACAACTTGGCGCATAAAACAACGAAGGCGGTCATATTCACGGATTCCGTCGGGATGCATTTGCCCGTGTCGTTGACGGCAATCGGATTCGTCCAATAATGATCCTGTCTGGCCCAGCCTATGCCATACCCGCGCCCCCAGATCTGGGAAGGCGCGTCATCCAAACCGCTTCCGCCGCCCGGCGCCAAAATCAAACCATCCTGGTCGCGATCCAGATTGATCTTGCCCGGCCAAGCATGATACCCCGCCGCACACAACCACAATTCATGTAAGCCCGGATACATCCGCCGCAACGCCCCGCATGTTCGCGTCTGCTGAAACAGCTCCCAAGCCGCAATAATCTGGATCGGCACGGCGGCGCCTATAACCTGCGGCCATATTGTCTGCGGCTGAGCGGGAAGATATTGACGAATGCACGCTTCGGCCAGTGTCGGATCGCAGGCGGCAAGTCCGACGCCGACAAAGCCGGCATCCCATAGATATTCTATTTCCATCGACGCGCATGGCGTAAACACGGGAAAGGGCGCCCCGCCGGATTTCTTGGATGGCGGATAACGCCGATTCATCGTCAATTGGGCGGTTAAATGTTCGATGGCACGTTCAAGGACAGACTTGGCGGGCGCGGGATGGACTATTGCCTTGCGCTTCGCGTCCAGCACCTTGATTTTCCCCTTGTTTTTCTGGGGCGTCCCACAAACAATCCGGCGCATGGATGACGCACCGGCCGCTACCGGCCATTCGCCATGGTGAATTAAGAAACCGTGCGGATATCTTTGCCGTTCTTCTTTGCGTCCCCAATCCACCAAAACGCCATCCAAATATACATTTTCAAGACCACGTATGGCCGGCACCGCATCTAAAGGCGGATCGCTGTAACAGGTAAATTCTTTGCGGTTGGGCAACTTGATCTTTGTCGAATCCATCACCACGTTTTTACCCATCTGATTCACGCCCGCCAACAGCGTGATGACCCATTTGGCCGGGATAGTCGACCGATTATGCGCGGTCAGTTCGATCAACAAGCGGTTGTCTTCCCGAACAACACAGGCCGCCTCAATATAATGCCGTTTCGCGGCATCGTGCAGGAATTCGAAGCGCCAATAACCCTGCGCCGCGTTATATGCCACTTCATTCACTTGAATATGCCGGTTGGTATACACCTCGATATCCGACGAGTGCAGTCCGGGATGCTGAATAAACACTTGCGCCCGTTTCACGTGGTGGGCCACCTTGACCCCGGCGAGAATAAAGATATCGACCGCCGCTCCGGTTTTGAGATCGAACACGGCTTGCGCATTAGCCCCGGCACAGGGAACAAACGGTTGCCATAAGAAATCGGTCTTTTTAGTCATACCTGATTCCATGACAGGTTTGCCTGCCACCATATTTCCCCCGGATAATTTATTTCGGCCCAGCCGCGCTCCGGATTTTGCGATGGCCGAGCCAATTCTATTTCCATTACAAATCGTTTTCAACGCCAAGCCAAAACATACTCCTCCTTCCCTGCGTATCAATGCTATTTTTCATGCCCGGCAAAGCGATGTTGAAATTCTGCGCTCAAAGGCGCAGAATCCCCGGGAGGTTGCCGAAAGTGCGCAACGCCTGGGTGAGCTTGGCGCTTTCCGACTCCTGACTACTCGTCTTCGCCAGAGCTTTGCCGAGTTTCGCTGAAATATAAGATGCCCCGCGGCTGCCTGCGTCGCCAAGGCTATGCAGGACAAGTGCCGCGGGGAGCTTCACTGGATTCTGTTTTGATGAAAATCGCCAAAGTTGTGGTTGAAATTGCCCTGGACCGCGAATTCGATTACCAGGTGCCCGAGGCGCTCGGCGCAACCGTGCGCTTAGGTTCGCGCGTGCACGTGCCGTTTGGGCATTCCACGGCCCGCGGCTACGTGGTCGGCTTTGCTGACCATTCCGACCGGCACGATCTGAAATCCATCGCCGCGCTGATCAGTCCCAAGCCGCTCATTAACGAAACGATGCTGAAACTGGCCCGCTGGATTGCGGACTATTACGCCGCCACCATCGAGCAGGCCATTCGCACCGTTCTGCCCTGTGCGGTCCGACGCAAGGGCGCGGGTTTCATCGAACACACACTCGTGACCCTGGCGAGCACCGCGCCGGACGCGGCCGCGTTGAATGTGTTGCGTCAGCGCGCGCCCAAGCAGGCGGCGGTCCTGGACGTCCTGCGGCGCGATGGTGCTTTGCCGCTTACCGTTTTGGTCCGCGCGGCCGGCACAACGTCGGCCGCCGTTAAAAGCCTGGCGGATAAAAAATTAGTCATCCTCACGCGCGCGACCACTCTGCGCGATCCGCTGGCCGATCAGGTGATTCTGCCGACCGAGCCCCTGGCGCTTTTTCCTGAACAGGCTGCGGCGCTGAGCCTGGTCAAGCAATCCATGGATACGCTCCAGCCTTCCGTGGTGCTCCTGCACGGTGTGACCGGCTCGGGCAAAACGGAGGTCTATCTGCAGGCCATCCGCTATGGGCTCGACCAGGGCCGCGGGGCCATCGTGCTGGTGCCCGAAATATCGCTTACGCCGCAGACGGTGGAGCGGTTCCGCAGCCGGTTCGGCGAGACCATTGCCGTGTTGCACAGTCATTTATCGGACGGCGAACGGCATGACGAGTGGTATCGCATTTATGAAGGCAAGGCGCGGATCGTGGTGGGCGCCCGGTCGGCCCTTTTTGCGCCGGTGGCGCGGCTGGGCCTGATCGTGGTGGATGAGGAGCATGAGCCCAGTTATAAACAGGCCGAGGCGCCGCGCTACAATGCACGCGACGTGGCCGTTATGCGCGGGCGCCTGGAGCCGTGCGCCGTCCTGCTGGGATCGGCCTCGCCGGCGCTGGAGTCCTTCTGCAACGTGCGCAACGGCAAATACACGCTCGCCGAGCTCACGCATCGCGTGGACCACCGCCAGATGCCCCGCATGCGAATTGTGGATATGCGCGTGGAAGCGGAACAGTCCGGACGAATAGACGTTTTTTCCCGCGACCTGGTGGAAGCCATTCGCCAGCGGCTCGACCAGGCCGAACAGACCATGCTCTTTTTAAACCGCCGTGGTTTTTCCACCTCGGTGTTGTGCCCGGCTTGCGGCTACGTGGCCGTTTGCACCCACTGCGCCGTAAAAATGACATGGCACAAGGGCTGTGACGAAATCCGTTGTCACATTTGCGGACGCGTGCAACGGACGCCCGCGCGCTGTCCGGCTTGCAGCGCGCCCACGCTCAAATTCAGCGGCATCGGCACCCAGCGGGTCGAGGCCATCATGCGCACACTGTTTCCCAAGGCACGGATCGAGCGCATGGATGCCGATACCACCACCCACAAGCATGCATACGGCCGCATCCTGGGCGATTTCAAAGCCGGCAAGATCGATGTCCTGATCGGCACGCAAATGATCGCCAAGGGACTGCATTTTCCGGGTGTCACGCTGGTGGGCGTGATTTGCGCGGATTTAAGCCTGCACATGCCGGACTTCCGGGCGGCGGAACGAACGTTCCAGTTGTTGCTCCAGGTGGCCGGGCGCGCCGGGCGCGGCGATGTGCCGGGCGAAGTGATTGTACAGACTTTTGCGCCGTTCAACCCGGCAATCCAGGCCGCGCGCCGGCTGGATTACCAGGGCTTTTGCGACCAGGAACTGGAATCGCGCAAGGAACTGCTGTATCCGCCGTTTGCGCATCTTATTTGCATCACGCTGGAAAGCCTGCGCATGGAAGCCGTGGAACGCACCGCGCAGGCGCTCGCCGCGCGGCTTGCGCCGGCATTGCCCAAAGCAGTCATCCTGGCCGGGCCCATTCCGGCGCCCTTGAGCCGGGCCAAGGGCCATTACCGGTTTCAGATCATCATGCGTTCGGCTTCGGTCAAGGCCATGACCAACCCCCTCAAGGAAGCGCTGAAGGTGTTGCGCTGCCCACCCGGTGTGCGCATCGCCGTGGATGTTGACGCGCTATCCATGATGTGAAGAAAGCGGTTCAATGATCGTAATGTGGGCCTGCCAGCGGGCGTGCTGTTGGCAGGGATCAACCACCTCCATGCCGTTGTGCATCAGCTCTTCACCGGATGCCAGGGCTTCCACCGTGCCATCGGGGCTGACCTTCCGAACTGTATACCGTTGGTCAGGATGCAAGCCGTGCAGACGGAAACATCGGCGGGCACTGCCGTCATTGGGCAGGTGATAGGTAAATACCAGGCTGGTCGTCGTTTCCGGCGATTGCAACTGCAAGGCCGTCCAGCCGGCGCGGTCCGTCATGAGCCGGGGCGGGGTCAGCAGGTGCACCACCGCCGTGAGCATGAACCCGCGCCATTGCTTGGCAAACTGGACGTACCAGCGGATACGTTCGCGCGCCGCGGCGGGTACGGTCAACAGGTCGCCGCTGAATCCCAGGATACCGGGCAAGGCGGCGCCCAGGATGTAATCCACATCGGCCGATTCCACGATTTGCCACGTGGCGCCGCCGGGCACGACCAGGCGTTCGGCCGATTCCTCCATTCGTTGCATGAGGTCGGGGACCGTCTGGCCGATGCCGCGCAGGACGGCCCAGCGCAGGATACGGCCCGGCGGCAGGCGCAAGAGAGATCCCTCCCCAATGCGAATCACATCCAGGGGATTGACGGAGTCGGAGAGAAAGTGGCAATCGTAATGGAACAGGGAGGAAAGATCCAGGCGCATGGCACCGCTGGAACAGTTTTCAAATACGGTCCGCGGGTACGCCCGACGCAGGTCGTCCAGCATGCGGTGCCAAACATCGTAATACCGGGACAGCTCCGCGCCGCTCCCGTCGTAACCGAGCGAGACATTGTAATCCAGCTTGATCCACGCCAGGTCATAGGTTTCGATGAGGCGCGCAATTTCCTTGTGCAGGTAATCGCGGGCCGCCGGGATGTCCAGGTTAAAGCGGGGTTCGCCGGGGAAGAACCATTCGGGGTGCTGCAGGCGGATCGGCGCCTTGGCCACTACCCGTTCCGGCTCCATCCACAGGCCGAATCCAAGCCCCGCCGCGCGGACTTCATCGGCAAAATTTTTCATGCGGCCGTGAAAGGCGCAGTCAGTTTTTTCGCGCCAGTCGCCCACCAGGTCCCAACCGGCATCGCCCGGGCCAAACCAGCCGGCATCTACCACAAAGGCCTCGCAACCGATCGCGCGGGCCGCCTTCAGTTGTTCGCGCAGGCGCGGCACATCGAGGGCGCTCATGTGATCGAACCAGGTATTATAAATAATCGGGATCTCCGGCAGGGTCGGCGCCGGTAGGCGGGCATTAATATACCGGTGCAGGGCCGTTGCCGCCGAGCGGGGTTCGCCATCGGGCAGGTCCTGGATTAGAATTTCCGGAAGATCCAGCGATTCGCCCGGCGCCAGGATGAGATGCAAATCCTCGTCTGCCAAGCCCAGTTCAACGGCAACAAAGGGCCATGGATTGCTCGGCATGCGCGTGCTGAAACGGATGACCCAGTTCCCATGCGGGATCACATGAAAAGCCACGCCGCGGTTGACGCCGACTTCGCGCAGGCAGGCATAGGGCGTGCCGTTCTGGGTATTGCGTCCCCACTCGCAACTCAGCGTAAGGCTGCCTGTATGGAGTGGAATCCACGCGCCCTGGCTTTCGTTGCTCCACCGGCTTTGCTGGGCATACACCTCGTAATGGCCCGGCGCCAGGGTAAACCGCGGCAGACAGCGGTAAATTGTTACCGGCAATTTGCCGGTATTGGTCAGCCGATCTTTGCGGCTGAGCACACCGGTTGCAGCTGAGAATTGCCAGTTGCTTTCCAGGCGCAGGGCGCCTTGGTCGGTCTGCCATATCAGGCGGGCATTGTCCTGCGCAATCCGATGTTCCAGAAGTTTCAGGCCACCGGCTTCATGACGTCCCAAGCTGGTGGCGATCAGGGCCGGACCGCGCGCGCGGACGGGCGTCGCGTTGTCCTCGCAAGGCATGCCGAACAGACGATCCAACCGGATGGATTTTTTCTCTGCCCGGAAGGTGACGGCGGCGCCTAAGGTGAGCGCTGGCATAATTTGTGCTCCTGACGGGGTGATACAAAAAATCAGCGAATCAAGTATTCGTCCACAATTTCATCAGCGGCCGCCGGCAGAACACCGACGGCCCGGGCCAGGTCAATAATGGTGTAGCGTTCACGGATCTGGTGCGCATGGTGCGCGGCGGCCAGGAACCGGTCGCAGCTGCAGCCGATATCATCCAGGCGATGGGCAGCGCCCGCCGCACGCAGGCACTGCTTGATGGCCGCCGCCGTCCGCGTCATTGGTTTCAGCTCGGTGCGCAAGCGGTCCCACAGGGCGCTTTCCTGCTGGAGCCGCTGAACGGCGTGTTCCGCTTTGCGGTGTTTAAGCACATGTTCCTCCTCCACGACGGCGGTCAACGACTGCCAGTAGGCGGCATCAGTCGGCTCCGTGCGTAACTGGAAACGCGGCGCATCGAGCGCCAAGACGCGCTCGTACAGCGCGCAGGCGAAAATCGTGCCCAGGCCCACCTGGCGACCGTGATAGTCGTGCGGCACACCGCGGATGGCAGCCGTCATGTCCAGGACGTGGGAAATCATGTGCTCGCCGCCGGAAGCCGGGAAGGATGTACCGGCCATGGTCATGGAAACCCCGGAATAAATCAGGGCTTGGAAGAGCGCTTCGATCGCGCGGGGCTCCTGCGCGCGAATCGCTTCCGGATGCGCCAGATAGGCCGGTTCCAGTTCGCGAATCAGTTGCGCGCAGAGGGGACAGTAATATTCCTCGAACAGCAACTGGTTGAGTTTCCAGTCGGTCATGCTGACCGGCTTGGCCAGGACGTCGCCGAAACCGGCGGCGGTCAACTCGCAGGGGGCCTGCTGAATCAAGGATGGAACGGCCGCAATTACCCGCGGCACGGTTCCATTGAGCACGCGCTTCACACCGCGAATGGAGGGCGCGATGTTGTTCGAGGCGTAGCCGTTCATGGAGGCCGCTGTGGCGACCATGGCGTAGGGCAGTTTCGCGTCGCAGGCGATCCATTTGACCAGGTCGCTGATCGTGCCGCTGCCGACAGCCAGGAAACCGTCGCAAGGGGGCAGGCTGGGAAGCAGGGCATCGCGGGTAACGTCATCGCAGACGGGCCCGCCATGCGGAGTGTCCGGCACGATAAAGGCCCGCACAATTCGGCCGGCCTGATTCAGAATGGTCTCGCATTCACGGCCGATCAGGGGATAGGTCCGCTCGTCGGCCACAAGATTTATCCGTTGACCGGCTAGATACCGATCCAGCAAAGATGGTAACTGCCGAATCGCCGTTGCGCAATAAACGACGGCGCGGATGGGGACTGAATGTGTTTTGCCGCACTCGCAGGCAAACGATTGGCCAAGCAGGTCGGCAGGGTGCATGTTTAGCTCTTCAGCACCTTGCGCACGGCGTCCAGTTGGCCAGCGCTACCCAGGTACCGGTTCTTTTCGGCGATGTACTTGGCGAATTCAACCATGAACACTTTTCCCGGAGGCCGTAAATCGAAATTGTCCGGGTGCTGCTTGAAATATTCGCGGTGCACACGGCACCAGACCAAGCGGCCATCGGTATCAATGTTCACCTTGGTCACGCCCAGTTTGGCGGCCTTAAGGAACTGACTGGCGTCTACGCCCTTGGCTCCTTTCAATTGCCCGCCGGCGGCATTGATCCGGTCCACTTCGTCCTTGGGAACGGAGCTGGAACCGTGCATCACCAGTGGGAACCCCGGCAAAAGTTTCTGGATGGCCGAGATGATCTCGAAGTGCAGGCCTTGCGAGCCGGCAAATTTATAGGCGCCGTGGCTTGTGCCGATGGCGCAAGCCAAACTGTCGCACCCGGAACGCTTGACGAAATCCGCGGCTTGCTTCGGATCGGTAAGGTGGACCTGATCTTCGGAGACGGAGATATGCTCCTCAACGCCGCCCAACTGGCCCAGTTCCGCCTCGACCACGATGTTTTTATTGTGGGCGGCCGCAACCACGCGCTTGGTAATGGCAATATTTTCTTCATAGGGTTTCATGCTGGCGTCGATCATGACGGAGCTGTAAAAACCGCTTTGGATACAGTCCATGCAGGCTTCCTCGTCGCCATGGTCCAAGTGCACGGCGAAAATGGCATCCGGAAAGATCTGGTCCGCTGCGCGGATCATGGCTTCCAGCATGCGCTTGTCGGCGTAGGACCGGGCGCCCTTGGAAATCTGGATCATGAACGGCGCCTTGCTTTCCAGGTTGCCCCGGAACAGGCCCATGATCTGCTCCAGATTGTTGATGTTGTAGGCGCCGACGGCGTATTTGCCATAGGCGTGTTTAAATAATTCCCTGGTGTTGACAATCATGGTTATCGCTCCTTGATTAAGATTCGAAACATGATGCGCTTGTCACGCGCGGCGCGTGGTGCGGCGTGAAGGTTCCCTGTATAGCGATTTTCGGGCCGGCGTCAATCCTTTTTTCGCATTTAGTCATTGCATTTTTCCGGATAAATGATGATAATATCAGGTATCAGTTGGAGATATGGCCATGGCGAACGATGACACACTTAACGAATTGTTTCCCGCAAAAGACATTGTCTTCGATTGCGGGGTTTGCGGCAAGAGCCTGGTGATCAATGCCCTGGGCGCGGGACTTGCGATCACCTGTCCCGACTGCGGCGCCGAACAGCAGGTACCGCTGGCCGAGGACACGGAAGTAGCTCAACCTGCGGTCGAGCCGAGCGCCGCCACGGTGGTGGCCGACGAGCAGGAGGTGGAACACGAACTTCCCGAGATTTCCGACGTGCTGGCCAATGCCCACGAGCAGATCAACGCGCTCACGCTGGAAAACGACGAATTGCAGTTCCGGCGCCGGTTTCTGGAAAAGCGCTATGCCCTCGCCTCCCAGGGCCTGCAAGCGCTTAAGCGGGAAATGATCACGCTCCGCAAAGCGATGGATCGGACGGAAGCGATTCTGAAAACCATGGAAGATCCGTCCGCCGGCGACACCCAGCCGATGGCCTGAATAAGAAATGCAGAATGAAAAATTAAAGCAAAGTTGATTTTCTGTTTCTGCATTCTTCATTTTTCATTTCCCATGAGCGGTGCAAGGCATTCCTTCAGTTCGGCTTCCAGGTCGCGTGCTTGATAGCGCTTCAGGCGCTGTTGCTGGCCGTGTACCACGGCCTCGCGGAACGACCCGCGGCGCGTGAGTTGCCCCATCATTTCGGCAATGTAATCCCAGCGTTTTTCCCGGACCAGGACCCCGGCGCCGTCGAGCGTCTCCGGCACCGCGCCGGCGGCATAGGCCAGGATCGGCAGGTTGTGCGCCATGCTTTCGATGAGCGGGATGCAGAAGCCCTCGTGCGCGCTCATGCACAGGAACAGGTGGGCGGCTTCGTAATAGGCAATCAACTCGCTTTGCGGCACCGCGCCGGCAAAGATCACCTGGTTGAGGTGGAGGTTGCGGGCATAGACGGTTAGCAGGGCCTGGTAGCGCTCCAAACCCGCAAACGAGCCGACGTGAATGAAGCGCGCGCCCGGCTCCACGGTTTTCTGAAAATAGCTAAATGCGTCGAGCGCATCCTCGATACGTTTGTTCGGCGCACAGCGTCCCACGAAAAGGATGTTGATCCGGTCGTCCCTGAGCGCGCGGAGCACGCGACGGTCAGCGCGCGCGTTGATCGCGCCAAAATTCAGCACGAGCGGCATTACATGCACGGCGGGGTATCCCAGGGCGGTCAGTTCCTGGGCATTGAATTGGCTGTCGGCCAGGTTGACGGCGGCTGTTTTGGCCAGGGTGCGGGCCTGGTTCCGGCCCCAGGCCAGATCGCGTGCGAGTTCTTCCTGCAGACCCCGGAAAAAATGAGCGGGGGTGATATTGTGGTAGCGCAGGACTTTGCGGCAAGTCAGGCCCTCAAAAATGTCATTTACGGCCGATCCGATCGAGAGATGCAGGAGCGCGATATCATCCGGGGCAATGACTTCGGCGGCCCGGGCGGCATCGCGGGCCTCCTGGCGCAGGGCCGGGCCCGTGTGGTTTGGCTCGCAGAAAATCTCGGCGGCATAGCCCCAGCGGCGGAACAGCGCGCGCAGGGTCAACGCCTCGTTGCTGATGGCGTCACCGGCGGTGAGCCCGGCAACAAACTGGTGAATAGCTTTCATGTTCGGCGGGCGGCAAACTGCCGCAGGGCGTCTTGAAATTTACGGTTGATAACGCTCCAGGCGTATTCGCGCAGAACATAGGCCCGGCCGGCCGCGCCCATGGAGCGGCGCAGACTTTCCTGCTGGAGGAGCGCGAGCAGCTCTTCCTCGAATTCCGGATATATCCGGAACCAAAGGCCCCCGTTGCTTTTCCGGCAATGATCCCGGTTGACCAGACAGCAAGCGTGTACCAGCACGGGCGTGCGGGCCAGCCAGGATTCCAGGATGACAATGCCAAAGCTTTCGTTGATGGATGGATGGCAGAACGCCACCGCGCCGGCAAAGGCTTCGTGCTTTTCTTCTTCCGAAAGAAACCCGACATCCAGCAGGTGCGGTTGCAACTCGGCGGGTGGCGAGAGTTCCCCCGTGCCGGCCACCACCAGCTTGACGTCCTTCCCCGTGCGCCGGCGAAATAGCGTCATGTAATCCAGCAGGAGCGGAGTGCCTTTGCCTCCTTCGCGTCTTCCGGCATAAATCACGTAGGGCGCCGTAAGACCGTGATTGCGGGCGAAGACATCGGGCGCGGCTTCGAACGGATTGAGCCCCATGCCCACGACCGCGCCGGAGGATGCCGGCAGGTCATACAACCGGCGGGCCAGCGCGCATTCCGGTTCGGAATTAAACAGACAACCGGCAACGCTCCGGAACATTTCGCGGAAGGCGCGCGTATAGGCGAAGCCTTCGTCGTGCAGGCAGGGCACCAGGAGCGTTTTGGCGGGAGCCAGGCGGCTGGCGAAATACACCAGCCCAAACAGGTAGGGCCCCATCACGATCCAGTCAAATTCGTCGCCATGGGCTTGCAGATAGGCGCACAGGGAGCGGCTGTTGACGCTGTTCCGCAGCCATATCTGCTCGTCGGCCTCGGTGAAATGACTCCGGCGGCTGATGGCATCTTGAACGCGCAAAAACGAAGCGATGTCGCGATCGGCATCCACGGCGAAAAAGATAACGTCCAGGTCTCCGATCCGGCGCGGGCCGGGCGGGAGCGAGTTGGCCCAAGTGAAATGATTTTGGGCGCAGGTGGCCAGGAAAGTGACGCGGTGTCCGGCGGCGACGGCCTGCTGGGCAAGCGCTTTCAGGAGTGTTTCCGCACCGCCGACCGTGGCGCCTTCGGCAAATCGCGGGCAGACGAAGGCTATGCGTTCGGCGGTCGGCATGATTTGGCCTTTTCCTCTTCGATGGCTGCCAGACGGCGTTCGAGGTCACGGAGGCGGTTGCGATATTTTTCATCCAGGCCTTCGAGGGCCGTGACCAGCATACCGTTGACCTGATTCTGCTGGGACCAGAGCCGATAGGTATAGAACTTCAGCAGTTTCCAGAGGATCTTTTTAAAGGCCACCAGCATTCCGGCGCCCAGCCGTCGCCGTTCGCGGATTTCGAAATCGTTAATATCGATGAAGACCGCGTTGCGCAGGCAGTCCAAGTAATACCGCAGGAACGCTTCGTCGCTCTGGAGATTGGCCAGGTTGGTCCGCTCGGCCTGGGCGATTTGCGCATCGCGGTAGACGCCGCGCTCCATCTTGCGCTCCACGGTGGCGTGGATCTCGGCCATGAGGCGCTCGACATCCACGCCCTCCGCGCCGATTTGGAACAAGGGTTCAGTCATAGCTTTTTTCCGAGAAGATTTTTACCACGGATGGCACGGATATCACTGATATCGAAAGGATTTTAAAGCCACCAAGGCTCTTTATCCGTATAATCAGTGTAATCCGAGGTTGATTCCATTGGATGCCATTAAAGTCCAACTCTAGAAATTATAATTCACCCAGAGGCCATACTCCAGTTCTTTCAGCCGGAAATCAGTGATTTTATCCCACCTTTCCAGGACGTAATATATGTTGCCTTCCAGGGAAAGGCCTTGATAGATGGGGACGCTGAGTCCCAGCATCAATTGCCAGTAGGGATCCAGCCAGTCGCCTGCACCCTTGTCGTCGCGGATGTAACTGGTTAGGATGCCGACGCCGCCGCGGAATATCCGGTCTTTGATAATAATGTTGGCCTGGGGCGTGATGACGTAATCGGTTTTGTTGGTATTGGGCGCGTCCCGGGTGCCGGATACATCGGGCGAAAAATCAGTGCCCAATTTCAGGCCGATATGCTCTTCGGCAAAGGTATAGGCCAGCCCGTAGGAAATATCGGCGTTGCCGTAAGGCAGGTCGGAAAAAACGGTGTTTTCCGTGTGATAGCGGCCGCCCACGCTCAGGGAGTGCGGGCTTTCAGCAAGCGCCGGTTGGATCGAAAGCGCGAGAGCGATACCCAAAGCGGCGCGTGTCCATCGGGATTGGCAGCGGATAGTCATGGGTGTTTCCCGGGATTTATTGAACGGACGAGCGTTGTACCACGCAAATAAATCGAATTCAGAACTGCCGGGCCAGATCGCGCGCGCTCAGGAATTCAGCCCCGCGTTCCTTGAGCTGTGTCACCATGCGGTCGAGTTCCTTCACCGCGACCTTGCCGCAGTTCTTTACGATAAACGGGTCCGGCAGTACGGAGCCTTCCCCGAAATGAATGATACCCCGCGGCATTGCGTGGAATTCCCATGGGTGCATATAGAAGCACAAGACTGCCGGCAAATGCTTGCGCGCGTAGAACTGGAGCATGGCGTCGACATGCGTCATGACGGCCTCGGCGCCTTCCGTGCGGAAGAGCGGCCATTGGTCGCGGTCCCGCCCGTAAGTATCCTTGCTGGTAATGGTCATGTCGGCAAAATTAGGAATTTCGACGATGCGCATGCGGCCTTCCCGGGTCCAGTCCTTGCGGCTGGGATGGTAGGGAACCAGCCGTTTCTCGTAAAAGTATAGCGGGTAGGAAGCGTCGGCCACGAAACCGAGGTCCTCCAAGGCGTTGACCATGCCGGTACTGCCCCACAGGCGCGGCGCGCGGAAGGACACGATCTTCTTGCCCAATGCCTGGCGGACCCATTGGGTGGCCACCTTGATGCGGTGATAACACTCCTCCGGCAACATGGGCTTGACGCCGGGAATATCGAATAGCTCGTCCCCGACAGTTTCATGGTAGAGCGTGTGACAGCCCACCTCGTGGCCGGCGCGATCCACCTGCTTGACAATCCGGGGATACCGGCGGGCGGCGTCCCCCGTGAAGAAGAACGAGGCCGTAATGGCATGCCTGGCGAGGACATCCAGGATGCGCGGGGTACCATGGACGAGCCCCTCGTAAAAGGGCGTCCAGCTCCCGATATCCGTTTCCATATCGAACCCGAAGACGACGCGAGGATGCATGAAGTTCCCTTAATAACTGCCTGGTAGTCAGAAGACAGAATCTAGAATCCAGAACAAATGGCCCATGCCGGTTTTTCTAATTCTGAATTCTGACTCCTGAATTCTGTCAACTTGTTTAGTTGCCTTCCTACTTGATTTCAACGATCTTGCGGAAACGCTTGGAGAATTCCTCAACGCCTGTTTTCGTGATGCGCGCACCGGTCTCCCAGCGCAAGCCGTATTGCCGGCCATACAGGAAGGTATCCACCTGGAAGGTCATGTTTTCAAGCAGGGGATACGTGGAGGTGGTTTCCATCCAGGGCCGTTCCACTTCGTGCATGCCCAGCCCGTGGCACGGGCCGTACAAGGCGTACTCGCCATAGCCGCGAGCCTTGACATAGTCAAAGAAGTTCGTGGCCACCTTGCCGGCCGATACGCCGGCTTTCATCCATTCCATGGTCTTCAAATGCACTTCCAACCCGAAGGATACCAGGTCGCGCATTTTGGCCGGCATCTTGCCCATGCAGATGGGCAGGCCCACGCTGGGCGAATAACCGCCTATGCGCGCACCGATGTCGAGCTGAACAAGGTCGCCCTTCTTGATCACCCGGTGGCCGGGCCGTCCAATGGCGTGCGAGCTGTTTATCCCGGACAGCACGTAAGTCGGGTGCGCCTCGTATTCCGCGCCGTGCCGGTAAAAAGCTTCCTGCGCGATACCCACCACCTGGAGCTCAGTCATGCCCGGCTTAATGTGTTTCAGGACCGCATCCAAGGCCAGTTCCGACACCCGGAAGGCTTCCCGCAGGACGGCGATTTCCGGCTTGCTCTTGATCATGCGCATCTGGTAGATGAGATCGTCGGCCTTGACGATTTCCGCGGCCGGCAGGGCCGCACGCACGGCGTCGAAAACACTGACGGACATGGCGGTGTAACCGGCAATGCCCAGTTTTTTAACACCGCGTCCGCCGTTGGCGGAATTAAAAATTTCCTTGAAACTATCGAGCGGAATATTCGGATAATCCGGCTCGGCGGCTTCGCGGTAGTACAGGACTTTTTTGATGGCGGGAATTACACTGTGGTCGCGGGCAAAGGTTGCGCTTTCCGGACCGATGAGCAGGGTCGGCGCGCCTTCAGTGGGGATGAACACGCCCGCGCTTTCGAAAATCGGCCAATAGTCAGAAAAATAACGGACGTTGGCGAACTCGGCCTCGTCGCTATGGACCAACAGGCCATCCAGGCCGCGGGCCTTCATCAGGCGCTGGGCTTCCACTTGGCGGCGCTTGAATTCCTGTAACGGTATTTTAACAGCCATTGTCTCCTCCTTGATACGGGGCATAAGCACCGTGTTGATTAATATATCTCACGGAAAATGATGCATAGTATAAATATAACCCGTGACAAGGCAAGCTGAAATTGGACGGCCGTGTAATTTCTACCCCGCAACTCCTTAGTCCCGAAAAAATGTGTGGGTTCGATGGATCCGCCCGCATGGCTCCCTGCTTGACGCAGGATCATGTCTATGCCATATTTTCAGTCGGAATCGTGATTCAGACGCCTTACACTCAATCCAATAATCGGAATGGACACTATGCAACTCAATGACACCCAGAAAGATGCCGTTAAAAAATGGATCGCCGAAGGATGCGGGCTGACCGAAATCCAAAAACGGCTCAACGACGAATTCAAATTGTCCGTGACATTTCTCGATCTGCGGTTCCTGATTCTGGATCTCGGCCTGACCATTAAGGAGCAGACGAAAAATACCAGCGCCGGGTTGGACTTGGCTAAAGCCGCGCCGGGCCGCCCGGAAGTTGAAACTACCAACACAGAACCGGAACCACTGGGGCCGGATAGTGCCGGCGGCGTGGCGGTCACCCTCGACCGCATTGTGAAACCAGGTTCGGTCGTCAGCGGGACAGTGCGGTTCAGCGACGGGGTTTCCGCCACCTGGATGCTCGACCAGCTTGGCCGCCTGGCAATCGATGCAGGCAAGCCGAATTACCGACCCAGCCCGGAAGATGTGCAGGCCTTCCAGATGGAGCTTCGCAACCTCCTGCAAAGCCGCGGGATCTGATTAACTCAAACAGAGCGCTTATTTACCAAACAACCGATCCAACAGCCATTCCACATCGGCGGGGGTAATGGACTTCGGATTGGCTTTTGTGGACCAGGCGGCGACCGTTTCCCGTATGATAATCTCCTTTTCGATGATCGGCTTGCCCCGAAAAGGCGACGGCATATCGAGCTGAATCAACAGATGTTGGATGAGATCCAGCAGGTCCCGGCCCAGTGCCCGGCTGGCCTGCTCGTATTTCCCGCCCATGGCGTCCCGGTTCAGTTCCACGGCATGCGGCAGGCATACGCCGCATACGTATCCGTGCGGCACATGGTAACGGACCCCGAGCGGGTGCGCGATCCCGTGGACCACACCCAGGCGCGCCATGGCAAAGCTCAACCCAGCCAGATAACTTCCCATCAAAACCTGTTCCGCATCAGCGGGGTCCGTTCCGCGATAAAACGCTTCCAGATGTGTGCCGATCAGCGTGAGCGCTTTCAAGCCCAGCTCATCGCTCAGCCAGACAGCATGGCGGCTGGTGAACGCCTCCAGCGCCTGGGTAAAAGCATCCATGCCCGCATGGGCAATTGTCCGCTTGGGACAATGGGTGAGCAGGGCCGGATCCAGGATGACTAAGCAGGCCATCAGGGCATCGTCGCGAATTGATTTTTTCTGGCGGGTTACGCTATTGGTCAGGACCGCGTTCACCGTCGCCTCGGAGCCGGTGCCGGCCGTGGTCGGCACGGCCGCGAACGCAAGACCCGGCGTCTCGATGGCGGCGCCATTGTGATAAGCTTCGGGCGGTTGTCCCGCATGGAACAATCCGGCGCAGGCTTTGGCCAGATCCAGGACGCTCCCGCCGCCGATCCCTGCAATCCAGTCGGCCTGGTGCTTGCGGGCCGTTTCCAGAAGACGAGCCAAGTCGGAAAGCGCGGGTTCGCCCCCGGCATGTTCCCATGTTGCCACAGCCATGCCGCTCGGGCTGTTCTGAATAAGCGAAGCCAATACACCGTGCGCGGCCAACGAGCGGCCGTGCACCAGCAGACCACGCCGACCGTAGCGGGCACATTCCGCCAGCAGGCTATGCACCCGCCCAACGCCCATCAACGTCCGCTCTGGAAACACAATTTTTTCAGGCAATACATTCATGAGTAGAGCATGATGATGGCAACCATTTCCAGCGGTTCATGTCCATTGTTGATGACCGCGTGGGCTTCACCCTTGCCGGTCAGAATCGCGTCGCCGACCTGGACAGGTTCCTTTGTTTTGCCATCGTCAATCAGGCCCATGCCGCGCGTCACGACAAATAATTCGTCCTCGCCTTCATGCTTATGCAAGCCGATACTGGCGCCGGGCGGCAGGATCAGGCGCGCACACAATCGCGTGCGGGCCGTGATCTCATCCTTTTTGAAAAAATGCTGAAAGGTAACATTGCCGGCGCCGCCACGCACCGCGTTTTTCACTTCCGTTTCCATCTGGGCTGCCTTGCGAATCATAGGACTCCTTTCCACATAAGGGACATGCAAGATTGATGAATATTTACGGGCTCAATCATAGCAAGCCGCGCCAAACCCGTCCAGCGTAATGGAACAACATTCGGCAACTACCGGCTTGCTAAAATCCTGTTCATCCTGTTCAATGCCATAGGCAATTCGCCTTGGCGGGAAATCCTGTTAGAAAACGACCCGAGCAGTTACCGCAAAACAAAGCAACCTTTGGAAATTATGAAAACAAACGAAATCGGCAAGAGTGCGAAAGAGGCGCTGGCATATGTCAAGGCGATACCGCCGGCACAGGGCAAGACCATGATGAATGTGCCGTTCAAAAAGCGTGATCTGGTCCGGTTTGGCTTTATTGGGATGGGCGGCCGCGGCTTAAGCCAGTTAAACGAGGTGCTGGCGGTTAAAGGGTCGCGGAGCACCGCCGTCAGCGACCCTGCGGAAGAACAGATGCTCAAGGCCAGGGAAAGTGTTGAGAAGGCGGGACAACCGGCACCCGCCCTGGAAAAGGACTGGCAGAGCCTGTGCGAACGCTCGGATGTCGATTTGGTCTATATCTGTTCGCCTTGGGACATGCATGTACCGCAGGCGGTGCGGGCCATGGAATGCGGCAAGCACGTTGCCATCGAAGTCCCAGCCGCCACCACGCTGGCCGATTGTTGGCGCCTGGTGGATGTTTCCGAACGCACCCGCCGGCACTGCGTCCTTCTGGAAAACTGCTGCTATGGCAAACCGGAGCTGACGGTGCTGAATCTGGTCCGCAAGGGGCGTTTAGGGACGATAACCCACGGCGAGGCAGCCTATATTCACGATCTGCGTTCGATCCTGTTGGCTCCGCATGGCGAGGGAGTCTGGCGGCGCAAGCCGCACCAGACGCGCAACGGCAACCTTTATCCCACCCACGGTCTGGGGCCGGTAGCCTGGTATATGGGCATCCATCACGGCGACCGCTTTGCCCGGCTGGTTTCGATGAGCAGCCCGTCGGCGGCACTGGCGGAGTACCGCGACGCCACCCTGAGCGCCGGCGACCCCAAGCGCCGGGAGAAGTACCGCTGCGGCGACATGAACACTTCGCTGATTCAGACGGCGAATGGCCGTACGATCATGCTGCAGCACGACACTGTCACGCCCCGGCCTTACAGCCGCCTCAACCTGGTTCAAGGCTCCAAGGGCACGTTCAGCGACTATCCGCCCCGCATCTTTTTTGACGGCCAAAAAACGCATGATTGGGCTTCTTACGAAACGATCGAGGACAAATACGAGCATCCGCTTTGGAAAAAGCAAGGCGCACAGGCTCTCAAGCTGGGCGGCCATGGCGGCATGGACTATATCATGAATTACCGGCTGGTGCAGACCTTTCGCCAGGGTTTGCCGCCGGACTTGAACGTCTATGACGCGGCGGCCTGGAGCGCGCCGGGGCCGCTATCCAACATTTCCGTGGCATGGGACAGCCTGTCGTTGCCGTTCCCCGATTTCACGCGCGGAAAATGGCGTCAGACCGGATCGGTGCCGTTGGCCTGAACGGCGGCAAGGTCAGGCACGCACACAACCGTGTGCAGGACAAAATTTATTTAGCAAAAGGGCGCAATCAATCACCGTACCTATCGAGGTCAAGACATAACATTGGATTCCATCCTCGCCGCGTTGAAAGAACCTGACCTTGCCGAGGGGTTGCGTCCCACCTGGGAACCTTCCCTGGCAACGTTTCCCCAGAACGCACGGCCTTCTTTATTGGATCCGGCCGTGATCGAGATCAGTCGGGAGTGGTGCGGGTTAGGCCGCGAGGTGGACGCGCCGTTGCGCATGGCCGCGGATCGAATCGCGGGCAATCAGGGGCTATGCCGACTGCTCTGGAACATCAACTGGCAGGTATTCGATTCCAGCCATTCCCTTTTCACCCAGACCACCGCCAAACTGGCAAAGTGGCCCCAATTGACCGCCGCCCTGGGCGATCAGGCCGGTCTGTTTTATCTGCTGAGCGCGCTGGACTTTGCCCCGCGCCTGCGTGCTTATCACCGGTTGCTGAAGATCCCGGAAACCGTAACACGCGAAACCTGTCAGCAAGTATGCTGTTTCTGCGGCAATTACCAGCAGGCGCACGGCGGCAAGCTGGGCGTGTTCCCCTCCCAGCATCGATGGCTGCGGAATTACGTCCGCGATAATATTTACGTTAGATTAGGCCGGCTCGAATTCTGGGCCCGGCCTTATAAAGGGGAAGCGACGGTATTTCGGCATAGGCAATCCGGGGCCACCGTGGCCCTGGCCGAGGAAGGCGCCTGTTTCAATGCCGAAGGGTACATGGACGAGCTCGCGCATCAGCAATCCCGCGGCCCGAACTGGACGGCAACCTTGCGGATCACCCCGGATGCCGTGCGAGGCTATCCCATCACCCCGTGGGGTAAGGCAGTTCGGCGGGAAATAGAACTGGCTTCGGCGGACTGGGACCGGGTTCTGACCCGGGACGATCCGGTTTACGATCTGCATATTCCCTCGGGCGGCAACATGGGGCTCGATAAAGTGGTGGATGCCTTCCGGCGTGCTCATCAGTTTTTCCGTGCGCAGTTTCCCACCCGGGCCGGCGTGGCAATTGTATGTGGCTCTTGGACTTTTAGCCCGTTAATGGCCGAAGTGCTTGGGACGGATGCCAACTTGGTTCGTTTTGCCAGGGAGGTGTATCTTCATCCGCTTGCCTCCACCGGGCCGGAAAGCTTGTGGTTCGTATTCCTCCAGGACAAGTTTGACCTGGCCACGGCGCCGCGCGAGACCCGTATCCAGCGCGCCTTGGCGGATTACCTGAGCCAGGGCCATGTCTGGCGCAATGGGGGTATGTTCTTCCTGACGGATGATCTGGAGCGGCTTTCTACCCAGCATTATCGAACACAGTGGCCGGCCATTCAGAAGCAGTTCGCCTTGTAAAGGATCCCGCTACAAGACATCCGCTTGCGGCAGTTGAAAAATCAGTCAAATATGAAGAACATTTCCTTGGGCAAGTAGGCCGGACGCCAACGAGGTTCCTTGACCGTGCCCGTCAGGCGGAATTCCAGCATCTTGCTAACGGGCATCATGGCGATCTGAAGGAGGCCGCCCACCAGCGTGTTTTTCTTGAGCAGTTTAACCTGCACCGCAAAGTCCAAGTCGCCATTCAAATAGTAGTCGCCCGCACACGTAAGCGTGATGACTTCGCCCTCGATGATAATGTCGTCCGAATGGATCTTGCCGTCCTTGATTACAAAGGATGCGCGCGCATCGGTTTGCCGCACGATCAGGCTAAGCCCCGGCACAATGTGCCCCAGGAACTCGGACAGCCCCCCGAACAGTGGAAACTGGAAAAGGCGGCCGGCGCCAATCTCGATCCATCCATGCCCCTTGGCAGTCTGACCGCCGGGATCGCCCAGAAAGCCATCAAGCTCCAACTGCCCCGAGAGATAGCCATGGTACTGGTCTGCCGCTTTACCGGTCAGGTTGCGTGTCAGCATTTGAAAATTCACCTCGTGCGCATTGCCCTGGAGTTGGTAGCGTAGATTGGTCGCGTTCAACACGGGATATACCGAGCCCGATCCTTGGATAAGCCCCCGGCAAAAATCCGCCTGCACATCGTTGATATACGCGGCATCTTCCACCACGCGCAAACTCAGGGAACAGCGGTCCATGATAAATTGTTTCCAGCCGGAACGCTGGGTGTCAACCTCAATGTCCATATCATTGTGCGCCACACCCATGTAGTCGGCGGTCCCCCAAGCGGCAACCTTGGTCGGTCCTTCAAACCGGAAGTTGCCCACCACGTTCGCGATGAACGGAGCAAGCATCTTGGCCACCGCTTGCGGATCGGCCGTGGACAGGCCATTAAAACGGATGGTCGCCTGGTTAAAATCCAGACGCGCGCCACCCTGGACCGTACCTTCCTCGCGCACCGCAAGCAGGGGGCTGAGCACCATCCAAGCGTTGGTGGGTGAAAAATCCATAACCAGATCAGATTTCATCAGCAGGTTGGTAACCCCATTGTACTGGCAATTGTCTCCCTGGGCATGGCCCGTCAAGTGGAAAAGCCAATTTGTCCCTACCTCGAAATTAAAATTGGCCTTTCCGGCCGGCGGCTGATCATCGAACTGAAACCACTCGATCACGAACGCCTGGGGTAAATCCAAGGCATACAACAGGGGCAACACGGCATTGGGATTAAATGCGGTCGTAATCGCACCCTGGCACTGCCTGGTTTTCCAGTCATACACACCGGAGAGATGCAGCGCTCCACGCCAATGATTCTTGCCCACGGCGGCATCCAGCGCTTGAAGACTAAGGTTCTGCTCGTCAAATCGGAACCGACCGTTGCACTTCGCCACCTGGGTACCCTCGATATCGGCATCCATCAAATCAAAAACGCCTTCACCACTTGCGCCTTTCATACTCAGCTTGAGGCCCCAGGCACCGAGCACCGTTTTTCTAAAACAGGTGCGCCGCGCATCCGCCTGGACCTGAACATCCAGCGCGTTCATATCGGCAGGATTCAGGAAACCGGTTATATCCACATTCACGACGCCACTACCGTTCGTGCTCAACCCGAACTGACCCCATGCTTTCAGCAACTCAGTCAGGCGGACTTCATGTTTTTTGTCGCTACCCCCCGCCGCCGGGCGCGCCGGCATAACGCCCTCGCGCGGCAGGACCATCTCGCCGCGCCCGGTCAGTTTGATCCCGGGCATCCGGGCGGCGCATTCCTCCACCCGCAGTCGCGTGGCATTTTCATCCCAAGTAACGCGTGCAAACAACACCTGGAGGTCAAACCGTTCCATCTGGGGTGCCGCATCGTTCGTCAGCGCACTTTGAATTGGCACGGACACTAGGCCGTTCTTGACGAGCACGCCGGACACGCCGTTCTTGCCCTTTAACCAAGCGATGGGATGGAGGCACAGAACTATTTTTTCGGCCTCGAGCAGGGGGACGCCGATATCGCCCTTGCGGTGACAGCGGACCTGCGTCGCGATAATGCCTTCGAATACTCCCAGCTTCACTTTTGTCAGCGTGACCACCAGATCGCTGAACTGCAGTCGCTTCTCGATATCCCGCGCCACAAAACCCGGCAGGCCGATGAGGCTCAAATAGAGCACGGCCACAAGCACCACGATAAAAAAAATAAACGTGCCATACCTGATTTTGCGTAGCAGCATAACTTTACCGTATTATATCCTGCAGAAGCTGGTCCGCCAGCGCTTTGGGAAGAATGAACACCACCTCCTGCCCCTGCACTTTGGCATACACGCCCAGATCCTCGGAAGTTTCCCCCAGGACAAGGGTTTTTTGAATGCCTTCCTGACCGCTCAGAATGAAGGTTAAAGAACCGCGCGGATCTTTCAATCCATAAATACCGAGGTCGTTGCGCTCTGACCGCTCGAACCGCACGGCACGCAAGGTCGCCATCTTTTCCAGCAGAGTTGTAATGACCGCCAGGTTGACCGGCCCAACGGAGGGCGCCACCGGGACCCACGGCCCCGTGCCCTCCCGCGTCACCGCCTGCGCGACGTCCTTTTTACGGAGCACGATCTTCATAACGGCCATTGGATCCAGGGCCAACACCACGCTGTCGCGATAGGCAATCGGATCGAGCGCCAGGGTAACCGCCGCCGCCACCGAGAGCTGGTAGAGTTGATCCTCATCTTCAAACTTGGCATAAATATATTCCTTGCCCGGCAGAGGCCGGCTCATGGCCAACGTCCGGCCGGTCGGTAGTATGCCCGCAGTCTGGGTCGCGGGCGCCGTTGCGCCAGCCACGCTCTGCGTGGTGGCATCCAAGACCGGCACGGCATCGGCCATGCGAATTACACGGGCGGGCGGCTCCAAACCCAGGTCCAGCAGATTGGTACTGCTCAGGAACCCCTCGATACGCAGGGAATTCAAGCGGTTGATCAAATCTTCCACAACACGGGTGTCCGCTTTCCATTGCGCGGGCTCCGTCACCTGCCAACCGCCGGACACGGCCTTCTGGAGTTGTAACACCTTTTCGCCTTCCTCGATCCGAATCCAGGAAATGGCATCCGCCGCCATGAAATAGAGCCGCGAATCACGGAGATCGCTGACGCCCACTTTAAAGGCGTCGACCTGATCTTTCTGGACGGCAAACACCGAGCCGGTTCCGCGATAGGCCGTATAGATCCAATCGCCCTTTTCGTTGGTTCGATTGCCGAAACACAACTTAAGTCCGTTCTTTTCCTCATCCTTCCAGATGTTGAACTGCAGAACCGTCTCGTCGTCACTCAATCCATAAATGGCCGGATCGGCCATGCGCTCAGCCACGAATTGTTGAATCTGGAGATTGAAGAGCTGTTCCAGCAGGCTGGAAACCTTGAACCAGTCGGCACGGGCGGTAATGGGTTTATGGATGATCCATTCCGTGCCTTCCCGGATAATCTCGACGAGCGGACCGCCAAGACGCTTGATTGCGAAGCCTTTCACATAAGCGGGCGCTCCGGCAAGAAGACGGGGATCGCGGAGATCAGCCGCCGCGCGGGGAATGATATCCAGCAGATTCGTCGAGGTGGCGATGACGGCATCTGAATTGTCCACCTGCACATATACCGCGTCCTTCATCGGCGATAGTCCGCCGACGGCGAGAGTGTAGCGATGCTCCGCATCGCCCAGGACCATGCGGGCCAGGGGTTTGCCCAGCCCGTAATCATCCAGGGAAAGTGAACGGCTTTTGCGCTGGGCGGCCGTCACAATTTCCCCGCGGGGCAATTTAGCCATCACGGCCAGCATGTGATTGAGTTTGATACTGTCGGCCCGCGCTTCCACCGGTTTATGAATTATCCATTGGCCTTGCTCATTCGCGCACGCCACGAACAGGGTATCCCGGGAAAAAGACCAATGGATGACGTTCTCCGGCTCGATATCCAGAAGACGCAGATTCGGACGATCCTGCTCGTCCTCGTCTTTCCCGCCCCATTCCACAATGGCAATAAATGCGCCCAGAAGCACCGACAGGATCAGCAGAAAAAATGTGGTTCGACCATGCATGGCATTCCTCACCTGCCTATTTGCGCCGACGGGCCCAGACCATAAGCCCCAGCAGGACCACCAACCCCGGAAGACCCACCACCACAAGCGCCGAAAGCCGGCGCAGATGGCCCCGGTCCAAGGCTACTTGAATCGTCGCCGGCTCGCGAGACGCGATCGTGAGCGTCTCCTTACGTTCCAGCAACCAATTCAAGGCATTCATAAAGAAATCGGGATTATAGCCTCCCAGCAAGGCGCCATTTGCAACCAGCACCGAATCGCCAACGATCACCAGCCGTGTCGGCTGGAGTTCCACTTCCATGCCAGGCACGGGCCCTTTTTCAATAGCCACAGCCACCGATACCGGCCCACCCTGGTCCACCCCGGGATCGAATTTTGGCGGATTTTGGTTGACGGAAAGTTCCGCCCATCCCTGGTCACTGCTTGAGGCCAGCACGGTGACGCGCGGTTTGTCCGCCGGCTTGTCCGCCGCACCGTTGGTCCCCACAAGCGGCTGTACCGAACGGGGCATGGTGAAAATGGTGGTTACATTTTTCAGCCGCGTGGTGATGGGATGCTCCCCGTAGGCCGTCACCAGCAATTGCTGACCCGCCGTGGCCGAGCTCACCACGCGATCCGCTCCCAGTCGCACGCCCCAGAGCTCAAGCATTTCTTCCAGCCCGGAATTCAGGCCGGGGTCCACCAGCAGCAATAACCGACCGTGATTATTCAGGTAAGTTTTGATCATTTCGACTTCCAGGTGCGTCAGTCGTTTGGTCGGCCCCGCAATGATCAGGGCGTCGCCGTCACCGGGCACGGCGCTGACCCCGCTGAAACTCAATGATTTAATCTCCAGGTTGTTCTTTTCCATGGTCCGGGCAATTATGGAATAGCCCGTGTAGGGATCGAAATTGTCCGTCTGGCGCTCACCGTGGCCCGTAAGAAAATAGACCACGGGCTTGCGGACCTGCAAAAGGCCCTGGAGCGCGGTTGAAAGCGCCTGCTCGCCACAGAACCGCCTTAGAACCTTGGCACGGCCGGCAAGCGTTGGCGTGTAATCGTAGTCGGCCAGATCCGCCACCGGCACGATTCGGCGCTTGCCCCCCGCATCGAGCACGATTACATTCGGCTCGCGCAGATCATATTGCAGGGCAAGCTCCTTGCTGCGGACCATGTCGCGATGAGGATCCACATACTCGACATGCAATCGAGCCGACGCATACGCATATTCCCGGAGCAGGCTTTGCACATCGCGATAGAGCTCCTGTTCGCCGCTCATAAAGACAACGATCCGAATGTCCGCCGATAGATGGTCCAACAAGCTCCTGGTTTCCGCGGTCAGGGCATAATGCCGCACACGGCTTACGTCAAACCGGAGCGGATGATGACTGGCAAGGTAATTCACCATGAGAACCATGAGCGCCGAGAGTCCGAGCGTGACCCACACGTTGAGCCCCGCCAGCCAGCACTTGAATGCAAACCTGTGTTTCATAGTTACTTCCACTGCCGCGCTTCGATCGCCTTGACCGTGGCAAACATAAAGAACACGGCCAGCGAAAGATAGAACACGATGGGCCGCGTATCCACAATACCCTGTGCGAAGTCCTGAACATGCTGGGTACTCGACAGGTACGTCAGCGCCGCCTGCACCGCGGCGCCGGGCAGAACCAGCCGCACAGTATCCATAAAGAACAGGATGCTGACCGCGACAAAACAGCCCACGGCCGCCACAACTTGGCTGCGCGTCAGGGCCGAGACAAACATGCCGATGGCAATGAAACAACTGCCGATGAGCCACAGGCTCAGATAACCGGTGAAGACGGGCATCCAGTCCAGGGCCGCCATGCCGCTCGCCACGGCCTTCAGCAGGATAAAATACGCCGCCGTGGGCGTGGTCACCAGCAGGAAGAATATGAGCGCGCCGGCATATTTCCCCAATACGACTTGCAGATCCGTCACCGGCGCAGTCAGAAGCATTTCCAGCGTGCCGGTCCGGCGCTCCTCGGCAAATAACGGCATGGTGATAAGCGCGATGGACGCCAGCACTGTCACCCAGAAATAGGGCGCACCGAACAGGAGTTCCCCTATGCCGATTTGTTCACCCAGGTGCTGGACAAGGGGCCGGCAAAAACTTAATCCCGCCACTACCAGGAACGCCACCATGATCACGTAGGCCATGGGCGTGTGAAAATACGCCCGTAATTGCCGCTTTAACAGAGTTACAATATTAGCCACTGGTTTACCCGCCTTCGGCGGCGCCATAGGCGACCAGGGTTTATCCCCGACCTACGGACGCGGTTAATTTGATAAAGACGTCTTCCAACTCGAATACCTCCAGGCTCAATTCGCGCAGCGGCCAGCCCTGCGCTGCGGCAATCCCGAATACCGCAGGACGAATATCTGTGCCGGGGTGGCACCCGAGTCGATACCGGCGCCATAGGGCCGACCCACGGCCAAGATCTCTGGCCGCAGGCCCCACCAGCTGAACCGTCAGAACGCCGCTCACGCACCGGAGCCGTTCCGCCACTTCGTCCGGCGGACCCGCAATCTCGGCCACCACGCTGACATTGCCTTGCAATCGACCCGTCAGCTGCTCGGGCGAATCGGACGCCACAATGCGCCCATGATTCATAATAAACACCCGCTGGCAAATGGCTTCCGCTTCCACGAGCGAATGGGTCGCCAACACCACGGTAACACGTCGCCCCAGGGCGCCGATCAACTCGCGTACGGCGCGTATCTGGTTCGGATCGAGCCCGATCATCGGCTCATCCAGGATCAGCAGTTCGGGACTGTGGATCAGGCTGTCCGCCAGCGCGAGGCGCCGGCCATAGCCTTTCGAAAGCTGACCGATGATGCGCCGCTCCACGTTCTTGAGTCCACACAGGACCTTTACATCCTCCATGCGCTCGCGGCGCTTCCGGCGAGGTATGCCCTTAAGCTTCGCCCGGAACGAGAGATATTCGTCCACCCGCATTTCCGGGTAGAGCGGCGCATTTTCCGGTAAATAGCCAATTTGCCGCCGCGCTTCCAGGGAATGCAAAAACACGTCCAGTCCGTCAATGAACACCCGCCCTTGCGTCGGCGCCAGGTAGGTGGCCAACAGGCGCATTAGCGTCGTCTTGCCGGCGCCGTTCGGCCCGAGAAAACCGACGATCTCGCCGCGCAGGACCTCGAACGAAATATCGTCCACGGCCACGGCCGAGGCAAACCGCTTGGTTACATGTTCCACTTTAATCATGGCAGGCTGATAACGACCTGACTCCCGTAAATTCAAGCTTCACTCTACCGTCATCCATCCTGTTGATCAATTCCAAAAACGGGCTATACTGTTGCAGGCCTGACGACAGATGACGGAGTCCGGAGGCTGAATTCAGAAGGCATTCATGGAAAACGATCCAAGCGCCATAACCGGTGTACGGGAATTTCCTGCAAGGGGATTCCCTGTAAGGGGATTCCCTTATACGGAACGCCACCTGCAATGCGTGTGGTTTGACGCCGCCCTGCGTCCCGGCACATTGAAAACCGAACAAGGCGACACGCTTATCGTCGAACATCCTGGTCAATGGAACCTGGAAGATGGGCCGGATTTCCTGGACGCCGTCCTGCGCATTGGTACCGACCGGCGCCGCCTGGCGGGCGACGTCGAAATTCATGTCCACCCCTCGGATTGGCAGAGGCACGGCCATGCCCGAAATCCGGCCTATGCCCACGTCATCGCACACGTGACCTACTTCTCCGGCGCCGTGGCGGCCGCAACCTTACCCAACGGCGCCATCCAAGTTTCGCTGAAAGACGGTCTGGCGGCCAACCCGCTTTTTTCATTTGAAAGCCTCGACCTCACCGCCTACCCCTACACCGTCCGCGAGCCGATCACACCCTGTGCGCGGGTATTGAAAACATGGTCCCCCGATCATGTGGCAGACCTGCTTGAGTCTGCAGGGGAAGAACGCTTGCAAGGCAAGGCCGCGCGGATGGCCGGCGCATTCGCCTCCAAGGCGCCTGACCAGATCCTGTATGAAGAAATTATGACCGCGCTGGGCTATAAAAATAATCGCGCGCCCTTCCGGTATCTGGCCGAACAGTTACCCCTGGAAACCCTGCGCAAGGCATCCGGCCGCAACACCCTGAAAGCTTATGCGCTCCTGATGGGCGTAGCCGGTCTCCTGCCAACACAGACTCCCTCGCGCTGGGACGCGGAAACCCGCGTTTTTGTGCGGCAATTGTGGGATCATTGGTGGAAGTATCAGGCCACCTGGAGCGTGCGCGCCTTGCACCGAAAAAACTGGAAGCTGAGCGGCCTGCGGCCGCAAAACCATCCCCAACGCCGCCTGATGCTTGCCGCCATCCTGTTTACCCGCGCAGACGATCTGACCCGGTCACTGAGGGCGCTGAATACCACCTCGGCCGACGAGTGTTTCCGGCAAATGGCGACCTTCCTTCAGCCCGAAGCCGACACCTACTGGCAAAGCCGGTTGACTTTCGCCGGCAAGAGACAAGCAGCGATGATCGCTCTTATGGGGACGCACCGCGTAGCGGCCAGCGTCTCAAACGTATTTGTTCCTTTCCTCGCGGCGTTGGGCAACCGGCAGGTCATGAGCCCTGCCTTTCTGCGCCGCCTGCCGCCCGAAGAGAACAACCAGATCGTCCGGCAGACGGCCCACAACCTTCTGGGCCCGGACCATAATCCGGATCTTTACCGGTCCAGCTTGCGCCAGCAAGGCTTGATCCAGATTTTCCACGACTTTTGTTTGACCGATCGATCCCGGTGTGAAAACTGCGCCTTGCTTAAGGCGCTGGCAGAAGCGCGTAAAGCGTGAAGCGTTGAGCTTTAAGCGTATTAGTTACTACATCAGAAACCGCTATAAAAAACAAGAAAAGAAACCGGAACATTGCCCGCATCGTTCCAGAGGCAGATCCGCCTATGGCGGAAAACACGCGAAAGGCCGCGAAAAAAGAAAATATTTTCCTTTTAAATTTAGCGTTCTTTTTCGCGTGTTTAGCGGGCAAATTCTTTGGGTTGCGGACAAACCCGCATTTGGTTATGACTAATTCGCATCATCTCACCATCGCCGTCGGCATGAGCGGCGGCGTGGATTCCACCATGGCGGCTTGCCTGCTGAAACGCCAGGGCTTTGACGTCGTCGGCGTCACCATGCAAATCTGGGACGGCTCCATTGACCTCCCCGCCGAGGAGCGCCGTTCTGGGTGCTACGGACCGGGCGAAGCGCAGGACCTGGAAGAACTCCGCACGCTGACCACACGGTTGGGCATCCGGCATGTTACCATTCCGCTGGCAACAGAATACCGACAATGGGTATTGGATTATTTTCGCCGTGAATACCTGGCCGGACGCACGCCCAACCCCTGTGTCATGTGCAATTGGAAGCTTAAGTTTGGCCTGTTGTTGGATAAGGCGCGTGCTGCCGGCCTTGCGTTCGATCGCTTCGCCACCGGCCATTATGCGCGTGTGGAATATGAAGTTGCCCACGCGCGCTATGTGTTAAAACGCGGGCTCGACACCGAAAAGGACCAGTCGTATTTCCTGTACCACCTGACCCAGGCACAGTTACGCAATCTCGTTTTTCCGCTGGGCGCGTTGAAAAAGACCGCAGTGAAAGCATTGGCGCGCGAACTGGGGCTGGAGCACCTCGCCACGCGGCCGGAAAGCCAGGATTTCATCGAATGCAAGCATTACGGCGCATTATTCAAGGATGCAACTATCCGGCCGGGCCCGATCGTAGACCGCACCGGCCGCGTGCTGGGCGAACACAAGGGCATTATTTATTACACCATCGGCCAGCGGAAAGGGTTGGGGCTGAGCGGCACGAAGGCGCCGTTGTATGTCGTGCAAATTGATGGACCCGGCAACACGATCGCGGTCGGGCCGTATGAAGATCTTTTTAGCGACCGCCTGCAGGCTGAAGACATGAATTGGATTGCCTTCGACACACTGCGCACGCCGGTACGGGTGCACACGCCATTGCGTGTTCAGGCCAAAATCCGCCAACAACACAAAGAAGCCGATGCCACCGTCACACCGGAGGATCCCGACGGACACGCAGTCACCGTTGTGTTCGATCAACCCCAGATGGCCATCGCCCCGGGTCAGGCAGTCGTCTTTTATCAGGACGATCTCGTCCTCGGCGGCGGCACCATTACCCGGCAATGATTTTCGTGCCGATCTTGGCCGTATTTGGTGATATATTGCACTCACAGGAACGGGAAACCAACGATTATCAGAAAGAAACACGATGACATCGAATCAAAAGACAGTCTGGATTAAATTCGACACACTGGAAAAGTTTATGGCCAAGGTATTTCGAGGCCTGGGAGTGCCACCGGGCGATGCGGCCATATGCGCCAAGGTGCTGATTGCCGCCGACAAGCGGGGCATAGATTCGCACGGCATCAACCGTTTGAAAATGATTTATTACGACCGCATTCGGGAGGGGATTATCAACCCGGTCACGCGTTTTGAAGTGGTCCGCGAAGGACCGGCCACGGCGGTGGTCGATGGCCACAACGGCATGGGCCAGGTGATTGCTTATCGCTCCATGCGTATGGCGATGGATAAGGCCAAAAAATACGGATTAGGCATGGTGGCGGTTCGGAATTCCAATCATTACGGCATCGCGGGCTATTATGCGCTGATGGCGGAGGCCGAAGGGATGATTGGCATTACCGGCACCAATGCCCGGCCATCCATTGCGCCGACCTTTGGCGTGGAAAACATGCTGGGCACTAATCCCTTTACTTTTGCCATGCCGACGGACGAGCCGTTTCCTTTCCTGCTCGATTGCGCCACTTCCGTGACCCAGCGCGGCAAAATTGAAGTTTATGCCAAAGCCAAAAAAAAGGTACCTCCCGGCTGGGTCATTGACGAACAGGGCCAATCCAAAACCGATGCCAACCAGATCCTCAAGGATCTGGTGGCCGGCACGGCGGCGTTGACTCCCCTGGGCGGCGTGGGCGAGGAGACGGCGGGATATAAGGGCTACGGGTATGCCGCGGTTGTTGAAATTCTCTCGGCGGCATTACAGCAGGGCAGTTATCTCAAAATGCTGCTGGGATTTAAAGCCGGCCGCAAAACTCCTTATAACCTGGGGCACTTTTTCATGGCCATTGATATCGCCGCCTTTACCGAACTGGCCGATTTCAAGAAGACCACCGGCAATATTTTGCGGGCCTTGCGCGCATCCAGGAAAATGCCGGGGGCCAAGCGCATCTATACGGCCGGCGAGAAGGAATACCTGGTTTGGCAGGAACGCAAAGACAAAGGCGCACCGTTAAACGCCGAATTACAGAAGGAAATCCGCCAAATGATCGCGGAATTGGATTTGAAAGAAACCCCTTTCTCTTTCCTGTAACTCCACACAAACACTTGATCACCGGCAGGCAGTGTCCTATCATAGCGATCAAATGCCAAAGAAAATATTTCATGGATTGGGGATCGGCCTCGCTGCCGCAGGACTGGCCCTGGGCTTATGGGCCTTTGGCACACTGGATCGGTTTGAAGCCAAGACCTGGGACTGGCGCGTTACCAGCCTGGCGAAGCCCAGCGCCTTCACCGGCAAAATCCGCCTGATCTTCATCGACCAGCAAAGTCTCGACTGGGTCAACAAGGAAATGGCTCTGCATTGGCCCTGGCCCCGTGAAGTCTATCGCCCTATCCTCGAATTCTGCCGCCGCCAGGGCGCCAAGGCCGTCGCGTTCGACATGCTTTATACCGAGCCATCTGCTTATGGCATGGACGACGACCGCGCATTCGGCACGGCAATCGCCCAGACGACAGGCTTTGTCAGCACGATTTTCCTCGGTCGCGAAACCGGCCAGACAACAACTTGGCCAACGAACATACTTGCTTCTCCCGTAAAAATTCGGGATCTGCAGGCTTGGCTGGCCACAGGCAACCATAATCGCCTCGTCATGCCGCAGGCTGTTTTTCCGATTCCGGAAGTCGCCACCAACGTCACCCTGCTGGGCAATGTCGAAGCCCGGCCCGATGCGGATGCCATATTCCGCCGCATGCCCCTGTTTGCCGTATTTGACCGGCAGGTCGTGCCGACCCTCGGACTAGCCGCCTACCTGGCTGCGGCCACCAACGAATCGCTGTCGCTGGAACCTTGCCAGTTGAACATCGGTTCACGCCATATTCCTCTTGATCGTCGCGGTAAAACGATCCTGAATTTCCGCGGACCGTCCGCAACCCATCAGCGTTTCAGCGCCGCGGCAGTAATTCAGTCCGAATTGAAAATTCAGGCCGGTGAAACACCGCCCATTACGGACCCAAAAGCTTTCAAGGACTGTTACGTGCTGGTGGGCTGTAACGCACCGGGGCTTTTGGATCAACGCCCGTCCCCGGTAGGCCGCATTTATACCGGCGTGGAAATCCACGCCACAGTGCTCGACAATTTGCTGGCCAGCGACTTTATCCGGGATACACCCTGGCCAGCGACGACCGCCCTGACGTTCCTGCTGGGTGTACTTTGGGGCATGGCAACACTGTATTGCCGCCATACTCGCGATACGGCCATAGCCTTTATTGTGGCCTTGCCTATTCCGGCGATCCTGTGTGTGGCCGCTTATACTAAAGGATTCTGGCTGCCATTTTTGGTCTTGGAAGCGGCAACGGTTTTTGCCCTCGTGGGCGCCGTGCTGGCGAACTATGCCACCGAAGGCCGGCAGAAACGTTTCATCCGCGGCGCTTTTAGACAGTACCTGAGCGAGGATGTGATCGAGCAGATTGTCCAGCACCCCGAACGCCTGCAACTGGGCGGGGAACAGCGCACGCTTTCGATTTTATTTTCCGACTTGCAGGGCTTCACCACGATTTCCGAAGGACTCAACCCCCAGGAGCTGACCGCTTTGCTCAACGAGTATCTGACTGCCATGACGGACATTATCCAGGACGAAGGCGGCACGGTGGACAAGTATGAAGGCGACGCGATTATCGCCTTCTGGAATGCGCCCCTGGCGCAGGACGATCACGCCGCACGCGCCGTGCGCACGGCCCTGCGTTGCCAAACAGCGCTCGCGGAAATGCGGCCCGCCGTGCACGCGCGCATCGGCAAGGACCTGTTCATGCGTATCGGACTCAACACGGGACCGGTGGTGGTGGGCAACATGGGTTCGCGCAACCGGTTCAACTACACCATCCTGGGCGACGCCGCCAACCTGGCCTCGCGACTGGAGGGGATCAATAAGCAATTCGGCACTTACACCATGATCTCGGAAACCACCCATACCGCCATGGGCCAAACCTTTGCCGCGCGCGAAATATCACGTGTGGCCGTGGTCGGCCGCAAAACGCCGGTGCGGGTATTCGAGCCCATGCGCCCGGAAATTTTGGCGGCCCACGCCGACGACTTCGCCCAATTCGCAAAGGGATTAAGCGCATTTTACCAGGGCCGGTTCGCCGAGGCCGTCGCCGCCTTTGAGCCGCTCCGCGCAAAGGACCCGCCCGCGGCCGCCTATTGGCGGAAGTGCCAGGCCCTGCGGGCCGCACCGCCCACGACATGGGACGGCGTCTGGGTCATGACCGAGAAATAATTGCGTTTCCGTCCAACCGATAATCTTGTACCGATCCGGTGTAAGATTCAGGTCTTACATCCCTAATGGTTGCTTCTGTTTTTAATGTATTGCGGCATCTGTAAACGACTGATATATTGGCCGCACTTATCGTGGTAGACGGAAAGGATGCAACATGAAGGTCTTTGTTACGGGCTGTGATGGCTTTGTAGGATCGCACATTGCCGAGCGATTGGCCGATGAAGGCTATGAAGTTGTTGCCGGATGTTATGTGGCGCCGCTCTTTATTTCTGAACGGAAACAAACGTCTATCCGGCGGTTCGATCTGTGCCGGCCGGAAACCATTCCTCCCTGCCTGGCAGGGGTGGAATGCATCGTTCATTGCGCGGCCATCTTCGATCTGGCGGCAACGGTCGCACAACTGCATGCCGTCAATGTACAGGGTACCGCCAATCTTCTCCAGGCCGCCAAAGCGGCGGGGGTCCGCCGATTCATTCACTTTTCCACGGCAGAAGTATATGGCACGCCCCAATTCTCGCCGCTGACCGAGGATCACCCGTTGCATCCCGGCACCCCTTATGGGCAAAGCAAACTGGAAAGTGAGCGCCTGGTTCAAGCAGAATCGGCCAACGGACGGATGGATACAATCATCATCCGGCCTTCATTTATTTATGGCCCGCGCTGTGTATATGCCGCCGGGGCGTTTGTGCCCTTGTTGGTATTGAAAGAGATGGGCATTAAAAAACTACCCGTGCTTTACGGCGACCTGAAATTCAACTGCGTTCACGTTGATGATATTGCCCTCTTTGTTGCTTATGCAATCAAGTCCGGCAAGGGTTGGAACTCGATTTATAATCTGGCCGATAACGATATTGTCACCCTCGAACCGGCCGTAAGGGCGTTTTATCAGATCTTTGGTTTCAAGCCCGGTTTCCGCCTGCCATACCCGAAACGCGGCTTGCGTTGTCTGGGGCATGTGGGACCTTGCCTGATGGCCCTGGGCGCATTCCAACCTGTAGTCTGGTTCTTGAACTGGTACTGGGGCCGGATCTGCCGTCAATATCAACTGAAACAGGCACTGCGTCTTCCCAAGCTGGACAAGTGCATGTTACATTTCTTCCGGGTTGACAAGCATTTCTGTTTCGATAATCAACGCGTGCTGGCCACGGGCTTCAAGTTTCAAAATCAGTCGTTTATAAAGGCCTTTGACGCCATGTTTACCTGGTATCGGGAACAGCATTGGATCCCGGATTACAGCAAGGCCTAACCCGTAAAACGCAAGGATAAGAACGGAATCTTTTTAACCTGAAGGGGGGTGAGTCCAACAATCTTTCTCGATCTATTTCTGATGTTCGCAGTCGGAATGCTTTTTTCCATGCTTTTCGCGGACCGTTTCCGGCATCCAAGACGAGACAATTTGTTCAAGGATGAATTGTTTTACGTTGGTCTTTCATTCGGCTCGTTTTTTGGATATGGGACCGGTGTAGTTTGTTACCAGATGGCCCCGGATTGGATGTGGATGTATTGGATGGATTCGCGCCTGGTCGCAACGCCGGTTTGGCTTTATCTTGCGGCGGCCTACCATTTATCCTTGTTTGCCGGCATCATGACGGCACGCGAGTTACTGCCCCACCGTTCCGGGCTGTTTGCTGTGCTGGGCGTGTCTTTATCCGGGGCCATATTGATTTGCATCGTGTTTTTTGACCGGCTTTGGCATATTGGCAGCATGGCACAATTCCAACAAGGCATGGCCCGGCCCATGTTGAACTGGAACCCGGTCGCCGTTCATCCAATTGTGATCGCCATGGGAATTGCCGCCGCCATGGCCGCTTTTGCGCTTTGGATAATAATTCGGAAATTCAAACCTCAAACCACCGTGTAACGATGGAATCTTTGCAGGGTGTACATCATTTTTATCTCGGCCTGCTGCTGGCGTTAATCGGGTTTTTAATGCTTTGGGCGCCCAAGCCCTGGGTAACTGTTGCAGGCATTGTGATCGGTCTTTTGGGAATCTGGATTATGTTGGACGATCTTTGGCAGCACGCAATGCAGCGATTCGTTCAACCGGGTTACGCAAGTCCTTTGAAAACATTGTTTTTTAAATGCAGCCGGCAATTTCCCTTGATCGGGCATATGACCGAATTTGTGGATGCTTTGTTCCGCGGCCGCCGGCCATTCTAATATTGGGTTGTCTGCGTTATACGGCATGAAATTTACCGCTACAGCCATTCGGGACGTATTGGTCATCGAACCCAAGGTGTTCGAAGACCCTCGCGGATTCTTCATGGAAACCTATCGCCGGGATGCTTTCGCAGCGCAAGGCATTAACGCGGATTTTGTCCAGATTAATCATTCCCAATCCGCCCGGCATGTCCTGCGCGGCCTGCATTACCAGGTCGGGCATCCGCAAGGCAAGTTGGTCCGCGTGCTCCGCGGCGAAGTTTTTGACGTTGTTGTAGATATCCGGTTCGGTTCGCCGACCTTCGGCCGCTGGGTCAGCGAGGTTCTGTCCGCCCGGAATAAAAAACAGTTTTTCGTGCCGGTCGGCTTTGCCCATGGGTTTTGCGTGCTCAGCGATGAAGCCGAATTTCTTTACTATTGCACGGACTATTACCATCCGCAGGGCGAAAAAGGGATCATCTGGAGCGACCCGGATCTGGCCATTCCCTGGCCGACACCGGAACCGCTGTTGTCCGAAAAGGACCGACACAATCCGCGTTTCCGCGACATCGCTCGCGATTTTACATATGGACCGTAGGCTGAAGGCGGGAAGACAGACGCCAGACAACGGAGAACACAAAAGCCCGATGTCAGAAATCAGCAATCGGAAATCGAAAATCAGCAATTCTGCGAACTGATCATTAATCACTTCTTAAAAAAAACGGGGTGCAGCATGAATCTTAAAGGCATTGTCCTCGCGGGTGGGACCGGATCGCGGTTGATGCCGCTGACCAAGGTCACGAACAAGCATCTTCTGCCGGTCGGGCAAAAGCCCATGATATATTCCCCTATCGAAAAGCTGATCGGCGCCGGCATCGAAGAGATTTTGATCGTGACCGGCACCGAGCACATGGGTGACATGGTCAACCTGCTCGGCTCCGGCCACGATTTTCACTGCCGGTTCACATATAAAGTTCAGGACGAGGCCGGCGGCATCGCCCAGGCCCTGAGCCTGGCTGAAAATTTTGCGCATGGCGATCCCATTGCGGTAATTCTGGGCGACAACATTTTTGAGGATGCCCTGCGCCCGTATGCCGACGCCTTCCGCGCCCAGCGGAAAGGCGCCCGGATCATCGGCAAGGAAGTCAGCGATCCGGAGCGCTTTGGCGTGGCGGAAGTTGACGGTGACCGCGTGCTGTCCATCGAGGAAAAACCGAAAAAGCCGAAATCCCATATCGCCGTAACCGGGATTTATTTTTACGATTCCCAGGTTTTCGACATCATCCGCGCCTGTCAACCGAGCGCCCGGGGCGAGCTGGAAATTACGGACGTTAACAATGCCTATATTAAACGTGGCGAATTGCACTTCGACCGCATGTCCGGCTGGTGGAGCGACGCCGGCACATTCCAGTCGCTGGCACACGTCAACAGCCTGGTCGCCCAGCATCCGCCGAAGGCATGATCTTGGCCACGTGATTACTCACGAAGCCAAGGCTGTAGCGGTTTAGGCTGTAGGCTGTTAGGCAATACGACAGGAATTGACTGTCTCGAATCGTCAAGCATGAGCTGAACATACAGCACGAAAATGGCCTCTTCCTAACAGTCTACAGCCTAAATACCTGAGCAATTAATATCCAAGACAAATCATGTCCGAATTGATCACCATTCTGGGCGGACGCGGCATGCTGGGCTCGGACTTGGCGCCAGTCTTGGTCCAGGCCGGACATTCCGTTCGCATCCTGGATCTGCCGGAGTTCGACCTCACCAAAGCCGACCACCTCGCGCACGCCTTGGACGGCGCACAGGTCATCGTCAACTGCGCGGCCTTCACGAACGTGGACCAGGCCGAGAAGCGCTTCGACACTGCTTTGGCGGTAAACGGCCGGGCGGTGGGCGCATTAGGCGCGGCGGCTAAAGCGCGCGGCGCGTTCGTCGTCCACATTTCCACCGATTTTGTTTTCGACGGCCGCCAAACACGGCCTTACGTCGAGACCGATCCGCCTAACCCGATTAACGCTTACGGCCGGTCCAAGCTGGAAGGCGAACGGGCGCTCCAGCACTCCGCCTGTGCGTACGCCATCTTGCGCGTGCAATGGAGTTACGGAAGCCACGGCATTAACTTTATCGGCAAGATTCAAGAACGCGCCCGGACCGGCGCGGAATTGAAGGTGGTTGAAGACCAGGTTGGTGCGCCGACCTGGACGGCAGACATGGCCCAAGCCATCGCCGTCCTGATCCGTGGTCGCCGCGAGGGGCTTTATCATTTTGCCAACTCCGGTTATGCTTCCCGCTTTGAGGTGGCCCGGTTCATCGCCGCACAGTTAACCTTGCCGACCAAGATCACGCCCTGCACCAGTGAGGCCTTTCCGACTTTTGCCCTCCGTCCCAAAAATTCGTCGTTCGACACGGCCAAAATCCAGTCCATCCTGGATGCTCCCATCCGCTCGTGGCAGGAGGCTTTGGCGGAGTTTTTGCGGACCGGAACAGGCTAATGCGGTCGCCGATCTGAATGGATATTGTTAGGAAAGTTGCTTAAATTTATCACTTGTCGAGACCCTTATTTCCGCAAGTGACGTCAATCCTCAACTGAGTGGTTGTCACCCTCATGTCGGCCATCTTCCTCGTGCTCCGCCCTAAGCCGGTAGATGTAGAGCTTGTCGATTTCCATGTGTTCCAACAATTCGAAGCGGGAAGGCGTCAACTCCCAAGGAGAAACGACGAAGGTCAGCCCCGGGATCTTGAGAAGGTCTGCCGGGCGAAACGAGCAATGAACGTGGTCTGTCCCTTGATTCTCAATGCGGGGGCCGTCATCTGTCAAACTTGCGGTGACATGGGCATACCGATTGTAACCCCTCTCATACTTGCCATCCGGATCAAAACGCCGCCAGAGTCCGACATCCGGTATGCAATGAACACCCGTTATTACGGGCAATCCGATAGCGGTAAGGTATTGTGAGATGGTCCGTCTGCGACCTATTTCGATCCACCTTGCCGATGGATTCGCGCTTTGTATCCGCCGGCTCACGACTGCCAGCTTCTTGTCCATGATGGGACTGATTCCGCTGCTGAGCGGGTGTACCGTACAGCCGGCAGGAAGCGCATAAAGAACAAGAGCGCCGACAAAGATACAGACACGCCCCCGCAGCAGACCGTAGTTGAGCAGCCCGAAAAGAGTTGCTGAATAGGCAATCATAAAGATGCCCGTCAGCGAAACCGCCATTGGGAAAAAGTAACCCTTGGCTGGTTCGTTCAGGAAGGCATAGGATACGAACGTCAAAGCCGCTATTCCTGAGATGACAGTTGATACGGCGCGGTTCAGGGACAGGCCGTCTTGTTTCATGAGAAAGATGCCGGATATGCCCGCCAGTTGCAGTGCGAAGCTAGCCGTCACGAACGCGCGGTTCGAATTGATCATGAATAGCAGGCTGTTTCTGGCCAGAAAGTCGGGGAATTGAAAAAGACACCAACAGACCAAGACGGTTCCCACAACAAGAAAGGCGCAGAACACGCGCTTTTCCATGCTTGGTTTAACGCGGTAGAAGAGCCACGGGGCAACGATCAGCAGTGCGGGTAATGGTGTTATAAACATGCTCAGTTCGCAGTTATTTGAGAATGTCGCATCCCTGAACGGAAAATATATGCTCAGCATGGGGTTTAGCACGTTTGCCAAGTTTGACCAATGGCCTCCGGTAAAGAAGCGTGCGCCGGGATAAGCCGTGTTAGCAATACGTTCAATACCGTCCCGGTTGTCGACTGCAAACCACCAAAGCACAAAGGCCGCCACAAGGATTCCTACCACCGTCAATGCCAGACGTGACGTAGCAAACAGGCGGCGCGGATATGACCGGCAGAAGCAACTGCAGACCGCCAGCAACATGACAAGAAACGGAAGCTGGAATGGCGGATAGAAGGCAAGCACAAAAGAACAGAAGAACACCACACAAATGGCAGCGAAGAGCGCAGCCTTCGTCGTGCTTCCGGCATGAATGAAGTGCCAGCAAGCAACGGAAAATCCAAAAAAATAGAGCAGGTGATATGGCATGGTCGTATCCCACCACTGAGTTGGCGAGGCAAGTGTGACCGAGAGAGCGCCGGCGAATGCCAACACCTTGTTATTGCCGGCGACAAGCAGAAAGAACTCGATTGCCAATAGAAAGATCCCCAGATAGCGGACCCACCAGCTCCATGCAAGACCGCGCGCGCCCCCAAACAGGAAAAAGCCCCAATTATGGAACTGGCCAATTGCCGTGATGTCCAGAACAGGACAATTAGGCGTGGATAGTCCCATGTACATGCCGCTGGAGTAGAGGTTGGTATTGAGACTGGGAAAACGCGGAGTTGTCTGTGTTTGGGCAATGCACCATGGAGTTGACAGAAGCCACTCGTCGGAGCGTATGGCCCGGCTGTTCCCAATGCTGAAATATGAATAGTCGGGTGTCTTCTCTTTAATAAATGTGTCCCACATACCGATGGAATATCCATGCAGCTCGAAGATGACACCTGCGCAAAATAGCACTGCAATCACAAGGTAGCGTCGTCTAAACAGCAGTCGCGCGACAGGCGTCACAAGCTGGGATATTTTATTTGCTACTATGGAAGAACACCAAGTAGAACCTGCCTGGAGCCACCCCCTCCTTGCAGTCCAGATTACAAACGGCAATGCGATAAGCGCCATTATTCCCGCCAGGATCAGATTCGTCTGTCGTTTCTTCTCCAGTCTTCGTAGTAGCAATATCTTCTGATGCTCCGGCGATTTAGAAAGCACTTCATGCAGCCACTTTTCATCCTTGCCCTCATAAAGAAGAGCTTTTGTGTACGTGGCAAGACCATAGGCATCGGGTTGGCGCCCGAGAATTTCCGTGTATTGCCGTGCGATTATTTGATGAACGGCTCCCGTGTTGTTGTGTTGGCCGATCACCGTCAGCTCCAGAGACGAACTCTCCGAGGCGTAACCGTACTTCGGCAAACCGAAAATCGCATAAACAGTAATCCCCAGTATGATTAGGAGTCTATTCATCATTTCCTGCCGAACGAATAGTGTTTTATCTAACCCAGCAAACTGTAAGTATACAACGATGGTCAAAACGAAACAAGCGCAGGTCGAATCGGCATAATGACAATAAAGATCACCGCTGCTGTAATTCACTGCTTACATATATTCCAAGATTGTCAATAATGACAATGAAAGCCATTGCCATTACAATTTAACTTAACAAACAGTAGTCCGGGCAAGAGCGCTTCAGGGCTATGCCAACCAGGCTTCTCCGAAGCGCTACGCCCAAAAGAGAGCATTTCGCCCAAGCAAGTCGTCAAGTCCAATCGGTAGAATAGGCTCATGGCGCCATATTGTAGCATTATTAAGTTTTTATACGCATTTTGGCATAGTTGTTGCTTGTATACATATTGTTTGGTATAAGTAATTATAAGAATTGATAAGCAAAGGAAGTCACACATGAATGCTCAACATATCTTTGCATCGCGATTCCTGGCGCTTGCCGGGTTTTGCCTGGCGTTTCTATTTGCGTATAATTCCTATGCCGGCGGCCAAGTGATCGCATGGGGATATAATTTGCATGACCAGTGCGATGTGCCGGCGGAAGCGCTAAGCGGGGTAACCAACATTGCGGGTGGTGAGACTTACAGTCTGGCGCTGAAGGATGGCAAGGTGATCGCATGGGGAGCCAGCGACTATGTGCCGGCGGAAGCGCTAAGCGGGGTCAGCGCCATTGCGTGTCGAACTTTGCACAATTTGGCACTGAAGGATGGCAAGGTAATCGCATGGGGAACCAATGCTGACGGCCAGTGCGATGTGCCGGCGGAGGCGCTAAGCGGGGTAAGCGCCATTGCGTGTGGTGCGCTTCAAAGTCTGGCTTTGAAGGATGGCAAGGTAATCGTATGGGGAACCAATAATTACGGCCAATGCAATGTGCCGGCAGAGGCGCTAAGCAATGTGAGCGCCATTGCGTGTGGTGAGATTCAAAGTCTGGCTTTGAAGGATGGCAAGGTAATCGCATGGGGAGCCACTAACTATGTGCCGGCGGAAGCGCTAAGCGGGGTCAGCGCCATTGCGTGTGGTGGATATCACAATCTGGCGCTGAAGGATGGCAAGGTAATCGCATGGGGATATAATAATGACTACGGCCAGTGCGATGTGCCGGCGGAAGCGCTAAGCGGGGTCAGCGCCATTGCGGGTGGTAGATATTACAGTCTGGCGCTGAAGAATGGCAAGGTGATCGCATGGGGATACGATTTGCATAACCAGTGCGACGTGCCGGTGCTCGGGCAAAACGGCGTGGTTGCCATTGCGGCTGGTGATTGGCACATTTTGGCATTAAAAGCTAAACCCCTAAAAGTCTATAACGATTTTGATGGCGACTGTAAGACCGACTTGGCGATCTATTACCCGGCATCGGGACAGTGGTGGGTCTATCTATCCGGTAGCAGGGTATTCACTAACGTTATTACCTGGGGCAGTGAAAACTGCCTGCCCGCGCCCGGCGATTACGATGGCGACGGCAAGACCGACTTTATGGTCTTCGATTCCACCACGGGCAATTGGTACGGCAAGCTCAGTGGCGGCATGGAAGGCGAGGCCAATTTCGGCCAACCCGGCACGTGGCCGGTGCCGGCCGATTACGACGGGGACCGCGTCACCGACCTGGGCGTGTATGATCCCTTTACCGGCGTATGGTCCATTTACTCTTTAAGCAATGGCTTTGGCTCGTGCACGTGGGGGCATCTAGGCTATATAGGGCCATGGGATTCTTCGCACACTTATACGATCCTGCCGATGCCATTCGACTACAACCAGGACGGCGTGGACGACCTATGTTATTATTACCGGGGTCAATCCATGGAGGATTCGGGCTGGTCTATCTTTTATGTCGGTATTGGAGGGCAATACTACACCTGGGGGTCCACGGGTTCCTTGCCTGCGCCAGGTAAATACTCAGAGCAATCGGACGAGTCGGCTTATACTGACGGCCTGTGTGTGTATAAAATCACAACAACGACATGGTGCATTCCCTATCGCACCGCGTTTAATGAGGGCGTATACGGCAAGACGTTGCCTGTTCCCGCAGGTGATTATGACGGCAATGGATTTGACGACAACACCGTGTATAATTACGTCACCGGCGAGTGGACCATTATCTATAATACGGGCCCTGTCGATGTGGATGGCCGGACACAGGTCAGTGGCTTCTTCGGCGGACCGACCGCGGTGCCCGCCAATATCTATTCCACCATCTATGCTTTAGCCCGCTATTCGCCCAAGCCGTGGTAAAAACCGAAGCTTTTGTTACTTGATTGCAATAAAAAGCGCCCTGGTTATTGAAAAATTACAATCCAGGGGGTGGGTGAGCGCTCTTTTTGTAAATCGCCAATGGTGAATCAAAATAGCCGGGTTCTTCCAAAGCGGCGACAAGTTCGTAGTGCGCTTTGAAATCATTCTCATCCCGAATGCGCCCGATCCGATCCTGCCATCGAACCGGTGTTAAAACAATATAGTCGGGCTGGTAGTGCCGCAAAGCCCAGGTAAAATCGCCGCGCGCCACATGCGGCACCACGTCAGGATTGACCAGTCCGACAGGATCGACCATGCGGCGGTCGGAATAATAACCCACGAATCCGATTTCAAAAAACCCGACACTGGCCGCCGGCGCGCTGTTCGCGCGCAGCCAGAGGCCAGCCCGAGTGTAGAGCCTTTGCGCCGGGGAAGGGGGCGCCCACATCGATTGAATGACGGATTGTGCGCCCACCCCAAAAGCAAGGAGTAAAAAAAGACCATAGCCCCACCCCATCCCTATGCGCAACGAAGCCGGAATCCGGCGTAGTCGCGCCAAACCTTCTACGACACCCTGATGCCCGATGCCGGCCAGAAGTGCGACCGCCAGAAAAATGGGGAACGAATACCAGGTATAAAACGGCACCGCCAAGATGGAATAGCCGGCAACATAGAGGGCCAACCAAAGCAGAATCCAGCCCCATCGCTCGGAAGGCCGGACCAGCCAGGCCAGCCCGCCTCCCACCGCCAAAAGGGGAAGCATCGCCCAAATCGGATGGGGTCGAATGCCGGGAAAAGCTGGACTTCCGATCAGGTAAGCCCGGTACCAATCCAACGTGGTCTTCACAAACGGCCCCCAGGCACCCGACTGCATCTGTGCCATTTTGACGGCAAGCGTTTTCGGCATAAAACTCGTCCCCAATCGCGGCGCCACAAACCACCAAGCCATCATCATAAGCACGAATATTCCGATCATTTCCCACGCAATGCGCTTTTCCTTCCAGAGTTTATGCGCAACCATGACGCCAAACGGAATAAGCCCCTCTCCCCGGGTTAGAAAGGCCAGGAAACATAGGACGGCCGCCAGCGCATGGCGATGCTCGAAATACAGATAAAAGGCCCCCAAAGATAATGCCAAGGCCAATAGACTCTCGCCCCCCCACACGGTTTCCAGAAACGGACAGGTAAAAAGCCAAGCCACAGCCACCATGCCAACCCAAACCTGGTTTTCCCGACGGGCATGCATCCAGATCAACCCGGTCAAAGCGAATAACGACAGACCGGAAAGGACACCGCCCCAAGCGGGAATCCATTCGGGCGATGACCATCGCCCCAATCCCGCAAGGAGAATGGCCAGCAGGGGTGTCGTAGTGGCCGAAATGGCTTCGCCGATATTGTAACTCAGCCCGTGCCCTTCTGTAAGATGGCGGGCGCAACGGTAGGTAATATAGGCATCATCGTAAGCTTTCCCGTGAAATCCCAAGGTCAGGCCCAAGGACAACATGAATAAAACCATCGGAACCCACCGGGTCCCTTGCGCACATACGACCGTAATCCGTTCCCATTGATTCATAAGGGCCTACTACCAGAAGCATTCAGTAATCCGGGTCACTTTAACATTTCACCAAAAGTCGATCAAGATGTTTGCCCCAAATTACGATACTCGTGTATGCGCAAACACGGCAAGCCCGCAGGCGGCCCAAAATCGCCGACGGCTTTTGCGAACCAAATTTGTCACACTGCCTGGAATGAAACATCATTGGGTTGCGGGCGCTTAGCCCGCCTTAACATACTTGTGTCATCAATACTTTCCGCGATTTGCCCAAGCCGTGGCAAACATTAAGCGCCGGCCTCCGCATACACCTCGCCATAGGCCTCCAGCATGGGTGCAAGCGCAAAATCGGCGCGGCCCCGCGCCAGGGCTTTTGTCTGGCACTCACCATAATTGCCCATAAGCCTTTGAATTGCCGCACGCAGGTCATCCGGCGTGAGGCGAGGCACAACCTCCCCGCATTGCGCCTCCATCACGTAATCAGCCATCGGAACGCATCCGCTGACCAACACCGGCTTGCCGGCGGAGAGTGATTCCATCAGGGAGTGGGGATAGGCCTTGACCAGCTTGTCTGTTTCCGCCAAAACCACCGTGGCATGCACACGCGCCAGCACCCGGTTGACGTCCGTTGCTTCATTAATTATTTCCACGCGCCGGGTCAGTCCGCGCCGCACGATATGGCGCTGAAGCTCGTCGCGCAGGAGCCCGCGCCACAGGAACACCAGGCGCAAAGGCAAGGACCCGACGACATCCAGAAGCAAGTCTATGCCCTTCGTCTGGAACTGCCGGTGAATCCAGGGCGCGGAACCCACCAGCAGGACCAGTTCGTTCCGGAGCGGAATAGGCACCGGACTGAACCGCTCCACGGCAATGCCCGGTCGAATGATCCTGTAGCGCGCCGGGCGCAACGCCCGGAGCGCGGCTTCATCCCGCGGATTGCACGAGACAATGGTATGGACATTTTTCAGCCAATCGGTACGCCCGCGCTCGAGGTGTGAGCCCACGCCCGTCACAACCGAATAAATCAGCGGCTTGTGGAGCGCGCGCAACCAGGGAAACGGATAGAGCGTGGCGTAATACAAATGGTGCAGGTCCACCGCCGGCTCCAGCCGGCGCAGGGCGCGAAGCTGGTGAAGGCCGTAAAGTTGTTTTGGAAATATCCGGCTGGGCCGGCGTAGCGGATAAAGCTGGAGGCATTTGCCGCCAAACCGGCGACGCAGGGTCTCGATCTCCTGGAATACGGCATCCGTGCCCGGGATGGGCGGAGCCGGCGAGGTAAGATGATAAAGAATATTCATATTAAATGCAGGTTTTAATAAGATGTTGTTTTTTCATTCTTCATTCTGCATTTTCCTCTGCCACCAGGTTCGCGCCAATTCCCGCAAGGGCGGCTCGTTCATCGTCGGCGTCAGCAGATGCTCCACCTGCGCCAACGTGAGTTTCAGCTTTGATCGAATCGCCCGGCGCTCCCGCACAATATGCGGCAGGACCGGCAAAACCGATAAATATCCGGCCAGCGCGGCCAACGGTCGCCGGTAGGCGATGCTAAAATAAAGCTGACCATAAAGCAGGGACGACGCATGCCGGATAAGCAGGCGCATTGGCAGGTTTTTCAAAAACAGGAGGATCCGATTACGCGTCATGAGGCGCACATAGCGCGCCTGGGGCAATCCGCTCCCATGACCTTGATGGAGGACTTCCGCTGATGGCACGAAAAGATAGCGGTAACCGCGCAAATGCCCGCGCAGGCCCAAATCCACATCCTCAAGGTATGCGAAAAAGCATTCGTCAAACCCACCCAACTCATCCAAAAATGATTTCCGGTATAGTGCGGCGCCGGCACAGGGCGAAAATATTTCCCCAAAAATTTCAAATTCGGCCGCACTCCGGCCATGCCCGCGCTTGGCGGCGGCGCCTTGCCACGAGAGGCTGTCGCCGCAGTCGTCCACAACGGTGGGATCGGTCATGGCCAACATTTTGGACGTCAGGCCGCCGACATCCGGAGCGCTGGCGTCCATCGTCCGGACAAGGCTCGCCAACCAATCCGGGCGCGGCACCGTATCCACGTTCAGGAGCGCCACATACTCGGAGCAGCTGGCGTGGATACCGGCATTAACGGCGGCGGCAAATCCACGGTTGCACTCCCAGGCGATCAATGCGGCCTGCGGCGCATGCCGCGCCACCAGCGCACGGCTGTTATCGGTTGAGCCATTATCCACCACGATCACGGCAAAATCGCGGAACGACTGCGCCGCCAGGGCATCGAGGCATGCCGCCAGCCAGGCGGCCCCGTTCCAAACCGGAATGACGACGGTGACTTTTGGGGTGCTCATATTACATAAACAATTCATTCCGATTCCCAAACCGGCCGGCCAGGCCGTCGCGCAAGGCGTGCCAGGCCGCACGGGCTTCCGCCGGACGGCCCTGAATCAACGAGCGCGCCGCCATCGCCAACCCAACGGCGCTCCAGAGGCAAGCATACAGCACGCGCCGGGAAGAATAAAACTTTCGACTGTATAGAAATCGGTTGCGAAGCGTGTAGTAGCGATAGAGCGTAGAACGCGCACCGCCACCAAGTTCATGCACGGCACGGGCACGTGAACAAATCGCGCTGGCATAACCCTGGGCATCGGCCCGTCGGCAAAAATCGGCCATTTCACCGCTGAAAAAATAGTCCTCATCGAACAGCCCCACGGTCCGGAACACTTCGGCCCGGACAAGGGCAACAGTACCCGGCACGTAATCCACGTCCAGGAGCCGGTGCGTGGCAATCAGCGCGGGAAGATCTGCCGATGAGTACTCATGGCGCGTCCCGAGATGCCGCGCAATATCCCGTCCGCCGGCGGTAAAGATTTTTTCCTGGCCTGCCTGCGCCAACCTTCCTACGCCCATCAAAGCGGGCTTCGCGAAGGCGGGAGCGCTTCGCGCTGGCAGACCGCGCCGCTCATCCAGGAGCGGACCCACCACGCCTATGCGCGGGTGCGTTTCGAGCTCTGTCATCAGGTGCTGAACCTGGTCCTCGGCGACGACCGCGTCGTTATTCAGCAGGAGCACGACATCCGACCGGGAGGACAGGATCTGACGCAGGGCCAGATTGTTGCCGCCCGCGAAGCCCAGGTTACTGTCGCTGGCCAGGACTTGGGCCCTAGGACATTGCTTCGGAATCAAGTCCCGACTGCCGTCCTGCGAGGCATTGTCCACGACCCAGATAGCGGGCGCCACCTGCGTCCAGGCGGCCACGGCCTCGACACAGCGGATGGTAGCCGCCGCCTGGTTCCAGTTCAAAATGACTACGGCTAAGCTCATGGATAATTTCGCTCAGGTTTGTAGCCGCGCCAGTAACGGCGTGGATTCTTCCGGCTGCCACGGCCACGGCGTCACCGCCGCGGCTACATAAAACAGTCGCCCTGAAGTATGCGCCTCGCTTAACTTCAGGGCCTAACTCATAACGGTTTGTCCGGCGGATGCTCGTCCAAGGCTTTCTCTTCCCAGTAGTAACGGTGCAGGCTGCAGGCACGGGCCAGCCACAAAGGCATGCGGTCGGCAAAATGACTGCACAGCACTCCCGCCATCTTGACCAGCGTGTACAGGCAATAGTAGGGAAACTGCAACGGATGATGCCGCAGCATATAGCTTGTTTCCCGACGCAGATAACGCCGGCCCATGGCGGCGCTGACCTTGAGATCATGCGCGGGAAAAATTACCGACAGCGAATACACGCTGTCGAAATAACGCCGAAATGCCGTACCAAGCGAATAGCGGTGCGAGTGCACGACCATGGACGCCGGCTGATAAACCACTGCGTAGCCCGCTGCGATCAGGTCGCGCGCAAATTGCTGGTCTTCGCTCATGATGAGCGTTTCGTCAAACGGGTGGCGCAGGAGGACCTCGCGGCGCACGGCGGCACTGACGTTGGAAAAAAACACGTCTGCCAGGGTCAGTGCGCGCCCCGCAGGCTGCACCCGCCGCAACGGCGGGCCGGGCGGAAAATGGTAGGCCAAAAAAAACTTTTCCGTGGGCGGCGCATCCGGCCGCGGCACTTGACGCGAATACACCGCCGCCACCTGGGGTTTACCCGCCTCTGGCGGCGCCGTAGGCGACCAGGGTTTACCCGCCATTGCCATAGGCAGGCAAGCCTCAGGCGGCGCCGTAGGCGACCAGGGTTTACCCGCCTCTGGCGGCGCCGTAGGCGACCAGGGTTTACCCGCCATTGCCATAGGCAGGCAAGCCTCAGGCGGCGCCGTAGGCGACCAAGGGTCGGCCAGCGGCGCCAAAAGCTCCGCCAGCCAGTGGCGGTCCGCCGGCATAGCGTCCTGGGTCATCAGCACGATGATCGCGCCCGTCGCCTCCCGTGCGCCGAGGTTGCGGGCACGACCGTGCGAAAAGCGGGCCAGCGGCACGACGCGTACATTGGTATGTGCCAACGCAATCCGGCGCGTGTCGTCGGTGGACAATGAATCCACCAAGACTATTTCGTCCGGCGGCAAAGGGTGTTGCTCCGCCAGGGCTTCCAAGAGTGCGGGAAGCGTGCCGGCGGCATTCAGCACCGGGATAACCACCGATGTTTTCAAAAACCACCTCGCGCCGATGAAGAACAAATGCAGAATGTAGAATGCAGAATGCAGAAATAGTCAGAAAAAAAACCGCTGCAGATAAACAATTGCCACATTCTGCATTCTGCATTCATAATTCTGCATTTCTTCAAGTATCCGTAATGCCCGTGTTTGCGGATTCCGGTGGCAGCCGGTCAATATGACGCGGCAACGCCATAATGCTGAACAGGAACGAGGCCGCGCCGATCTGCACGCCGTTAACCAGGCAGATCAGGGCAAAAAACAGCAGGCGCTGTTGATTCAGCGCACCGAACCCGCTGGCCACCCACTGCACCATGATCCAAAGCGTGAGTACCAGCCCCGTGCCGATCACCAGCGCCGATACGACACAGGCTTTTTCGAAGGTGAACCAGCGGTAGAACCAGGCGACAATCGCGTCTTCCTGCAGGCCGGAGAGATGGCCATAGGCCTTGGCCAGAAGCCCGATGGTGATGAACTGGATACTCAGAATGTTCAGCACGCCGCCGATCAGCATGCAGTGAATATCCACCAGGCGCCCATGGATGATGAATGGGCCGAATGCCAGCGGCAGGGAGATCGCCAGTCCAATCACCCATCCCACGATCCCCGGCGTCAGGAGCAGGAGCGTGGGACTGTGCAGAATCATGAAGCGCAGATGGCGCCAGCCATCCCGGAACGAATGCAATTTGGATTTCCCCACCCGGGGCCGATAGGTAATATCCCGCTCGGCAATCCGCAGGTTACAGCGGATGGCGCGCACGACCATCTCGCTGGCAAATTCCATGCCGGTCGTGACGCAGTGCAAACGGCGATAGGCACGGCTGGTAATGGCCCGCATGCCGCAGTGCGCATCGTGCACGGTGTTGCTGTGAAAGAGCAGCCGCAGGGTGGCCGAAAGCATGGGATTGCCAACATACCGGTGGAGCCGAGGCATGGCGCCAGGTTGAATATCGTGCATCCGATTGCCCATCACAAAATCCGCCGTGCCCTGCAGGAGCAGCGCTACGAGCGCGTCCAGCGAGGAAAGATCATAGGACAAATCCGCGTCACCCATGACGATGATGTCATAGCGGACATTTTCGAATCCCTTGCGGAGCGCCGAGCCATAGCCGCGATGCGGCTCCGTCAGGACGCGGGCCCCGTGCGCGCGGGCCACCTGGACGGAAAGGTCGGTGGAACCATTATCCACCACGATGATGTCTTCCGGCAGGCCCAACTTGGCAATCCCGCGACGCGCCAGTTCGATGACCTGGCCCAGCGAGGCTTCTTCGTTCAGGCAGGGAAGAATGACCGAAATACCCCGGGACGGCTCATTGCCCATGATTCTTATTCCTCGCTCTCGCCGGTCCCATCATCCTCAACCGGTACGGTGAACGGCATCACCGCGGGCTGTACCGGAGTTTGCGAATACCCCTCGTTCGGACTGGTCTGCATCTGCGGGTTCAGACCGGCCGGCTGAGCAACCGACTGGCCGGCCGCGGCGGCCCCTCCATCCTGAACGGACTGATTGACGGGCGCAAACGGAAACATCGGATTGGGGTTCTCCTGTCCAGCGGTGCCCGGCGTACTGGCCGGCTTAAACGGCGAGGCTGGCTGACGGAAGGGCGAGACAAACGGTGTTGTCATGTTGGTATTGGGTTTGAAAAAGGACTCCAGACTCTTGGCTTGGCCCGGCACGTTGGTGCCCATGCGCTGGAAAGGCGAGGTGCCGCGCCTTTTCATATCCGAGAAAAACGGCTTGCGGCTGCCGCTGCCCTGGTCATTCGAGCCGAAGGGCGAGGTCGCGTTCTCCGCGGCCAGGTTTTTCCGAGGCATCCCGAACGCGGGCACACCCAGCGCACCCGCCATGGCCGGGGCCGCGTCTTTATCCTTCTTATCAGGATGGAGTTTGATAATAGTGGTTTCGATGCCCATTTTCAGAACCGCCTCTTCCTTGTCGTAATTCACCGAGACCAACTGCATGCCGCTGATTTCCTGGCCGATGTCCAGATAGAGGTGCTTGTTGGTTTTCTTGTCCAGAACACACACCTGGAGCTTATCGCCATCGTCAATGATGGCCTTCATTTCATAGTCCTTGGCAAACGACTCGGCCGCCGCCAGGTCTGCGGCTCCAGGTACGGCAATGGGCGCCACTTCGCCGAACGGCTTGCGATCAAGAACCACCTGGTAGCGGCTGAAATCCGCCGTCGTGACGGCGGGCGCCACCAGGGCGGCCCCCCACCCCGCAATAGCGAACCCCAGACAATAAAGTGTGGCGCTCGGCTGTTTCATTACCATGTCCCCGTGTGCCCGAAAAGATTGGATTGGAAATTCAATATGGTTATCATATCATGTGTTTTAATTTTAGCAATGGTTAATCCGCAAAAGCGCAATGAGTCAGAGTAAATCCTATGAAATTATTAATTACCGGCGGGGCGGGGTTCATCGGCAGCAACTTCATCCACTACATGCTGGCCGAACACCCGGATATACAGATCGTCAATTTCGACGCGCTGACTTATGCCGGCAACCTGGAGAACTTGGGCCCGGTCGAGCGGAACCCGCACTACACGTTTGTCAAGGGCGACATCACCGTGGAGGCGGACGTTACGGCGGTGTTTAAAGCGCACGTTATGGATGCCGTGGTGCATTTCGCGGCCGAGAGCCACGTGGACCGCAGTCTGCATTTGGGGCCGGAGGCCTTCATTCGCACCAACATCCTCGGTACCCAGCGCCTGCTGGACGCCGTCCGCGCTCATCGCGTTCGGCGATTTGTGCATGTTTCGACGGATGAAGTGTATGGCAGTCTGGAGTCGGAAGGCCGGTTCATGGAAACATCGCCCATCCAGCCGAACAATCCCTACGCGGCCACCAAGGCGGGTTCCGACTTTATGGTGCGCGCCGCGCACCGTTCGCACGGCCTGGACGCCGTAATTACACGCTGTTCCAATAATTTCGGGCCCTACCAGTTCCCCGAAAAGCTGATCCCCCTGATGATCGCCAACGCCCTGGAAAACAAGCCCCTGCCGGTCTATGGCGATGGGCGGCAGGTGCGCGACTGGATTTACGTACGCGACCATTGCCGGGGCATTGATTGCGTCCTGCGCCAGGGCAAGGCCGGTGAAGTTTATAATATCGGCGGCATGCACGATGTCCCCAACCTGGAGGTCGTCCGCCTGATCCTCAAGCTGTTGGACAAACCGTCCTCCCTGATCCAGCACGTCACGGATCGCCCCGGCCACGACCGGCGCTATGCCATTGATTCCACCAAGATCGAAACGGAATTAGGCTGGCGCCGGCAGTTCGATTTCGAGACGGCGCTCAAAGTCACCGTGGACTGGTACCTGCAAAATCGCGCCTGGTGGGAGCGCATCCGCAGCGGTGAGTATCAGAAATATTATGCCGCGATGTACGGCAACCGATGAACGAGAAGACCGTCAGTTCCCAACCGATTTTTGACGGGCGCCTGCTCAAACTCAACGTGCTCGAAGTGGAGCTCGACAATGGCCGGCGCGCCCGGCGCGAGATCGTCCGCCACCCCGGCGCGGTGGCTATCTGGGCACGCGCGCCGGATGGCCGCTTTGTGTTTGTCCGCCAGTTCCGCAAGGCGATCGAGCAGGAACTGCTGGAGGTCGTGGCCGGCACGCTGGAAGCCGGGGAAACACCGGAAGTGTGCGCCCGGCGCGAGATCCGCGAGGAGACCGGCTACGCCGTGAAAACCCTGATACCGCTGGGTTTCATATTCACGGCACCCGGCTTCTGCACGGAACGGATCGCCATTTTTTATGCCGAGTTGGCGCAGAACGGGCCAGCCGATCCCGACCCGGACGAACGTCTGGACGTGGTTTTGCTTGACGAATTCGAATGGAAAGCCATGATGTCCCGCAGCGCCATCCAAGACGCCAAAACACTGGCGGCTTGGGCGCTGGTGCAGGCGCGAAAGCTTTAAGCAGGAAATGCCACAAAGGCTCCAAGGCACTAAGAAGATACTTGGCGTCTTGGTGGCTGATCTATTTATATGAATGAGGAAACAAAACTCAAGTTGACGCATCGCGCCTGGCGATTCATGTCCGAGGGCATCTGGGAAATTGAACTCAATTCGCTGTCGCGGCTCAAACGCCTCGGCATTAATCTTGTCCGGATCGTATTCCTGGTCTTAAAGGGTTTTCAGGATAACGAATGTCCCCTGCATGCGGCCTCACTGACTTACAGTTCCCTGATGGCAATCGTGCCAATCCTTGCGCTGGCCTTGGCGCTCTTGCGGGGCCTGGGAGCGGGCGAGTGGGCCGAACAGCGCATTGTCCAGTCCATCGCGGCCATGCCGGACCAATTCCAGAACTTTGTGGTCAATCTGTTCACATATGTGAAAAACACGAATTTCGCCACGCTGGGCGGGATCGGGCTCGTGCTCCTGCTTTGGATTGTGGTCGACGTGCTGAGTTGCGTGGAAATGTCGTTCAACCGGGTCTGGGGCGTGACCCTGCCCCGGCGGATCCTGCGCAAATTTTCAGATTACCTGAGCATCGTTCTGGTGGTCCCGATCCTGATGGTGGCCGCTACAACGATCAATGCCACGCTCAGCAACCCGGCGCTGATCCAGTTGCTTCAGGAACGCTTTGGCTATGTCCATTTGCTGTACTCCCGGTTTCTCTCGTTCCTGCCCCTGCTGGCGACCTGGGCAGCATTCTTTTTTCTCTACAAGCTGATGCCAAACACGCGGGTGCTGACCATGCCGGCGGTGGTCAGCGGAGTTATTGGAGGCTCCCTGTGGGTCGGTTGGCAATGGTTTTATATCGCATTGCAGATCAGCATCAGCCGCTACAACGCCATTTACGGGACTTTGGCCTCGGTGCCGATATTCCTCTTTTGGCTGTACATCTCCTGGTGGATCGTTCTGCTGGGCGCTGAAATCGGGTTTGCCCTGCAAAATTATTCAACTTATAAAATGGAGCAAAAGGCGCACGAGGCCAGCACCCAGTCCCGGATCATGCTGGCGCTTTCCATCATGTCGCACGCGGCGCAGTCCATGATGATCAATGTACCCCATTTCGAAATCAATGCCTACGCACATACCCACCGCATTCCCGTCCGGCTGATTCATGAAGTCGTGGATGCCCTCGTGAAGGCCAACCTGCTGGCGGACGTCTCTGACGGCAGAGGTCGTTACGTGCTCCTCAAGGTTCCGAATGCGATTCGCGTCAAGGACATCATTAACGTCATAGTCCAGAACGGGGTTACGCCCCATAGTTTAGGTTTGGACATGCTGAACCCGGCCATCCGGCACGTGATGGGCAAAATGGATGCCGGCTCAGCCGAGGCCCTCAAGGACTTCAGTATCGCCGACCTGCTCCAACTGCACTCCCGGCTAAACCAGGCCCCGCTCATGAAAAATCCGTCGTAAGGTGGTCAATACACAACTTTAAGAATAGTTGACAGGATTTACAGGATTAACAGGATGTGGATCAAGCACATTAATAATCCGCGATAGCGGAATGGGTGTTTTGAAATTAGCGTTGAGCATGACTTGGTGCCAATTTCACAACGGCTTTCAATTTCGTTATTCTGTCCTAATTCAAATCCAGTCAATCCTGTTAATCATGTCAAAAACATCTCCGTTCTTATGCATCATCTTAAGGAAATCATGTGGAAATTACGTCCGCTCCGATCAACTTCGAAAAATCCCTGAACGCCGAGCAACTGGCGACGGTAACGGCCCCGGATGGGCCGCTCTTCGTGCTGGCCGCCGCGGGCACGGGCAAGACCCGCACGCTGGTCTACCGCGTGGCTTACCTCGTGCAAAAGGGCATAGATGCTAGGCGCATCTTGTTGCTGACCTTCACCAATCGCGCCGCGCGCGAAATGCTCGAACGCGCCCAGGCCCTGGTGGGCGGAAGCGTCGGCGGACTGTGGGGCGGCACGTTCCACCACATGGCCAACCGCATCCTGCGCCGGCACGCTCATTTCCTGCAATACGGTCTCGATTTCACCATTCTGGATCACGACGATTCCATCACTTTGATCAAGGCGTGTCTCTCCGAATTGAAGCTGAAAGGCAAGGAATTTCCCAAGCCGGAAGTGGTCCTGTCGCTCCTGAGCGGGGCAATCAACCGGCGCCAAGCCGTGCGCGCGGCCGTGGAACAGCGCTTTGAAACTCACCCCGTGGACCCCGACGAGATCCTGCGCGTGCTGGAGTTGTACCAGAAAAAAAAACGCGCCCAGAACGCCATGGATTTCGACGACCTGCTCATCAACGGCCTGCGGCTCTTCCAGGAGCACGCCGAGGTGCTGGCGCGCTACCAGGAGCAGTTCCTCTATGTGCTGGTTGATGAATACCAGGACACCAATCCGATCCAGGCCGACTGGGTGGACCTGATCGCCAAGCGCAATCGCAACCTGCTGGTGGTAGGCGACGATTTCCAGAGCATTTATGCCTGGCGCGGCGCGGACTACCGCAACATCATGACCTTCCCCGAGCGCTATCCGGACGCGCACACGTTCAAGCTGGAAACCAATTATCGCAGTGTGCCCGAAATTCTCCTGGTGGCCAACCACTGTATCGCCGGCAATCCGCGCCAGTTCCAGAAAGTTTTGCGCGCAACCCGCCCAGCGCATCACAAACCCGTTCTGGCCATCCTGCGCGATGGCGGTCACCAGGCGCGCTACGTGGTTGAGCAGGTTCAGCGCCTGCGGCGCGAGGGCCACGCCTGGCGCGACATGGTCGTGCTTTATCGCGCCCATTACCACGCCATGGAACTGCAGATGGAGCTGGCCCGCGAACGCATCCCCTACACGGTGACCTCCGGCATGCGGTTCTTCGAGCAGGCCCACATCAAGGATGTCTGCAGCCTCCTGCGCATCCTGCACAATCCCGGCGACGAACTGGCGTTTGCGCGCCTGATGTCGCTCCTGCCGGGGGTGGGCGGCAAAACGGCCGAAAAAATCTGGCGCACACTGGGCGGCCGTTTCGATACCCGTGACGCCGCCCAGCGCCAGGTCCTGCACGACCATTTACCGGCAGCCGCCCAAGTCTTATGGCAAGCCATCGTGCCGATCCTCGAAAAATACGAAACTGAATTGAAGGAAGATCCGGCCGAAATTGTGTTCCAGTTTAACAAGGCATTTTACGACCAGTATGCGCTCGATACCTTCGATGATTACGAGCGGCGCATGGAGGATTTGCAGGAAGTGATGAATTTCATATCGGACTTCGAATCCACCGAGGAATTCCTGAACGAGGTGGCGCTGGTTACCAACCTGGATGCCGAAACCGACCGCATGGATGGGATCGCCAAGGACAGCCTGCGCCTGAGCACCGTGCACCAGGCCAAGGGCCTGGAATGGAACGTGGTGTTCGTGCTCTGGGCGGCCGACGGTATGTTCCCATCCAACCGCGCCATGACCGAATCCGGCGACGACGAGGAGGAGCGGCGTCTGTTTTACGTGGCCGTGACCCGCGCCAAGGACGAGTTGTTCCTGTGTGTGCCGGCCGTGCGCCGCGCCCCCGACGGCGGCGCCCAACTTTATTCGCCCTCGCGCTTCATCACGGAAATCCCCCCCGACTGCCTCCGCCAGGAACAGATCGGATTCTTGTAGGGTTAGCCCACGTCAGGGCCGCGTGGCGGCAAAAATCAGGGAAAGCCCATATATTGACAGCAGGCATTCCTCCCAGTAGACGCGATTACCCAGGGCTTCGTTCTGGCTCATCAATTCATGCAGGAATTTACGGCCGACTGCCTGAAAATCATTATAGCGATGATATTCCCGCCCGAATAACAGGTCGCAAACCGCAACCACTTGGCGCAATGCTTCCACATATTGCTTTTCACCATATAACGCTTGGATCCGTTTTAAGCCGTCCTGAACCTGGGCCACCAGATCATCGCCCAATTTGGAGCGCCAGTGACGCGTAAGCAGGCGATTCATCCCGCCGATGATCCGGACGACTTCATCACCATACACTTTCTCTTCCAAGGTCAGGATCCGATAGAACTGACCCTGTTTGCCCAGGAGATCCCCCAACGAAACGGACAGTTGCCGCCGGACAACCGGCTGATCGCTGGCTACCAGTTTCTCCAGGGTTTTCCACAGGGCCTGCTTGTAGCCCAGTTGACTCAAGGCATTGGCAACACAGGTGGTTTCAAAAACATCCTGACTGCTTTCAAGCCGGTTGATTAAAGGCTCGATCGCCACGGATGTGCCGATTTCACCGAGCGCCATCGCCGCATAACCGCGCAACTTGGGATCGGGGCTCTTGAAACATTCCAGCAGAGGTGGAATGCTTTGATCATCCCGAATCTGTCCCAGCGCCCAGGCGGCTTCGTACTGGATATTGGCAAATTCATCGCCCAGCTTGGCAATCAAAGGCAATACCGCATCCTGATCCTTGATGCGCCCCAGGGCCAGGGCGGCTTCACGCCGAACAAAGTAAAGTGGATCATCCAGGGTATTTATCAGTTCGCTGACCACCATCGGACTGCCCGTATTGCCCAAGCCGATCGTGGCGCTCAAACGCTCCTTCTGGCCGGAGCTCCGATGATAGGCCATGAGATTAACCGCCAACCGTAAGGGATTGACGACCACCATATTCCGTAGAATAAACAAGGCCGTTTTACCCTGGGGTTCATAAAGCCGGACGATGAAAAACAGCGGCAGGATGGCCATGAGACCGGCCAACCCGAACAAGACATGGTATGGCAGAATCGGAAAGCCCAGGACCACCAGGGATAAGCGGCTGAACACGTTAATCACGACACTACCCAGCAGGGGCGCCACAAAGCCGGTCAGGCCGAATACGATCTGGTAGATGGTGGTATAACCCGCGCTGGATTGACCCGTCGATACACCCATTAATATGTTGGGCAAGGCCACGCCGACACCGGCCGTGGTAATGCCGGAGAAAAAAAAGATGATCGGGATCAGCCAATAGCGGTCCGGCGTATTGAATATCCACAGGATATTGAGCAAGATGATGGGAACGGAACTCAATAGCAAAATGGGCCGACTGCCGTATTTATCTACCAGATAACCCCAGACCATGACAAAGAGAATAAAAGCCAGCGAAGACAGGATCCCGAACAGCGCGATATAGGTATAGGGAATACGCAGAAGTTGGATCATGAATACGTTGGTGAAGGGACCGCAGATACCGCCGGCCAAGGTGCTAAACAACACAAAGAGCAGAAATTGCCGGAAATGCCGGTCGCGCAAGGGAACGCGAAGTGGTCTAAGCATGGAAGGCCGCAGGGGCTTATCGGCGTTGAGCACATCCGGAATTTTACCATAGGCCGCTCCCGCCAGGGCGCCTATCGTCCCGCACACCCCGAATATGACCAGGAAGCCGAGCAGATCGTTGCGGTGATCCAGAAATTTTCCGATCAGGAAACTGGCCGGCATGGCAATGAATGTCGCCGTAATCGCCAGACGGCCAAAGAAGGTGCCGCGCTGACCATCCGGTATGATTTCCGAAGCCCAGGAATACCACAAGACTTCCTGGAGTTTAATCAGGATATACGCGCCGGTTAGCACCGCCAATCCCAATTGAACTTGCAGGGATAACGGAAAGGCGTGGAAGAGAAAAGGGATGCAGCCCAGAAACGCATGGCCGAGATAAAACAGGGACATCAGAATTACGACCGCACATTTCCGACCCTTCCAATACCATAACAGATAACTGCTGAAGACCGTAGCCAAGCCGCAAAGTGCGGGAATGGCGCTAAGCAAGCCGATTTGGAAGGTGCTGGCTTTCAACGTCAGGAAAAAACCGGTCAGGTATGTCAGACCGATGCCGGCCCAGGAGAACCCGGCTGGGATTTCTGCAAGGATCATCCACCGCTTGGCATGTTTGATTTCAACTGGCGACAGCATCGCAGCTCCTCGATCAATTAATCATTGGCAATTGTTGCGTCCATCCCTATACAGGCATGTCAGATTTTTGGCAACAGGAAAATAGGAGCCGATCCGTGCGTTGATCCGCACGGCTTCCCGGGGTTGGGAGGCACTTGACATTTGTGCCGAAAATATTAATAATACTGATAATTGAGTGTGTTGATTGGGCGTATGCTATGAATGCAATGCCAATATTTTGCCGTTATCTCCGCGCTTCAAGCTGGATGCCTTTGTGCCTCTTTTTACTGGCCAGCCCGGCCGTGGCGAGTGTATGGCGCTTTGCCGTCGTCGGCGACACCCGCGGCGACGGCCTGAATACCCCCGCTAACCGGTGGGTCAATACACCGGTCCTGGCAGCCATGGCCAAGGCCATCAGCAACGATTGCCCTGAACTGGTGCTCATTGCCGGCGACCTGATTTACGGCGATCCGGCATCCTCAAGCAGCACCAACATGGCCGCGCAGTTTGCCCTGTGGACCAACGCCATGGCGCCGGTTTATCAAGCCGGAATCCCGGTTTATCCCGTGCGCGGCAACCATGATAGTTATGGTGACAACGCCTTGGGCACCGCCTTCCTGACCGCCTTCACCAACACACCCCGCAATGGACCAACCGGCGAAGTGGGCTTGACCTACAGCTTCACGCATAAAAACGCATTCTTCGCCGCCCTGGATCAGTATTGCACCGCGCACACCGTCAACCAGGCGTGGCTGACCAATCAACTGGCGCTCAATACCAAGACGCATGTGTTCACGTTCGGCCATGAACCGGCAGTGCAGGTAATGCATTCCTCCTGCCTGGCCGAGAACCGCACGGCCCGCGACGCGTTTATCAACAGCCTGACCGATGCCGGCGGCCGGCTCTATTTCTGCGGGCATGACCATTTTTACGATCACGCCATCGTGACCGCGCCAAACGGCCTTTCGTTCCGGCAACTGGTGGTCGGTTCCGGCGGTGCGCCAGGTTATAGCTGGAGCGGGGTCTACGGCGCGGACTTCGGCGAAGAAAGCATGGCGGCCAACGTCCGGCACATCGGTTATACCAATGGCTACTGTCTGGTAACGGTTTCCAATTTTACCGTGACGGTGGAATGGAAAGGTTCAGCCGACCTGATCGCCTGGCAGACCCTCGACACGGCCCAATACATCCTGCCTAATCCGGCCATACACCGCATCAATGATTATGATGGCGACGGCAAATCCGATCTGGCCATTTACGATGAATCCAACGGCAACTGGACGGTCCTGTTTTCAAGCCGGAACTCCGAATCCGGAATACAGCCGATTATGGGAAGTGTCGGCCGCCGGCCGGCGCCGGGCGATTACGATGGCGATGGTAAAACCGACATAGCCGTCATGAACAAAACAGGCACGTGGTGGATGCTTCTGTCGGGCAGCGCCAATTTGCCGGTATCCACCAATTTTGGCATTGCCGACGCCGGCCCAACGACCGACATCAGCCCGGTCCCGGCCGATTACGATGGCGACGGGATAACGGATCTGGCTTATTATGAAAAAGCATCGGGCACCTGGGGAATCTTGTTTTCGGACAGCGGCCAGGCCGTGACCACACAATGGGGCGGACCGGGATTCGTGCCCGTACCGGCGGATTATGATGACGACGATATCGCCGACCCGTGTCTTTACCAGGAGTCAACGGGCGAGTGGCAGATTTCGTTTTCCGGAAGCGACCACCTGATCGCTTCCGGGATCTGGGGTGGCCCGGGGTGCCAGGCGATACCTGCCGATTTCGACAACGACGGCCGCGCAGACCTCTGTGTTTATAATATGCTTACCGGCGAGTGGCAGGCCCTGTTTTCCAGCAGTGGTTACATGGATCCGGTTTTCGTCACCTGGGGCGGCGCCGCCTACAAGCCTGTGCCGGGCGATTACGACGGCGACGGACGCGCGGATTTGATGGTGTATGCCGATTCGATTTCCGATTGGGCCATCCTGCCCTCCGACAGCGGATATTCGCCCTTCAACGCGACTTTCGGCGGCACAAACTGGGCGGCGGTCAAGTCGCTCTGGCGTGAAGACCTGGTGTTCATGGCTTTCGGTGACAGCATTACTTATGGCGGCGGCAGCAGCAGCGACGGCCCCAACACCGGCTACCCGAAACTTCTGGAGACTGAATTAAAACAGTATTACGACGGCTATTTTAGTTCCATCAACCAGGGCCATGGTGGTGAAAACACTTACGAGGGATTTGAACGGTTTGCCCAGGCATTAGACGCAACCAATCCCAATCTCGTTCTGCTCATGGAAGGCACCAACGACCACGTGGATAACGTCCCATTCGATGAAATCGAGGAAAACCTGAGCAACATGATCAGGATTGCCCTGGGCCGCGGCATCCCCGTGATCATCGCCACCATCCCCCCGGTAATTTCAAACGGATACTACAACCGTAGCGCCCAGATGGAGAGGATCGTGGCCTTCAACCCGCGCATTTACGCCATCGCCGCCGATTTCAACATTCCCGTAGCCCGGGTGTTCGAGGCCATTACCGCCGTTCCCGGCTGGGAATCCAAGTTGATGGATCAGCCCTCCGCTAACCACCCCAACGATGCCGGTTACCAAATCGTCCGTAACGCCTTCTACACGCCCGTTTCCGCCGGCCTGAATGCCGGGCAGTATTAAATCCAAGCCTCAAAACGCCCATATCGTGGCGCTTGTTTTATATTGCCTAACGGCATGGTCATGGACAATACTGATTGTTTGATGAATAGGCCAAACGTGTATGTTGAAACCTTGCGGTGTTTGAACGATCTATTGAGGATAACTCCCTGAAACCCCACGAATTATACGACCGAACGCTTCGGATGATCCGGCCGGTCTCGCCGGCTTGGATCGAAAAAGCTTACCAGCGGCTGGATTCCCTGACTAAGCCACGGCGCAGTCTGGGCTACCTGGAAGAGCTCGCGGCGCGCCTGGTGGCCGTGCTCCAGCAGGCCCAGCCGAAAATTGAAGGCAAGCGTGTGCTTGTATTTGTCGGGGACCACAAGGTCGTGGCGGAGGGCGTCAGCGCCTACCCCTCGTCGGTCACAACGCTGATGGTGAAAAATTTCATCGACGGCGGCGCGGCCATCAACGTGCTGGCGCGGCGCGCCGGCGCCGAGGTGGAAGTGATTGATATCGGCATGGCGGAGGACCCGGGCAAACTGAAGGGCCTGCTCCACCTGAACGTCAAGCGCGGCGCCGATAATATTGCCCACGGCCCGGCGATGACCGCCGAAGAGGTCGTGCGCGCAGTCCTTGTGGGCATCGAACGCGCCAACCAGGCCGCGGACAGCCACATAAACCTGATGGCCACAGGCGAAATGGGCATCGGCAACACGACTCCGGCAACGGCGCTCCTATCCGTCCTGCTTGACCTGCCGGTGAGCGACCTGGTCGGCCCCGGCACGGGACTCGACGCCGGGGGCATAGCACGTAAGCGGCAGATCGTGGAACAGGCCATGGCCGTCAACCGGACACGCTGTACGGACCCGCTTGCAACGCTGGCGGCTTTGGGCGGCTTGGAAATCGCGGGCATTTGCGGTCTATGCCTGGGCGCGGCGGCGCGGGCGCGGCCGGTGGTGGTTGATGGTTTCATCTCCAGTGCCGGCGCGCTGGTCGCCATGCGCCTGTGCCCGGCCGTGAAGGATTATTTGTTCTTCGCGCACATGAGCGCCGAACCGGGGCACCGTAAATTTTTTGAAAAGGAGCGCCTGCGTCCGATCGTCAGCCTGGATATGCGCCTGGGCGAGGGCACAGGCGCGGCAATCGCCATGCAAATCATGGAAGACGCGCTGGCCATCTATAACGAAATGGCAACCTTCGAGCAGGCCGGCATTGCACCGGGCGCCTGATTTTATTGTTGATTTCTGATTGCGGATTGAAGAAACAGGAAATGATAACAATGCTACGTGGTTTTATTACCGCCATGCGGACGTTGACGATCCTGCCCATGCCCGGCAAGGACGCCGAGCGGATGGCTAATGCCCTGTATTACTTTCCGCTGGTGGGCGCGCTCATTGGCGGGCTGGTAACACTGGTCACCTGGCTCATGGGCGATGTATTGGCCTGGCCCGTGGGCGCAGGCGTGGCCGGCGTGTTGGTGTCCGCATGGATCACACGCGGCCTGCACTTGGATGGACTGAGCGACACGGTGGATGGCTACTATGGCGCCGCCACCCGCGAACGCCGGCTGGAAATCATGAAAGACCACCATGTCGGCGCTTTCGGCGTCGTGGCCATCGTTCTCGTGTTGCTGATGAAGTCTGCGGCACTCGCCCAGTTGGCGATATACGGACAATGGGTTTGGATTCCGGTTCCTTTCATTCTCGCGCGCCTGATCCAGGTTCTGCTGGCCGTGACGCTCCCCTATGCCCGCAACGAAGGCGGCACAGCGGAAACGTTCGTTAAACAAGCGGGTGTATCGCATTTTATCGTCGCCGGAATTTTGGCACTGGTCTTGTGCGGATTACTGATCCAATTCAGCGGACTGGCATTGTTTGTGTGCACGTTTATCATCGGCTATTTGCTGGCCCAATGGATGAAACGCACCTTCGGCGGCGTCACGGGCGACCTGTTGGGATTTTCCAATGAGCTAATCGAGTGTATCCTCCTGTTCGCCATCGCCGCGATCATGCCTTACCTGGCAAACGGGTTCCCGGGGCTTATGGAGTGAAACCCCAAGCCCTGGCGCCTTAATTGACGGCCATGACGCGATCGATCGTTTCCCGGAACAACGGCAGGCCCGAGGCGGGAATAATGATGGTATCCCGATGACCGCCGACTTCTTCCGTAATCTTCAGGAAGCGACCATTGTCATTTTCCTTGAAGTCGAAAAAGAATTCTTTGCGTTCGATCTGCACGCGTTCACTGAGTAGTTGTGTCTCCACCCCCTGATCCTCCCGCTTTAAGTTAGGCCTTCGATAACTTTGCTGTCCCGACTCTCGGTGAGATCGGGACAAACAGCCCATACACTGAACTGATGTAGCAGCGGTTCGTAAGAACCGCCATGGATTTAAGACATACTTTTACTTTAATTGCTCACCCCATTAAAATCAATGAAAAGAACGCATTCAAACAGGCATTAACTGTCGGGAGAACCGCGCTTAACCGACGGTAGGGTTATACCCCACTGCAAAGGGTCAGCCCGTCGTGTAGTCTGTGTAGGAAAAAGAGAAAAGCTAATGGCCGTAATGCATGTAACCACGCAAACCGGGGACACAGAGAGGATCGTCATATGTTGTGGACCATTGCGGTAATACTGATGGTTCTTTGGCTGCTGGGACTGGTGAGCAGTTACACGATGGGCGGGTTCATTCACATCCTGCTGGTGATTGCCATTGTCGTGGTGCTGGTCAGGATCATTCAGGGACGACGACTATAAACCAGGAAACCGTTACCTTGTCGTATTCAGGCAACAAAGATGGAGGCTCAAGATGAGTTCAAGAGGAATCATTGCCGTCGTGTTGGTCACTCTTGGTATCGTGGTGCTCGCTTACTCAGGCATCACCTTTAGGACCAGAGGAGAGCCTATCGATATCGGTCCAGTGCATCTGGAAACCACACAAAGACACTTCATCCCCCCAGTCGTCGGGGCAATCGCGCTCGTCGGCGGGCTCGTGTTGTTGGTCGTGGGGAACAAGAAGGACTGATCGGCGGAGCGGCAACGAACCGAACGCACCAATCTAAACAATGGGCGCAGTGAAAATGAACGCTAAAACAGCCACATGGTCCCGGCGGTATCAGAAGGCATTGCGCCAACACCTCGAGCAAGGTCCAAGGGCGAGTCTACAACCGGCGCTCGGGCTGGGACGCCAGGCGGTGGCTCTTGGTTTGGAGACGTTAGACGTGGCCGAGTTTCACGAGCAGGCCCTGACGACTGTGACATCGCCGGGCGGCTCATCCAGGACCAGGCAGAGAATAATCGAGCGGGCAAAGCGCTTTTTCGCCGAAACCATCGTTCCGATCGAGAAAACTCATCGCGCCGCCCTGAAGGCCGACGTCCGCGTCAATCAACTGACCCAGACACTGCATCGGCGCACGGTGGAATCGTCCGCCGCAACCCGCCGCTTGAAACGAAGCATCATCCAGCGCCAAGGGGTGGAGGAATCCCTCAAAAAAAGCGGGGACCACCACACCCAACTGTTGACTGAGTCACATCGCCTGCAGAAGCATTTGCGGCATCTGACACGCGAGATTCTGTCAGCGCAAGAGGATGAACGGCAGAAGACCAGCCACCAGCTTCACGATGAGGTCGCCCAGAATATGATCGCCATCGATCTTCCGCTGTTGAAGTTGAAGAAGGTGGCCAGGGTCAGTACGGCGAGTCTCAAGAAAGAGATTGCCAAAACGCAACGACTTGTGAAAGAATCCGCCAAAAGGCTAAATCGGTTCGATCATGAGTTCGTCATCCAGCATAAAACGTAAGTCGCGCGTATTGGCACGACAATATCACGTGGCATTGCGCCGATACCTTAAGCAAGGGGCGGCGGCAAGTCTGAAGCCGGCGGTAAGGTTGGGACACCAGGCGGTGGTTCTGGAACTGGAGACTCTGGATCTGGCCCTGATTCACGAGCAGGCAATGATTGCCCAGGCGTTGCCGATTGGCGCCTCCACCGCCCGAGATCGGATCATCAAGCGGGCAAAGACTTTCTTTGCCGGGGTCATCCTGCCGATGGAAGCGACGCACCGCACGGCGCTGGAGGCCAACACTCACTTGAGCCGGCTGAACCAGGCGCTGAACCTGCGCACCCTGGCTCTCGCCGCCTCCAACCGGCAGTTGAAAAAGGAAATCGCCCGGCGCCAGGTGGTGGAGGAGACCCTCCGTCAAAACGAGCGGCACACCAGTTGGTTATTGGAGCAGTCGCGGCGTCTGCAGGAGCAATTGCGGCTTCTGTCCCACCGGATTCTGTCGGTGCAGGAGGAAGAGCGCAAGAGGATCAGCCGCGAACTGCATGATGTCATCGCCCAGATGCTGACGGGTATCAATGTCCGGCTGACGACCTTGAAAATTGAGGCCGCGTCTAATACCAAGGGCCTTAGCCAGAAGATTTCGCGCACGCAACGGCTTGTGGAAAGGTCGGTGGACATCGTGCATCGGTTCGCCCGCGAATTGCGCCCGGCGGTGCTGGACGATTTGGGGCTGATTCCCGCCCTGCAATCGTTTATGAAGAGTTTTACGAAAGAGACGGGCATTCGGGTTAGTTTGACGGCGTTTACGGGGGTGGAAAAATTGAGCAGCGCCAAGTGCACGGTGCTTTATCGTGTCGCCCACGAAGCGCTGACCAATGTCGCCCGCCACGCGCAAGCCAGCCGGGTGGAAGCGAGCATCCGGCGACTTCCGAAGGCCGTTTGCATGGACATCAGCGACAACGGTAAAGGCTTCGATCTGAAACGAGTTCTGTTTGTCGGTAGGTGCAAACGATTGGGACTGCTGGGAATTAGGGAACGGGTGGAGATGGTCGGCGGCAAGTTCACGGTCGAATCCGTACCTGGTAAAGGCACGACCATCCATGCGCAGATTCCGTTCAACAACGGCGCCAAGGAGCACACTCACCCATGAAGTCCGCAAAGCACATTACCGTACTGCTGGCTGAAGACCACATGATCGTCCGGGAGGGTCTGCGGAAGCTATTGGAGGTCGAGCGCGACATTGAGGTGGTCGGCGAAGCGGCCACCGGCCGCCAGGCCGTGGAAATGACCAAAAAACTTCGTCCCGCCGTGGTCATCATGGATATCGCCATGCCGCTGCTCAATGGTTTGGAGGCCACCCGCCAAATTCGCCAAGCTGTCCCTGACACCAAGGTGCTCATTCTTTCCGCTCACAGTGATGATGCCTACGTTGAACGAGTGACAGCGTTAGGGGCGGTGGGCTACCTGATCAAGCAAACCTCCGCCCAATTTCTGTCCGAGGCGATACGAGAAGTCCAAAAGGGAAACACCTTTTTCAGCCCCTCCGTCTCCAAGAGCCTCCGCCATCACAATTCGAAGTCGCTTGATCGAAAGGGGCGGCTGAAGGCGAAGGTCACCCGCCTGAGTTCGCGCGAGTTGGAGGTACTCCAACTGGTTGCCGAAGGCGAGGCCAACAAGCAAATCGCGACGGAGCTTGGCATCAGCATCAAGACCGTCGAGAAGCATCGTGATCACCTCATGCGCAAGCTCGACATCCACGATACGGCGGGCCTCACCCGCTACGCCATCGCGGCGGGCATCATCGAAAGCAGTGTCCAGCTGACCATCGTTTAGCCCTTTGAAAAGCTCAGGGCTGGCCGTGCAGAACCAAACCGGCCACGCATCCCGTAGTCGCCACACCCCGTCGAACATTCCTGTCGCGCTGATCAAGCATCGCCCAATCATCCGCAGTAGGGTTACACCCCATAGCAAGCGGCCAGTCCATTGTACACTATATGCATAGTTATAGAACAGAACGCAACAGAACAGAAGGAGGGCTGGTTATGAAGATCAATGTAGTAAGGATGCTGGGTGTTGTGGCAGTTGTCGGCGTTGTGGCTGTTGGCGGTTGCCGGTGCGGACAGAAGTCCGAGTCGGTGCCGACCAAGACGGCCGGGACTGCAGAGAGAACCGGCGCCGCGTTGGATACGGCTGCGGATAAGACTGCGGCCGCGGCAAACACCGCTGTGGAAAAAACCGGCGCCGCCATTGACAAGGCTGCGGAAAAGACCGCGGAAGCGGCAAGCACCGCCGTAGAGAAAACCGGCGCGACCGCAAAGAAAACAGCGGCGGCGACAAAGGACGCTGCCGGACAGGCGGTCGAAAAGACCGGCGAAGCCCTTGAAAAATCCGGGGCCGCCGTCGAGCAGACCGGTACGGACATGCAGAAATAGACACGACACTCCATTGAAACCGGAAAAAGGGGTTGCCGATTATACTGAAAACAGGAGGAACAATGATGAGCAATGGCAAGCTTAAAAATGCATTTCCGCATGTCCTGGCGCCTCTGCCCTACGCGGAAAATGCGCTGGACCCCGTGATCTCCGCACGAACTATCGGGTTTCACTACGGCAAGCATCACAAGGGATACGTCGAGAACCTGAACAAGTTGGTGGCCGGAACGGAGTTGGCCGAGCTGACGCTGGAGAAGATCATCGCCGCGACAGCCGGCAATGTTGACAAGACCGCGATCTTCAATAATGCGGCGCAAGCTTGGAACCACGCGTTCTACTGGTCTTGCCTGACGTCGAAAGGCGGTGGCGAACCACCCGCCGCATTGAAACAGAAGCTCGAGGCCACCTTCGGAACCCTGGATGCATGCAAAAAGGCGTTGGCGACGGCGGCAACGACCCAGTTCGGCAGCGGCTGGGCGTGGCTCGTGCTGGATGGCGACAAGCTCAAGGTAGTCAAGACCGGCAATGCGGATTCGCCTTTGACCACTGGGATAAAACCACTGTTGACCATCGACGTGTGGGAACACGCCTACTACCTGGACTATCAGAACCGCCGCGCGGACTATGTTACTGCCGTGCTCGACAAACTGATTAACTGGGCTTTTGCGGCAAAGAACCTTGGCTGATGGCAGCCTGAACGGTCACAAGCTTTGCCCTAAAACGAACCTAACAAGGCGCTCCACCCACCGCGTACCGCTGCGGAAGCCCGAAAAGACGTAAGAAAGGGAGAATAACCATGCCGGAATTCGGATCGCCCTTTGCCGGGTTGGCAAACGACAGGAAGCTCACAGACGAGGAGCTCGTCAGAGCAATTCGTTTCATGGTGGCCGCAGAGTACGAAGCGATTCAGTTGTACATGCAGCTTGCCGGGTCAACCGCCAACAAGCTCGCCGTGGAAGTGCTCAAAGACATAGCGGATGAGGAGCGCGTACACGCTGGGGAGTTTCTGAGATTGCTCCGCGCGCTTGCTCCCGATGAAGAAAAGTTCTATGCCGAGGGGGCAAAAGAAGTTGAAACTGAAATCGAGAAAATGAAGTAAAGCCTTTCCGGGTGAAACCACCCAATGAGCACGATTATCACCAAAGACGGCACAGAAATCTACTACAAGGACTGGGGCACAGGACGGCCTTTGGTATTCAGCCACGGCTGGCCACTCAGCGCGGATAGCTGGGAGGCTCAGATGTTGTTCCTGGCCTCCAAAGGTTATCGCTGCATTGCCCATGATCGTCGCGGGCATGGCCGTTCGAGCCAGCCCTCAAATGGCAACGACATGGACACGTATGCCGACGACCTGTCGGAGCTCATCGAAACGCTTGACCTGAACGGCGTTGCCCTGGTCGGCTTTTCTGCGGGCGGCGGCGAAATTGCCCGCTATATCGGCCGCCACGGCACCAAACGGGTGGCCAAGGCCGCGTTGATCTCCGCCGTCCCGCCGCTGATGCTGAAAACGGCAACCAATCCCGGCGGCCTGCCGATTGAGGTGTTCGACGGGATCCGCCTCGGCTCCCTCGCCGACCGCTCGCAATTCTACAAGGATCTCGCCAGCGGTCCGTTCTTCGGAGCCAACCGGCCCGGCACCAAGGTCTCGCAGGGCCTGATCGACTCGTTCTGGCTCCAGGGGATGCAGGCCGGTCACAAGAACGCCTTCGACTGCATCAAGGCGTTCTCCGAGACGGATTTCACCGAAGACCTCAAGAAGTTCGATGTGCCGACGCTGATCCTTCACGGTGACGACGACCAGATCGTGCCGATCGGCGCCGCGGCGCTCCGCTCAGCGAAGCTGGTCAAGAACGCGACCCTGAAGATCTACGCGGGCGCACCCCACGGCCTGGCGGACACGCACAAAGACCGGCTCAATGCCGACCTGCTGGCATTCCTTAAGACCTGAGGAAAGTTTTACCGACGCCGCTTGGCTGGTGGCGCCGATACTGTGGATCGCACCGATCGGCCGTCCAACAATGCATTCTAAAGGAGGAAGCAATGAAAACTGCAAGTATTGCATTCATGCTTATGTGGTTGCTTATGACGTTCACACCAGGGTACAGCCAAGAGTCGTTGGTTTATGGAACCATGCACGAAGCCGCAAAACAGGGAAACCTTGCCGACGTTCAGCAGCATCTGCAAAGAGGTGCGGACATTAACGCAAAGGACAAGGACGGCTATACGCCGCTGATGGCGGCTGCGATCAATGGCAATCTGGATGTGGTCAAAGTCCTGGTGGACAAGGGCGCGGACGTTAACGCAAGGGCCGAGGATGGCAACACAGCGCTTGAATTAGCCAAGGTAAATCGCCATCCGGATGTGGTGGAGTTCCTCAAGCAACACGGCGCGAAGGAACCGACATCCACGAGCCATGCCCCATGACCTGTGCCCCGATGGGATAAGCCACCCGGCCGTGATCGTCAAACTTCGGTGTACCTGGCGCAAACATGGAAGCCACAGTCCGGGCAGTATCATTTACGCCGCCAGGATTGACTTGGCCTTTAATGGGTGCCTCTTCCGACGCCTATCGTACCCCGACCCATATCAATTCAGAGCCAAACCGGCCTTCGCGAACGAAAGCCCTGTAACGCATCCCGTAGGTGTTAAACCCCGCCAAGCGATCCTGTCGCGTTGATCAGCGTTTGGGGAGCGGCACCCCATCCGCCCCAGTAGGGTTACACCCCATAGCCAAGGTCCGACTCATCGCGTAGCCTACCTTAAATGAGAAAAGCAAAAAAATCAAATACACGGAGGAATTTATGCTACTAGGACTCGTCATCGGCGTATTGATTGTAATTATCCTGGTCATTGTTATTGTGAAACTGACCTAAGGCGGTGGAAGTGGGGAGCCATCGCATCGATCCATGACATGCATATAGAGGTACATCGTCTCTCGAAAGTCTATCCGGGCAACAGGGGACTTTTGTCGACGAGTTTCAGCGTGGACCAGGGAGAGTTGATTGCCATTGTCGGGCATAACGGCGCCGGCAAATCGACGTTGCTCAAACTCTTGGCAAGCTGGCTCGTCCCGGATAGCGGACAGGTCACGGTGCAAGGTATAGAGCTTCAGGATCGATTGGCTCTTGTCCGAAAAATCGGATTTGTCCCTGAGACCCCAAATCTTCACGACGGCTTTTCGGTCAATTACAATCTCGCGCTCTTTGCCCGCCTTTTTGGAGCACCGGCTTCACGTATTGAAGACACGCTACAGGAATTCAAGCTCCTGCCCTTTCGCCGCAGCGCCGTGCGGACCTTGTCCAAGGGCTTGAAACAACGTGTCAGCATCGGACGTTCACTCATAGCGGATCCGCCCGTTCTGCTTCTGGATGAACCCACGTCCTCACTGGATTTTGAAACGACCAAGGATATCTATCATCTGATCCACCGCATTCACGCGCTGGGCAAGACGATCCTTTTTACGTCACACCGGCCGGAGGAGATCAAGTCCCTCGCCACGCGCATTCTCGTCCTGCACGAAGGAACTGTCGTTTTCGACGGGGCTCCTGACGCGTACTTTCAATCCTCCTTCTACCAGACGCTGTACATATGATCAGCACCGTCATCACCCTGCTCACGCATGACCTGGCCGTCGCCTTTAAAAACAAGACCCTCTTTCTTATCGTTTGCATTCCCCTCTTTGTGTACGCGACGCTGACGCTGGTCGATCCAACCAAAGCGGGTACTGCCCGGATGAATATTGCATTGCTTCAAAGCGAGTCGTACGCGCCCATTGTGCTCGAAAACATCCAGTGGGCACACGACCAGTTTGCCGTCCGTTGGGTTTCGACTGCAGAGGAAGCGACGCGGTTGCTCAAGGAACGCAAGGTGGACGGAATCCTGATGCATGACGGCGGCGATGTGCCGCGCATGCTGTTGACAGTGGTCCGGCAAGCATCCGTCGAAACACTGACTATCATGCAACGTTTGTCCGCCCTGCAAACCGCCGCGGAAGGCAAAGGCCCGAGCTGGATAGCGTCCGTGCGGCCGCTTCAGACAAGCTCGATCAAACGACAGACCCTGCCCACGTGGATTTTGATGATGGTCCTGCTTGTCAGTTTCATTGTACTGCCGGCCCAGGTCGCCGAAGAAAAAGAAAAACAACTGCTCCTGGGGTGGCTGCAAACGCCCGTGCGTGAAAGCGAATGGCTGGTTTCCAAACTGGTGTACGGGATCGTCTTGATGCTCACATCCGTGGTGGTGCTTCAGTTGATGGGCGGAGAACCCTCCTGCGCGCATGGCGTGATTTACCTCGCGATGCTATGCGCCGGCGGTTTCTGCTTCGGGGCCCTGGGGATCTGTCTGGGACTTTTGTGCCGCAACCAGGCCAGCGCAAGAACGCTGGGCATCCTCTGCTACCTGCCGCTGCTGCTGCCAGCCGCGCTGTCTGATATGTCGCAAGAATTGAGAAGCATCGCGCCACTGGTTCCTTCGTACCATTTTTATGAACCGATCCGGGCCATGCTTCTGGAGGACAGCGGACTTGGATCCTTCACGCACGCGTGGAGCAGCCTCGTGGCCATCGGCCTGTTGGCATGTCTCGTGTCCCATCGATTGATCAAGAAACGTTGGTTGATGTAATGAGGAATCTGGGGCATAGAAACCTTTCCTCCGCTGGTCCAACATTGCGCCTTCCCGGCATGAGACCCCCGCATATTCGCTGCGCAACGCTCTCGGCATGGGGGCGAGACAATCGCGAGCAAGGGACCACGTCAAGGATAAAGGACCCCTTTGTTGTACGTGCAGAATCCGCAGTAGGGTTACACCCCATAGCCAAGGTCCGATTCATGACGTAGCCTGTCTCCAATAAGAAACTGAAATCCAACCTAAGAAAGGGAGGTGCAGCGAAGGAAGCACGGGGTGAAAACTGTCTGACCAATGGGAGTGAATCTCCCGCAACAACAGAAGCAAGGAAACAAAAATGAAACGGAAAGCAATGTATCGTTTGGCGTTTGCCGCAGTGGCGTCCGTTGTGTTCTTCACCAGCGCGCCTCTGCGCGCCTCCGAGACCGATGACCGTAATTTCGAGGCGTCGTTCAAGCAGACCTACGTCTATAAGACGTATCTCAAGGACGATTCGGTCAAGACCGAGGCCAAAGATGGTGTCGTTACCTTGACCGGGACGGTGGCCGAAGAATCCCACAAGGCACTGGCTCAGGAAACCGCGGCGAGCATGCCCGGAATCACGCGCGTGGATAATCAATTGGCGACCAAAGCCGAAGTCGCCGCCGAAAACGCGGATACGTGGATCGGCCGGAAGGTGAAGACCGCGCTACTGTTCCATCAGAACGTGAGTGCCAGCCAGACCACCGTCGAGGTGAAAGATGGAATCGTGACGCTGAAAGGCGAAGCTTCCAGCATGGCCCAGAAGGAACTAACCGCCGAATACGCCAAAGATATCGAAGGCGTCAAAGAGGTAAAGAATGAGATGACGGTGGCGGCAACTCCGGAAAAGGCGGAGCGAACGACGGGCGAGAAGATTGATGACGCATCCATCACTGCCCAGGTCAAGACAGCGTTGTTGACCCATCGCTCGACCAGCTCCATCAAGACCAAGGTCGAGACCCGGAATGGCGAGGTCACGTTGACCGGCATTGCCAAGAACGCGGCCGAAAAGTCCCTGGTCACCAAGATGGTCACCGACATTCAAGGCGTGAAAAACGTAAAGAACCAGATGACGGTCGAAGAAGTCATAACCAAGTAGATTGGCGGATCGTTACCGGGTGGTGCGGTGTCCCCGCACCACCCGGCAACGCAGCCAGGCAGAATGAAAGGAGTGGCAGCATGACTATCGGAACGATACTACTGATTGTCTTGATTCTCATTCTTGTGGGCGCATTACCCGCCTGGCCCCATAGCAGGAGCTGGGGTTACTACCCGAGCGGCGGGCTTGGACTCGTTGTCTTGATTCTGCTCCTGCTGGTTCTTATGGGCCGGATTTAGATATATAAACAACAGAACTTTCACAAGAAAAGGAGTCGATATCATGAAGGGTTCAACAAAGGTAGTGAAGGGTCGCATCGAGGAAGCGGCGGGCGCGCTGACCGACAACGACAAGTTGCGCGCCAAGGGCCAGACGGATCAGGCCGTAGGTCACGTCAAGCAAGCCGCCGAAAATGGCGTCCGGCAAGCCAAGGAATCCGCCCGGAAGATCGTGGATAAAGTGAGGAATATCGCGCAAGAGGCCATCAACAAAGCCTAAAGCAGGTATTAGCGGATCGTTGCCGGCGGGTGCGGGTACGCACTCGCCAACCGGTGAATCCATTGAAGGATATCCCGGACAGCGGGCATTTCAAAGCGGGTCTCAGCCTCCTGAGCGGGACGCATAAGCACAATTTCTTCGTGAACGGCGCCGGGTCCGCCGATTCGAAGTGCCCGGACTGGACTCCGAACGGGACTTGTTTATGAATCGTTTCTCGCCACGAGGCTATCTGGGCCTTCATCTGACGATGGGCGTCCTGCTGCTCATCGGCGCGTCCTGGCTGTTTGGCGGCATCGCGGAGGACGTTGTAACCGGCGACCCGCTGACCGTCACCGACAAGCATGTCGCGGAGTGGTTTCATCAGCGCACGACTCCCGGCCTGACGGCCGCGATGCAGGTCATTACCGATTTTGCCGCGCCTCTTTGGGTGACATGCGTTGCCGGGGTAACCGGGCTTGTCTTGTGGTGGAAACGATGCTGGTATCGGTTGCTGGCTCTGGTGATCGTCATTCCGGGCGGCATGGCCCTGCTCCCTCTGCTGAAAATGGCCTTCCATCGTCACCGTCCAAGCTTCGAGGATGCCTTCTTGATCTTTCAGGGCTACAGTTTCCCGAGCGGCCACGCCATGGCGGCAACCTTGCTGTATGGCCTGCTGGCTGTGTTTGCGGTCCTGGCATTCGATACTTGGCGCCAGCGCGCGTGGGCCGTCCTCGGCGCGTTCATCATGGTTCTGCTGGTCGGCTTCAGCCGCGTGTACTTGGGCGCTCATTACTTGAGCGATGTGCTGGGAGCCGTCGCGGCGGGTTTGGCTTGGCTGGCGTTGTCGCTTACTGCGGTGGACACCTTGCGCCGCAGCCGCGGTCGCTTGGGTTAAGCCCTGGAAACGCGAGTTGTCGGGCGTTGTTGGAGCGCCTTAAACCGAGGTAGGGTTATACCCCATAGCCGAAGTCCTACCCCTGGCGTAAACTTGTGCTAAAGAAAAAAAACTAAAAAAGATTGTACAGTCATGAAGAATGTTGTAGTCATGTACTGGAAACTTTCAAATCATGGTGGAAATCTCCCGCAACATCAGCAAACAGAAGGAAATTAAAATGAAAACAAACTATCAACGGGCACTTGCAGTTAATGGAATAAAACGAATTTTAGCAGGCCTTGTCCTGGCAACGGGCGTGATGTTGACGCTGCCCTTGATGGCAGCAGCATACCCAGCGCCAGTAGACCTTAAATCGTGCTCCAATTTCGCGATTCTGGCCTACTCCACGGTCACCACCACGGGGGGTGGCATCATTAACGGAGATGTCGGGTTATATCCGGCTGGTTCGCAACAAATCCCTCCGTCACAGATCAACGGAAGGATATACAACGGCGGCGCTATCGCACAACAGGCCCAGAACGACTTGACCGCCGCTTATCTCGACGCCGCGGGCCGCAATGTAAATCGAACCACGATAGCAGGAAATATCGGCGGGCAAACGCTCGTCCCTGGCCTCTATTGGTCCGATTCCTCGCTTCAGATAACCGGGGACCTCACCCTCAACGCCGGCGGCGACTCGAATGCTGTCTGGATATTCCAGATGGGATCCACGCTGACCACGGCAGCCGGTGCCGCCGATGCCCCTCATAGCCAGGTTATCCTGACTGGCGGCGCACAGGCCAAAAACATCTTTTGGCAAGTAGGCAGTTCAGCGACTCTCGGAACCTACTCCATCTTCAAGGGGACCATCATGGCTCAGGCATCAGTCACGATGGGCAACTATTCCATTATGGACGGCCGAGCGTTGGCACGGACTGGAGCGGTTACGTTCAACGGCAATAGCGGCAGTCTTCCAGACAAGTGGAGCCAGGTGATCACAAACTTTATGCCCATCAACGGTTCTGTGTTTGCGGGGACAAGCGTTGTTGGGTTGAGCGCGCAGGCATCCCCCTCCGGCTTGCCGGTGAGCTTCACGGTCAAAAGCGGCCCCGGCACGATCATCGGCGGCACGAATCTCGCTTTCGCCAGTACGGGCTTGGTTCGTATTGTGGCCAGTCAGGCCGGCAACGCATCCTATTTTCTGGCACCGAGCTTGACCAATACGTTTACCGTTATCCCGCCTTTGTCGACAGTGCCCGGCTGGCTGGAAATCCAAGTGACACCGAGCAGCGGGAGTTGGCAGTTAACCGCGCCGGCGGGATATACCGGCGCGACAACGGGCACGGGGAACCTGGCGCCGGTGAGCGCCGTTGTGGGCGAATATAGAATCGCCTATGGCGCATTGTCCGGTTATATGACGCCAACCAATCACAATCAAGCGCAGTTTGTCGTCTCAGGAGTTACATCGCTTTATGTGGGCGTGTATCGGCCGGTTTCCGCTGACCTCGCGCCGCCGGTTGTGACGGCCACGAAAGGGACCTACACCAACAAGGTTCAGATATCGTGGCAGAGCGTACCCGGCGTCGTCAGTTATGAAATCTGGAAAAGCCAAGCAAATGATGTCAACACGGCGGTACGCATTGTAGAAGTGCCGGACTATGGCACTGAAATCTTCCAGTACGATGACGATGACGTCGTGCCGGTCAGTTCCTATTATTACTGGGGGTTATCGAAAACGGCGACGCAGGTCAGTCCAATGAGCTCCGTGGCCACGGGCTACGCCAAATTGTCGCCGATAGGCCGGGCAATCAACGATTATGACGGTGACGGCAAGTCCGACTTGGCCGTGTACCGTGACGGCTATTGGTCCATCTACTTGATGGCGGGTCGCCTGCTCTGCTACGAAGAAGGTCTTTTTGGCGGGCCGGATTCCATCCCGATGACAGGGGACTATGACGGTGACGGCAAGTCCGATCTGGCCTTTTACCGTGACGGTTATTGGTCCATCTACTTGATGGCGGGTCGCCTGCTCTGCTACGAAGAAGGTCCTTTTGGCGGTCCGGACTGGACCCCCGTTTCAGGGGACTTCGATGGCGACGGCAAGTCCGACCTGGCCGTGTACCGTGACGGCTATTGGTCCATCTACTTGATGGCGGGTCGCCTGCTCTGCTACGAAGAAGGCCTTTGGGGCGGGCCGGGCTGGACCCCCGTATCAGGTGACTTCGATGGTGACGGCAAGTCCGACCTGGCCGTGTACCGTGACGGCTATTGGTCCATCTACTTGATGGCGGGGAGCCAACTCTGCTACGAAGAAGGTCCTTTTGGCGGAGCAGGCTGGACCACAGTGTCAGGGGACTTCGATGGCGACGGCAAGTCCGACTTGGCCGTGTACCGTGACGGTTATTGGTCCATCTACTTGATGGCGGGGAGCCTGCTCTGCTACGAAGAAGGCCCTTTTGGCGGGGTGGACTGGACCACAGTGCAAGGGGACTTCGATGGTGACGGCAAGACCGACTTGGCCGTGTACCGTAACGGTTATTGGTCCATCTACTTGATGGCGGGGAGCCTGCTCTGCTACGAAGAAGGCCTTTTTGGCGGGCCGGATTCCATCCCGGTGCAGTAACGCCCGGGTATAAGTGGGGCCACTCCTGTATGCGCAGCCGGATATGCGTTGGTGGGGTCGGATATGCGCCGGTGGCAACTGCGGTAGGGTTACACCCCATAGCAAGCGGATAGCCCATCACGTAGACTTCCTTTAATGAAAAACAGAAAAGGAGATTGTATAACCATGAAGCATTTACTGGAAACTTTCCAAACAATGGGAGCAATCTCCCGCAACATCAGTAAACAGAAGGAAACTAACATGAAAACAAACTATCAACGGCCACTCACAGCCAATGGAATAAAACGAATTTTATCAGGCCTTGCCCTGGCGGCTGGCGTGATCTTGACGCAACCCGCAATGGCCGCTGGCCCATTGCCGGTTAACCTTCGTTCGACCGCCCATTTCACGATTCTGGCCGGGGCAGCGGTCACCGCAGGGGAGGCATCATTACTGGGGATGTCGGGGCGAGTCCGATCTCCGGGACTGCTATAGGCATACCCGCAGTTCAAGTGCACGGAACAATCTATAAGGTCGATTCCGGTGGGGAAATAGCTACAAACACGGTGGTGGATGCTTTCACCCTGTTAGCCACGGCCAAGGGTGATTTGACCACGGCGTACGACGATGCCGCCGGACGAACATCCCCGGATGTCGTGTATGCCGCACCTGGGAATATCGGCGGGCTGAACCTCGCCCCCGGACTTTACAAATTCACGAGCACGGCTGAGATAACGGGATCGGACCTCACTCTCACGGGCGGTGCAAATGATGTCTGGATCTTCCAGATAGCAACCGCACTGACAGTGGGCAGCGGGAAAAAAGTCACCCTGGCCGGTGGCGCACGGGCCGGAAACATTTTTTGGCAAGTGGGCAGTTCAGCGACTCTTGGAACGTCCTCCGATTTCAAGGGCACCATACTGGCTGACCAAGCCATCACGATGGATACCAGTAGCACGATGGAAGGCAGGGCATTGGCGTTCGATGCCGGGGTTACATTCAACGGCAGTGGCGGCAGCCTGCCAACGAATGCCAGTAGCCAGGTGATCACAAACTTTATACCCACCAACGCTTCCGTGTTTGCGGGGACGACTAAGGTGGGGTTGAGCGCACAGGCATCCTCCGGCTTGGCGGTGACCTTCACGGTCAAAAGCGGTCCCAGTACGGCCATCGGTTCGATCACCGGCAGCACGAATCTCGCTTTCATCGCCACGGGCTTGGTCAGTATTGTGGCCAGTCAGGCCGGAAACGCATTATATGATGCGGCGCCGAGCGTGACCAACACGTATAATATTATTCCGCCCTTGTCGGCGGAACCCGGCGGGCTTGAGATCCAAGTGACACCGGTCAGCGGAAGTTGGCGGTTAACCGCGCCGGCGGGATACACCGGCCAGAAGACGGGCACGGGGAACTTGGCGGCAGTGAGTGCCGTCATAGGCGCATATGGAATCACCTATGGTGCATTATCCGGTTATATGTTGCCGACCAATAACAATCAAGCGCAGGCTGTCGTTGCCGGAGTTACCTCGCTTTTTGTGGGCGCATATCGGCAGGTTTCCACTGACCTCGCACCGCCGGTTTTGACTGCCACGGAAGGTACCTACACCAACAAGGTTCAGATATCGTGGCCGAGCGTGCCCAGCGTAACCGGTTATGAAATCTGGAGAAGCCAGACAAATAATATCATCACGGCGGTACTCATTGTAGAAACGCCGGGGCTCCTGTACGACGACACTGACGTCGTGCCGCTCTGTTCCTATTATTACTGGGGTCTATCGAAAACGGCGACGCAGGTCAGTCCGCTGGGCCTGGTGAGCATGGGCTATGCGAGTCTGTCGCCGGATCCGACCGCCGTGGCGGATATTACCGCGACCGATATGGTGTATCTGCCGGTGAATGCGACTAATTTGACGACGGCGGGAACGGTGTCGTTTCGGTTGGGAAATTTGGGCCCATACACATTGAACTCCGCCGAAGTGGCCTTTGATTTTCGCATTGGCGCTAATGATACGGCCATGGTGTTGCTCGGAACGGACCAGCGCGCATTTACCCTGGCAGCGGGAGAGGAGCAGTTGGTGATTTTGACGGCGCAAGAAAAACTCAACCTGGTGGTGCCCGCAACCCTGAGCGGGGTTAAGCAGGTGCAGGTAACGGTGCGGCATGCGAGCACGCTGACCGATCCTAATCTTGCGAATAACAAGACCACGGCCGCGGGGATGGTGCTGGTGAGGGCTGCAGGCGTCAATTCGCCGGGTCGGTCGGTGAATGATTATGACGGCGACGGCAAATCCGATTTCGCCTTGTGGCGTACGGCGGACTATCTCTGGTCGCTGTGCCTGTCCGGCCCGCGGTACCAGTCCATCAGCAATCAATATTACGCCGTCGGCGACTGGCCGGTGCCCGGGGATTATGACGGCGATGGGGTGACGGATGTAGCGATATGGTGTAGTTTGAATGACTGGTGGAACGTGATAGAATCATCCACTAAACAAATCGAAAGCGCACCATTCTTCGGCGGACTGGATCTCATTGCGGCGCAATCCGATTTTGACGGGGACTCCATGACAGATCCGGCGGTTTATCTCACCTCTGATGGAACATGGTCCGTGGCGGCTTCGGCAAGCGCGTATGCCACTTGTAATGCATCTCTTGGTGGGATTGGATATCAACCGGTGGTCGAGGATTACGATGGCGATGGATTGGCTGATCCGGCGATTTATAACCGGACAACCGGCCTCTGGGTAATTAGTTTCTCCAGCATGGAGTATGATAATTCGAGCTGGACGTTCGGGGGACCTGATTATCTGCCGGCCAGCGCAGATTATGACGGCGACGGGTTGGTGGATCCGGCCGTGTATGCGCCCAGCACTGCTTATTGGCAAGTGTTGCTGTCCCGTTCGGTGGCTACGCAGGGAGTCTATACATGGCAGGGCGGTGTGGTTGGGAATATAAATGGCACACCAATGCCGGCGGATTATGATGGTGACGGGATAGCGGATTTCGCGGTGTATCATCAGGATACGGGCCTGTGGGAATTGTTTTTATCGACCCATGGTTACCAGAAACAAAGCGGCTATTTCGGCGACTCGACGTTCCAGCCGGTGACGGAATAAACGGTAATCGGGCGGGTCGGATACTCATTGGCGAATTATATCCAGGTCTCAATGGCGTTCTAATAAAGGGGATTGCCGGCAACCATGCCGCAATCCCCTTGTATTTCCCTGAATCCTGGCCAGAAGTCGCCAGCCTTGTGCCGCCCCGCGTATCCGGAATAAGACAGTATCCGGAATAAGACTTGACTTCCCCGCGTTATGTACTAAAGTATAAAAAAAGTAAATGAAAGGAGCATTGATCATGGAACAGACATTGTCCAACAACGAGAAGATTGCGGAAGCCCTGCGACTGCTGGAGGATGCGGCCAAAGGGAAGAAAGAAGAACTGCGCACGTTGGTCTCGAATAAATACCACAACCTGAAAGATGCGCTGGGCGAAGTCGAGATCGGCATGGTCGACGCGGTTTCCGCAGCTAAAAAACGGACCATGCAAGCGGCCCAGCAGGCGAAGGATCTCGGCCTCGTGAAGGCCAAGGAGATCGCCGCCGAGGTGGATGAGCAAGTCCATGAGAATCCGTGGCCCTATATGGGCGGTGTTGCCCTCGCCGCGTTGCTGATCGGCTACATCTTGGGCAGGAACAAATAAGATCTCTAAATTTGTCTCACACAAAGACACAAAGCCACGAAGGAAAGTTCCTAAGCTGGAATTAACTTTGTGAGCTTTGTGGCTCCATGTGAGAATGTTGCGGAAGTGATCTGTTATTCCGTTTGTCGGGCGGAGATGGGGAATTATGTGGACTCATCTTTTGCGAACTCTGTTTGTAACAGCCTCCGTGTGGCTGCTGAATAAATATAGGCAGACGTCCATGGAGCTGATCAAGCTGGAAGCGGCCATCGGCTACGTCAAGGGCGTGCGCTCGGCCAGGCAAGCTTTTCTGGCTGTCCTAGTGGTCATCCTGAGCGCCGGCCTGCTGGCCGCGGGCTTCCTGCTTCTGCACATCGGGCTGGGAATGCTGCTTTACCTGGCATTCCAAAACTGGTGGGCGGTGGGCGTGGCGCTCCTGGTCCTCGGCACGCTCTACACCCTCGTGCCGCTGTTCATCATTCGGCGGCTGTGCGCCGAAAAAACATGGATGCGGTTCTTCAAGGCCGATAAGCTCGTCGAGCAGGTGACGAAAAAAACTTAAGGACGGTCGGTTGTCGCTCCCCGCTCAATGTGTTTTATTGTCTGTCGTCCGTCTTCCGCCCTCCGTCGTCTGTCGTCCGGTCTTCCCCGCCGCCTCCAGGATCAGCACCGCCCGGCCCAACCCATCCGCCTGGCGGGACGAGGCCAGCGTGCATTCCACCAGCCGCCAGGGTGGACGTTGCATTTCGACCGCCTGCAGAAAACCGGGTATCTGGCTAAGATTTACTTCACTGAACACCACTTCCATCTGCCGGAGCGTCCAGCCCACCGTCAGGTTGCGAGATTCACGCTCCCGGATTTCCGGCAGCGCGTTGGTCACGGTGGCATGACCCAAGCTCGCCAGCGACACCGGGGACGTATTACTCAACCCCTCGAAGACACGCAAGGCCGCCTGGTGCCGGTCGCGCGTCTGTTTCATCGCAACCAACTGGGCAAGCGTCTCCATTTTGTTCCGAATCTTCCCGCGTAAATCCAAGTTCTGACGGATCGTGGCAATTGATGCCAGAACACCGGCCAGAAACACTGCCAGCGCACAGGCTTGTAGAATAAATAACGCTTTTGGCTTCACGGCCCGCCCCCTTCGGCATTGACCGTGAATCGCACCTCGGTCTCCGCCACGGCCTCCTGCCGCTCCAGTTTCACGGTGTAGCCCAACGCCTTCAGGCGCTGTTCCAATTGCCCGCACTGATCCCAGTCCTCCGTCACCCCGGTTAGTATCAGGCTGTTACGCCTCAGGCTCAAGGTCTCGAACCGCACGTCCGATGCCTGACCCGCCTTGATCACTTCGGCTAAGCGCACAGCCAGCGACGGCGCGAACGCGTCGATAAAAGGCGCGGTCTGGGAGACTTGTTTCTCCCATGCTTTCTGAACTTCCGGGATTTCCCGCCCATACGGAATCGTCACACCGGGCGCCAACTCGCCGGCCACCGCCGCGATTTCGGATTTGATACGGTTAAATCGCCGCTCGCCCAGCAGGCGCGATGTCAAACTGAACCCCGCCAGCAGGATACCGGCAATCAGGATGCCCACGGCAGCGGCGCGCGCGCGTCCATCCGCGGCGCGCCGCACCGCCGGGTGCGTAAAGGTTTGCTGACGCAAATTGCACCGCAACGGCCCGCGCTTCAGTGCGCGTACGCACAGGGCGCGCGCCAGGAACGAGGCCGGCTTTTCAATCAACGTTAAAGTCCCCGGCCAGACCGAAGTCAGCGACCGATACAACGCATCGACCACGGCCGCTTCACCGGCGCGCGCGCCACAGAAGAGCCATTGCACGCCGACACCGGCCGGAAGGTCCGCATGCAGAATGAGTTGGAGACGGTTGACCAGGTCGTCATTCGACATGGGCGATGACGGCATCTGCAGACTGTGCGCGTTGCCGTAACGCTCGCCGCACCCGATAACCAGCGTGGCGTGATCGTCAGCCAGGCAAATCAGCACCCGATACGGCGCCGGCCCCCGACGCGACTCGGCAGGCGGCCGTTCCACCAGGCTTTGCGTCCAGAGCGCGAGCCCCTCATGATCCAACAGCATTGGGTCTGTGCCCTGCGCCTGGTAGCGTTCCAGGCAGGCTTGAATGGCTTCGCGGCGGGCGGCGCAAACCAGGGCACTAATCGTACCCTCGGGTGTCCGGCGAAATTCCACAAACCGGTACATGCAATCCTCCACCGGAAACGGCAACTGGATATCCAGTAGTGAGGGCAACACTTTCTCAGCCTTGGCGCGCGACACCAGCGGCGAATTCAGCCATAGCGTGAGACTTTCCTGCACGGCCAGACAGCCTACCGTCACGTCGCCGCTTCGGGCCGATTCGGCCAGTCCGCCAGCTGATCGGCGCGCAGCCGTTTCACCCTTGGTCAGCACGGCCTGGCGCACGGTTCCACCCGACGAGCGCCAGGCTCGGACCGTTACGGCAGCACTGCCCGAAAGCGCCACGCCATAACAAACCCGCGGTCGGGACGGCATTGCGCTCCGGCAGGTATAAAGTAATTTTTCCGAAGTTGCCATTAGCGGTACACCCAGCGTAATATTTCGATCTCGCCCTGGTCGTCGCGTCGCACGAGGGCATAAACAGTTTCCTGTTGCCCGTTCCGCGCAGCTTGCGCGGCTAACGAAAAATATCGGCTCCGCGTATCCAGGTAGGGACGGAGGGCAACGAGGGTTTTGGCATCCATCACCTGGCTCAGGGCGGTCACGGGATGAGCGTCGCGCTGCCGAAATATTTTTTCCGTCAGAGCGCTCCGGCCCGCGCCCAGTACCGCTTGGAGGACCTCGCGGCCGGCCGTATTCACATTAATGGGCACGATCCGCTCCACCCGATCCGGTAATATCGTGAGCGCCGGCGGCACCGCGCGTCGTTCCACCCGCGTGGCATTCAGAACACCATCCAGTTCAGCCCAGCTTTCCATCGGGGCGTCAGGCGGCGCCAACGACAGGTGGGCCTGGTGGTAATAACCGGCCTCGCGCGTGCCTTCCGAATCCCGGTCCACCCAGTCTTTCAGCGCCTGGGTTTCGCCGACCGGATCGGGCCAGTTATTGGCAGCGAACATGTCCTGGACAATCGTGACCGGCAAACGAACGGCCGCGTTACTAGGTATGGCCGCCAAGTTATTGACGTTAAAATACCGGTTTTCGTCAGTAATCAAGGTAACGGTCTCGACGGTATTCGGCAGGCAATTTGTCTGCCAGGCGGCCCAAGGTTCGTTGGTATGATCCACTCGCAGGTTGTCATCGGCGGCCAGCACGCGCAGGGCATTCCAGGCGGCTTCGGCCGCCGCCACGCGTAATTGCGCGCGCTGGGACTGGCGGTCTTCAAACCGCAGCGCCATCCGCGCAACCACCTGGGCCTGGATGACGAGCGCCAGGATGATGGCCATGAAAAGCAGGACGGTTACAAGGATCATGCCCGATTCGCAGACCGACCCCGCGCATCGGTTATGTAAAATGGTCAAGGGTTGATGAAAGATGGCGTCGGAAGAACAAGATTGACGGGCATCCCGAAGTGTGGTGTGATAAGCCGGTAATGGAATGATCCATCGCATGCCGTTATTATTACCAGATACGGCATTAAAGTCAAACGGGAGGAGCATGCGTCCCATGAAGACGGCTTTGATCGGGGTTGGGTTGCCAACCGGCATCGCGTTGGCCGTGCTGGCACTGGCAGTCATCCCCATCGGCGTTGCGGCCGGTCCCTCCAAACCTCCCGAAGCGTCGGGATCGGAGAGTCGGAACGACAAATCATCACCCGCAAGTCAATTTCTAACAGCTTACAATTCCATGTCGATGGCCGATTGGCTGAAAGAAAAGGACATGCGGGCGGAAGCCACCGATCTTTACACCGAGGCGCTGAACCTTTTCCTCAAGGTATCCGCCGATTATCCGCAATGGCAACCAGCCGTGGTCTCATTCCGCATCAACTATTGCCGCGTAGCGCTGCAACGCTTGCAGGGCCCGGAGAGGGCGGACCCAGGACGACGGACGACGGACGGCGGAGGGCAGGCGACAGACAACGGAAAATCAGCAATCCGCAACGTGCCCGCCGAAGCCAGGAGCATAACTACGGCAAAGGAAGGTCAGCAATCAGAAATCAGAAATCAAGCAGCGGCCACATCCAATGCCGCCACATTTTCACCACTGAATTCATTGAACTTCAAGCTCCAGCAAGCGGCGCTCAAGGAGCGCGGCCGGGATTACACCGGCGCACTTGCCATTTATATCGCGCTCCTGGAAGAATATCCGAAGGAACCCTGGGCCTTGAAAGGCGCCTGCCGCTGTTGTTTGCGGTTGGGACGCACGGATCAGGCGAGTGCGCTGACCAAGCAAGCCCTGACTTTACCCTTGCCCGATGCTGACTTGAACCTGCTTGCGGCGCTGGTGGATTGTTACGACGGTTACTATCAGGCGGCGATCCCCCTTCTGCGTCAGTCGCTTAAGCAGAATGGCGCATGTCCCGAAGCGCATGCGGCCCTTGGCGTGGCACTGGCGGCTATTGGCGAAATGAAAGAAGCCCAGGAAGAAATGAAGCGGGCCCTGTCGCTTAATCCAAAACTCGGTGACGCCTACTACAACCTGGCACGCCTGAGCCTGCGGCAAAAGCCGACTGACCACGACACGGCCCGCGTACATTATCAGAATGCCCTGCGGCACGGCGCCACGCCCGATCCCGAACTTGATGCTTTGCTGGCCGAATGAGGGTTAATCTCTTTCCGGGCGGGCATCGCGGGTCATGAGGGTTTCCACGGCCTGGGCGGGGCTCCGACCCTCATGGAGCACGGCGTAGACTTCATCCGTGATCGGGGTACGCACACCACGTTCACGGGCCAGCGCGCGGGCAATGGCGCAGGTCGTCACGCCTTCCGCCACCTGGCTCATACTGCCGACAATCTGGTCCAACGTCTCCCCATGCCCCAGTCGCTCGCCCACCAGGTGGTTCCGGCTCAAGCGGCTCGTGCAGGTGACGATCAAGTCGCCAAGACCACTCAAACCGGCAAAAGTTTCAAGCCGCGCGCCTAAGGCAACACCCAGGCGCGTCATTTCCGCCAGGCCGCGCGTCATGAGTGCGGCGCGCGTGTTATCGCCAAAGCCAAGACCGTCACTAACGCCCGAGGCAATGGCCATGATGTTCTTTAAGGCGCCGCCCAGTTCGACGCCAATTACATCCTCGGACGTGTACACCCGAAATTTTGGGCTTGTCATGATCTTCTGCAAGGCGTGCGCTTGGGAGTGATCCGCACAGGCAATTACGACGGCGGCCGGCACTCCCCGCGCCACCTCTCCCGCAAGGCTTGGTCCGGACAATACGGCCACCGACTTGTGTCCGAGTACTTCACCGGCCACCTCCGTGAGGCGCCGGCGCGTGGCGGCATCTAGGCCCTTACTTACGCTCAAGAGCGCGCAATCCGACGGCAACCGGCCGACGAACGATTCAAGTACGCTCCGGTAATACTTGGATGGCGAGGCCAGAATGACGACCTCGGCCCCGGCCACGGCCTCGTCCCGGTCAGCCGTCCAATGCAGGGTTTCCGGCAACGGCACGCCCGGCAAGAACAATTTGTTCTCGCGTTCGCTTTGCAGGCGCTCGATATATTCGGGAAAAGGACCCCAAATGCGCACGGCAGCCCCATGTTTAATAAGGAGCAATCCGAGCGCTGTCCCCCACCCGCCGTCACCCAGTATGGCAATGCGATGCATGAGTTAAAAGGTTCCAAGGTTCAACGGTTATGAGGTTCAACGGTTTTAAGGGCCAATGGTTCAGTGCGCATCAATTCGGCTGTATACTTGCCTGCCATACCTTCTTATCTTTTCTTAAATTCAAACCGGTTCTCAGTGCCATGCAATAACCGCTGGATATTACTCTTATGCCGCCAGATGACCAGGCCGCACAGCACCGTCAACACGACCGGCAAAAGGACACCCGTTTGGAAATAAAAAATCCAGACCGCCCCGGCAACCATGATGGCGGCCGCAATGGACGCCAACGAAACGTAACGCTTCGTCACAAAAACCAGCACCCAGGTCAACAGGCCGACGCCAGCCGCCGCAGGCGCCAGGCCGATCAACGCGCCCACGCTGGTGGCCACGCCTTTGCCGCCCTTGAATCGCAAATACACCGGCCAATTATGCCCGGCAATCGCAAGGCAGGCGCAAACCAGCGGCAGAACGGTGGCGCCATCGAACGCCCAAAACGTTTTGGCCAGAAGGGGAAACACGCTGACCGGAATAAATCCTTTCAACGCATCACAGGCAAACGCCAAAATACCCCAACCTTTGCCAAGCACGCGGAACACATTGGTGGCGCCAATGTTTCCACTGCCGACCGCGCGGATATCCACGCCCTTGGCCCGCGCAATCAGAAGGCCAAAGGGAATTGCGCCCAGCAAATATGCGAGAACGCCGCAGACGCTATAAATAATTGCCGTTGTCATGGAGCAGTTACAATGCCTTCAATAAAATTATTCCGTCAGCCGGAACCGGAAGGTCAGCGTAGTCTCGGCCTCGGTGCGCCAGGCGCCCGGTCGCGTGGATACGTAACGCGCACGCCGGGCGGCATCCACGGCCGATTCATCCAACACAGGATAACCGCTCGAGCGAGCCACTTCGCATCGGCGGGCGCGGCCGGAAGGTTGCACCCACACGCGTACCGTAACAGCGCCTTCTTCGCCGCGCAGGCGCGCGCCGAGGGGATAATACGGCCGAATTTCCGATTGCATCCGCACAGCGCCGCTCACACCCTGGCGGAGCGCATCGGACGGCGGCTCGGCGATCGTGGCCGGTGTCTGCTTCAGGCTGGCGTCCGGTGTCTGGCGTCCGGCATCCTCTTCAAGTTGTCGTCCCGCCTTCGCCGTGGGCAGGTCGTCCTCTGGCGCATTGGCAGATGCCTTTGCAGATACTGCCACCACGGTTTGTGCATCGAGCATATCATGATCTTCAGCTTCCTCGGGCGGCGGCTCGGTCGCCGTGGCCGTCATCCTCTTCGGTCCGTCGTCTGGCGTCTGGCGTCTGGCATCCTCTTCAGGCTGTCTTCTGTCCTCCGTCGTCTGTCCTTTGTCCGCCACCGCTACAAACGTCACGGCCAGGCTGACATCGCCACCCTGGAATACCGGCCGGAGTTCCGGCGGCCGCAGGGTCCAGAACCAGACCGCGCCCAGCACCAGCAGTCCATGCAAGAGCAGTGCGAGGCCAAAACTCGCTAATAAATCAGTCCAACGATTCATGATTTGCAGTCATTACGCAATGACGAATTCCCAAGGCTTGGCACTGATAAGGCAATGATAATCTTGCTCAGAATCCCTGCCAACCTCCGAAAAGGGATTCCCAGTTATGTCTAATTTCTGCGGCCTGTTTGTCTGGAATCTTCTTTTTAAATGGCATAGTTTCAGCGTCGGCCAAATTGCTTATAAACTCCGCCGCCGCATTAATATGGCGCGCGATCAGTTCCATTGAAAGCATCTTGACCGTATCGTCGTGGCGATGGTGAAAAAATCTTCCCGCTTCACAGTTTTTCCGGTAAACCCACAGTCCCGGGACTCCCGCGGCGGCAAAGGCGAACTGGTCCGTGTAAGGAACAACACCCGATGCATAATGCACGTAAATATTCTGCCGTTTAAAACATGATTTCAGCAGTCTTTCAATGGCTTTGTCACCATTGTAGTTGACCTCCGTCCAGCCCATCAGCGAGCCGTAACTATCGAGATTGAACATGAAAACTCCGCTTCGTTCAATTTCATTGCGGTGCACCCGCACATATTCAGCGCTGCCCATCGAAAGCTGCTCTTCTGCGCCGAAGCTGATCAGCCGCACCGTTCTTTTCAATTTAAGGCCGGACAGAATTCTCGCCAGTTCAAGCAGCGCCACGCTGCCCGTGGCATTATCATCGGCGCCGACCGAACCGGCCTGGGTATCGTGATGACCGCCGGCAAATATTATACCGCAACCGGGTTCCGTTCCCGGAATCTCCGCGATAACATTCCGCGAAAAACTACTCTTCCGGTCGCCTTCGATGCGCAATTTTGCTTCCGTTGCTCCGTTCTGCTTCCAACTCCAGGCATCCATATAAGCTACGTTGACGGTAGGTTTAGCCCCGAATTTGGCCACATACGAAGGGAACAAGCCGTCCGCCAATGCCGCGTTTGCCGGATAACGGGTGTCAACAAACAGCAGAAATGCCGGTTGGGCCTGCATCAGCCGCCGATAATCCGATTCATTTTCAATATGACAGCCCAAGTGAACCACGGCCTTGCCCTTAAGATAGGAAATATCTTTCCGCTGGTAGTCAACCGCTGACACAAAAAAGCATAAATCTCCTGCAATGCTTTTTCCGCCCGTTCCCGGCGCTGAACCGAATAGTGAGCATGGGAACGTTTTCCATTTCCCATTTATTTTTATTTCCAGGCGCTCCGCTTTCACCGTCCGTTCCCATACCGGGAATTTCTCAATCCGGCTTGATGGCGCATAACGGCGGAATATTTTATCGAGATACGCGGCGGCCCGCCGCTCGTTTTCGGAACCGGCCAGCCTTATCCCGATGTGTTCGGTAAGTTCCCGAAGATGCCGCTCCAGTAATTCAGCAGATGCTTTTTGCAACTCCATTATTTCAGTCTCCGCAATTTAATTATCTTTGCCAGTTATCTGTAAAATATCACGCAAGCGGATCAGCGCCTCCGTCAATCCTGTTAATCCTGTCAAAAAACCTGAATTACCGGCTCTGCACTTCAAACGCCACCGACGGCACGCCGGCGGTCCGGAGCCGGGAAAGCAGTTCGATCCCGATGCCGAGCTCCGCCTGGCGATCGCCGCAAATAAGCACGGCGCAGGGAGCGCGCCGGACGCGCTCCGCCACGCGCTTGACGCAGTCATTCATGTTGCAGGGCATACCATCCAGGGCCAGCGTGTTTTTGGCGTCCAGCACAATCCGCACGATTGTCTTCTGCTGGGCCTCGCCGGAAGCGACGGGGAGCGTGACGCGCACGCCCTGGTGCACCGACATGGAAAGAATGGCGTAGATGAAAAACACGAGGAGCAGGAAAACCACGTCCAGCAGGGGGATAAGCTCGATCCGCGCCTTCTTATACTCGTAGCCGGTCGTCAGGCGCATGATCGGTTCCCTTCCGGTAGGCGGTTTCAAACTGGGCAATCGTTTGCTCCAGGCGCCGGGTTTCCCGCTGGACCTTGCTGACGAAGGCATTGAACGGCACCAGCGTCAGGAGCGCCACGGTGATCCCCGCCGCCGTGTTGATGAGCGACTCCGCCACGCCGCGCGTCACGGCGGCTGAACTCTGGATATCGTCCATGCCGAGCACGTGAAACGAACGGATGATACCGAAGACCGTCCCGAGGATCCCCAGGAGCGGCGCCATGGTGATGATGGTGTCCAGGGCGGAGAGTCCGTGCTTCATGCGGGCGATCTCGTCATTGGCGGCGATTTCCATGTTTTCGGCCAACCCGTAACGGCGGTGCTTTAGCCCTGCGGTCAGCACGCGCAGGATGGCGGTATCCTGGCTTCGTCCAATCTCCAAAGCCTGTTCAAACCGACCCTGTTCCGTGTGTTCAAACAGGTCTTCCAGGGCGGTTGCACCCTGCCGGTTACGCCGCTCCGCCCGCCACCAGAAGAGCATCCGTTCGATCGTAATGGTCAGCGACACCAGCGAACAGGCCACGAGCGGCCAGAGAACCGGCCCACCCTTGATGAAGAAATCCCGGATGACGTCATATCCATACATGGCGACTACTCCAGCACACAGCCGCCGTAAAGTCAAGGTCGGAGGGCATCCCTTGATCCGCGTCGTTAAGTGCGGATCAGGGGGCGGAACCAGGCCTTGATTTCCGGGCAACGGAATGGCATTCTGCCTGGGTTTTTACGTTCCAAACTGGAAAATGGCATTTCTGCACACGCCTCCCCGGCGCGGGAATGACGCTGTGCCTTTGCCTTCGGATCGAGAATTGAAACACCGTACGCAACGACCGTTTTCTTGTACAAGGAGCCGGTATTATTATCCATAAGAAAGACCAATCCATTCTTCGCGAGCTGGGCAGGAAAAAGTGCGAGATTGGATCCCTGCCGGTGCAGAGCGAAACCGCGGCGCTCTGGAATCAACTCAACCGGCTCCAGCCCACGCGGCCGCTGGTCTGGATCAACGAAATCCCCTGGCACGAGCTCAACCCGGGCGGCGAATTGGCCCTGCAATGCGCGGACCCGTTTGCACAGAACATCGAACGGGGGCTCCGGTGCGAGTTGTACCAGTGGAACCATTTCCGCTGCGACATGGTCATTGACCCCGTGATCTATTCCGGCATCGTGGGCGGGCCCACCAGCAGTTATGCGGACTACGGTATCGAGGAACAGCTGGAACAAAGCCCGGACGGCCAGAACGTCGGCTACCGCCCCGTGATCCATGAGCTTGCCGATGCGGACAAGATCGTCACGCCGAAGGTCTGGTTCGACAGGGAGGCGACGGAGCAAAACTACCGGACGTTGGGCGAGATCTTTGACGGCGTGATCCCCGTGAAGAAGCGCGGCATCGTCACCCAGTGGCATTCTCCGTGGGACCAGATGATCCACTGGTACGGCATCCAGCAACTCTACACTGACATGTACGACAGACCGGAGCTCGTGCACCGGCTGCTGCGCAATTTCATGCACGCCCTGAACGAGGTGGTCGACACGCAGATCGAGCTCGGTATGCTGGATGTGGGTAACGGCAACTGGCGCGTGGGCTCCGGCGGCCTTGGCATCACGGACGAACTGCCGTCCGTGAATCCGGACGGCCACAAGGTTACGCCCAGGGAGCAGTGGGGCTGCGCCACGGCCCAGATTTTCTCCGAGGTCTCGCCCAACATGCACGAGGAGTTTGCGCTCCAGTACGAGCGGCCGCTTATGGAGCGGTATCGCCTGACCTACTACGGCTGCTGCGAGCCGCTGCACACCAAGATCGGGATTCTGCGGACCGTGAAAAACCTGCGGAAGATCTCCATGAGCCCCTGGGTCCACGTCGAGACCGCCTCCGAACGGATCGGGGCGGACTACGTGTTCTCGTACAAGCCGAATCCGGCGCACCTGGCAATGACCTCGTTCGATGATAAGCTGGTACGCACCCATCTCCAGACTGTGGCAAAGCAAACCCACCGGAATCGGCGTGAGTTCATTCTCAAGGACATCACCACCGTGAACCAACAACCGGAACGTCTGGACCGCTGGGCCGCGATTGCCATGGATGTGGCGCGGAACGCATAAGGACATGGCAAGGAATCAACGGAACACACGGCGCATCGCTTACAATGCACCGCGCGGGACCACCCCGTGCTTGAACCCTGCGCCACGTTCGGCGTCCGAAAAAACTCGTTTTTCCCATCCATCTCTGCCACAATAAACCCCGATGAACACGCTCCTGGAACAAACACCTTCTCCCGGACAACACCGGCTGGCCTTTTGCGGCGATATGATTGAATTCACGCTCCGATTGCCACGTCCGGAACGGGGCGAGGCCCGTTTGCGCACCAATATCGGCCACGCCGAAACCGCGCGTCGCGAGATCATCCGTGAAGCCGCTGAACACCAGAAGCGCCTGGCCGAGGACTGGTTCGATATTCCCATGACACGGGTTGACGACCGGCTCTATCGCCTGACCCTGCCATTGCTGGAAGCCGGTCATTTCGAGGCCAAGGCGCTGTTCCTGCCGGAGGGTGCAAGTCAGCCCCGCTGGCCGGAAGGCACAAACACCGTGATCAATGTGCACCCGGCGGAATATTGCTGCGCCAATAGCCTTTACAATGCGTTTGTCCGGCAGTTCGGCCAGGAGCGGCGCACACCACTGGCTTTCACTCCGGGACAAACAAAAGGCATCCAGGCCCTGCAAGCCAATGACTACGCCGTAATTCCGCCCTCGGGCACATTCCGCGATGTCATCCGTCAGTTGGATTTCATTATCGGCCGCTTGCGCTGTCGGACGCTCATGCTCCTGCCCATTCATCCCACACCAACCGTCTACGGGCGCATGGGCACGTTTGGCAGTCCCTATGCGGCGCTCGATTTCATGGACGTGGACCCGGCCCTGGCCGAGTTCGACCCCAAGGCCACGCCGCTGGAGCAGTTCGGTGAACTGGTGGACGCCGTGCACGCGCGCGGCGCGCGCCTCTTTCTGGATATTGCCATCAACCATACCGGCTGGGCCGCCAAAATTCACGCCGAGCATCCCGATTGGCTCCTGCGCGAATCCGACGGTACAATCCGCTCGCCCGGCGCATGGGGCGTGGTATGGAGCGATTTAACCGAGATCAATCATCAGCACGTGGAACTGTGGCATTATTTAGCGGAGGTGTTCCTGACCTGGTGCCGGCGCGGCGTGGATGGGTTCCGATGCGATGCCGGTTATATGATTCCCGTGTCCGCCTGGGAATTCATCGTCGCCACTGTGCGCCGCGAATTTCCCGACACGCTCTTCCTGCTCGAAGGTTTGGGCGGTAAGATGGAAACCACCACGACACTCCTTAATATCGCCAACCTGAATTGGGCCTATTCTGAACTCTTCCAGAACTATAACCGCCGGCAAATTGAGTCCTACCTGCCGGATGCCATCCGCATTTCCGAAGCCGACGGGCTCCTGGTGCACTTCGCCGAAACGCACGACAACAACCGCCTGGCGTCGCGCTCGATTCCTTACGCCCGCATGCGCACGGCACTCTCGGCGCTCTGTTCCAGTAATGGCGCCTTCGCTTTCGCCAACGGCGTGGAATGGCATGCCACCGAAAAAATTGACGTGCACGGTCGCGCCTCACTTGCCTGGGATACTAGCGAAAACCAGGTGGACCGGATTGCACGGCTGAACTGTATCCTGCAGACCCATCCCGTCTTCTTCGCCAACGCGCGCCTGCGCCTGATTCAACAGGGCAATAGCAATAGTATCGCGCTCCTGCGCCATTCCCCCACTACCGATCAGCGCCTGCTGGTCCTGGTCAACCTGGACGACAACGCCATTCAGCCGATCGCTTGGAATCCCGGCGATGCTGGCTTGGCGAATCGCGAGTTGACTGATTTGCTGACCGGCCGCGCGGTGACCATCTCCGCATCGGGCGGCTTGGCGTGCATTGATCTTGCTCCGGCTGAAGTTCTGTGTCTCACTCCTGACCGCCGCGATTTCGACCTGATCCTGGCATGCCAGGAGGGCTTATCCGCCATCTCGTCCGGCAAAGCCTTGGCAAAGACGGAAGCCTTACCGCCGGACGTCGTACAGCACCAGGGCTTGCGCGCCAAGGCGCTGGAGATTGTAAAGACCTTCCGTGGTCTGGGTGATTTTTCCGCGCTGGATCCCGACCGGCTGGCAACGGAACTGGCGGAAAATCCAAGCGCCTTCTGCCGTCGCCAGGACGCGCCGGGCACAGCGCCGCGGGTCATTACCTGGGAATGGCCGCGCGATTTGAAACGCGAGGTCATGATCCCGCCCCATCATTTCCTTTATCTGCGCGCGACAGCGCCGTTCCGCGCGCAGATTGAGGAGGGCAAGCGGGTTGTCCAACAACAAAATTCGCTCCCGGCCGCGGATGGTCACCATTTTATCCTCTTCTGTCCCACTGCCGCGCGGCTGGAGACGCACGCAGGCCAATTAAAGCTTTCCGTTTATGAACCGGAACGCACCCGGCACGAAACCGCTCCCCTGCTCTTCCTGCCGCAGGGCGATGCCCCGCCACGTCACCCCGCCGACGTGGCGGGGCAAGCGGTCACTTGGTCCTTCGGACCGACGTGGCGCGCACCGTTGGCTTTCACCCACAAGGAACTGCTCGGTACACACCCCATGATGCTCAGCACCAACGGGCGTGGCGGCATGCTGCGCGCACCTGTGCGGTGGGCGGAAGTGCGCAGTCGGTATGATGCCCTGCTGGCCGGCAACCTGAACCCGGATTATCCCGAGGACCGGCGTGTCATGCTGACGCGCTGCCGCGCGTGGCTGGTGTTTCAAGGCTATTCCCAGGACATCACGATCGACCGCCTGCATGCGTTCCACCTTGGCGACAACTTTGGTCTGTGGCGCTTCCGTGTGCCGTTCGGTTTTGGACAATCCGTGTTCCTCGATATTCACGCTGAAATGATTCCCGGGCAGAACGCTGTGCGCCTGATGTTTTACCGGTTGCCCTGTAAACATGCCGAAAACTGTCTGGCCGACGACCAGAGCGTGCAATTGATCATCCGGCCGGACATCGAAGACCGTTCGTTCCACGAGGACACCAAGGCGTTCTTGGGCCCGGAGCGGGATTGGCCTGCCGCCGTGCATCCGGAATCAAATGAATTCACGTTCGCGCCGGACCACGCCCGGCAGTTGCGCGTGGCTGTTTCTGCCGGCAACTTTCAGCCGGAGTCCGAATGGCAATACATGGTTCATCATCCCGTAGAGGCTGAACGCGGGATGAACGCCGATTCCGATTTGTTCAGCCCCGGGTATTTCCGCAGTTCTTTGGCCGGTGGCGCCGCGGTGATGTTACTGGCGCAAATTTTAACACCGACGGAAAGCGATCGAATTGCGTTCCGACCTTTGGAGAGTCGGGATCGGGACCTTCCGCCGCCGGACGCGCCGCTCCCGGACATTTTGGAGCGTGCCATGCAGCAGTTTATCGTTCGACGCGGCGCACATAAAACCGTGATTGCCGGTTATCCCTGGTTCCTCGACTGGGGTCGCGATACTTTTATCTGCGCGCGCGGTTTGATCGCCGCCGGACGCTTGGAGGAGGTCAAGGCAATCCTCAAACAGTTTGCAGCGTTCGAGCAGGATGGAACGTTGCCGAACATGATTAACGGCGACGATGCCCGTAACCGCGACACATCCGATGCACCCCTGTGGTTTATCGTCGCCTGCGCGGACGCCTACCGCACGGTAGGCCATCCCAACTCTCCTGAAGGGCGGAACCTACTGGCGGAACATTGCGGGAAAAGGACCTTGCATCAAGTTGTAGAATCCATTGCCGAAGGCTATCGGCGGGGCACGCCTAATGGCATTCGCATGGATCCGGAGAGCGGCTTGATTTTCAGTCCGGCCCATTTCACATGGATGGATACGAACCATCCTGCCGGCTCGCCCCGTGAAGGCTATCCCATCGAAATCCAGGCACTTTGGTTTGCGGCGTGCTCGTTCCTGGCCGGCTTGGTCCGGCCACGGCCGGACGCCGCATCCTGGACGGAACTGGCCGACCGCGTACGCGCATCCATTCGCCAGTATTTCTGGACTGAGGCACGCGGCTACTTTGCCGATTGTCTGCACGCGCAAAAAGGCCAGAGCGCGGCACAAGCCATGCCGGACGACGCCCTGCGGCCCAATCAGCTCCTGGCATTGACCTTAGGCGCGGTAACGGAGAAAGCCATCGGCGAACGTGTGCTGGAAGCATGCGCGGAACTGCTTGTGCCCGGCGCCATCCGCACACTTTCCGATCAGCCCGTGGAATATGCCCAGCCCGTTGCGTTTGGCGACCGGCTGCTCAACGATCCCCTGCAGCCTTACTGGGGACGGTACGAGGGCGATGAAGATACACGCCGCAAGCCGGCCTATCACAACGGCACGGCGTGGACCTGGTTGTTCCCATCGTTCTGTGAAGCCTGGGTCCGGGTACATGGCGGCGCCGGGCGCTCCGCGGCGTTGGCGTGGCTGGGCAGCAGCACTCAGCTCATGAATCGTGGTTGCCTGGGCCAGATTCCGGAAATTGTGGATGGCGATTACCCGCATACCCTGCGCGGGTGCGATGCCCAGGCTTGGGGTGTGACCGAACTGTATCGCGTGTTGAAACAGGTCGGCGAAAAAGTTTAAGGCATCGGACGGTCGCTGTTCCTCATCGTGTCCGGAGCAAGCGACCACTTGGCCCCAGGGCCACTTCCTTCCGATGTCTGGCGTCTGGTGTCCGTCGTCTTCTTCAGACCGTCCTTCAGCCTACAGTCCACGGTCCATAGTCTACGGTTGTTCGTTTTCAGATTGTCGTCTGATTTCAGACTTGCATTCAACGCACCGATTTTCTACCGTCTGCATCGGAGGCTTAGCTCAGTTGGTAGAGCAGCTGACTCTTAATCAGCGGGTC
>JAPLSY010000061.1 GCA_026398415.1 Kiritimatiellota bacterium | reverse complement strand
GGACAATGACCGACCGGTTCGACTGCACCACGGCGCACCTGGAAATCCGGTTCCCCTATTTCGTGGAAAAAACCGCCCCGGTGTCGAAGACCCGCTCCCTGATGGATTATCAGTGCGCGTTCCTGGCCTCATTCGACCGTAAGCATGAGCCGCATGCCTCCTCGACTGCGCTCGGGGCAGGCCAGGATTTAATCGTGGAAGTCGTGGTGCCCGTGGCCACGCTCTGCCCCTGTTCCAAGGAAATCAGCGACCAGGGCGCGCACAGCCAGCGCTCCTGGATCACAATGCGTGTGCGCAGTCACGAACTGGTCTGGATCGAGGAACTGATTGCCATTGCCGAGGCGGAAGCAAGTTCCGGCTTGTATTCCCTGCTCAAGCGCGAGGACGAAAAACAGGTGACCGAACAAGCCTATGCCCGGCCGCGCTTTGCCGAAGACATGGCCCGGGCCGTCGCGCACAAACTCCGGCAGGATAAGCGCATCATCTGGTTCCAAGTGGAAAGCGAAAACATGGAAAGCATCCATAACCATAACGCCTACGCCATGGTCATCAGCGCGAAGGCGTGAGGAAAACCCATTGATCATTTATGACCAGGAACAAGCCATCGTCCGGTGCTTGCCGCGGAGATTCCAACGAAATCGGGACGAATATCATGGCGCGCCCGGCACGCTGGGTCTGGATCAGCCGCTTTGAGCAACATCGCCCGGCGGCCGCCAGGTATCCGCGTCATCAACATTGGATGCAGGCGCATACCCACCAGCACGCCTTCCGCGAAGTCATGGTTGTGCTCAAGGGGTGCGGCCCGCAGGGCGTCGGCGGCTGCATTTACCGGGCTGCACCCGGCACGGTTTTCCTGTTCGACGAAGGGGAGCCGCATGATTTTGGATATTCCGCCGAGCACACCGATAGCCGCCAACTATGGTTGCACGTTATCGGCCCGCAACGGATAACCGCCAACGAAGTCGTAATCCGGAATGGACGCCTTTGGGCCGATAAATCCGCCACCTGCTTTATGCCGCTCCAGGGCCCCTTTATCGAGTGCCTGACGGAATACTGGAACGCCTGCGCCGCCGGCGACCGCTCGCCCCTGGCCATGGCCAGGCTGAAGACCGTGACCATCCTGGTGTTTTTGCAGGCCTGGATCGAACGGACGCATGCCGTTGACAACGGAAGCGTTTCCGGGCACGGGAAGAGTGTCGTCACGCAAATCCGCGCTTATATTGCCGGGCACCTGAACGAAGATCTCTCCCTGCGCAACCTGGCCCACATGGCAGGCTACGAAGCCGTCTATTTCGATCGCCTGTTTCACAAATATACCAACGAGTCGTTGCGGCGCCATATCAATCGTCTGCGCCTGGAGAGCGCCGGGAAATTGCTGGCCCAGGGGATGACCGCCAAGGCCACGGCGGAGCAACTCGGTTTCGGCTCGTCAGCTTATTTTTGCCGTTTTTTCAAGACCGCCACCGGTCTGACACCCACCGCCTGGGCCAACGCCAAAAAGCGCCGGGCCTGAGACCCAATCGGGACGCGCAAGCTCTTGGCGGCAAAGACCAGAAAAGACAATCTCCGACCATTTCCGCTATAGCCGCATGAACGCTGAAACTGCTATGTTTGCACCGTTTTTAATAACCAGTCTTTGATCGCATTGCATGCCGACAAGGACATACATTCAGGAGGCCCTATGTATCGCTTAGGACAAAAAGAAATTGACGAAGTCAGCAAGGTGATCAAGGCCAAGAAAATGCTCCGGATGGGCGATCCCAAGACCGGCCACCTGCAGGAAGCCAACCGCTTTGAAAAGGAATGGGCGCAAACCATCGGCGTCAAGTATGCCCTCCTGATTTCCGGCGGCGGCACGGCGGGATTGATGGCCGGGCTGGCCGGCATGGGCATCGGGCCGGGCGATGAAGTGATCGTGCCGGGTTATACGTTCATGGCCACGGCATCTGCCGTCCTGATGGTCGGCGCCATTCCGGTCATCGCCGAGATTAACGAGACCATGACCCTCGACCCGCGCGACATGGAAAAAAAGATCGGCCCGAAAACCAAGGCCGTCATCCCGGTGCACATGCGCGGCATCCCGTCGGACATGCAACAGATAACGGCCCTCGCCCGAAAACACAATATCAAGGTGCTGGAGGACTGCTGCCAGGCGGATGGCGGCAGTTTCAAGGGCAAGCGGCTGGGGAGCTGGGGACAGGCGGGCGCTTACAGTTTCAACGACTACAAGATCATGAGCTCCGGCGAGGGTGGCGCCATGGTTACCAATGACAATAAGATTTATCAACGGGCCGCGATTTTTTCCGACAGCGGCACGAACTTCCGCCAGTATGTCGGGGATTATACCGTGCCGATCTTCCTGGGACTCCAGTTCCGGGCGACGGAAATCATGGGCGCCATTCTGCGCATGCAGTTACAGCGGCTGCCCGGCATGCTCGCCGATCTACGCCGGATTCGCTCCCGGTTCATGACCGAGTTGAGCGGGAAGCCCGGCATCCGGTTTGCACCGTCCAACGATACGAAGGGCGACTGCGGCGTGGTAGTGACCTTCCAGCACGATAGCGAAAAAGAAGCACGGGCCTTTGCCGCAGCCAAAGGTGTCGGCGGCGGGTTGCCGATTGACAGCGGCAAGCACGTGTATTGCAATTGGGATCCAATTCTCAAACATCGCATAGGCCATCATCCGGGCATGAATCCCTATCGCATGCCGCTAAACAAGGGATTGCGCCTGAATTACACCAGGAATATGTGCCCGCGCACGCTGGACATCCTGAAACGGACGGTCTTTATTTCCCTGAACCCGGATTGGACGGAAGCCCAGGTCCGCACGCAGATCGAAGCCTGCCGGAAAGCCGGAGCAAGCCTGTGAACCTGCCCTTTTTTGACGCCAACCTGTGCTTCGGCCGGCCGATCCGGGTGGTGTATCAACCGGCCGAGACGGCCGCGGATCTGCAACGGGTCATGACCCGGGCCGGCATTACCAAGGGGTTGGTCTGGCATGTTGCCCAGCGCGATTATGCGGCCTCCGACGGTAATCGGCGGGCGAAGTCATCACGCCCGATTTTTTCCGGCGCATGCAACGGGATCGCATCGTTGCGTTGCGCGCCTTTCCCGCGCATCACAACTATCTGCTCAACCGCGTGGTCTTCGGCAAGTTCCTGGATGAGGTCACGGAGCGACGCATTCCGCTGTTGATCTCTCTGGAAAAGGCGGGTGGCGGCTGGTCAGCGATTTACGAGCTCCTGGCGGAATTTCCCAACTTGACCTGCGTTTTATGCGATATCGGCGACTGGAATTCGGATCGTTACACCTGGCCCTTGCTGGAAACCTATCCCAACGTTTTTCTGGAAACCAATTTGCTGACCCGGGAAGATGGCGGCATTGAAGAGACCGTGGCGCGCTATGGCGCCGGGCATTTGCTTTTCGGCTCCAACTTCCCGGAGCGTTACCTGGAAGCCGCCGCGCTGGCAATCCTGCAAGCTGACATTCCGGCAGCGGACAAGAAAAAAATCGCTTCGGCCAATCTGGAAAGCTTGATTCAGGGTGCACAGTTATGAAAAAAACGAAGGATTTAAAAAAGGCGTTCTTTGCGCACGGGCGTGTGCCGGATTGCCCGGTCTACGACATGCACGGCCACATGGGCCCTTTCTTCGGGCTGCACATCAACCGGGAAACGGCGGCCCAGGCCGACGCCGTATTGAAACGCGCCGGCGTCCGCCTGCTGGCATTCTGCCACCATGCGGCGCTCCTGGCGCCGGATATCGGCAATGCGGCCAATATCAAAGCCGTGCGCGCGTTTCCCGAACGCCTGCGCGCCTATTGCGGTATCAACCCGAATTACCCGGACCAGGTGAAAAAAGACGTCGCCACGTTCGATCGTTACGCCGACGTCTACGTGGGCTTTAAATTCCTGGCCGATTATCACGGCGTCCCCATCACCGATCCGCGCGGCGAGCCCGCCTGGGAACTGGCGAATGCGCGCGCCCTGCCGGTCCTGTTGCACACCTGGGAAAACAGTTCCTGCGACGGCCCGGCTGTCGTTCGCAAAGTCGCCGAGCGTTATACGCGGGCCAAGATCCTCCTGGGGCATTCGTGCCACGGTGCCTGGGATGAAGCCATCCAGCTGGTCAAGGATTTTCCCAATGTCTATCTGGAACTCTGTGCCGTCGTTGACATACGGGGGTGCCTTGAACGCTTCGTAAGCGCGCTGGGTTCCGAACGGATCGTCTTCGGCACGGATTACCCCTGGTTCAACCACTATTATTACTTCGGCGCGATGCTGGGCACGGGGCTTAGCGACGACGATTGCCGCAATATCTTCTACCGTAACGCGGAAAAGATTTTGGGCGTTAATGCTTGAAACAGCGCTGGCCGGTAAAGACCATGGCCACCTTGGCTTCATTGCAGGCCTCGATGCTCTCGAAATCACGGTCCGACCCGCCCGGCTGGATCACAGCCGTAACGCCCTCGCGCAGGCCGACATCCACGCCATCCCGGAACGGGAAAAAGGCGTCGGAAACCATACAGCTCCCGATGATCCCGCCTTTGCGCCGGCTGACCTCGCGGTCAATTTCGGCCTTGATCCCCGCGTCTTTTAAATCGTTGTAAGGCGTCTTGTGCTGTTCCCAGCAAATCCTGTCGGCCAGTTTGCGGTAAGCCTTGTCACGGGCGATCTCCGCCACGCCAACGCGATCCTGCTCGCCCGTGCCGATCCCGACCGTCACGCCGTCTTTGACAAAAATTACCGAGTTGCTGGTCACGCCGCACTCAATCAGCCAGCCGAAGAGCAAGTTGTCGTATTCTTTTTCCGTCGGCAGACGGTTAATCTTGTATTCCTTGCCTTTATAGAGGGCCTGGGCAGGCAGCAACTGGGTTTTGACGCGGGTCTGCGGTACGAAGGACCACTGCGCTACCAAACCGCCATCAACCAGCGATTTAAAATCCACGACGCGCTGGGCGGCGAACTCGGCTAGGCGCGCCATGTTGGCGATGCGCATGACGCGCAGGTTCTTCTTTTTGGCGAACAGATCGAGCACCCCGGCGGCAAAGTCCGGGGCCGCCACCACTTCGGCATACTGCTGGAGGATCAGTTCGGCTGTGGCACGGTCCACCGGGCGGTTAAGCACAATGGCCCCGCCGAAGGCGGCCACGCGGTCGGCCATATTGGCGCGCTCATAGGCCTCGGCCAAGGTGCCGGCCTTGGCCACGCCGCAGGGATTATTGTGCTTTACGATAGCGACGCAGGGTGTATCCATCAGGTAGCGCAGGATATTCAGGGCATTATCCACGTCGGTGATATTGGTCTTGCCCGGATGCTTACCCGACTGGAGCAGTTCGACATCCGACGCCAGGTACCGGCCCGGCTGAATGCTGCGCACCTCGCCCAGAGCCAAGTTGCCGTTGACCAGCTTGAACAGGGCCGCTTCCTGGCCCGGATTCTCGCCGTAGCGCAGGCCCTTGTTGACGCCGTCAATCAGCCAGCTCGCCTTTTCGTAGACGAGCGTCTGCCGCGTGGCGCCATCCACAAAACTGATTTCCAGCCGCGGCGGAAAATGATCGTCCATGATGGTCTTATAGGTGGACTTGAAATCCTGAATGGCCATGGCTCCTCCCTTGGTTGAATGAAGAATTTTCGCCAAAACGAGCTTGTCTGTCCTTTGGCGGAAGCTGCCTCTCTGGCGGAAATAATGCCAGATGATGCCGAAAACGAGCCGTAAAGTCACGCCCTTATTTTTGTAAGAACACCGGCATTTCGGTGCTTATTTTTCAACCTGCCTGCAAGACCAGACCGTGGAGAAACTTCCGGATGGATTTCTGACGGGCCACACGTGGGACACTGAACAGACGGTTACTCACACTTCGATCGCCGCCCCCTCAGACAAAAGCAGATCCACATAATCAACGACAACGGCAAACGGTACAGCGCCGCCAAACTGTACACGCTCCCAGACCTCCTGAACGCAACGCCGGCCATTCAGCCAATCCCACACCTGATCCACCCGCTCGTTTTTCTCCCGCAACGATTGGATCCTGGTCTTTCCGCTTTTCGAAAGCACATTGTCGGCCAAACGCTCCCAACGCAGTCGTTTCGCGACACGCGCTCCGTGCGCTTCAAGACCATCGGGGACACGCTTGGTAGGCACTCCTGGTTCCGCACGCTCACGCAGGCCGGACACCATCGCCACCGCTGACGCACTTTCCTGCTCAGCAAACCGCCACAAGGCCGCACAAGCCTGCTCCACACAACTCTGCAGGGATGGATCATCGGGCGCGAGACCGGATACGCTCTTTACCGCATCCTGCGCCAGATAGCCCAAATGACGTCCCAACGCATAGAGATGCGCGGCACGTCCACCTATGTCCGATTTATCGCGCCCGAGTATGTCTGGGCACAGATCACGGCAAATGCGCTGCTTCCAGTCGCTGGCCACAAGTCCGATAAGCTCGATTGTCTCACGTGGTCCCGCCGACGCCAGCAGGTAGAGGTACATTGCCGCGATCACGCCATTCCGTCCCAGCGTATTCGCACTTAGCTTGTCGGGCGTGTCCTGCGCACTGTGATAAAAGTGCTCCGGCCAAGTGCTTATCTGCGGCGTGGGGATATCGAAAAAGCCGTTTGAAATGAATGCGTCATTCCCCAAGAATGCCTTGCGCGACCAGGGGAACATTGCATAGGTGTCGGGTGTAAAGCGGCGGGCCGGCAGGGCCGCGACCTGTTCGAACAGGCGCGCTATCAGCGCGTCAACAAAGGAAGCGTTCTCATCCGGCGTGGCCGAGACCATCATCTCACCGCCACATCGGGCAAAATCGTTGCCTACCGCATCGAAACATAGCCCGGCCACCACGCGATCCAACTTATCCTGCCGGGCACACAGATAGGGCAGGTAACCATCCGTCTCGACGGCATGTAAAAAACGGATACTGCGGCGCGGTGGCCGCAAAATGCCTCGGTCAATCAGCGTCTTGAGCGTACGCGCCACTTCGACAGCCATACAACAGCCCGAAGCGTTATCCTCTGCGCCCGGTTCCGATGAATGGGCCAGCAGCCACACTTCCTCGTGGGCAAGGTCGGTGCCTGGCAGATACGCATTGACCACCTCCGACGTACCTGCACCCAGATCGGCATCCACTTCGGCGCGCACAATGACCGGTTCGGCTCTGTTGCGGATGAGCTGCCTTAGTTTCTGCCCCTGGCGCGGGGAAAGGTTGAATCCCCACAGTCCCCGCTCATGACGGCAACCGCTCCAGATGCTCCACATCGTCAGATCGGGCGCGTCCTCAGGCAGGCGCGGTGGTGGATATTGTTCGAGCAGCCAGGGCGGGCAGATCGAATCACTGATCACGCCGGCCACGCCACGCTTGCGCGCCTGCGCTTCGACGGAAAAGGAAGTCAGATTGACCAGAATGACCTTGCCCGCTACGTCCAATCCTTCGTAGCTTTTGTCTTTGTCAGCGCGATCCACGACCATCATCTGGGCCTCGACGCCGCCCGGCGGGGTGGCCATGCTATTGGAGATCAGGCACAACGGTTCGTTGGCATAACTGCAGATCAGCCCGTCACCCACTTCCGGAGCAATCACGCGCAAACTGGCCGAACGCGGCGTCCAAGCAAGTGGATTTTTGCGCCCATCAATGGATCCCGTTTTGTCGTCAGCCGGATAGGCAATCACTTCGGCTTCCAGGCCGACTTCGCGATAGCGACGACAAAGAAACTCGCTGGCTGCGCGCAACCCCGGTCCAGGCACGGTGCTGCGAAAACCCCAATAAGTGGTAACGTCGCACAGGCATTGGCTGGTGCGCAGTTCACCAAGAATTGCATTTAGTAAATTATCATGCATAGCCAACCTGAAATCATATTTAGATATTGCACTGCTTTTTCGGACACTTCGAGCAAAGTGTCTTATACATGCAGCTTGACATATTTTGTCTCACAGTCAAGTGGTGACAGATCATCAGCTCAGGCCATTCTAGGGATGGACGGGGAGATCGTGACCCCTCTGGGGTCTGGAATGGGGTACATAATGATTGAGAAGGCGACCAAGGTCAAGAGGTAGCCACGAAACAATTTGAGGGCTGATAGCAGCAGATTGCTTTTGAATGATATGGAGAGGACTCATCCACTGTTTGTTTCGATTGAGGCGTGCGATATTGAAGTATAGCCAATAGGTGGTGAGTTTATTCCAGAAGTCCGCCGGGGAGAGATAGGTCTCACGATCAAAGAATTCAGTTTCCTGGAGGGCGTGGACCGTTTCGACATCACTTTGCCAGGTGTAAGCTTTGGGTGGAATGTAATGGTGGCCGGACCCTAAGGAACGGACAAGGGATGGCACTCCGCGTTCTTGACTGCTTTCTTTGAATTCGGGGCCATTATCTGTTTGCCATTCTACTGATTTGAGATTAACGCCGGCTTGGGCCAGGTGAAGGCAAACTTGTTTAGCCATGAGTACGGAAAAGGTTTTTGACAGGTCATCGGCGTAACCCGTGAAAGTCAAGCCGCTGACAACTTCGCGCACGGTGTACTGATAGACCGGTAGACGCAAATGCTTCATTTGCCACCAATAGTGGGGAATATCATATAAATGCTTGGTATCGGCGCACAGTTGACCAAATAATTTCCAGTTTCGTTTCACTTCTCGAAGACAGCGTTTGGTCAGATGCTTTTTCTTGCGAGGTTTAACTAATCCATGCTGACGAACAATGCGTTTGATGGCATCAATCCCACAAGGAACGTCGAATTCCATCTTGAGCCGTTCGGCACCAAAGCCCGTCTGGCGGCGTATTTTGAGCACCAATCGTTCAACAGCCGCAGAAGTTTTGGTGGGGCAGCGATGAGGCCGTTTGGAATGCTCCTGCAAACTGGCGGTTTTGCCTGGCTTATATCGTCGAATCCATTTGCGAACTGTGTTGCGCGAACAGCCGAATTCACGCATGGCCGCCTTGATTCCTTCTTTACGGGCCAAGAGAACCACCTTTTGCCTGAGCACGTACCGATCTGCTTTCATCTGATAAAGCTCATAATAAGGTATCATTCCCCGATCATAGCGTATCGGGGCTTCTCAGGGGCCACCTCCGGAGGTGGCCCCTGATCTCATTCATCCGTCTATGACTCACAACCCTTACTTTGGCCAGAGGGGGGTCACGATGTCCCCCACCTCGCCCAGCTCAGGCCATTCTCGGTTTGACTTTGCCCATCATTGAGGTTATAGGAATGGGGCAACCATGAAAGCCACCGACATATTGGCATTGAAGGAAGCGGCGCTGGGTGAGGCCCGTGCCGCCGGTACAGCCAAGGACCTTGAGCAGGTACGCATCAAGTATCTGGGCCGCAAGGGCCTCCTGCCGGAAATCATGAAGGGGCTCAAGGACGCCGAGAGCGCCGAACGCCCGGCCATGGGCCGCTATGCCAATGAACTAAAGCAGGAACTGGCCGCGCTCCTGGAAACACGCCGTGCCGCGCTGGAAACCGCGGCAACCGCTGGCGCGCCGGATAGTTTCGACGCGACCCTGCCCGGCCGCTGGCGCGCGTTTGGCGCACGGCACCCGATCAGCCGGATCATCGAAGACGCTATCCGCATTTTCGATACGCTCGGCTTCAGCGTGGCCGACGGTCCGGACATCGAAACCGAGTATCATAATTTCGACGCGCTCAACACGCCGGCTGACCACCCCTCCCGCGACACACAGGACACGTTCTGGCTGGAATCGGGTCAATTATTGCGCACGCAAACCTCGCCCGTGCAAATCCGCGTCATGGAAAGCCGCCCGCCACCCGTGCGTATTATTGCACCCGGCCGGTGTTACCGGCGCGATACGACCGACGCCACTCACAGCGCGCACTTCCACCAGATTGAGGGCCTTTATGTGGATCGCCGGGTATCCATGGCTGATCTCAAGGGGGACATCACCTATTTTGCCCAGCATCTGATGGGTGCGGACATCAAGATCAGGTTCCGGCCGCATTTTTTCCCCTTCACCGAACCCAGCGTGGAATACGATTTCTCCTGCCACGTCTGCGGTGGCAAGGGCTGCCGCGTGTGCAAGCAAAGCGGGTGGATTGAAATTTCCGGCGCCGGCATGGTGAATCCCAAGGTATTTACCAAAGTCGGCTACGACCCGGAAGCGGTCACCGGCTACGCTTTCGGCATGGGCGTGGAACGGATTGCCATGATCCGCTACGGCATCCACGATATTCGCCTCCTGTATGACAATGATAAACGGTTTTTGGAGCAGTTAGCCCAATGAAAGTTCCCCTGAGCTGGTTGAAAGAATTTGTGACCTTCGAGGCCACTCCCGAGGCCCTGGTTGAGCGGCTGACGTTCGCCGGGCTGGAAGTCGAAGGCCTGACCCGTATCGGGTCCGATTTCAAGGACATCGTGGTCGGTGAAGTCGTCAGCGTCAACCCGCACCCCAACGCCGATCGTCTCACGCTGTGCGATGTAGTCACCGGCCACGAAACGGTGCGGGTGGTCTGTGGCGCGCCGAATGTCCACGCCGGTGACAAGGTCCCGTTCGCCGCCATCGGCGCCGTGTTGCCTAATGGCACGAAGATCAAGAGCGCCAAAATCCGTGGGGAAGCCTCCTGCGGCATGCTCTGCGCCGAGGACGAACTTGGACTCTCGGAAGACCATGCCGGGCTCATGCAGTTGCCACGCGACACCCCCGCCGGCACCCCCTTGATCGAGGTCGTGGGTGGACTCGATGTCGTGCTGACCATCGAGGTCACGCCCAACCGGCCCGACTGCCTGAGCATTCTGGGCATCGCCCGTGAAGTGGCAGCCCTGTATGGTTGTCGGCTGAACCTGCCCTCCATCCAGTTTCCGGAAACCGGCCTACCAGCGGCTGACGGACTAAATGTGGCCGTCGAGGACGCGGAGGGCTGCCCGCGTTACACGGCCCGGCTCTTGAGGGGCGTCACGGTCGGGCCGAGTCCCCTGGCCATGCGCCTGCGCCTGGCACGCTGTGGGATTCGGCCGATTAACAATATCGTGGACATCACCAATTACGTCATGCTCGAGTGCGGCCAGCCCCTGCATGCGTTCGATCTCGCGCTGCTGGCGGAGCACCGTATCGTTGTGCGCCGGGCGACATTGGGTGAAAAAATGACAACATTGGACGCGGTGGAACGCAAGCTGACCCCGGACATGCTGGTCATTGCCGACGCCCGGTTGCCCGTGGCCATCGCCGGCGTCATGGGTGGAGCCCAAAGCGGCATTCTCGCCACCACGCGCGACGTCGTCCTGGAAAGCGCCTGCTTCAAGCCCGCGTTGATCCGCAAAACGTCCAAGACCCTGGGGCTTTCCTCCGAATCCTCATACCGGTTTGAACGCAGCGTGGATATTGGCGGGGTGGATTGGGCCAGCCGGCGGGCCACGGCGCTCATGGTCGCACACGCCGGGGCCACGGCCGCCAAGGGTGTGCTGGATTGTTTCCCCGTCGAACCCAAAGATCGGAGCATTGTCTGCCGTTTCGACCGTGTTCGTGACCTGCTGGGCGTGGACATCCCGGACAACGAAATCGCCAGCCTGTTTGAGGCATTGACCTTCACCGTCGTGGACCGCAATAAAAAAAGTTGTACGGTGAAGGTCCCGACCTTTCGCCCGGACTTGGAAGCCGAAGTGGACCTGATCGAGGAAGTGGCGCGCCTGCACGGACTGGACAAGATTCCGCCAGCCTTGCCGCACAGCCGGTTCGTGCCGGGCGTCAACGACGCGTTCATCCGCGCCACGATCACGTGCCGGGACACGCTCGTAGGGCTGGGCCTTACCGAAATCATAAATTACAGCTTGGTATCCGAAAAACTGCTGGCGCTGTGCGCCTGCCCAAGTTTACCCGCCTCCGGCGGCGCCTTAGGCGACCAGGGCTCGGCCAGGGACACCGCGCGCACCGCCCAGCGCATCGGGTTGCCGCGCCCCATTAGCGTTGACCAGGCCATTTTGCGCGATGCGCTTTTGCCGCAGATGATCGAGACCCTCGGCCGCAATCGCTCGCGCCAAATTGCTGAAGCCGCTTTTTTTGAAATCGGCCGCGTTTTTTTCCGGAATGACAAGCAGGCTTATACTGAAGAAGAACATGTGGCCGTCGGCCTGATGGGGCCGGTAGGCCGGACCGGCTATGATAAGCGCTCCACCCTCACGGAAACCGACAGCTTCCTGTGGCTCAAGGGCATCTTGGAAGCCCTGTGCCGTAAGCTGTTCATTCGCGTGGCTGAACGCCCCGCGGGTGAGAACCAGGGGGCCGAACCCGGCCGGGGGGCCGGACTTGCTTTCCAGGAACTGACGGCGGCGATACCTCCCGCGCTTTATGACCTGGGTTGTTTTGAAAAGAACCGCTCCACGGTGATCACGCTGGATGGAATACCCTGCGGGGT
>JAPLSY010000087.1 GCA_026398415.1 Kiritimatiellota bacterium | reverse complement strand
GCGCCTGTAGCTCAATTGGATAGAGTGTCGGCCTCCGAAGCCGAAGGTTGTGGGTTCGATCCCCGCCAGGCGCACCAGCTTTAGATCGTCTGCTAAAAACAAAGAGGTGGCAATGAAAATGGATTTTTTTGACGCGAACGTTTTCATCGGCCGGCCGATGAAAGCCCTGCCCAAGCCGCTCCGGAACAGCGCAGAGTTGCTGGCGGAAATGGACCGTGCCGGTATTGAAAAAGCTTTGGTATGGCATATTGTCGCGCACGATGGAACGCCGGAAGAGGGCAACGAATTGCTGGGCCGGGAAATCAGCGGGCAGAAACGACTTTGCGGCTGTTGGACAATTCTGCCGCCGCAAACCGGAGAAGTGATTGGCCGAGGTTTTTTCCGGCAGATGAAGTCGAACCGGATTTTTGCGCTGCGCGCGTTTCCGCACCTGCACCGTTTTATGCTGAACCGTGTAACGTTCGGTAAATTTTTGGACGAGGTCTCCGAACGCAAAATTCCGCTCCTGCTCTCGGTAGAAACCCAGCGGAATGTCTCCTGGCCGGAAATTCACGAACTGTTGCGGGATTTCCCGAAGCTGGCCTGTATTTTCTGCGACGTCGGCGACTGGAGCCCGAACCGTTATACCTGGCCGCTGCTGGACAAGTATCCGAACGTCTGCCTGGAAACCAGCGGCGTTTCCGCGGTGGAGGGTTGCCTGGAAGACACCGTCCGGGAATTCGGCGCCAAACGACTGGTTTTCGGAACCGCCCTTCCGGAAAAATATCCGGACGCGGCAATGCTGCAGTTGATCCATGCGGATATCCCGGATGCCGACAAGAAAAAAATCGCCTCGGGAAACCTGAAAAAGATAATTGAACGGATTGAATTTTAACGATACCGATACGTTGATAACTGCGGAGATAAAAGCATGCAGACACCTTTATATAAAGCATTTTTCGAAAAAGGCCGGGTGGCGGATTGTCCGGTCTACGACATGCATGGACACCTGGGCCCTTTCTACGGTAGCCATCTTTCCCACAATGACCCGGCCTCGGTTGTCACGGCTATGAAGCGCGCCGGGGTCCGGCTTCAAGTCCACTGTTATCACTCAGCACTCTTCACGCCGGATATCGGGAATGCCGCTAACATCCGGACGGTGCGGGAGGCGCCGGAATACCTGAGGGCGTACTGCGGTATAAATCCGCACTACCCGGACGTCATTGACGAAGACCTGCGCACTTTTGAAAATTACCCGGATGTCTACGTCGGTTTGAAATTCCTGGCCGACTACCATAGAATTCCGCTAACCGACAGCCGGTGCCGAACGGCCTGGGAATACGCGGACCGGAAGGGATTGCTGGTCCTGCTCCACACCTGGGGCGGCAGCATTTATGATGGCCCGGAACAGGTCCGGGAATGCGCAAAAAAATACCCGGGCGCCCGCATCCTGATGGGCCATTCCTGTTACGGCGAATGGGACAAGGGCATCGCCCTGGCCAAGGATTTCCCCAACGTCTACCTGGAACTGACCGCGATTCTTTTCGTCCGAGGCATTGTGGAGCAGTTCGTAGCCGGCGCCGGTTCGGAAAAAGTGCTTTTCGGCACTGACTTTCCCTGGTTCAGCCACCACTATTACATCGGCGGCCTGCTGGGCTCCGGCATCGGCGACCAGGCCTGCCGCAACATCTTTTACCGCAACGCGGAAAAACTGCTGGCCCCTTATATCAAGCTCAAGCGCCTTACACCTTGAAGGCGCGGAGTCAATCCGTGAGCATCGGTTGATGCCAGGTTATAAAAAGATGGCGTCACGGGCGCGCAAGCATTATTCGGCAACCACCACATCCATGCGCGGCAGGTTCATCGGGTCCTCGAAGACCGACCATTGTTCCAGCGCCTTTTTATCGCCCAGCAGGTTCCGTGAATTGCCGATGGTCCAAATATTGAACAGGAACATCCCGTCGGCCCCGTTGCGATATCTACGCCAAGCCTTCCTGCGGTAATCATCCTTCGTCATCCCCGTAACCAGGCCCGGCTTGATGCCGGCCTTTAACTCCGCGTCGGTTAGCTCAGTATTTGAGGACTCGGTCTTCGTCACCTCCATGCCCGGATAGACAAGGATGCCCGTGCCCTTCGCCATTGCAACCCACGGCCGTACGGCAAAGTCTCTTTCCAAGCCGGGAAAATGCGGGATGAATATGTCCATGAGCTTCTCGCGTGCCCACGTCTGCGGGTCGAATCCATAGGCCTGGTAACCGACAGCGGGAAGGCGCACGGAGATGCCCAGCTTACGGCCCTGCTTGGCGGCGATGGCGTCCGTCTGCCGGCGCACGGCCCGGAAGAAGTCGTTCAAAAATTCGCACCGGTAGCGGATCCAACGCTCATCGTTTTCCGGCAGGTCGAGGGGGCTCATGCCATGTTTCTGCTGGAACCCTTTAACCAACGGCTCGTCGTAGCCCAGAATCTCGGGATAACGGCAGAAGTCCATCATAACGCCCTCGCACCCCATCTCGAGCAGTTCGCCCAGCACGCCCAGGCGCTCACGCTGCACTTCCGGCCAGGCAAAGCTCATATTCACGCCGTAGCTGCCGTCATGGTTCCGGATGCGCATTTCGGGATGTTCATGCCATAGGCGGCCGTTGAAAGGTTGCATGGTCTGCTTCTCCTGGAGCCCGTAGTAGCCACTCATGCGCAGCGATCCCCAGACGTGGACGCCGATCTCCCGTCCGCGCTTCGCCAGAGTAGGGAAGATCGGGAGGCCGTCCTGCTCGAGTTGCCAGAAAAACTCCATCGCCATTTTGTCGTTGGCGCGGACCCACTGGTCATCCGGCACATCGCCCGGCTTGTAGAAGGTGGCGTACTTGCTGGGGAAGTTGACCCATCCGGAGACGAGGGCCGCCATCTCGAAAATCTCGGTGTCCGTGCCCTGGTAGCGCTCCACGAGCTGCAGCAGGCGCGCCTTATCCCAGCCCTTCACGCCCCAAAGCTCGCTGAAGCCGTCGTTGTTATAGATGACCCTCCGGTTCGCGGTCGGATTAGCCACATAATGCGCCAACTGCGCATCTTGAGCGTTCAGGGGCGCCACACGTACGTGGAAGATGCACGCCTCGCCGCCCACGGCCTTCACGGTGATCGGGCCATCGGATGCCTTGCCGAACCCGACGAACAGTTCCTGCACATTGTTCTTCGGTAGCCAGTCTTCTTGCGTGCATGGGATGGTCTTGGATTGCTGGCCCCACGTCACCGCCAGGTCCGGCCACGGGTTGCCTACGGCCACATAGACCGCCGATTCACTGTTCAGCGGTGGCTTGCCGACGAATGCTTCGCCCTTTGCCAGTCGGACGCCCTTGTGCTTGTCTTTGGGAACGTTCACAGGCCCATATTCGAAGACCGTTCCGCCCTTACCCACTGAAGGCACATCATCAATGACCACGTGTCGGAGCGCATCATCGCCGCCGGCATACAGGCGCAGACACATCGTGCGCTTTGCCACGAGTTGTCCCTTGTAGACCAGCCTTGCCGTCAACCAGTACCCGCCCGGCTTCAGTTCGGCACTTTTCAGACTCACCGTCACCCACTGGTCTGCCTTGTAAGCTACCGTGCTTTTCGCCTTTTCCAAGCTCTCGGTGTTCTGGGCCTCGAGTTCCAGCGCCAGGCCGGGCATGCCCGAACATACCTTGACCTGTGCCGAAATACATCCTTCGGGCTGCGCCGGCGCGGCGATCAAACCCGCGACCTGCGTTTTGTCCACCCCCGCCACATCCGTGAAAACCTGGGCGCACTTCGCAAGCTCCTTACAGCCGAAGCCATATTCCGCTCCATTGTAAGTCTGCTTCAGCTTGATGTACTTTGCGCAAAAACCCAGGCTGTCGAATTCCACACGCCAGACCTTCCCGGTCTCAACCGCGCGCGTCAGCTTCATCGCGCAGGGTGAATCAAAGAGCGTGTATTCGTTGTTGTCCTGACTGTAGTATATTTGGACGGTGTCCGGTTTGAGCTTCGGCTCGTGGGTTGACTCGATATCGGAAACCACGACCACCTTCGTCACCCAGCGCGGGTTCTCAAGCTCGATGACGATGCTCCGATTGCCGTAGTCCCACGCCACTCCCGATGTTGGATTCCATGAGTTGCACTGATTGGATTCGGGCTGGTCATCGGCGCGGATGTACCCCATGCGCGCGATGGTGACGGGGTAATCGGCCTTCTTTACGCATCCGGGAAAAAGCATTCCCGCAAATGCGCAGATGATCGCGACGCCAGCCAGAAATGGAATGTTGTGATGGGCCATGGATCGTAGCCTTTCAATAAAAAGACATTTCGTTGGGGACCAATTCCGGGATAGCAGGACGTGCCAGTTACCAGCGCCTTTACCGCATCAAGCGTTACTTGCTATTTGACGGCCTACCCCTGTTTCCCTTTGGTTGACTGGCCGGCCTTGCTTTCCCGGGGAATCGGACCGGCCCCGACAGGATTGATTGCCCGGTTCGACTTATAACGCCGATATAAAACTCTGATTCGCTCACCGGTCCGATGGACAATGCATGGCTGGTTTTCAGGTCATTGCTGCGCACGGGGGCGCCCACCGGCCGAAGACCCTTTCCCGGGGCGGTGCTGAACACAGCCACGCGCGTCGGGCGGTCGGTCCGCACTTGGATAATTTCCCCGGCCATCGCTGTGGACGTGATTACGGGCAGTGAGAAATCAAGGTAATTTGCCGGCCCTTGTGCTTTCGCCAGGTGGACCGTGACTGTCTCTTCCCGCCCGTTAAATGGGACGTCAACCACGTAGACATCCTTCTCGAGGCGCCTGATATCGCAACCCTCGGCGGCCACAATGTCCTTGCCTGCCAGCCGGGTGCCCTGCGTCTCGATTCTGACGCTGAGTGGTATGTGAAAGATTGCCAGCGGCAGGGTTCCATACGGATCGCGATATGTTACCGACAGAGCAACGCCGGTCTCGGTCTCCTGTGCCTGCACGGTGGCCATATCGCGCAAAAACTTGTGTTGCAGGGCCGTGCCAAAGTCCAGTGTGACCACATCGTGCCCCTTCATCTCCGCCCGTTGACTTCGGTAGAAATCTTCCAGGGTCATCTCAAACCGTGGACAGCCGTGCCAGTGGATGAAATCGCGGTACCAGCCGCGGCTGCGCACAGCTTCCTGCAGCAGGTTCCCGCAGTGCGCCAGTACCTTCGCCCGTGAGGTGCAATTACTCCCGGGGCAAATCCAGTCCATATCGTCGGCCCGCGTGGTTGATATCAGGCTCGCCGCATCCCGCGGAGTCATATTTGAAGGCCCACCGGCGCCGCCCAGGTACCCCGTACCTTCCGATGACTTGCCGTACGATGTATCCCCGTTCGCGCCGGAATTACGGGCACCCAGCAAGTAATTGGTCATGGCATAGCTGGCGCCAGTCTGGCCATTCCGGTAACTCCCGGCCGTGGCGGCGTGCCCAAAATTCGTGCGGACCCATTCCCGCTGGTATAGTATCAGCGGCCCCAGAACATCGGTTTTCCCGGCGGCGCCCTTGGCAATATTATACCCAAACTTCCCCTGGCTGATGTCGTACAACTGCTGTCCATGATTTGGGAACCGTGCGGGCTTCGGGTCGCCGGACTTGACATCGAAACCGGCCGCCACCCCGGCTTGCGTCCAGTTCGTTGCATAGTAATCCGGGATCAGGACCATGTTCTTCGTGACGGGGTCAGCCCAGCTGTCCGAGAAAAAATAAATTTGAAAGGCCAGTCGCCCCGTCTTTGCCGCTGCCGCGCGTTCGGCCGTAGGTACAATGGCCGCGCCTTCATTGAAGGGAGTGTCGAAGACCGTTAGTGCCAGATTGGCTTCAAACGCACAGGCTTCCGCCCACCAGAACGAGTTCCGCTGCGACGAGTCCGTGCCGTGCGACCACGTCGCCACGGCGCCGTAGCGGTGATCGCACGCAACCGCCTTTATCTGATTGGTCCCTGCAGGTCCGGTTTCACCGGCCTGTACCGACAGCAAAATCATAGCATGCATGCCCGTGGCAACTGCGTAGGCGCCGATCCGACACGCCCGCCGCACAAAACCAAATGCTGTCATTTGCATGATGTACCTCCAGTGGGCCGACGGTGTGTCGGCTAATTTAAAATACACGCCAAAAGAAAATTTATGGATAAAATCATATAGGGATAATGCAGGCATAACAAGCGCCAACGGATTTCATCCAGTGCCAGTCGCTAATCAGCCGGCCTGCGAAACATTCTAAGTTTTGCCACGCCCAACTTCATGAGCAGGAACTGCATTACAATAACGAGTGTCCCAAAAGTGTAGGCCGCGCCGTTATAGAAACCGATGGAAGAAGCCTCTTTGAAATAGCGCGACTCTACGGCGACTTCCCTGATGCGCAGGCCGAACGCAGCTGCCTGGGCCAGTACCTGGGAATCGAAAAGGAACCCGTCGGCATTGGTTTCTATCGGCAACATAACGAGACAGCGGCGGGTGTAGGCGCGGTAACCGGTGTGCATGTCCGTCAGCCGGGTGCCGAAAATAAAATTCTGCAGAATCGTCAGCGCGCGATTGACGAATATCTTGGTCGGCGGCATTCCGCCGCGTCGCGCGTCGCCGGGGACCTTCATACGCGAGCCTAATACCATGTCGGCATCGCCGCGCCGGAGAATCGCGGTCAACTCGGGGATCACCCGCGCGTCGTACTGCGCGTCCGCGTGCAGCATCACGATGATGTCCGCGCCCCGCGCCAGCGCCTCGGCGTAACAGCGCTTCTGGGTTGCGCCGTAGCCTTTATTTTTCGGTTGAACGATGGTTTCAATGCCGAGCTTGCGGGCGCGGGCCGCCGTGCCGTCCGGGCTGGCGTCGTCCACGATGATCACCTCGTCCGCCGCGCCGGGCGGTATTTCACGGTAGGCCCGCTCGATGGTTTGCGCCGCCTTATAGGCGGGCATCACGACGATGACCTTTCCGCTTGCGTGCCCGTTGTTTTTTGCAGTTTCCAATCAGTGCCACCTTGTTTTGAGGAAATAACCCAAATCATGCCACAACCCACCGGTGCGCAGTCCGTGCCAAAAACGGTTAATGATGTAACGGGGCCGCAAATAGACGCTCCGGTACGCCAGGCGATAAAGCGCGCCGATCTCCCCCCAGGACATGTTGGGGTGGTCGAAAAGCGGCTCGTCGGTACGGTGAAATATGTACCTGCTCCAGTCCTTCGTCCTTATACGGCCTTCGGATTCCAGCATAGCGAACATTTTCGTTCCCGGCAATGGTACGGCAATGTCAAACTTCGAAATCGTCATTTCAAGTTCCACGGCAAACCGGATGGTTTCAACGACGCTTTCGCGCGTGTCGGCCGGCATCCCGATCATGAAGAACCCGAAAGTCTCGAGACCGTGTTGCTTGCACAGCGCCACGGCCCGGCGCACCGCGTCCGTGGTCAATCCCTTCGATACGCTCTGGAGAATCCGATCGCTCCCGGACTCCACGCCGAACGCCACCTGGTAACAGCCGGCCTTTTTAAGCAACTGTGCCAGCTCAGCATCCAGCCGGTCCGCCCGGATGCCGTTAAACAAATTGAAGGGGAAGGCCAGTTTGCTGTTGATGATCAGGCGGCAGATTTCCTTCGCCCGGTCCAGGTCGGTTGAGAAGCCGTCATCCACAATGTGAATTTCACGGAACCCGTGCTTGCGGATCATCAGGTCAAGTTCAGCGATGACGCGTTGCGGCGACTTGGCGCGAAATTTGCTCCCAAAAGTATGCTTGTTGCAGTAGATGCATTGAAATGGGCATCCGCGGCTTGTCTCGATAAATCCGCCGGGCCGGCGCCGCTCCGTCAATTGAGACATGCGGTACCGGTTCTTGTCGAACAGCGTCCAGTCCGGCATGGGCAGATCATCAAGGCTGGCCAGCGGAGCGCGCGGCGGCGTTAAGACCATACCGCCTTCGCCCGGATAAGCAAGGCCGCGAACCGATTTTGCATCCGCTGTGGCGATCAACTCGTTGATCGTGAAATCCGACTCGCCGAGCGCCACGTAGTCGGCATAACCGTCCACGATGGTCTTTTCCGGAAAAAGAGATGCATGCACCCCGCCGCAGATGACTTTCGTGGCGGGCCGCGTCTGCTTCACTTTGCGGGCGATGGCCATCGCGGTGTGCCATGTCGGTGTGATGGATGTTATGCCGCAGTAATCCGGATTGAATTCCCGCAGGGCAAGTTCGAGCGCTTTGTTCACCGGTTTGCCGGAAATATCCGGTTCGCCGGGAATGCCCGGTTCGCCGGCGACGTCTACCAAGTCGAGATCCAGGAAACGCGTTGTGTGCCCCGCATCGCGAAGCGCGCCGGCGATGGCGGCCAGGCCCAGAGATGGCAACATGGGCGTGCCGACGCGCACGTTGGTTTCGAGGTAGGCCCGCCGCGTTGCGGGTGGATTTATGAGCAGGACTCTGCAGGCCATATTATGGTTGGATAAAGGTTACGGATATTTGAGTAAGACGAGGAGATCGCAGTGAATTAGTGGCCCCGAGGGCTAATTTGTATTGAATCCAGCTTCCTGAAGACGCTTTGACATTAAGTGTTTCTTCAGCATGCAACCATTTGCCCCACTCAGCAGTTGCAAGTGTTTCCTTGTTATTTGCGATCCTGACGGCGGCTTTGACCCAGGTTTTCGGCGGAATATCGCCTTCCCAGCTCACTGATTTGACCAGGAGGTTTTCGGTTACCTGATATGGCGCTGAAATGTAGTATTCCTCGGGGCTACGATCCAGTTGATTCCCCGGTTCAACAGAGCTCATCCCGTGTGGGCCACAGGTGGGCAAGTCGGTACATTTGCGCGCATCGAAACCGTCCGGCCCATTCCACCATACAGACGAGGCCCCTTTATGGTCTCCCCAGACTTTGTGGTTGGCCACGGCCAAATCGATGTAGCCATCCTCATTGAAGTCGGCGGCAATGGTTCCCGATGCTGAATGTGTAAATAATAGCTGGCGGTCAAGTTCGTGAAATTTGCCCGCGCGGTTCCAATATAAGAATGAATTTATATCGCGATCCTTGCCGCCATGATAACTGCATGCAAAAATATCGAGCCAGCCGTCGTTATTGAAATCGGCAACGCACAAGGCATCGCAGGCGTCAGCGCGCAGGACAGTTTTGTTGTTTTCTTGCAGCCCGTCCGGGCCATTCCAATAAATATGCACGAATGAATGATGCGGGTTGTGTGCGGTCAGCTCGCCGTTCTTGGGCGTCTCGGTGTGTGTGCCGATGATCAAGTCGGGATATCCGTTTTTACTCAGGTCGGCAACACGTGCGCATGCGCCCCAAAATACGGCCAGTTCGGTTTTACGTTCCAGGCTGAATCCGTTTTCACTGCCCCATAATATCAGGGTCCGGTTGGCATCGATAAGCGGAATGATCAAATCTATATATCCGTCCATATTCAGATCCGCGGCACATATCCAGCGCGGGGAGCCATATGGAGTTCCATCCGGTTTAACCAGGGTTATTACGGTTGATTTTTTAAAGCCATCCTTGCTGCCGTAAAAAATGATCAGATCTTTATAGTGATTATAGACGAAAGCCAGGTCCAGGTAGCCGTCGCGGTTAAAATCGGCGCAGCAACCGCCCCAGCCGATCTTTGTCGGCAGCAGGTAAGTTTTTTCCGGTTCAAACCCATTCGGCCCGAAATGATGCACATGACTTCCGGGATCAAGATGGGGCGAATTTTCCGAATTATTACAAACCACCAATTCAGACCAGCCATCGTCGTCGAGGTCGCAAGAAAGCGAGTCCACGGCGCACCAGCACGGAACCTCCGCCCGGCGATCAGGTGCATAACCGTCTTTGCCCCCATAATAAACGTAAGCTTTGTCGAATCCCACGGAAGAGCGCGCGTAATGATTTATAAAAAGCAGCTCGGCCTTTTTCTTCGTATTTTTAATCACGAAAACGCGCTGGGCATCCTCGGTAAGAAGCTTCAATGGCTCGGATTCGATCCCGTCCGCCTTGCCTTTGAATATATAGGCATAATTGGTATACATGCGCCCGGCATTACTCTGGCAGAAGATTACTTCGGCAAAACCATCGTCATTAAGATCGCTGATGATTACATCGCAAGCCTGTATTGTCGGTATAGTTGTTCGGTCTTCCTCCCGGAACCCGTCAGCCGAGCCCCAATAAATAAAACTGCATTGTTTGCCTTGTGCATCCTTCATTCTGCTGGCTACGGCAATATCCTCGAATCCGTTGCCGTTGATGTCGCCGACCGCTACCGAAAGCGCCATGGGTGCGTTTAAGCAAAATGAGCGCTCTATTTTTCGGTCTTGTTTAACTGTGTAAAAAACAACGCATTTACCGGATGACACGGTAAAATATGTCTGGTCTTTAATTTTAACTACTTGCGAAAGGCGTGGCGAATCGAATAATTTTTCCAGATCGCTTTCGCGGGCTTTTTCTTCTTCCGGCGAAAGAATTTCAGATGGTGCAAGCGCGGCAAGTTTAGTGAAGCGATCGGCCTGAATGCCGTCGGGCCCTCCCCAATAGACGGTTATTTCGGTGGAGTTTTTCATCCTCACGATTAATTCGTCATAGCCGTCGCGGTCAAGATCCCCGGATGTGACTAATTCGCACGCTATGGGCAAATCCGTAAAGCGCGACCATTCGATGCCCAGTTCGGTGTGATCAAATATCCGCACGGTTTTATATAAAGGCATTGCAAAAGCCAGCGCCGGGAAGCCCGCTTTCTTGAAATCTCCCGCCGTCATCGATTCGGCCCATGGAGTGGGAATCTTTATGTGTCTTTTTTCAGAGTAATCATCCGCTGAACCGAAGTATATGTCGGAGCTTGCGAATGGAGCCGCCATGTCATATCGGCCGCAGACAATAATGTCCATGCATCCGCTTCCGGTCAAATCGGCAATGGCCCCGGAAATAGAGCCTTGGGCGGGTAAATCAACTCGTTCGCATTTGCCGAGCGGGTCTTTATAAACAAATGCCGGGGCTGCTTCGTGATGATTCTGGCAATTGGCGAAAACTAAATCGAAGTAACCATTGTGATTTAAGTCGTATTGATAAATACGCTGAAGTATCCCGGCTCTGGAAACATAGAGATTTTGCCCGCCGTTTCCGAAAGTGCCTTTGCGAAAATGATCAAATCCTTTGGTAATCCATGAAGTTTCCATTTTGTGAACTTTAAATATTGTCCGGTTGTATGCGAACAGAACAGTTGCGATTAACGCTTTGCGGAAGCCTGCGGGTAGCTGACTTTGAGCAATAAGTCTTCCCAGGAAGCTTTGCCCGTGATGCGGAAACGGATGCCGCCCCAGAGGGCGGTGCCTTGTCCCGGGCCGCTGTTGGAGCCGATCATCAGCGAACAGTGATTCCAATCTTCCAGCCCGTAGGTCATGGGCGTTGCGTTAGCCGGGTCTGTCGCCGATGCCGTAAAACGTCCGGTCCCATCCAGGAGTAATTTTTCATCCGCATAAACTTTCAAATCCTTGTCTTTTGTTTCGATGCGGTAGGTATGAAACGCATCGGTCGTGTTGTACGCGGCCGACAGGCCCGCCTTAGCCAGCCCAATGCTGTTGGTGGCGAAAGTTAAAAATTCCACATGTTCCCCATCGGCCAGGCGCACTACCACCGCCATCGGATCGGTGCTTTGCAGCACCTTCACGCGGACTTCGACCGTGCAGGGCACGTCGGTTCGCGGGGTCCAGGGATAAACCAGGTTGATGGTGTCCGTTGCTTTCGTGCCCCGGTCGGCAAAGAGCAAGGCGCCGTCCACGATCTTTTCTTCCCAGTTCCCGTTGCTGAATAAACGGCGCCAGGGTGGTTGATTGGTGCCCGCCAGTTGATAGGCGCAGCTGTAGTTCACCGTCCAGTCCAGGGAAGTTTTCGGGGCCATGGCTTGAAGCTCGGTCAGTCCAACCCGGTTGAGGCCCTGGATTACCTGGTCGGCCGTGAGTTTAAAATGCAGTTGGTTGTCCTTTAACTCTTCGCCTTTTAGCAGTTTTCCGTTCCATTCCACTTGCGCATTATCCGCAGTGCCCAACTTCGTTATCTGCAGTTCCAGGTCGAGGGCCGGCGTCAGTCCGGCGGCTATGGCCGCGCGCAGATCTTCGCCGACGTAGAGTCCACGTTCAACGCGTTTGCCGGCGGTCAGGATGACCGGATCGGCCGGGGTAAGAATGTCACTGCGCTGATAGCTGTTGCCCCCGGCCAGATAGGTGGATGGTTTTCCATTGACCCAGGTCACGAAGAACATTTTGTCCTGTCCGAGCAGGCTGGTGGGTGAGCCAATACTATACAAGTAGCTTTTGGTGGCGCTATATTCATTGAAGATATACACGCCGTCCCCGCCCTGGGCAAAAGCATTCATGGCGCGCGCCTTGTAAGACGCATCGCTGCCGCGCTGTCCATCAGGACCTTTTTTGCCGGGTATGCTGACGCGTGTTTCGCTCAGGCCGGGATAGCATTTGACCACGTACTTATGCGCCAGGTCCACCTGGTAGCCGTACTGGTTCAGCTGGAAGTAATCCGAACCGATAAAGCAGTCGATCAATCCTTCTTTCATCCACTGTTCGATGTCCAGTCCCAAATTCCGACTGTACTCCGCCGAGTCGGGCGCGCGGACGGCAATCAGGATGGGACGCCCCCGTTTCAGGCCTTCCCGTTCCGTCATTGTGCGGATCCGGCGCATTAAATCCGTCATCATTTCCCGGTCCTTGTCGCTGGCTTGGCCTCCGTTGGAAACGCTTGGAAAATATTGCAGGTGGCGCAAGAAATCCATTTCTACCCCGTCCACATTATAGTTCTGGCAGACTTCCTCGAAGAAACGGTAACAATAGTCCCGTATCTCGGGCCGGGCGTAGTTGACCCCGGACCAAGGCCCGTATGCCGTCTGATTGCTATAACTGCCCAGCAACCATTCCGGGTGTTGTTCTTTAAGTTTTGGAAACAGGGGATAGCCCTTTTCCGGGGTCCAGCCTTGATCGTGGGTGTCGTTCATGCGCATTGACCAGAATATTTCGATGTTTTTAGCCTTGCAGAAATCAACCATCACCTGCAACGGATCGGTCCCCTGGGCAATCAAGTCTTCCGTAATATTGCGAATGTTTGCGGTTGGTTCATCGAAGACAACCCTTTTGGGATCTGCAAGCACATGGCCAATTTTAGTGCGGTGGGTAAAATTGCCGAAGCCGGAGCAGATCGTGCAGTAAGAGAGCGTATCCACCTGTTTATCGGCCAACTGGGTGGTGCGCACATTAAGTAAATCTTTGGGGGTGGCTTGGACCCGGCCCTTAAGAGAGTTCGTATCAAAATACCAGGCATCGCATCCATCGTGATTGAACCAGATGCGGCGCGGCTGTTGCTTGATCTTTTCACGTTGTTGCCGCAACTGATCAATGGTCAGGGTGGGCGTCGCGGCCGAGGCCTGCAAAGACGAGCCGATCAACAGGGCCAGGCCGGCAAGCTTCAGGCTGAGAGGCAGATATTGGTGCATGGGTGTCTCCTTCGATTGGTTGCATTGTTAAGGTCAATATTTCCCGTGTCAAGAAGCTGCCTGATTTGTGACAGGAAATCATGTCACAAATCAGGTTTTAGGCAATCGCAATAATCTATGCCGACCAATCCGGCGCCGCAACGTAAAACAACTGGTATTATCAGAATACCATATTCGGGTTTATGGTTTGGGATAGTCAATGGATAGCATGAGGTCCTTCAAGCGGGCGATGCATCCGGATGGCTGGTCCGCCCCGTTGGCCGGGATCAAAGTCAGTACGATCTGGTTCGTTCCGCGCTGCAGGAGTCGGGGCGGCACGTCAACATCCACCCTACAGGTAAGCTCCCAGTTTGGTTTTCAGGTCGGCTTTGCGCGGGGCGCCGACCATCTGTTCCTGGACGACACCGGCCTTGAAAACGAGCAGGGTAGGGATGGAGTGGATATGAAATTTAGCGGCCAGGTCCTGGCTCTCCTCGACATTGACCTTGGCAATCTTGATTTTTCCGGATAATTCGCCCGCCAGTTCATCGAGGAGCGGCGCAATCATTTTACAGGGACCGCACCATTCGGCCCAGAAATCCACCAGCACGGGCGTCTTAGCCTTCGTTACTTCATTGTCCCAGTTAGCGGCGGTCAGATGAACGACAAGGTTGGATGTCATGGCAGGGCCTCCTGTAATTAATAGTTAATAGGAAGACAGAAGTCGGGAATCAGGATTCAATCAGTGCAATTGCATGGAAGCGGGCAAAAGCAGATGGACGCCAAACGCCTGGGCAACCATGATATAAACAAGGGCGGCGATACAGAGCGTCGCGGCGAACGCCACGAGCGGAAATACAAACGCTTCCTCCTCTTCCGGCACGGGTGCTTCCACGAGGGCGCCGGGTTCCGGCGCCGCAGCGGCCGCCGGTATTGGCGAGCGGGGCGCGACGGTGCGGTCCGTGCGCTTGATCTTGATTGTCTTGCGCTGGGTAATGGGCGTCAGGGCGCTATCCTCGAGCGGCAAATCAATTTTTGCAGTTTCCCCTTTTCTGGCCGTTCGCAGCGATTCCTCCGCTGCGGTGACTTGGATGGTTTCCTCGGCGTCACTCAGGGTGGAAGGCCGTTTCAGGCGGATTGTCTTGGGTGCCGGTGGTTCCGCGGACGTGAACGGCGGAATATTGGTTGTGGGTTGTTTAGCGGTGGCGGAGACTGGCGCGGACAGCTCTTCCAGCACGATACGCGATGTCGGTGTCTTGGTTGCGGCTATGTGTTTTGCGACCGTCGGCGCTTCGGTAATGTCCTGGCCGCCTCTCGTTGCCTGCTCTGCACGCGGCATTACGGCGGGGGCGATGACCGGGGATGTGGGCGGGCGTTTTACCGGCGACGTGGCCGGGCGCTTCAGGCGAATAGTTTGTGGAATCGGCCCGGCATGCATGGGAATGCCCAAAATGGGGCCGGTGGTCCGCTTAAAATCCGTGGGACTCTTGGGTGCCATTGCTTCGGCCAGCTCGATGCGTGAGGTCTTCCGCTTGACCGTTTCCGCGGCCACGGTTCGGACCGTGGTGGACGCCTGAACGAGAGCGGTATCGCCGGCCTTTTTTGCCGGTGGCGGCAGGTCAACGGGCTGCACCGTGATTGGCGATGTGGGCGGGCGTTTCAGGCGAATGGTTTGCGGAATCGGCCCAGCATACGCCGGCATATCGGTATCGGATACGAGATCTGTGGCTTTTTTCGCTTCGAGCGGTGATTTCAGCGGCCGGGCGCTCTCCAAGGAAATTCGCGAGGTCTGGTTTTTAAGACCATCGTTAGACGGCGGTGCATCCGCCGGATCATGGGTGGATCCATTATCGGTCATAGTTCGCTCCCTCGGCCTGATATGGTGATATTTGCATTTGGGAGTGGCCGTCGGCCACTTCAGAACGTCATCATTTCCTTTTCCTTGGCTTCCAGTGTCTGGTCCATTTTCTTGATAAAATCGTCCGTGTATTTCTGGATTTCCTTGAGGGCGTGGTCCTTCTCGTCCTCCGTGATCGAGCTGGCTTTAAGCAGGCGCTTGACCTGTTCGTTGGCCTCCTGGCGATTGCTGCGAATAACTACCCGTGCCTTCTCAGTCATCTGTTTGGCCACCTTGGAGAGTTCGCGGCGGCGTTCCTCGCTCAGCTCCGGGATCGGGATGCGGATGACGCGCCCATCGTTGAGCGGCGTGATGCCGAGATTGGCGGCGCTAACGGCTTTTTCGATGGCCGGCAAGGCCGTGGGGTCGTAAGCGTTAATTACGATGAGCCGCATGTCGGGCGTCGAAATGTTGGCAATCTCGCGCAGGCGCACCTGGGTGCCGTAATACGCGACGGTGATATGGTCCACCAGGCTGGCGGACGCCTTGCCGGTGCGCAAACCCCCAAACTGCTGTTGAAGGAATTCCAGCGATTTGGCCATCTTATCTTCGGTTTCCAGCAGGACATCATCCAGTGATTCCATGGCGTACGCTCCGATTAAGGTTTACCCGCCTATGGCGGGATTTCTGACCAGCGTGCCGATCCGGCAACCCGCCAGCACGCGCTCGACGTTCCCGGGTTTGAAAAAATCAAACACAATAATAGGGATGTTGTTCTCCATACACAATGCAAAAGCCGCCGAATCCATCACCTTCAGCGAATCCTTCAGCGCCTGACGGAAGGTCAGGGTCGTGTAGCGCCGGGCCTTCGCATTTTTAAGCGGATCATCCGTATAAATCCCATCCACCTTGGTGGCCTTCAGCAGGACATTGGCGCCAATTTCGTTGGCGCGCAGGGCTGCGGCGCTGTCGGTGGTAAAATAGGGATTGCCCGTGCCGCCGCCGAAAATGACCACGCGGCCCTTTTCCAGGTGCCGGATCGCCCGCCGGCGGATGAACGGCTCGGCAATTTGTTTCATTTCGATGGCTGTTTGTACGCGTGTCTCTACGCCGATTTTTTCGAGGGCGTCCTGGAGCGCCAGGGTGTTAATCACCGTGGCCAGCATACCCATGTAATCGCCCGTGTTGCGGTCAATCCCGTGGGCCTGTCCGCTCCCGCCCCGGAAGATGTTGCCGCCGCCGATGACCACCGCGATCTGAGCGCCCATGGTTCGCGCCGTCTTGATCCGGGCGGCGACGGTCCGCACCATGTCCGGATCAATACTCAGGCGGGTTTGCTTGTTCCGCATGGCCTCGCCGCTGAGTTTTAAAAGGACCCGTCTGAATTTGCTTTTGCCGATCGGTTTTCCCGTCATGATGCGTTTTCCTGGGCAATAGTTGGGTTTATGGTTTTCCGCCGGTTATCATAATGGAAACGGAATCCGAAGTCAAAAGCTAATCCAGCGAACTGAAACTCTGAAATTTACCGCGAATATCACGGATGGGCGCGGATAAAAGTACATTATATCCATACCGAAATATGATGTCCCTCCTTTGCCCAAGCGCTTCCCCCTTCGCTAAAGCTACGGCGGACAAGTCGGCGGGCAGGCTGTCGTCCGTCCTCCGTCGTCTGTCCTGCGTTCCTATGGCCTGGTCAGGCCCATGCGCAAAGCCGGCAGAACGTCAAACTCCAACGTGCGGTTAAGGTCGAACAGGACAAATCCGCCCGCACCGGCCTCGCGCGTCTGCCGGATCTGCTCGATGACCTGGTCGGGCGTCAACTGGCTTTCCATGGCGGTGACGCCCAGGCCGGGAAACACGCGCCCACCGGCGTTGGCAAGCGCCAGTTGCCGTTGGACCAGGTTCTTGAACGCGCCGTTATTGACCGTGTAATCCATGGGGCAGACAAAATCCACCAGGTCTTCTTTCAGCCAACGGCCCCAGTCCTGGCCGATGCTGTTGATACAGCCGGGATATTCCGGATAAACCGCGGCCGACACCCTGACGCGCTTTGAAGTCGGGGCGCCGGAATTGCGGGCTTGCATCTGCACGGCGCGGACGAATGCGGTGATCTGTTCGCTGCGCCAGGCATTGTATTTTCCGCGCAGATTGCCGCTTTGCGTGCTCCTGGGCCAGTCAGGAATTTTCTCGCCCAGCCACTGGCCAAAGCGCCGGTGACAACCGTTGCAGAAGCAGGCGTTATCATCCGGATAACGCACGTAATCCAAGTGGATGCCGTCCACAGGATAGCGATTGAGTACCTCGCTGATGGCTTTCAGTTCCAAGGCCACGTTGTCGGGATGGGAAGGACAGAGCCATTCCAGTTCCTTGCCGGTGTCGGTGACTTGCAAGCGCCCCGCCTTCCGCATGGCGGCCACGAAAGATTCCGGCGCATTGCTCAAGTTCCAGCAGATTTTCCAGACGTGGACTTCCAGGCGGTTCGCGTGCGCGGCGGCCACGCATTGTTTCAACTGGTCGCCGTAGCGGTTGACGGCTTCCGACTGCGGCACAACCTGGCTATCGTAATGCGCCAAGCCTGCCCAAAGCACATTGACGAAAACGGCACGCATGCCGGCGTCTGCCAGGATCCGGGCGGTTTTGGGCCAGTTCCCGGGATAGAGGCCCAAGCCGGTGTGGTCCCAGACGCCGCGGAATTCCCGGTCTTTAGGGCGCTGGACGCGGGCGAACGCTTCTACCAGTGTGGTTTGGAGGCGCTGTCCGGTTTCTACGACCTCCGTATATTTCCGCTTCGCCAGGGCGGCGGACATGATGTTATAGTCCTGGTCGCACCGCGCCAGCAGGGCATTCACCGATTCCTCTGTGGCTGTGCCCCGCGCCATCCGGCTGATGCCGGTCACGGCATCGTTCAAATTGATAAACGGCCCCACTTTTCCTGCGCGGGCCATGACGCGCGCGGCAGATTGCTCCCAGAGGGAGGGAACATAAGCACCTAACAGGGCCAACAGCATGCGCTGTTTGTTGACGGCGTCACTGTCCAGGAGCACATGGGACATCCACAAACCGTGGGGCGACTGTACCCAGGCCGGATCGGTCAATTCTTTCCCGGCGCTGTTTTGCCAGAAGGCAATAACCTGGCTGTCTTTATCCGCCGGATAGGCTGGAAATATATTGGCGGAATCTTGGTAAACCACCTCCGGCACGAGTGCTGGCGCATGTTTGTTAAACGCAAAACTGCTCCATTGCCCGGTAACCTTGGCCGCCTGGTAACTGCCGAGCTTCAGGCCCATCAACTCGGCCAGCTTGGGCTCCGCCGAATAAAACACCATCAGCTTACCGCCCTGTTTTATGAAGGACTCCAGTGCCCGCAGTTCTTTGCCTGGCGGCTGGGGATTGTATGGCAAGATGGCCACCTGCGCCGATTTCAGTCGGTCGGCCACCACGGCATCGTCATCCACAACGCTATGGACCATGCCCTGATCCCGGAGCCAGTGGCTTATACGCAGGGCCATGCTGCGGGCATAAGTTTTTTCGCCGGCATTGGCAAGTGAAAGCGTACCCTGCACAATCAACAATTCGCAGGTGCGGGCGCGCAGGCCATGTGCCGTGATCGCAGTGGCTTGCCCCCCGTAGCCTTGGCGTAGGGTGGTCAGGCTGATACGCACGGCGCTGATGGCATCCCATCCGGCGGGCTTGCCTTCCACGGCGGCGTCCTTGAGTGAAAAAATCAAGCTCTGCCGGCCGGATTCCTTAAGCGGGGTGAGCCAAAGATACCAGCCGTCGCCGCTTTTAAGATACAGGCCGAACGTCCGCAAGGCATCCGGCTGGGTACAGGTCAGATCAAATTCGAGCAGGTCATAACCGCGCAAGTCGAGGGAGACGGTGCGATCCCAATACACGCGGTTGTTGTTTGCTCCAAACAGGCCGGGGAATCGGATACCGCCCGGTTCACAGGTGACGGCCGGCGAACCATTACAGGCTTTCCAGGCCTGCGGGGCCTCGGCGGCGTTGCGAAAGGCGAAGAGGTCGAACGTTTTTTCACGACCGGCGGCGGCCGTGCCGGCCAACATCAAATAAAAAATTAAGCCCAGCAAAAAGCCCCCGGCGTGCTTCTGGTAATCATTTTCCATCAACCATTCTCCATCGATGTTGCCATGCCGTTGGAATTGCACTATTATTCATTTTATGGCTGTTCTGAAAAGGAAATAAGATGCAAGTTAAGTTTATCCCGCCCAAAGCGGAACGTTGTGTTTTTTTTGACCGCGACGGCATCGTGAACACGTCGCCGGGCGCGGAGCGCTACGTACTGTGCTGGGCAGAATTTCACCTTCTACCGGAGTTCGTGGAGGCCCTGCGCGTTGTGCGCGCGCACGGATACCAGGCGGTGATTGTCACCAACCAGCGGGCGGTGGCTCGGGGCCTGGTGAGCGTGGCCGTGCTAAAGGCCATGCACCGGCGCCTGAGGGACTTGCTGCGGAAACGTTATTCCCTGGATCTCCTGGATGTGGTTTATTGTCCCCATGATGCGGGCGAGTGCGAATGCCGCAAGCCGGCGCCGGGCATGCTGCAAGCCATGGCCCGCAAGCACAATTTGGATCTGGCGGCATCCTGGATGGTAGGGGATGCGGAAACGGATATTGAGGCGGGCCGGCGCGCAGGGTGTCGTACGATTCGTGTGAATGGCGACGAGGCCACATCCAAAGCCGATTGGCGCGTGGCCGCAATGAAAGACCTGCCGGACCTGCTGGAAAAAGTGCTTTAGTATGCCGTTTGATATAGTTGCAATTCGTCAAAACCGCGCAAAACCGTTCTAATGAATGGTAACTGCATGCTTTTTCGGTCTGGTGTCTGTCCTCTGTCGTCCGTCGTCGGTTTTCAGCCTTGGTGCGCCAGGGCCTGTTTTTTCAGTTCCAAGTACCGGCCACTGAACCAGACGCCCATCTGGGCTTCGCGGTGATCGAAACCGAATGCGCGACGCTTGATGGCCAGTATCGGTGGGGCCTGGATGCGCTTGGCCACGCCCATCCCATTGTATTGCCGCCACCAGCGCTCAAGGTCGGCGATAAATTCACGCGCCGAGGGAAAAAGATCCGCAAGCTTGCCCTTGTAACCAAGTTGCTGTTCCAGTGTGCCGGCCAAGTACCATTCCAGGATTTCTTCGGGCGTTGTGCGATGCCAAGTTTCCACCCAACTGGCGAACAGGCGGTCGTGATAGGGATAGATCAGCGGATCGCCCAGGCCCTGATCCACGGCCTGTGCCGGGCCCAGTTCCGCCGAGGGCGTCAGGTCAAAACACCCCGCCGGGATCACCTCCCGCTGGAACACGGTCTCATTCAAGTAACGGCCAAGGGCATACACTTCGCCCTTCCATAAATCCGCCAGCGCGGCCAGGTAGCCGGCCAGGTCGCCGTAGAGCGTGGTATATCCGACCGTCGCTTCCGCCTTGTTGGCGTTGCAGGTGAAGACGCCGCCGAAGGCCGCGGCGAACGCGGCCAGCAACCGCGACGAGCGGTCGCGCGCCTGCACATTTTCGATCATGAAGTCGCTCAGAGCGAGTCGAGCGCGCAGACTGCCGTCCACACTGGCAATTGCCAGGCCGTTGACCTGGGCGGTCGTCAGGCGGACGCTGTCCTCGATCGGCGCCTCGACGTAATAACAACCCAGGTTGGCGGCCAGGGTGCGCGCCAGTTTGACGGTGGTCGGCGAGTTGAATCGGCTGGGCAGGTTCACTAGCAAAATATTCTCGCGGCTCAAAATCCGGCTATACAGGGCCGCCGTCACGGCCGAATCAATGCCGCCGGAAACGCCCACCACTACCCGGGATACCCCGAGCATCTGCATGAACTCCCGAATGCCGAACACCAAGGCCTGGTAAATATCGGCAACACCATCTTCGCGCGCGTCAAGGGGGCGGGCGAATTCAGACTGGTCCAGCGGAATATCGGCCTGCAGGAGACCGGCTTCAAACCGCGCGGGGAGTCCGATCTGATGAGCGTGGGCATCGTAAATGCAGGAGGCGCCGTCAAAGGTGTAGACCGTCTTGCCGTTGTTCTGGATACCCACACTGTTGACGTAAAGGAGCGGCTTTTCCAGCCGTTCGGCGTGCGCGGCGAACATCCGGTTACGTTTGACATTCTTGTTCAGCGTAAAGGGCGAGCAACTGCAATTAACGAACAGATCAGCGCCATGCCGCTTCAGCAGGTCCAGCGGGGAAACGCCGTAATCCGCGTCCCAGGCGTCCTCGCACAGGATGCATCCCAACGCCATGCGCTCGGTGATCACCGGCGTCAGGGCCTGCTCGAGCGACTTGCCCTCTTCGGCAGCCAGTCGGCGCAGATCGTAAAAGTAGCGGCTGTCGTCGAACTCCCGGTAATTGGGCAGGAGCGTCTTGACGACGAAGTCATAGGTGCCGCCGCGCGGACCGATAAACCGCCCATTCTCCGCCACGAACAGGGCATTGTATTTGCGCACCCGTCCATCCTCATTGCGGCGGCGCCAATCGAGCCCGACATTGCCGAACACGACCACAATTCCCTTGGACGCCTCGCGAATCCGATGTCCGCAGGCCTCGCACTCGCGTAAAAAGGCGTCCCGTTCCCAGGAGTCGCCCAGCAGGTAGCCCGGAATTGCCATCTCCGGAAATACGACCAGTTCCGCAGCCTGAGCCCGGGCTGCGGCGATGGCCTTAAGCATCGTTTCCGTATTGGCCGCCGGCTGACCGGGCAGAACGTGGATCTGCGCCAGGCAGGCTTTCACCTGCCGGCCTGATTTGGTGTTATGTGATGAGGGTTGCATGTGTAAGAATGTGCCCGCTAAACACGCTAAAGGACGCGAAAATTATAACGTGTATATATCATGTTCCAAGTCATTATTTTAAGCCATAAATATTTTGTGCCGATCACTAATCACTGATAACTGATTACCGGCTTTACTCTGCCCGTACCATTCCTTCCGAGGGCGCGATCACCCCACGGTGGTTCAGGGCGTCCATGAACACCGTCATTGGCTGGAGGCCGCGGACATGCCGCACGCCGTCTTCCTCGAAGGCGATCGGCATTTGTTCCAGGCGGTCCCAGTGCACGAAATTTTCCGCGTCGGTCTGCAGGATTGAAAAATACCCGATGCCCGTGGCGGCCAGATTATGGAAAAAATGCGCGCCCTGGGAAAGATCGATGCGTTTGTCCTGGAAAGTGGTTTCAATGATGACCGCCGCACCGGCCACCTGCTGCCAGTTGACTGGAATGCCGAGCGTTGGTACGCGCGTGCCCCAGCGCCCGGGTCCGATCAGGACGTAGCGGCGGCGCTCGTTTAACAGGGCCTGGTTCAGCCGCCCGATGGTTGCGGCCGCTTGGCGCGTCCGGGCAAAATCGAAGCGATCCGGATGACAATAAATAATATCGAACACGTCTTCCACCAGGCCGTTGCCCATGATTTGGCGGGAAGCACACAGGGCTTGGTCCAGGTGCTGGGCCTCGACCTTCAGCGCCAGGCGCTCCCGGGATGTGACCATCGGCCGGATTTGCAGGAGATAAAATTCCGGTTGCGTACCGGGAAGAAAGTCAGTATTGACCGCAAATTCGATTTCGACGTCGGAGCCGAGGCTGGTCTTGCCGATCTTGAGCAGCTCGATAAGAATATCGCACAGGGGGAAGCTGTTGCGCTTGAGGATCGGTGCAAAGGTCACGACCCGCCGGCCGGCCACGCCGAGATCGTCCACGAGGCAGTCATCTTCCTGCGAAATGACGCTGGCGACCGGGTGCAGGGTCTGATCCTGTTCCGCCCGATCGAGCCCATACAGGTGCAGGTCCGATCCCTTGCCGAAGGCGAAGTTAAGGGGGTCACCACCCAAGCTCAGGGCATAAAACTTTTTCTGGGAAGCTTGGAGCATATCCTGGGTTGTGGCGGCCTGCGGCAGGATGGTGGGATAGCGGGGACAGAACCGCAGGGCCTCGCCGCCTTCCACGACCATTTTGCCGAAGCCCAGGGCCACGGAGGCGACGCCATCCTCGGATTCCATGCGCGCGAATGGATAATAATTAAACGACTGGGCGACTCCGGAAATCGCGGGATAAAACAGGTCGCCATAACGCCGGCCCACCAGTTCCTGGACGATGACCGCCATCTTTTCCTCTTCCGTGTTGAGCTTGAGCGTCTGGAAGTAGCGTTTGACGGCCGTTGTAAAGATGGAGGCATAAACCAGTTTGATGGCCTGGCAGAGATGTTCCAGGCGGACCGCGGTGTCCGGCGCCTGGTTGGGAATCATGCAGGTCTGGTACAGGCCGGCAAACGGCTGGTTGGAGGAATCTTCCATATGACTGGAGGAACGCACGGCCAGCGGAACATGGACGCGCTCGATGTAAGCGCGCAGTTGTTGCAGGAGGCCATCCGGCAATTGGGCTTCCAGAAAGCGCTTGCGCAACAGCGCGTCGGCCTGGCATTCCACGGCGAAGGCCTCCAACTCATTTGCGGCCATGAACTCGTCGAACGCATCGGTTGTGATGCAGAGCGTGTGGGGAAACTTGATTTCCATGCCACCCATGCGGCCGTCGGGAAAATGCCGGGAAAACAGGTTGAACATAAAAGCCAGACCGCGGGCCTTGCCGCCCAGGCTGCCGTGTCCCGTCATCAAAAAGGCGTACTCGGGCTCGAAGTCGTCGGCACGGAAATCCGCGATGATCCCCCGGTGTTTTTCACGCCGGGCCAGACGGATGGCCGTGCATATGAATTCGCGCAGATCGGCCAACGACTTGAAGTCCGACGCCTGCAAGGGGCGGATAAGTTCCGCCAGAGCGGCCTCGCCCTGGGCCAACAGCCAATGCGAAAACTGGTTACGCCGGCTGTGAAATTCTATGGACTCTTCCGGTACCGTGTGGAGAGCGTCTTCGAACGCGCGCAGGTTGTGGGCGCGCAGGATTTCGTGGCCGTGGCGGTCGCGGAAGACGAAGTCGCCGAATCCCAGGTTGCCCATGCAAAAATCTTCCAGTTGCCGGACACAACGCGGCGAATTTTTATCCACAAACTCAATTCCCAGCGCGTGCGCCACAGTCGCTGCTGTCTCGTCCGCCGACATGAGCAGGATCGGCAGTCCGGGAATCGTGTCCAGCAGGCGGCGTAGAAAGGCCGTGCCAGTATCCTCCTGGCCTTTTTTGCCTTCCACGGCTACCTGGAGATCGGAAATTACGCCGTGCAGAAACGGTTTGTAGCGCTCCACGAATGCTTCGGCTTCCGCGAAAGTCCGCGCCAGCACGACTTTTGGGCGCGTGCGCGTATGAAGCTGGCGCTCGTTCTCGTCAATGCCGTAGGGCACGCGGGCGAATGTCTGCTTCATGAGCAGGGCATAGAGGTGGGGGAGGAAGAAGGAATATTGCTTGATGGAATCCTCGATCACCATGATTACGCCAATGCGGCAGATCTGGATATCCCGGTCAATGTTAAGGGCATCTTCGACCAATTTGATGATCGAAAGCAGGACCTTGGCATTGCCCTGCCAGGAAAAGACATAGTCCACGCCGGTATAGGCGTTGATGGGCACAGCCGGGAGGCCGCCGAGGGCGAAAATCAACACGACCACCGGCAGACCCGGCACAGCGGTCTTCACGGCCTGGCCGAATTCGGAAATCGTCATGTCCGCCAGGTTGGAGGACACCAGGACCAAATCATACTTTTCGCGTTGGAGTGTTTCCAGGGCTTCCTGGCCGGACGTGACCGTGGTAATTTGCGGTACGTTCTGCAGGTGCAATAGGGAATAGGCCCCATAAATGTCCTCGGTCAGACTTCCGTCCCATGACAAGCTGAATGCCTCGTACTGGGTTGATACCATGAGAATGGTTTTAACCCGGCGGGCCATCAGCGCGTGAAAGCGCCGGCTGTCCGGATGGCTGGACTGCGCCAGCTTTTGCTTGAGTTCTTCCAGTTGCATTGTGAAAATTAATCTCGCCAAAGATATTTGAAATTTTTCTGCAGCGATGCGTTCCGCCTTGGGTGCGGAGACCGAATGTGTGATCTTGGCTCGGCGGCGGTGTTCTCACCGGACGGCGCATACACGAGTATGGCGCCGCCGGCGACGCCTGGCCGTCGAGCCAATCTAACGCATTCTGTTCCGCAGGGCTCGCAGACTCGCCCAGCCCAAGGCGCAACGCGGTTACATCCGTCCCGAGGCGCTTAGCGCTCGGGGCGGATAAAAAACCGTCAGTCGTCCTACCTTCGCCAAGGCTTCCCCCTTCGCTAAAGCTACGGCGGACAAGTCTGCGGGCAGGCTATCTTCCTCCGCTCCGTCGTCCGCCGTCTGTCGTCTGTCGTCTGTCGTCTGTCGTCGTTTTCCCCTTGAACTCCAAGTGGACACATGCTATCAAACTTGCGTAGCGATATAAATAAGAAAAGCAAAAGGAGCGTGTCATGGCAAATGTCTTGGAGAATGCGATCGGTCTAGTGCAGAAAACGGCCGATATCCTGAACTTCAGCAAGCGGTTCCCAGGGCAGGAAATCATGGAACGTCTGCGCATTCCGGATAAGGTGATTATGTTCCGGGCCTCGGTCCAACTCGACCGCGGCGGCCTGAAGGTGTTTAACTGTTATCGCATCCAGCACAGCGATGTGCTGGGCTGTTACAAGGGTGGTATCCGGTTCCATCCCGACGTGGACTTGGATGAAGTCAAAGCGTTGGCCCTGTGGATGACGTTGAAAACCGCCCTGGTCGGCATCCCCTACGGCGGGGCCAAGGGCGGGATTACGGTGGACCCAAAAACCCTTTCGATCACGGAACTGGAACGGCTGGTGCGCAAATATACCTCCCGCCTGGTAAATGACATTGGGCCCAACATCGATATTCCCGCGCCCGACATGGGTACCGGCGCCCGGGAAATGGCTTGGATTTATGACGAATATCGCAAATATCGCGACGTTGCCCGCGGCGTAGTCACCGGCAAGCCGATCGCCTTGGGCGGCTCGCTGGGCCGCAAGGAAGCTACCGGCCGTGGCGTGGTCTGCACCATGCTGGAGGCGGTTAAGGATGTCGGCTTGGAAAATTACACGGTGGCCGTACAAGGATTCGGCAACGTGGGTGCACATGCGGCCATGGATTGTTTTGAGCGTGGTCTCAAGGTCGTCGCCATTCAGGATATCACGGGTGGAACTTGCAATCCCGAAGGATTGAACGTGCGCGAACTGCTTAAACACCGCGATCAGGCCGGTGTTATTGAAGGCTTCCCCGGCGGCAAGCCGCTGGCGGATAATATTGTTTCCTATCCGTGTGATGTTTTCTTGCCCTGTGCCAAGGAAAACACGATCACGGCGGAGAATGCGGCGGGCGTCAAGGCCAAGCTGATCGTTGAGGGCGCCAACGGGCCCACCACGCCGGAGGCCGACAAGATTTTGGCATCCCACAAAATTGTGCTGGTGCCTGACATTCTGGCCAATGCCGGTGGCGTGATCGTGTCCTACTTCGAGTGGGTACAAAACCGCGAGGGGTTTTATTGGGAGGAAGAGGACGTCAATACCCGGCTCTTCAACCGTTTGCGCAAGGCCTATGCCGGTGTCAAGGAAATGGCCGGCGCCAAGAAAGTGTCCTTCCGCCAGGCGGCCTATTGCATCGCCCTGGAAAAGATTGTCCAGGCCATGATTTCCCGCGGCGTGCAATAAGACAGACAACGGACATCGGACTTCTGCACTGATCACTGATTACTGTTCTTCTGTTTCAGGCTGAGGTCGCACAGATGACCGAAAGGCAGAATGTGAAGTTCCACTTGCCGATAATACGAATGGCGTCTATTTCTTAATGGCCGATGAACACTGTGCCGGGACAGAGATACTCGTAGGCGCCGATATCGACGATTTTGCGGAAAGTATCAATACGCCGATTGCCGTAATAATCCAGCGTACCATCCATCCACTCCCGATTTACCCCGGCATTGATACAAGGCGAATCCGATTGCAATCGGAAATCGCCCGTTGCGATATTCACATACCGCGGATCGTTGGTGATGGTATTGACCACATCGCTGACATAAGAATTGACGACAATTCTCGGCGAGGTGCAGCAGTTGGTAAATGTATTTGTACCCACAGTTATGTACAAATTAGAATAAATTCCGCTTCCGCTATTGCCCCATATTATTGTGTTTTCAATTGCCGGGGAACCAACGCTTTGTTCGTAAGCGTATCCGCCTCCGCTTCCTACAGCTACGTTGCTGGCAATCGTACAGTTTTGAATTTTAAGACTCCAATCACCTTTGATTCCACCACCATGACTAGACGAATGATTGTTAATAATTAAACAATTTCTGATCAAGGCACCGTCACCGATCATACGCAAGCCACCCCCAAAACCAAAACCTGCGCCGGGATAACATTCCGCTGAATTGCCCATGATAAAGGAATTATAGCATGCCGCACCGGCCGCCAGACGTATTCCGCCGGCGCTCCATGATCCTACATTGGATACAATCCAGCAATTGCTGATAATCGTAGACGCGGCAACGGCCGTGATCGCCCCGCCTTCACAACCGTATCCAGTAGAATTGGCGGAGATTGTACAATTTGCAATCCACCACGGTCCCCCGGACTGGGTCCAAAGCCCTCCGCCCGACCCCGAAGTGTTTGATGCTATGTTGCCTCTAATTGTGCAATTCCACACGCCTCCAGTACCGGTTAGCATATGCACACCACCTCCGGAAGAGGAATAGGCAACGTTGCTCACGATTATGCAGTTCGTCACCATTCCATTCTGCAAATAAATTGACCCGCCGGAACTCTCGTACCCCTTTGTGAGCGTAAATCCCGCCACGGTGGCCCCGGCATTGTTAAGCGTAAAATGCCGGTTGATTGCACTGGGATATCTGCCGCTCAGGATCGTGTTGGTCGGGTCCAGGATCCCGCCCGGCCCCCAACTCCGCACCGTCATGGCGTAGCTGACGGTTATTTTATTCGTGAGCCAATAGGTGGCGTTGTTGGTCACATACACTACGTCGGTGTCGCGGGCGCCGGCAACGACTTCGATCAGGTTGGTATGGGCCCATGCCCAATTGGTCCAGGGCCATGTCGGCGACGGTTGCTGGCTCGACGCCACTACGTAATAATTCGTCGCCGATGCCCAGGGCACGGCCAAGGCCATCGCCAGCCCAAATCCAATCAACATCCGTTGCAAGTATTGAGTTTTCGTAGTGCGTCTCACTTTGTCAAGATGTCCATCGTTGTCCTAAATTACCATTCCAGTTCAAAAATGCAACTTTGCTCGCACAAAATTACGGAAACTTTGAAAAGCACGCACCACGGGACAGTTGGATGGTTTTACTTTCGGCTTTACCGTGATAAATCTCCCAACCGCATCGTCTACGATTTTTCCTTGTTCAACGTCTAATCTTCCTTTCCTGGGGTAAATCACGAGAAAGGTATCTTTGTCCACGGCGGCAATAAAATCATAGAAACTACCACCCCCACCGCTGAATTTAAAATGGCCCTGCCATGTCTTGCCGTTGTCTGCACTGAAAGCAACCTCGTGATGTGGCCGCCCGTAAACCACGGCTAAAACGCCATTTGCAGCGCGCGCCGCATTGGGATACACTCCAAAATCAGCAATGGGAACGGGTTTTGACCAGCTTTTGCCTTCATCCTTGGAACGCGACAGATATAAAGGTGTGTATTTGGCCCCAGCCCAGCCCTTGCCGCCGGTACGCATAAAACAGAGAATATCCTTGTCCGGGAGTTGGAGTAATCCCGGTTCACAGAAACTTTCCAATCCGATTTCCGGATCATAGGCAACCGTGGCAAGATAATTCCAAGTCTTGCCTTTGTCCGTTGAATGCATTACCCATACGCGAGTTTTGTATATTGTAAAGTCATAGGTAGGAATCTGGACCTTGTCATCCTTAAAATTACCGTATATGACGGATAATAGGCTGCCATCGGAAAGCTGGACGGTGCCATGGTCAAAAACACCTGTCGATTTATGATAAACCCCGGCATCATCTTTAACCCCCCCGGCACCATCGGGAATAAAGGCTTTGGCTTTTTCCTGCGAAAGTTTCCCGTCAGGCGTCCATGTGGCAAGGTCAGCTTCGTATACGCCAGGGGATACATAATTGGCTGTCCAACCCGGCTGGATAATCGTTCCGTCAGGAAGCTCTACGGCGCTAATTCCCGGACTGGACTGATTTCGTTTGTTCCAGGTGTTCCCTCCATCTTCCGACCAGTTGCCGGAGACCACCATTCGGCCGTCTTTATAGCGGAAGAAAGAAATGAATTCCGACGCATCAGAGGGAACGATGGTTACCATCTTGCCCAGACTGATTTCCAGGTCCGGGGCTTCTGGAATTACAACCTTTTCTTCCTTGGCAGTACCTGAAATTTTAAAACGAACAAATTTCCATATGGCTTCGCCTGTGGCGGCCGAAGAACCGGAGCCAAAATACACACTGTTGCCGTTGTCAGCGACCGGTTGGCTAAACTGGCCTTTCCCATCCCAAAGGAGTGTTCCGTCCGCAAGGAATTTTATATCTTCGCCTTTTATTTCGATGCGATAAGTGTGAAACGCGTCGTCGGTCTGGAAGGAAACTTCGGCCGAAGGCCTGGAGAACACAATTCGATTGGGGAAAAACGTGAAAGAACCTCCATGGACTCCGTCCGAAACGCCTAAACAATTACCGGACTCGCCGGAACAACTAATGGTTTTCATGCCGGCTTCAACAATGGCGCCGGCCGCCGGATCAATATTCCAGTTGACAGAGTAAAGGCGTCCGCTGCCTTTATTCGTAGACGGATCCATGATCCTCAGGCCTTCCGCGGTGGCCTCATTTGAAGTCTGTGCCCCCGTCCAACCGACGATGCCTTTGGCCAATCCTTTGTCATCAATCACGTATATCCATTTTTCCTCTGCGGCAAAAGCCGCTGCAAGAACAAAGATCCCAAAGATCATGAAAAGGACTTTTTTCATTGCCGTTCACCTTTCCTTCGCTTTTGTTTTTCGAACAATGGCGCTCGCCTGGGCGGAGCCTGGCCAGTTTGGAAACAATTATACTACACGTGCCAAAATAGCATTGTTCTTGATTGTCATTTTCTTGTTTTTCTGTTGCTTGTCCAGATAATTTATTTATCAGCGAAAGTGCTTGCCCAGGGTGCCGGACTTCTTCGCTGATCACTAATCATTGATTACTGTTCTTCCGTTCCAGGCTGAGGTCGCACAGGGACGCGGCGCCTTGAAAGCGGCCGCGGATTTGGACGCTGATCGCCTCGGCGCGGGCGGGAATTTCGAACGTCTGCTTGATCAGCGACCATCCATCGGTCCGGACGCGGGTGGGTTCTTTAACCACGAAGCGTTCGATTACCTCGGGGCGTCCCGAGGTCTCGGGTCCGATTTCGATGCGCCGCACGAGCGAGACGACGACGGCGAGGGATCCCTTGAAATCGGAACTCTTCCAGACGCGGCCTTGCAGGGTGAATTTCATGTCCGGCGCCACCGAAATCAAGGGCGAGGCAATCCACAGTTCGTTTGCCCTGCTTGACTGTAAATTCCATCCGGGCCGTCCGTCCGCCAAGTCCCAAGCCACCATCTGGCGGTAGCGGTTGCCCAAGTGAATGTGCCAGCCTGGGACCGGTTGATAAGCAGGCACGGGGGCTTCGGGGAAAACCAGCAGATTGTTGTCGGGCTCTGAATCCGGGGTGCGGGCGGACAAAGTCGCGCCGACGATATCCAATTCACGGTGCGCATAACGCCAGCCCAGCACGCCAGCGGTGGCCAGCAGCGCTGTCAGGAATGTCAACGCTCCCGCGGCCAGCAGTTGCCAACGCCGCACACGCCGGCGCAGTGCGTCAACATGCTGAACCTCGATGGTGTTTTTAACCGCTTGCTCCGGACGATCGGGTGGGTGGAATGTAATCAGTTCCCTCAGGGGCGGTCGGTCCTTGCGCGGATCGGACTCGAGCAGGGCGGTGGCCTCAATGGGGAGCCCCGCGCCATTCAGCGCGACGCGATAAGCATCGAGATCGAAAGGAATGCGACGCCAGTACACCGAACCCTCCACGGTGTCGTAAATGCAATAACTGGCCCGCGGATCACCATCGCGGGAATAGCCCACAGATCCGGTGTTGACCAGGTAACGCTTGCCAGGTTCGAGCATAAAATCCTGCGGGCTTAACGCGTGGGGTGTGAGACTGGCGCCGATGACATAAAGACAGGGCTGGTGAGTGTGCCCGATGAACAGCAGGGGCTCCGGCACGGCCTGCCAGCTGGGCTCGGTTTCGGCGGGATCAAAGACATAGTGGAAGTATTCGGGATTGCCGAATTCACCGTGCGCGCATCGGAAATTCGGGCCGGCAAGCGTCAATGGCCAAGTGTTCAACTCTTGAATCGCGCGGGGTCCCAGGTGGTCTGCCGTCCAGCCTATCAGGACGCGGGCCGTGTTGCTGAACAGCGCCGGGTCAATCTTGCCGCAAATGGCGGCATCGTGGTTGCCGAGCACGAAATAATCCACCGAGGTATAGAGCGCTTCGAGAACCTCAGCCGGGTTCGGGCCGTAGCCGATGGCGTCGCCCAGGCTCACCACTTGGTCCACAGCCATACTGCGGATATCCAGCCAGACCGCATTCCAGGCTTGCAGATTGGCGTGGATATCAGAGACGACGGCAATGCGCATAATTCCCGCTTTCCGCATTTATTCGATCAGAACGCGACGGTGTGATTGGAGTGTAGGAATTTCGTTCCCTCTGCACAAGACCGGAAGTGTCAGATGGCGCCATTTTTTTATTGTAGTCTCATGCCATCTGCCATATAAAGCAACTGCGTAGTTTTAACGGCTGTTATCTAAAACCGGAAGGAGTCATAGCATGAGTCTGAACATTGGGATCGTTGGGCTGGGGTTCATGGGCAAGATGCATTTCAATACTTACGCCAACATAAAGGGCGCCAAGGTGACGGCCATTGCCGACGTGGATGTCCGCAAGCGCTCCGGGGATTGGTCGAGTATTGGCGGTAACATCGGCGGGGCGGGCAAGCGCCAGGACCTGCGCGGCATTCATCTTTATGAGGACGCCGCCGACATGCTGAAAGACCCGGCGGTGGATATCGTGGATATCACCCTGCCGACTTATCTCCATGCCCGCTGGGCCATCAAGGCGCTAAAGTCCGGCCATCACGTTATCTGCGAAAAACCGATGGCCTTGAAATCAGCCGAGGCTGTCGCCATGATCGCGGCCGCCCGCGCGGCCCGCCGTCGGCTGTTTATTGCCCAGTGCATTCGATTCTGGCCGGCCTATGCCAAGGCCCGCGAGTTGGTGCAGAGTAAAAAATTCGGCAAGGTAGTCAGTGCCGTATTTACCCGCGTGAGTCCGCGGCCGACCTGGAGCTGGCAGGGCTTTCTGCAGGACCCGCGCAAGAGCGGCGCCTGCGCCCTCGATCTGCACATCCACGACGCGGATTTTGTGCTCTATATGTTTGGCCAGCCGCGCTCGGTCCTGAGCCGTGCCATGAAAAGTAAAAATGGCGCCCTGGATCACATCACCACCTTTTATAATTATGCGCCGGGCACGCTGATCCAGGCTGAAGGCGCTTGGGAATATAACGCCGGCTTCCCGTTCTCCATGGCGTTCCGGATCGCCTTGGAAAAGGCGAGCCTGGTTTTCGACGCGCATGGACTGCGGCTTTGCCCGGCCAAAGGTCCGGCCCAGCCGGTGGCGGTTGCGGAGGGCGACGGCTATTTCCATGAACTGCAGCATTTCCTGGATTGCATCCGCCGGAACTGCGCATCGCCGGTGGTGCCGCCGGAATCGGCCATGCAAAGCGTCAAACTCATCGAGGCGGAAGTCAAATCGGCCCGTTCGGGGAAAATCGTGCGATTCAAAGGATGACATGTCTCCGATACGCGAATAGGTAAAATGGCGCGACACTAGGTCGCGCCCTACGTAGGGCCTCAGCTTGCCTGCCCGCAATGCTACGCATAGCGTTGTAGGCGGGCTGAGGCCATGGGGATCACATTACGAAGGGATTGTTTCATGAACAACATTCTACAGATTAATTATTGGACCTTGGGCGGATTCGAGGGCAAGAAGCCCGTGGTCCAGGCATTGGAAGAAGCCTCGGCCATGGGGCTTGGTGGCCTTGAATTGACTTATGGGGCGGGCGAGTTCCCGCGCGGTATCACCGAGGCGCAATGCCGTGCGATCCGTGCCAAGGCCGCCCAGTTGAAGATGCGGATTGAAACATTGGCGACGGGGTATTACTGGGACAAGCCACTCTCCTCGCCGGATGCCGCCACCCGGCGTGAGGCGATCGAGTTTACCAAGGAATATCTGCGTGTCGCCGCCTGGGTTGGCGCCAAAACCGTATTGGTTCTACCGGGCGCGGTGGCGGTGCCCTGGGATCCCTCCAAGCCGGTTGTGCCGTATGCGGCGGCCTGGAAAAACGCGACGGCCTCTCTCCGGGCTTGTCTCAAGGAAGCTGAAAAACAGAAGGTAACCATTGCCTTGGAAAACGTCTGGGGCTGGTTCCTGACCGATCCCATGGCCATGCAGCGCTTCATGGACCAGTTCAAGAGCCGGCGCCTCGGCGTCTATCTGGATGTTGGTAACTGTCTGATTAACGGTTACCCCGAACACTGGATTGAAATCCTGGGACGGCGTGTTGCCGCCGTGCATTTTAAAAACTTTGCCCGGCAGGATTGCGGCGGCGGGATCCACGGGTTTGGTGACGACCTGCTCAAAGGCGACGTCAACTGGAAGGCCGTGCTGGCCGCGCTGGCCAAGATCAAATACAAGGGCCCCATCACGGCCGAAATGATTCCCTTCAGCCGCCTGCCGGATATGGTTCTGCCGGATATGCCGCTGGCGCGCGACACCGTCGCCAAGCTGAAAAAGATTATGGCGATGGCCTGATTAAGTGTCGTCTGAGCGGGTGGTGGCGCACGAGTCAATTATCGTGAAACACCATCCGGCGCTTTTCTGCCCATCACACGTATTCCACCGTGGCCGGGGGCTTGGGAGTCAGGTCGTAGAGACAGCGATTGACGCCCGGGATATCCGTGATGCGCCGGCAGATTTTTTCAAGTTTTTCCCAGGGCAGGCGCGTAACGGTGGCGGTGCGGGCGTCAGTGCTCTCGATACAACGCACGACGATGATCCGGCCGAACTCGCGCTTGTTGTTGCGGATGCCGGTGGCGTAATCGTTCAAGAGCACCGCCAGGTACTGGAAGGCGCCACAGTCGGCCAGTTCCTCCTCGACGATCGCCGTGGCGCGGCGCACGAGATCCAGTTTTTCCTCGGTCACGTCGCCGACGATCCGCGCGGCCAGCGCGGGGCCGGGGAATGGCATGCGCCGGGCGATTTCGCTCGGCAGGCCGAGCTCGGCGGCCACGGCCCGGACTCCGTCTTTGCGCAGGGTCTTTAGCGGCTCGAGCACCGCGTAGCCGTAGGCTTCTTCCGGCTTGATGCCTATTTGGGAGAGAATATTGTGTTGGCGCTTGATCCCGGCCACGGTTTCCTCGATGTCGGTCAAGATGGTGCCGTGCATCAGGAAATGCGCCTTCGTCTCGCGTACCAGGCGCACAAACACCTTGGCGTAGAAGGTGTCGGTAATGGCCTGTCGCTTTTTCTCTGGATCGCTGATCCCCTTTAAGGCCGCCAGAAATTCCTGGCGTGCGTTCACATTCTGCACGGGAATACCCAGGCTGGCGAAAAGTTGCACAATGCGCTGGGGCTCGCCCGCGCGCATCAGGGCATTGTCCACAAAAAATGTTTTCATTTGAGCACCCAGTGCCCGATGACCCAGGAGCGTCACCACCGAACTATCCACGCCGCCACTCAGCGCGTTAATGGCAATGCCCTTGCCGACTGTCTTGCGGATCTCCTCGATCTGCTCGTTGACGAATACTTTAGAATCCATGGTGTTTGCTCCTTGGTTTAGTTGTTCGCGCTTTCCAGCGGCATGAGTATGCCAGAATACCGGAAAAAGGAAATGATTCTCTTGGTTCACATCCGGGAAGCGGACATTGACGCCCGACCTGGTCGCCACTATACTGCCCGCACTAAATATGCCCCTTTCTGTTTCCATTCCTGTCGGTCAGGCCGAATGTCTGGGCGAGTTGGTTTGCGCCGACTGCGCCAAGCTGTTAGCCGACCAGGATATCAGCGCGGCGCTCCGGAATCCGCTCTGGCCGGATAAGAGGGGCCAGACCGTGTTTGATCGAATTCAGCCCGGCGAATCCGTCTGCCTGGTGGTCTCCGACCAGACCCGTAAGACGGCAGTGGACCGCATCCTGCCGGTGCTGTTGCGCGGCTTGCAGGAACGGGGTTGCCGCACAGCCGATTTTTTTATCCTGGTGGCGACCGGTATTCACCGCCCACCGACGGCGGAGGAAATTCAGCGCATTCTCGGCGCGCAAATGGCCCGGATATTTGAAAACCGGATTTTCATCCATGATCCTGATGACGCGGTCAACCTGGTATCCATCGGCAAAACCCGGCGCGGTCACGAGGTGCGTCTTAACCGGCGGGCGGTGGAAGCCGACCGCCTTGTTCTGCTTGGTACGGCGACCTATCATTACCACGCCGGGTTCGGCGGTGGACGCAAGTCGCTCATTCCCGGCCTGGCCGGGCGCGTCACGATTGCCTATAACCACAGCCTGACGCTCGATCCGGAGCAGGATCGCATCCGAACCGGGGTTGAAATTGGCCGGTTAGACTTGAATCCCGTGTCGGAAGAAATGCTGGAAGGCGCGCGTCTGCATCCTCCGGATTTCATCGTCAACACGGTGCTTACGCCGGATGGACAATTGGCCGGGGTCTTTGCAGGAGATCTGGACCTGGCCCATCGCGCCGCTTGCGAACTGGTGGGGCAAATTGACCGGGTGGATATCCGCAAGAAAGCGGATTTTGTCGTGGCCAATGCCGGCGGCGCCGACAACTGGATTCAGGCCCATAAGGCCTTGTTCAACGCTGCGCGGGCGGTCCAGGAGAATGGACGCATCATTCTGCTTGCGCCGTGTCCGGAAGGACTTGGTAATGAGCGCTTCCGATACTGGGTTACGCGGCCGACGCTGGCCGAAATTTACCGGGGATTGCGGCAAAGCCCCGAAGTCAACGGTCAGACGGCGCTCTCAACGCGCATCCGTGGCGCGCGCGCGATGCTGGTCACACAATTGAGTGCGCGGGATGTAGCTGACTTGAGGATCGCGGCGGCGCCGGACCAGGAGACGGCCATCCGCTTGACGCTCGATGAACTGGCGCGGGCGGGAATAAAGCGGCCGACGTATTATCTAATGCCGGAAGCGATGGCGGTAGTGCCGTTTGCACAAGACTGAAGCGTGGCCGTGGACCGTGGGCTGTAGGCTGAAGGAAAACGATAAATGTTTCGCTATATCATACGCCGCATCTTCCAGATGATCCCGACCGTTTTCGGGGTCATTGTGATCACTTTTATTCTATTCAATATCGTGGGCGGCAGTCCAGCCGCCATGACGCTCGGCAAGAATATTTCGCCCAAGGCGCTGGAGGAATATGATGAACAGCGCGGCTTCAACAAGCCGCTCCTGCTGGGCCATTGGAGCGCTACGCGGGCGTACGAGGATACGACCTTTGTCCGCAATGCCGGTCCCTGGCGACAGGTTGAGGGCGTCACCTATACGGCGCCTCAGCGTCGTGAACCCGGTCTGATCACGCTGGCGCCCGGCAAGGACTATGCCCTGCCGCTGGCCTTCAAGCTGAAGCCGCAAAGGACTTACCAGTGGATAATAAAATATCGCCTGCGTTCGGGCACGGCAGCGTTCAATACCGAGCAGGGTCATCAGCCCGGTGATGTAGCGGGAACAAAACCGGCGTTGGCGGGCGTCAGCGGCTTTGAGTGCCAAACCCGATTACTGACTACGAACAGCGCTTGGCAAACGGTCAAGATTACGTTCACTGCCGGGGCAGACCCAACGGCCCTGAAGCTAACGCTACATATCGAGGACGGGGTGCTGGAAATCTGCGCGCTCAAGCTACGGCGGCAAAACGCAAATTGGTTCGATACCCAATTCGTGTTTTACCTTTCGCAGATTGCGCGGCTTGACTTTGGCAAATCCAATTTTAGCAATCAGCGCGTGGCGCAGATGCTGAAAGACGGCATCGGTCCCTCGCTCTGCCTGACCGTGCCGATTTTCATTGTCGAACTGGTCGTGGCGGTCAGCATTGCCCTGTTGTGCGCGTTCTTTCGGAACACTTTTGTGGACCGTTTGATCGTGGTGATCGCGGTGGTGCTGATGAGCGTGAATTACCTCGTTTGGATTATCTTCGGACAATATGTGCTGGGCTACCGCTGGGGGTGGTTCCCCTTATGGGGGTTCGAATCGTGGACTTTTCTGCTCCTGCCGGTGTTGATCGGCGTAGTTAGCGGCCTGGGTGAAAATGTCCGGTTTTACCGCACCATTATGCTGGACGAGATGTATCGGGATTACGTGCGCACGGCCTTTGCCAAGGGGGTGAGCCGGCCGGGGGTCCTGTTCAAACATGTTTTAAAAAACGGCATGATCCCGATTTTGACCAACGTGGTAATTGCCATTCCCTTCCTCTATACCGGCAGCCTGCTGCTGGAAGGTTTCTTCGGCATTCCCGGCCTAGGCAATATGGGTATTAACGCCGTTAATTATTCCGACGTGGACGTCATCCGTGCCATCGTGTTGATCGGCTCGATCCTGTATGTGATTGCGAACCTGATGACCGATCTCTGTTACGCGCTCTTTGATCCGCGGGTAAAAATAGGATGAATCACTCAATCACTGAATCACTGAATCGCTCAATTTCTTCCTCTCTCTGGGGGGATGCGTGGCGGCAATTGTGCCGCGACCGGATCGCCGTGGCATCCTTCTGGATCATTGTCATCTACCTGGCAATGGCGCTCTATGGCGAGGGTGTGTTCTGGTATTTCCATTGGCAGGACATGGCGCCGCCCTACCAGCAGACCAATTTACGGGAGGAATATCTCGCGCCGAGCGTATTCCGGCATCCGTTTGCGATGATCCCTCGCGTCAATCCTGGCGCAGTCAGTTCCCCGGCTATTGATTATCGTGGCCAACCGGCGGCGCGAAGTGTTGCCGCACGTTTCCGCGTCGGCTTGCGTACGCTGGCCCATCATCCGCTCGGCACGGACAACTTGGGGCGCGACGTGTTTGAGCGCACGGTCCAGGGCGCGCGGATCGCCTTCCAGGTCGGGATCATCACGTCCTGCATTGCCATTCCCATCGGCGTCATCCTGGGATGCCTGGCCGGATATTTCGGGGGCAAAACGGATGACTTCATCGTCTGGTTATATTCCACTTTCTCGTCCATCCCCGGCCTGCTCTTTATCCTGGCCATTGCCATGGTGGTCGGCAAGGGTCTGCTGGGCGTGTACCTGGGCATTGGTCTGACGACCTGGGTCAACTTGTGCCGGTTAATCCGGGGCGAGGTGATGAAACACAAGACGCGTCCTTACGTGCAGGCGGCCCATGCGCTTGGGCTGGGGCCTTTCAGGATTATGTTCCGGCACATTCTGCCTAATGTGTTTCACATCGTCATCATCACCTTTTCCCTGCGGTTCCCCGCGGCCATTTCCACGGAAGTATTCATGAGCTTCCTGGGGATCGGCGTGCAGGGCGAACCTTCCTGGGGGATCATGATCAGCAACGCCCGCCTGCGCCTGTGGCAGGGTGTATGGTGGGAAATGACCTTTGTGACCGCGGCGATTTTTTTCATTGTGCTGGCGTTTAACCTGCTGGGCGATGCGTTGCGGGATGCCCTCGACCCGCGCTTAAGAACCAGCGAGCGCTGAAGATGGACGACGGAGGACAGACGACGGATGACGTGACAGCCGGAAAAGAACAAAGCAAACGCCGGCCAGCCTGTGTTATGCTGGACCGTGCCGGGCGCGGCAAAATTGCTCCTCCCCGGGGATATGCCAGGTCTCGGGATAATCGCGGCATTGCCGGGGTTTAACGTTCTGGATGCGGCATTGGTTGTCCTGCAGGAATATGCAGGCGCCATCGGCCGCTTCGGCCAGAATGAGCCCGGAGCGATTGGTGCGCAGGCGGGTATAGGCGGCGGTGAAGTCGTGGATCGTCAGGTGCAGAAACTGGGCGATGATTTCGGTTTCGTCGTTCTGCAGGCGCACGTCGCCCGGCTTGCGGCAACAGGCGCCGCACCGGACGCAGGCGCCGGGTGATGCGGGATGGTTGGTCATGGGTTTGGATGATATGAAATTCAGGTAAATTTTCAATGAATTCCATTCGCGCAGTATTATTTGATTTTGACGGCACGCTGACGTTGCCGGGAAGCATTGACTTTGCCGGGATCAAAAAAGCGATCCGCTGCCCGGGCGATGTGCCCATTCTGGAGTTTATCGAGGGCCTGCCGTCTGTAGCGGACCGACGTCAGGCATGGCTGGTCCTGGAGCAGTTTGAAGATCACGCTGCCCGGTGCTCCCATCCCAACGAAGGTGCCGAGGAACTTGTCCGATTCCTGAAACAGCGCCATATCCGGCGGGGTATTCTCACGCGTAACCGGCGCGCCTCGGTGGAAACGGCGCTCAAGAACTTTGCCCATGTGCGCCTGGCGGATTTTAACGTCATCATTACCCGCGACCATGTTCAACGTCCCAAGCCTGATCCTGAAGGGGTTCTGCTGGCCGCCCGCCGCCTGCGCGTGCCGGCCGCGGCCCTGCTGATGGTGGGTGATTATCGGTATGACATCGAGGCCGGCCAGCGTGCCGGTGCTCCCACGGTTTTTCTGGAAAGTCACCTCACCACGCGGCGTCCTGATCCGCCTGCCGATTTTGTGGTCGGCACGCTGGGTGAAGTTGCCGATATTATTGACCGGTTTAATCGTAGTCGTAATAAAGCGCATAAGGATCACAAGTAACAAATGGAAGATAATTTACTTAATGTGGACCAACTCAGCGTTTTCTTCCGGACGCGGACGGAACCGGTCCGGGCGGTGAACGGCGTATCGTTCAGCGTGGCGCCGGGTGAAACCGTTGCGTTGGTGGGCGAGAGCGGCTGTGGCAAAAGTGTCACCGCGCTGGCCCTGACCCGGCTGGTGGCCAAGCCCGGTTACGTGGCTGGCGGCAATATCCGGTTTGCCGGCCGCGATGTGCTGGCCATGGACCCGGCCCAATTGCGCCAGATGCGCGGCGCGGAAATTGCCTATATTTTTCAGGAACCGGCCACTTCGCTTAACCCCGTATTCCGTGTCGGCTGGCAAATTGCCGAGGCGCTCAAGTTGCACCGAGCGGGCATTGCCGTTAGGGCGGAAGTTATCAGTCTATTGAACCGCGTCGGCTTGCCTGATCCCGAACGCCGTCTCAACGCGTATCCCCATGAGCTCAGCGGCGGAATGCAACAGCGCGTTATGATCGCCATGGCCCTGGCCTGTCGTCCCCGCATGCTGGTGGCCGATGAGCCTACCACTGCCCTGGATGTCACGATCCAGGCGCAAATTCTCGACCTGTTAGTCCGTTTACAGGAGGAACTGGGCATGGCCATATTACTGATTACCCATAACCTGGGCCTGGTGGCCGGTGTGGCCCGGCGGGTCAACGTCATGTATGCCGGCCGCATCGTCGAACGCGGGCCGGTCGAGCAAATTCTGGGCCAAAGTGCGCATCCTTACACGCGCGGACTCATGGCCGCCGTGCCGCGCTTAAGCGGCGGCAAGACGCGCATGATCGGGATTCCCGGCGCCGTGCCCAATCCGGCGCGACTGCCCACCGGGTGCCCATTTCATCCGCGCTGTCCGAAGGCCCAGGCGTTATGCCGTCAGGAGGACCCGATTGAAACAATCATAACAGAGGACCATAGGGTGCGATGTCACTTTTGGAAATAAATAATCTGCATGTTCGGTTCAGTGCCGGGCACGGTCACGAAGTGCGCGCGGTCAATGGCGTTTCGCTGGCCGTCGAACAAGGTGAAAGCGTCGGCCTGGTGGGTGAGAGTGGGTGCGGTAAAAGCACGCTGGGCAATGCCGTCCTGCGTCTGGTGCCGGTGCAGGCCGGGACCGTTCGGTTTGAAGATCAAGATGTGCTGACGCTCGCTCACCGGGACCTTTTTCACTACCGGCGCCGGTCGCAAATGATTTTCCAGGATCCCTACGGTTCGCTCAATCCGCGCATAGCGATCGGCGCGGCCATCGAGGAATGCCTGGCCGTGCACCGGCTGGGCAACCGTGCGGAACGCAAGCGGCGTGTGCGCGACCTGTTGCAGACGGTCGGGCTCGATCCCGATTATGCCGCGCGTTATCCCCACGAGTTCAGCGGCGGCCAGCGCCAGCGCGTCGGCATTGCCCGTGCACTGGCGCTGGATCCGGTTTTTGTCGTGGCCGATGAGCCGGTTTCGGCGCTGGATGTTTCCGTGCAGGCGCAAATCCTGAACTTGATGAAGGACCTGCAGCAGGCGCGGGGCCTGGCGTACCTGTTCATTGCCCATGACCTGGCCGTTGTCCGCTATATGTGCGACCGGGTGCTGGTCATGTATGCCGGAGCGATTGTCGAAGCGGCGGGGGTGGACGCGCTGTTTGCGTGCCCCTCGCATCCTTACACGCAGGCTCTGCTGAGTGCCGTGCCGGACGTGGAAAAAGGATTGCGCGCGCGTGCCGCGGGTGTACGCCGGGAAATCGTGCAAGGCGAAGTGCCGACGGCCAGCTCTTTAGTTGCTGGTTGTCCCTTCCATCCCCGCTGTCCCTACGCCATGGATCTGTGCCGCGCGCAACTGCCGGACGAACGCGCGGTCGGTCCGGGCCATACGAGCCGCTGTCATTTTGCCGGGAAACTGCCGCCGACCTAATCGGAATGACGGTTTTCCTTGACGCCCCTCGTTTGGCACGGCATTTCACCCTAATTCAATGCTTCCCCTGATTCTGCTGCGGATTAGTCGCGGCATTTGTTGTCACCGCAGACTTTGCCGGTCCGAGTTTACCGTCCGACCCAGTATCCGTTGCCGCCTTGGCAACAACGTTCGCTTTCTCTGTACCGAGCACCGCGCGTATTATGGCAGCAACTTTCTTTGCCTGCATTTTCTTGCCGTCGTTGGTGAAGTGGTACGTGTCTGCCCAGTAGATGCTTCGATCGAGCGGATCCATGAGCGCGAAGAGGTCGTTCACAGGAAATCCGTTTTCGGCCGCCAGACGAGCGCCGATGGCGTTGAGCGCTTTTGCCTTTTCGGTAAGCGCGGGATCTTTGAGGGGTGTTGATGAGACCCAGATAATTTTAGCATTCCCACCCTTTTCCTTGAGTAGTTTGAACGCCGCGCGTAGCCCCGCCTCCCATTCCGCCGGATCAGTAGTGAGACTGTGAAGTCCGTTGTTGAAATGAATCACCGTATAATCATATTCTTCAAGAATATATGAGAGTTCCTTAAGGTACGAACGGTCGGTAACGCATTTTGAAGTGGCGTAGAAAGAAACGTACGCATTACCGGCAAGTTCGTCCTTTGCGAATGACTGATATTGGTTACAGATGGAATCACCAACAAGCAATACGCGCGGGAGTTTATTGTCATTTGCGTTATACGAGGTTATATTCACCCATTCGGTGCTTTCGCGTTGCCGTGCGCCTGCAGTCATAATTGCGATGCCTCCCATAAGAATGAACAGCCATGCGGTTAGTTTGTTGATCATGCTATTATAACTCCTTATTGTTTAGCAGATTGCGAAAGTGTTTCGTTTGACTATTGAAAGCGATATGAGTCCAGGACACCTTTTTTTGACTTACTTTGCTTCGCGTGCCGATGTCATGCGCTGACGGATTACCGGGGAATATTGGTTTATATTCACGGTGCGTGCGCCTTGAGAATCTTTTCCAGTTCCTCCGGCAGGCGATTCGCAGGACCGGCACATTTCAGCTCCCGGCGACAAACATTGCTGAAATGCCGGACCATATGTTCCCGGACCTGCGCCAGGGTAGGGCAGGTTGCGCCGAGGAGCTTTTCGAGCGAGGTGACGGCCTCACCCGCCAGGCCGCAGGGGATGATGGTGGTGAACCCGGCGAGGTCGGGCTTGACGTTGAAGCTCATGCCGTGAAACGTTACCCAGCGTTTGAGTCGGATGCCGATGGCCGCCAACTTGCCGGTCTGGGTCCAGGCGCCCGTGAGGCCGGCTCGGCGATAGGTCGTGACGCCAAAATCTCCGGCGGTGCGGATGGCGATTTCTTCCAGGTTGTGCAAGTAGCCGTGTGCATCGGCCTCCTGCTCGCCCAGCCGGATAATGGGATACATCACAAGCTGACCGGGCCCGTGCCAGGTTGCGTCGCCGCCGCGCGACGAGTGGTAAAGATCAATGTGCCGTTGTTTCAGGTCCGCACTCGACAGCAGGACATGACTATCCTGGGCGCGCACACCGAGTGTGATGACGGAAGTATGCTCGAGGAACAAAACCGTATCGGGAATGGTCTCGGCGATGCGGGCATTTACCAGTGCAATCTGCAGGCGAACACCATCATCATAAGGTAGCGGTGTATCAATTGTGATGGCCCAGGCGGTCATGAGCGCATTAAATACAGCCGTTTTTGGTATGTCAAGGAAGGAGTCGGCACCTCTATCATCAAATATTTGCTTTGCGCCTGAGCGGCTTTGCGTTACATTCTCCATGTTTTTACAGCGCGAGGATTAATATGGACCATCGTTATGTTCTTTCCATCCTGATTGCCGACCGCGTGGGTATCCTGAGCGCGATCACCTCGGGCGTGACGGACTTGGGCGCCAATATTGAGGGGATCAGCCAGACGGTTGTGCAGGGCTATTTTACCGTCATCATGACCGTGGCGTTTCCGCAGGCAGTCGGCGAGGAAGCCATTCGCTGCGCCATCCAGAACCGGTTCCACAAGGACGAGGCGTCTGTGCTCGTTCGGCCATATACCCCGCGCTCCTGCGTGCCTTGCGATGGTGGCCGCTATATTCTTACCATGTCCGGTAAAGACCGGCCGGGCATTCTGAAGGCGCTCACCGGATATCTGGCCGAGAAAAAGATCAATGTCGAGGATCTGTTCTTTCGGATCGTCGGCGAACAGGTCACCCACATTGGGGAAGTGACCGTGCCCGCGCATTTAGACCTCAAGCAGGTCCAGGACGAACTGCGCGCTGTCATGGCGCCCTTTGCCCTGGTGATCGGTCTGCAGCACGAAAATCTGTTCCGGGCCACGAACGAAGTAGGCTCCATCCGGCGTTTGCTGAAACCTTGATTAAGGCGGAAGAAACCAGTCATGCACAGGACCGATGATATTTTGCATACCGTGCGCATGCTCCAGCAGGAAAACCTGGATTTGCGCACCGTGACCATGGGCATCAATCTGCTCGATTGCGCGGGCCGCGACAGTGCGGTGGTCACGAAGGCCGTGCGCGCCAAGATTAAACGCAAGGCCGGCAACCTGGTGCGTATCTGCGACCAGCTCACGACCAAGTATGGCCTGCCGATCATCAATAAGCGCATCGCGGTCTCGCCGGCCAGTCAGCTCCTGGAAGGGCATACCCCGGAAGCGGCGCTGGGCCTGGCGCATGCGCTGGATCAGGCTGCGGCGGAAGTGGGCGTGGACTTGATCGGCGGGTTTACCGCCCTGGTGCATAAAGGCATGACGCCCGGCGAGCGCTTGCTGATCGAATCGTTGCCGCAGGTTCTAAGCCAGACCCAGCGGCTGTGTGCCTCGGTTAATATCGGCACGACCAAGGCCGGCATAAATGTGGACGCCATCTTGCTGGTGAGTGAAACGCTCCTGAAGATTGCCGAGGCCACGAAACAGGCGCACGGGTTCGGTTGTGCCAAGCTCGTGGTCTTTGCCAATGCCGCGGAGGATAACCCTTTCATGGCGGGCGCGTTCCTGGGCGCCGGCGAGCCGGAATGTGTCATCAATGTTGGCGTGAGCGGCCCGGGGGTCGTCAAGCGCGCCATCGAACGGCTGGTGGAACAGTACCCCCGCTGTACGCTCGACGAGATTGCGGAAGAGGTGAAGCACACGGCCTTCCGGGTCACGCGTACCGGTGAACTCATCGGGCGCGAAGTGGCGGAAATGCTGGGAATGCAGTTCGGTGTGCTGGATCTATCCCTGGCGCCGACCCCGCGCGTCGGCGACAGTGTCGGGGAGATTTATCAGGCCATGGGTGTCAAGGTGATCGGCGCGCCGGGTACCACGGCGGCGGTGGCGCTCCTGAACGATGCGGTCAAGAAAGGTGGCGCCTTTGCGTCATCGTCGGTGGGCGGTTTGTCCGGCGCCTTTATTCCCGTGATGGAAGATCACGTCCTGGCCAAGGCGGTGGCAGATGGAACCCTGACGCTGGAAAAATTGGAGGCCATGACCGCCGTCTGCTCGGTCGGCCTGGACATGATTCTAGTGCCGGGCGATATCAGCAGTGTTACCCTGAGTGGGATTATCATGGATGAGGCCGCCATCGGTATTTATAATCAAAAAACTACGGCGGTGCGGCTCATTCCGGCGCCAGGCAAGAAAGTCGGCGAAAGGATTGATTTCGGCGGGCTCTTTGGCTCCGGCACGGTGATACCGGTCAATAATTCATCCGGCAGTGCCGATTTCGTCCGCCACGGCGGGCACATTCCCGCGCCGATCCAGAGTCTGAGGAACTGAAACAGACCGTGGCCTGTAGACCGTAAACTGGAATATTCAGACCGTCTTACTGACCCCTGATGTCTGTCCTCTGTCGTCCGCCGTCCGGCTTAGTGTTCAGCCGGCAGGCTGGCCTCGTATGCTTCCGACGACAGCAGGGCGTCCACATCGTTCGCATGGTCCGGCTTCATCCGGAAAATCCAGCCGGCGCCAAAGGGATCCGAATTAATAACCTCCGGCGTGGTAGCCAATGCTTCGTTGACTTCCACAATGGTCCCGGCGATGGGTGCATAGACGTCGGAGGCGGCCTTGATGGATTCCACCACGACGGCTTCCTCGCCGGCATCCAGGTGCCGGTTCAGTTCCGGCAGTTCAACATAGGTGATGTCGGAAAGCTGGTGCTGGGCAAAATCCGTGATGCCGACTTCAATCTCCTCGTCTTTCGTTCGGACCCATTCATGCGTTTTTGTATATTTTAAATCGTCAGGATTGTGTAACATGATTTCCTTCTCCTTTTTGTTTGGGCATAATGACCGCACATGTCAGGTCAAGTGGTTTGGCGCATAGCTCTTTTATGTTATCTTTTCCGACTATGCAACTATTTATTTACTGGCTGGTTGGGCCGATTGGCGGTAGCCTGTCCGTCATTCAGGTGCGCATGATATTTGGCATGCAATAATAATGCGAAATGCAAAGGAGATAAACATGCCCGCAAGTTCCGGGGTTAAGAAATTCTTTGAGAGCCACTGGGAGCAGATGGTGCTTTGGACGATTCTCATCGGGCTCTTTTATCTCTTGAAACCGTTTTTCCTGCTGATCTTTGAGACCTTCCTGATCGTCTATATCACGAAGGGTGTCGTTCAATGGGTTGTGCATCGGACGAATCTTAGTTACCGGTTGACGGCGGCGGCCGTTTTTGTGCTGTTTGTGAGCCTGTTAGGGGCGGTAGGCGTCTGGGTGGGGCCGCAACTGATGGCCGAGTCCAACCAGGTGTTGTTGGAATTTGCCGGCGAAGGCGAGCAGCAAACGCAGGAGAAGATCAACCGATTTGTCGAGAAGATCGTGGTCAAAAGCATGGGCGAAGAAAAAGCCCAGGCCGTCATCGAATCGGGGGAATATGCGGCCATGATGGATTCCGCTAAGGGCGAGGTTGCTAAGGCCGTCAAAGCCGCCTTGCCGCATGTGCTCGCTTTCATTCTCCGCTTTGTCAAAATTGGCTGGCACATCCTGATTTCGCTGTTCCTGGCCATCATTTTTTCCTTCATCCTGGTCATGGATTGGCAAAGGATCGTTGGGAAAATGAAGGACTTGGAGCGGAGCCGGGTCCGTACCTTCTATCTGGGGGCCGCGCCGCATCTCATTGCTTTTGCCGATGTCCTGGGTAAGGCGCTCCGCGCCCAGGCGATCATTGCGGTCTGCAATACGGTGTTGACTGCCATAGGGCTTTGGTTCTTCGGCGTGCCGAATATTGCCTTGCTTTCGACCATCGTATTCTTTTGCGGCTTCATCCCCATTCTCGGAACATTTCTAAGCTCCATTCCGATCCTGCTCTTCGGCGTTCAAGTTGGTGGACTTTTGCTTGTCTTCAAGCTCGTTGTGCTTATCATGATCGTCCACTCGTTTGAGGCCTATGTCCTCAACCCGCGGATTACGGCCAAAGTTCTGCACGTCCACCCGATCCTGGTCCTGATCCTGATTCTTGTCGGTGAGCGGTTTTTCGGTATCTGGGGCATGGTGGTGGGCGTGCCGATCGGGTATTACGTCATCAGTGTTCTGACGGAGCAGGAAGAAGGGCTTGACGCCGAACCGTCGGCGAGCACGCAACCCTGAGGCGCTCCTGATGAAAATGAATCTGTCGATGCCGTCTCAATCCGTGCATAACCCTGATCGGGCCGCTCGCAATGCGACACTGCTGGGATTGGTGGCGATCCTGCTCTGGAGCAGCAGTGTGGCCGTATGCAAAAGTCTGCAGAACCAGCTCGGCCCAATGACGGCTGCGGCCATGATTTACACCACGGCGGGCGCGATAGGTCTGGCCGCTCAGCTGCTGGCACGACGGAAGCGGCCGCAGGCCTGGAGGTCGATTCCACCGGCCTACTGGCTGGGTGGCGGTTTTTGTTTTATTTTGTATTATTTCGGATTTTTCACGGCCTTGGGATGGGCTTCGAACTCCCAACAGGTCATGGAAATGACGCTGATTAATTACCTGTGGCCCGGTCTGACGCTGGCGCTTTCGGTGCCGATCCTGCGGCGGCGCGCGCGCCCATGGCTGATTCCCGGCATGCTGTTGACCTTGAGCGGTGTCGCCTTGGGGCTATTGCAGCAAAATGGGCGCGCATTTTCCTCTGAGCTATTAGTCCTCAATATCAAAACCCATTGGGCGCCTTACCTCGTCATGGCAATCGCCGCCTTTGCCTGGGCAATGTATTCCAACCTGAGCCGCAAATTCAGCTCGACGATAGATGGTTCCACCTTGCCGTTCTTCCTGCTGGGCACGGGCCTGGCCATGATGCCCCTGCGATATCTCTTTCATGAAACGACCGTCTGGACGGCGCGGGCCGCAGGGGAATTCATCTTCATTGCCCTGTTTGTGGCGCTTCTGGCCAATATGTGCTGGAGTGTTGCCATGCGCCGCGGCAATATCACCCTGGTTTCACTGGCCGCTTATTTCACGCCGCTTATAGCGATCCTGATTAACGGACTTTATTTGCACATCGGCATCGGTCTCAATCTATGGGTAGCCGGGGTGTTGGTGGTTGTCGGCGCGCTGCTGTGCAAGGTGTCCATCGTGGAACCCGCGCGCTGACGGCGCTGAGATTTCAATGTTGCCGTACCAACAGATCGTCAGAACTGGATCATCGCGCCCAGCTCCGGCAGGCGCGCCGCCTCGATCTTCACCGATTTCGTGTGCGAACCGGGATTGAAATAGACTTGGCCCTTTGACAACAGGGCGCCATCGAGGAAAACGCGCACAGGCTTGACGTGACCGAAAGGCGGCACGCAGCCCACCTCGCACCCCGCGAATTCCAGCACCTTTTCCGGCTTGGCGAAGGTTACCCGCTTGGTCCCCGCCTTGGCCGTCAGCCGTTTCGAGTCGAAGCGCTGGTCTCCCGGAAGGACCACCAAAATGATTTCGCCTTCGGTGGTTTCCAGCATTATATTTTTGACAGTGTCGGCTAAGGGTATGCCCAGCGCTTCTGCCATGGCGGCGTTGGTGTACACCGGGGTATGTTCAATCACCTCATGCGGGGTCTGGCGTTCCTTCAGCAAGGCAAAGATATTTTCTTCAGGGCTGCTCATGGGTTCCTCCGTTTTCTATGGTTGCAATTACATTTAATGTGCAATATAGATACTGTTTTGCAGAGAGGCAATATCATAAACCATAAATTATGTATTCGAATGAACCCGTAACGAAAGGAATTCCCATGGAACTGATTTATCTCAGTCGCAAGGATGTCGAAGACCTGCATATGACCATGAAGGACGTACTGGCCGCCGTGGATAACGGCTTTCGGCTCAAAGGGCTCGGCAAGACCGAGATGCCTCCCAAGCCCGGCATTCATCCCCGGCCGAACGCCTTTATTCATGCCATGCCGGCGTACGTGCAGGAGGTCGAGGCGGCCGGCCTGAAATGGGTCAGCGGCTATCCTTCCAACCCGGGCAAGGGTTTGCCCTACATCACGGGGCTGCTAGTGCTCAACGATCCCGCCACGGGCATCCCCATCGCCGTCATGGACTGTGCGTGGATCACCGCCATGCGCACCGGGGCCAGTGCCGGGATCGCCGCCAAGTACCTGGCGCGCCCGGACAGTTGCACGGCCGGCATCCTCGGTTGCGGCGTACAGGCGCGTACGAGCTTGATGGCCTTGGTCGAAACCCTTCCTCAGCTCAAGGAAGTCCGTTGTTGCGATGTGTTCCCGGCGGCCGCCAAGCGGTTCATGGACGAGATGGGCAAGCTGTTTCCGAAGTTGCAATTAATTCCCTGCGATAAGCCCGCCGACATAATGAAGGACGCCGACGTGGTTTTTTCGGCCATCGCTCTTGTCACCAAGCCGAAACCGCCACTGGATGCCGGAATGCTTAAAGCCGGCGGCCTGGGCGTGTCGCTGGATTATGACTCTGCCTGGACCAGCGCCGCCATGAAGGAATGCGACAAGTTCTGCACCGATGACGTGGGCCAGATGCTCTCCATCAAGGAGCATGGTGTCTATTTCAGCGGCATTCCGAAAAAGATTTACGCCGACCTGGGCGAACTGGCGGCGGGAAAGAAAAAAGGGCGTACCAATGCCCGCGAAAAAATCTTCGCCATGAACATGGGTATTGCCGTGGACGACATGGTCACGGCAAAAGTGCTTTATGAACGCGCGGTCAAGACCGGCGCCGGTGTCCGGCTCCCGTTGTAACTGACGAATTAACCGCCATGCGCTTCAAACAAATGGTCAGTGTCGTTGACTCCCATACCGCCGGTGAACCGACGCGGATTATCGTGGACGGGTTTCCGCCGGTCAAAGGCCATACCATGGCCGAACGCATGCGTTATCTGGCGAGTAACATGGACTGGTTGAGAAAATCGCTTATGCGCGAACCCCGGGCGCATCGGGATATGTTTGGCGGCATTCTTTTGCCGGCCCTGGACCCGCGTGCGGACGCTGCGGTGATTTATATGGACGGCGGGCTGTATTACAACATGTGCGGACATGCGTCGCTGGGTATTTGCGCCATGATGGTGGAAACCGGGCGCATCGCGGCGACGCCGCCATACACGGTTGTCAAGCTGGAGACGCCTGCAGGCATAGTGGAAGGTACGGTCACGACCGATCCGGAAGGCTGTGTGAAGGAAGTCAGCCTCGTGGATGTCCCGTCATTCGCCTGGACGGTGGATTCGCAGATAGACCTGCCTGGCCACGGTTCGATCACCGTGGATATCGCTTTCGGCGGTAATTTTTTCGTCATTGTGGAAGCGGCGCAGTTGGGCGTCACCAGCATCGACCCGGAACACACGAACGAACTGATCAAACTGGGAATCGCGATTCGATCGGCCGCCAACCGGCAGATTCAGGTTCAACATCCCGTCCAGCGGCATATCCAAACCATCGACATCTGCATGATCACGGCGCCGCCGTCAGGTCCGCATGCCGACGCGCGCAACATCGTTATTCTGGGCGAAGCCCAGGCGGACCGTTCACCCTGTGGCACCGGCACCTGCGCGCGCATGGCGGTCCTGCACCGCAAGGGGCGATTGCGCTTGAACCAGCCGTTCCGGCACGAGAGTTCCATTCGCTCGGTGTTTAAAGGGGAAATCATCGCTGAAACCCAGGTGGGCGACATCCCCGCCATCATTCCCAGGATTAGTTGCCGGCCGTTCCTGACAGGATTTCACCGGTTTGTTATCGACCCGGAAGATCCGTTTGCCGAGGGCTTCGCCCTTTAATCGCGACGGGCGGCAGGGAGCCCCTATTCCCGATACTGGTACCTATTTGACATTTTTTTGAAAAAGGTGTTGACAACTACAGGTGGTTGTATATTTTACTAACAACCACAACAGCTTGTGGTTTTTTTCGAAGTTCTGATTGTGAGACCACCGGTTCGGGAGGTGTCGGTTTAACCGAACGGCGCAAAAAGAATAATCGGAAAAAAGACCTGGAAGGGGTCTGACGGTTGAACTCAGCATTGCACGTCGCGTTGGTTTTTACATCCAAGAAAAAGGCACAGGAGATGTCGGTTGTTCGTCGTCCTGACGAGTTGGTGGTGGACGACGATGAACCGCCGGACTTATTGGCGGAATACGATACCGAGGAGACCATCTCCGCGGTAGCCGCCGCCCTTTCACAGCGGTATCGTGTTACGCGCGTGGAAGGCGATACCCGGGCCTATGCGCGCCTGCGTAAACTGCATCCCGATCTGGTCTTTAATATTTCCGAAGGATTTGCGGGGCCGAACCGTGAAGCCCATGTCCCTATTCTTTGCGAAATTCTGGGATTGCCTTACACCGGGTCGGATGCCTTGACGCTCGGTATCTGCCTCGATAAAGCTCGCACCAAGGAAATCATGGCGTATCACCAGATCCCCACGGCGCGGTTCGCGGTTGTGGCGCCGGGCGCATCCGCCAGCAAGCTTGCTTCTTTCCGTTTGCCCGCGATGGTTAAGCCCCTGCGCGAAGGCTCTTCCATGGGCATCCGCAACGACAGTCTGGTCAGGACCCGCACCCAGTTGCGTGCACGCGTCCGCAAGATTCACCGTGCGTATCATCAGCCGGCGCTGGTCGAAGAATTCCTGCCCGGCCGTGAATTTACCGTGGGTGTGCTGGGCAACGCGCCGGATTACGAGATTCTGCCGCTGGTGGAGATCGATCACAGCGTGCTCCCGAAGGGCGCGAACCACGTCTATGGGTATGAGGCTAAGTGGGTGTGGGACGATCCGGCCAAGCCCCTGCCGATTCTGGTCTGTCCCGCCAAAATATCTGCCGCGCTTGACAAACGTATCCGTGCGCTGGTCGGCCGGACGTTGGATGTCCTGGGCGTCCGGGACTGGGCCAGAGTGGACCTGCGGCTGGATGCGGAAGGCAACCCGAATCTGTTGGAATTGAATCCCTTGCCCGGCATCCTGCCGGACCCCGGTGAAAATTCGGCCTTGCCGGCGGCGGCGCGTGCGGCGGGGTATTGTTACGCTAACCTGATTTTGAAAGTGGCCGCGATCGCTTTGCGGCGCCATGGCCTGCTGAAATGAATGCCCGTTCGATACGCGTAGGTATTTTATACAATGTCTGCGAGCCGCGCTTGGTGCGGCCGAAGGAAACGCTCTCCGAGCGTGCCCTGGAAACTGCCGCCCGGCAGGCGGGGGCGGCGCTCTTGTCTTTCGGGTATCGTCTCCAGTGGATTCCCGTTCGCAATTGCATTGAAGAAATTGTAGCGCCGATCCGCCGCCTACGTCCCGCGGTAATTGTCAACCTGTGCGAGGGATTCCGCGGTCATTCGGCCTACGAGGCGCAGGTGGCGGGCCTGCTGGAACTGCTGGACATTCCCTTTACCGGCAACAGTTCGCACGCGCTGTTTCAATGTCACGACAAATTCAGGACCAATGCCATTCTGAAGGCCTGTGGACTGCCGACCCTGCCGAGCTGGCTCGTCGAGGATGAGCGTCAACTGCCCGCCGCGGCTCGATTTCCGCTGATCGTGAAGCCCAACTGTGAGGACGCCAGCATCGGGATTTACCCCCATTCCGTGGTACGGACCCGGATGGCCTTGCGCAAGCAGGTGGCCCGTGTGCTGGCCGCCTATGACCAACCGGCGCTGGTCGAGAGTTTTGTGGATGGCCGGGAAATCAATGCGGCCATTGTGGAGGAGTCCGCGCCGCGCGTCCTGCCGCTTTCGGAGATTTTGTTTCAGCACTATCCCGCCGGCTTGCCGCGCATTGTGGGCTACGACGCCAAGTGGCAGGCCGCGCATCCGACCTACCGGGGCACGGTACCGGTATGCCCGGCGCCAGTCTTGCCGGCTTTGGCGCGTCGTCTGACGCGCTTTGCCCTGCAGGCCTATCGGGTATTGAAGTTGCGCGGCTATGCGCGCGTGGATTTCCGGCTGGATGCGCGCGCGCGCCCGTACATCCTGGAGGTGAATCCCAATCCCGATACATCGCGTGAGGCAGGTCTGGCACGGTCATTGGCGGCGGAGGGCATTGCCTACGAGAATTTCTGGCGGAGCCAGGTGCGCCTGGCGCTGAAGAAAAAATGAAAGCCAATCATGAAAATCCGACCGATAATCGAGAAGGATCGTCCAGCGGTTCTAGAGGTAATTCATTTGACCGGCATGTTCACGAAGGAAGAAGAGCGGGTGGCGGCGGAGGTGATCGACGTCTGCCTTGCCAAGCCCGGCCAGCAGGATTATGTCGTTGTTGTGATTGAAAACGAGCAGGGCGCCATTGTGGGCTACATGTGCTATGGACCCACGCCCATGACCGAAGGTGTCGTAGATTTATATTGGATGGCCGTTCATCCCGGCAAGCACCGGCAGGGCTATGGCAAAGCCTTGATTCAATGGTTGGAAAAAGACGTCCATAAAAAAACGGGGAGGTTGATCGTGATCGAAACTTCATCCAGGGACAAGTACGCAACCACGCGTAATTTTTACCAGCGCCTGGGCTATGTGGAAAACGCGCGCATTCGCGATTTCTACCGCCCCGGCGACGATCTCTTGATTTACTGCAAGTATCTCAAGCCGGAGGGTGCTTAACATGGAACGATGGCAAAAGCTTTTGCAAAAGAGTTTGACGACCGCGGAAGAAGTGGCCGAGGTATTCGGTCTCAAGGTGGATGAAATCCGCCGGGTGGCCGGCGTGTTCCGCATCCGCATCAATCCCTATTACCTGAGCCTGATCAAGGCCAAGGGGGATCCCTTGTATCGTCAAATGGTGCCCGATGCCCGCGAGCTGGAGGGTACCTGCGGATTGGAGGACCCGCTGGCCGAGGACCAGGATTCGCCCGTGCCGGGGATTGTGCACCGTTACCCCGACCGCGTTCTGTTCTTGGTCTCGCACGAGTGCGCCTCCTATTGCCGCTTCTGCACCCGTAAGCGCATGGTCGGTGACTTCCACAAAATGCATCCGCAATTCATCGAGAACGGGCTGGCCTATATCCGCCGGCATTCGGAAATCCGCGATGTGATCGTATCGGGTGGCGATCCGCTCCTGCTCTCCGATGAGCGCCTGGAAGGCATTCTCAGGGAATTGCGCGCGATTCCCCACGTGGAAATTATCCGTATCGGGACCCGCGTGCCGTGCGTATTGCCCCAGCGTGTGACCGCCAAGCTGGTGCGGATGCTGAAAAAATATCACCCGCTCTTCATGAACGTGCATTTCAATCACCCGGACGAAGTTACGCCGCAGTCGGCCAAGGCCCTTAACCGACTGGCCGATGTCGGCATCCCGCTCGGGACCCAGACTGTCCTGCTGAAGGGCGTCAACGATGATCCGGCCGTGATGCGTTCGCTCATGCAGAAACTGCTGGCCTGCCGCGTGCGGCCGTATTACATCTACCAGGCCGACCAGGTTGCCGGCACAGAGCACCTGCGCACGACCGTGGCCAAGGGACTGGAAGTCATCAAAGGTTTGCGGGGATGGACGTCGGGGTTGGCGGTGCCGCACTTTGTCATTGACACCCCGGGCGGCGGCGGCAAGGTGCCGCTTCTGCCCGATTACGTGGCATCCATGACCGATAAGGAAGTGGTTCTGCGCAATTACGAAGGCAAGGTGTTCGTGTATAAACAGGTCAAAACCAAGAGCGTGCCAGTGGCGCCGCAAGCGAAAGTTCCCACGCCGATGGAAGCTTGGGCCCTGAAGGAACAGACCCACAGGCGGAAAGAACCCGCCGATATCACGGTGATGCCCTCTCCGGTCACGCGGTAGTTCTGTATCATACGGCGGGACGTGCGCGGCGGCTTGTCCCGCCGACGTGTCCGCCGAAGCTCTATGAGCGAAGGGGGAAGCGACCTCGCGAAGGCGGAAGAAATGCGCGCACCTGTCGGACAACCGTAGCCACAATGCTCCCTTCCTTCACCGTAGTCTTATACTTTCCACCCACATAAAGCGCGGCTTTACCCTTGCCGCCGGCGATGGCGATATCCGCCTCGCGGGCTTCACCGGGACCGTTCACCATGCAGCCCATGATCGCCACTACCGGCCAGTCCGCCGGCTGGCGGGCGCCGGGAAATTTGCGCGAGAGCTTGTCCAGTTCTTCTTCGACCCGGTGGGCGAGCGCGATGACGTCAAGTTCAACCCGTCCGCAGGTGGGGCAGGCAATAACGCTGGGGCCGGGCGGCCGCAGCGCGAGCGCGCGCAGAATCTCCAACCCCGCTTTCACTTCCCGCAAAGGGTGTTCCGTCAGTGAAACGCGGAGCGTATCGCCGATACCCTCTGCCAGCAGGATGCCTAGGGCCGTGGCCGAGCGCACCGTGCCGGTGAGCAGGGTGCCCGCTTCGGTTACGCCTAAGTGCAGGGGGTAATCGGTGGCTGCCGCCAGGAGCCGGTAGGCCTGGACCGTGCGCGCCGCGTCCGAGGCTTTCACCGAAATTTTGATTTCGCGGTAGTTGAGGTTTTCCAGGATGCGCACATGTTTCAGGGCGCTGGCCACGAGCGCTTTGGCCGTGGCGCCGCCGTATTTTGCCAAAATTTCTTTTTCCAGTGAGCCGGCATTGACGCCAATGCGGATGGGAACTTTGCGCTCACGCGCGGCGCGGACCACTTCCCGCACGTTGGCGATGGAACCGATATTGCCGGGATTAATCCGCAGGCCGTCCACGCCTGAGGCCAGTGCCTGGAGGGCCAGGCGGTAATTAAAGTGGATATCGGCCACGAGCGGAATATGGATTGCCCGGCGAATGGCGGCCAGGGAGTGGGCGGCATCCTCGTCCGGCACGGCCACGCGAATGATGTCGCAGCTCGCGCGTTCCAGGTTGCGGATCTGGGCGATCGTGGCGCGGACGTCGCGCGTGTCGGTTTTGGTCATGGTCTGGACCGTCACCGGCGCTCCGCCGCCCACCGCTACGGGGCCGACATGAATCTGTCGGGTTTTCCGCCGCCGCGCCAGGATGGATGGAGATGCAATACTCATGACCTGAATAAATTATTCCCTTAATTTGGCGTTGCGGCAGGCGGGGTAACTCGTCAGGCCTTGGCGAACTCTTTCATGAGCATCTCCCGGCCCTTCTCGTAGTCGGGGCAAGGAGCAGGATTTTTGCCGCAGCTGTCACACCACACGGAGAGCTGGGCGATACGGATATCCAACGCACAGACGCCGCCCGTTTTCGGAATCCGTTCGAAGATCAACTTGTATAATGCCCTTGCGTTCATGGTGGTGCCATATGTCAGGCCCAAGGCCTGGAGCACATTCAGGTCCTTCATCTCGTTGTAGAGTCCGCCGGAGCCGATGGCGCCACATACGCAGGCATTAAGCTGGGCAACACGGCTAGGGCAGGGACCGCACATCATCCAATCTGCGCCCGATACGAGCGTAATAGACGTATCGGGATTCTTGAGAATATGTTGAATCATCTCGGGCAGGTTGTCCGCCGCGAAGGGCGGCCGGGTGCCTCCGCCATATTGGGCGACGGCACACAAGAGGATGTGCGGGCGAATTTTGATCGCTTTTGACGCGAACATGTCCTTGATGGAGGTGTCCTTGTCCCGTTTCATCTCCTCCGTGTCGCGGGGTGGAATGATGGCGTTGATGCCCTTTGCGTGACCTTTCTCGTAGCGCCCGTTCTTGGCGCGTGGACATCCGTGCCACGCTTCGGATGTTACCGTAGCGTAACCGCAGATTCCTGAAACGGAAGAAATCGCTTTGAGTAACCGCCCAAAAATAATTCTCGCCGGCAAAATGGATCCTGGCGCGAGATCCAGCTGCAGAAGTATATCCATGTCGCGCTTGCGATTGAATTCCAGGCCTTCGCCCGTGTCGTCCTGGGTGCCCACGGCTTGATAACTGAATTCGTCGGCCGTGTTACAGCGCAGGGCGATGGGCAGGTCGGGGTTGCTCCGGATCTTTTCGAGGAGTTCCTTAAGGCGGGGGTCACTTGGGGCCGAGTCGTTTTCGCCAAGTGCACAAACGATACATAGAAGCTGATACGGCCTAACCGTTAGCGTTGCATAGTCCGGCTTGCATTTCATGGTATTTCCCTTTTTCGCGGCTTTCGTTATTGACCATCAGGCGCCCAAAATATCACATAATTAAGGTCGTAAAATAAATAGATTATTCATTTTTTCGGTTCGCTCGACGGCAGTCATCAGGCGCGGCCTTTAGGTCGTTGCGCAACAAAACTCGCTCCGTCTGGTTTACGGCGTTCCGGGTTCGTTCGTAGCCGCGCTCGGAGCGGTGCCGGCAACCGCGTTCGTGACGACGTTGGTGACGGCCATCTGACGGGCAACCGTTTTCGATAGCTGGTGGAGTTGATAGAGTCGCTGAAAATCCCGCCCCGAGAGCAGAATGAATACCGCGATAAACAGGAAAAAGAAAACCTGGTAAATCCAGGCAATCAGTTTCGGGTGAATTGGACGCCGGGTGACCAGTTCCCACAGGGAAAACATGATGTGACCCCCGTCGAGCACCGGGATCGGAAGGAGGTTAATGATGGCCAGGTTCACGTTAAGGAAGCACATGAACCACAGGGCGATCATGATGCCTTTGCGCACGGCATCCTGGATCATGTAAAGAATCATGGGCGGACCGCCGAGTCCTTCGGACGTGTGTTTGGCTTCCTTCGGGGTCAGGAGTGCGCGGACCACCCTGAGGATCATGGTGGCATGGCCCTTCAGTTGAACGCTGGGCGGGATGTGAACCACTTTGTCGTAATCCACAGCCATCGGGTCGAAGCGGATGCCGATCCGCGCGCGCCCTAGGGACGAGTCAAGCTGCGGCGAGACGGTGAGGGCCAGGATTTGCCCTCCGCGTTCCACGGCGAGCGGGGTGGGCTGGTCCGGCCGCGCGGACACGAGCGTGACCAGGTGCTCGATGCTGAGCACGGTTACGTCGTTGAACCTTAAAATCACGTCTTCCGGATGAACGCCGGCCTGGGCCGCGCTGGACTCTGTCTCCACGGCCATGACCTTGCATAGCGTGATTTCGCGCAGGCCATCCACCATCCGGAAACCCAGCGCGTTCTTTTCCGTCGGCACCGTGATCATATTGGTGCCGGCCGGTGTTCGGACGGCGAAGCGGACAGTTTCAAAGCGTGTATTTTCCTGGATGACATCGTTCCACGTTGCAACCGGGACATCGTTTACGGCAAGAATTTCATCGCCGAGGCGCAGGCCGCTGGTGTAGGCAACCGAATTGGTGTCCACAAATCCAATAACGGCGCAACGCTCGCCCGGCGTGGAAGGCTTGCCGCCCCAATAGACAATCCAGGCGATGATCGCGGCCAGGACCATATTACCGGCGGCGCCGGCCGCCGCCACAATGATTTTTTTCCAGGGCGCTACCGGTGGCAGGGGTTTACCCGCCTCCGGCGGCGCCATAGGCGACCAGGGTTTACCCGCCTCCGGCGGCGCCATAGGCGACCAGGGTTTACCCGCCTCCGGCGGCGCCATAGGCGACCAGGGTTTACCCGCCTCCGGCGGCGCCATAGGCGACCAGGGTTTAGGCGGCGGAGTCGCCGGTTCCTGGGCCGATGTTCCTGTGGTCGCATCGGTTTGTTTCGGCTTTACGGTCGGCAAGGCATCGGTCGGATCCATCTGGGGCAGGGCCACATACCCGCCAATGGGGAAAATGCCGATCTTGTAAAGGGTACCGCGATATTTCTTTTTCCAGATGGATGGTCCGAAGCCTAACGAAAATACTTCCACGACCATGCCGAACAGACGAGCGGTGATGAAATGGCCCAGTTCATGGGCAAAGATCGATACACCGAACAAGAGCAACACGATCACGGTTACATAAATGCCATGGAAAATCATAGAATCCATTTATTTCCTCAATTTTATTATTCCCGAATCAGCCGGCCGGCTTCCGCGCGTGCCCAGCGATCGGCCGCCAGAATATCCGGCAGGTCCGGGTCGGCCAGCGCCGTATGCCGCCCCAGCACCTGTTCCACTGTGCGCCAGATACCGGGGAAGGACAATTTGCCATTTAGAAATTCCTGCACAGCTACCTCATTGGCCGCGTTCAGGATGACCGGCATGGTGCCGCCCGCCCGGGCCGCCGCGCGGGCCAGGCTCAGGCAGGGAAACCGCGCGTCGTCCGGCGCTGAAAAATGAAGCGTTCCAAGCCGCGCCAAATCGAGGGCCGGCAGACCGCCATCCAGGCGCTCCGGCCAGGTGAGCGCCAACTGGATGGCGAAGCGCATGTCGGAAACACTGAGCTGGGCCAGAACGTTCCCATCCTGAAATTCGACCATGGAATGCACGATGCTTTCCGGGTGAATTACAACCTCGATGCGGTCGAAGGGCACGCCGAATAGCCAGTGGGCTTCGATGATTTCCAGTCCTTTGTTCATCATGGTGGCCGAATCCACCGTTACCTTGCGGCCCATGTTCCAGCGGGGATGCTTCAGGGCTTCGGCCACGGTTACTTTTTCCAAGTCCAGGCGCGGGTTATGCGCGAACGGCCCACCCGAGGCCGTCAACATGAGGCGGCGTACGCGATCCGCGCCCTGGCCGTTCAGGCACTGAAATATGGCGCTGTGTTCGCTGTCTACCGGCAAAATTCGTGCGCCCAAGGCACGGCTGACGGCAATTACTTTTTGGCCGGCCGCCACCAGGACTTCCTTGGTGGCCAGCGCCACGTCCGTACCCTGACGCAAGGCCGCCAGTACGGGACTTAAGCCCGCCATGCCCACGACGGCCACGAGCACAATATCGGCGGTGGGAAGCGCGGCCAACTCCTCCAGACCTTCCGGCCCGGCAAGTACGGTCAGGCCTGCCGGGGCCAGTTGCGTGGCGTGGCGTGCCGCTTCGCGATCGGTCACGGCCACGCGCTCAACAGAAAAAAGCCGCGCCTGTTCCAGTAGGCGCTCCACCTTGGTTTGGGCTGCCAGGCCGATGATCCGGAACCGGTCCGGAAACGCGGCCACTACGCGCAGCGCGCTTTCCCCGATGGAGCCGGTACTGCCCAGGATGACGATATTCTTTGGAGTGTTGCTCATTAAAACGCCAGCAAAATTTTGATATACATGTACAGTGCCGGTGCGCCGAACAGGAGACTATCCAGCACATCCAGTGCGCCGCCCATGCCGGGCAAGAGATGACCGGCATCCTTGCTGTTTGCGGCGCGCTTGAGCATGGATTCGGTCAAGTCGCCCACCGTGCCCAGAACTGGTAAAAGAATGCCAAGGATAATAGCGTCGTAAATACTCATGGTGATAACGCCGAAATGTCCGCCAGCCAGGAAGTATACGCCAAGGCTGACCAGCAACCCGACTGCCACGCCGCCGAAAAATCCTTCCCAGGTTTTACCCGGTGAAATGCGCGGAATCAGTTTGTGCCGCCCCAGCCGACTGCCGATGACGAAGGCGCCGATATCCGTGCTCTTAATGACCGCGATCAGATAGAACACCAGCCATCGGCCCGTTGGCCCGATGGGGTTCAGCCAGGAGGGGCATTCCCAGGAAAAGGCCAGCTTGGTGAAGTAATTGAACAGGAACGGCACGTACAGAATACCGAACAGCGTGCAGGCCATGGTGGCCAGGGGCTGGTCGTTGTTTTTCTGCGGAAACTGCCGGATGAGAATTGCAATGATGGTGACGAACAAAATGATCAACTCGTGCTCGCCGGTCAGTGCCGTTGTTTTTAAGGTGAACGAGAGCCAGGTCCCGGCGATCAGCAGGATACTGGCGACAACGCCCATGATCCGAAAATTGGGGATTACCATGGCATCGAGCAATTGGTAGAATTCCAGCACCGCAATGGTCACTATGGCACAAAGCAGTGCGCAGACGGTGATGGATGGCGCCCAGTTGGCGACCAGCAGGAAGGCCGCTCCGAGGCACAGTCCGCTCGCGATGCGTTTGTTCAATACGGTCATGCTGATTCCTTGACAGTTTAACTGACCTGACCGAAGCGCCGCTGTCGGCGGGCGTAAACCGCCAAGGCCTCGGCGAAAGCGTCTTCACGGAAATCGGGCCAGAGCGTTTCCGTGATATAAAGTTCGGTATAGGACGCCTGCCATAACATGAAATTGCTGAGCCGCATCTCGCCACTGGTTCGGATCAGCAAGTCGGGGTCCGGAACATCGGGCGCGAACAGGTGCCGGGCAACCAGGGCCTCGTCAATATCCCGGACAGCCAACTTGCCGTCCTGGACACGCCGGGCAATGGCGCGGACGGCCTGGGTGATTTCATCCCGACCGCCATAACTCAAGGCCAGGATCAGCTGGCGCTGGGTAAAATGTTCCGTGGCCTTCATGACGCGCTGGAGTTCGTTCCGTACCGGACGGGGCAGGTCATCCAGGCGTCCGATGGCGCGCAACCGGATTTTTTCCTGGAGCATATCGGTCTCGCGGGTTTTAAGGAACTGTGCCAGGATTTGCATCAGGCCTTTGATTTCCGAGGGCGGGCGCACCCAGTTTTCGGTGCTGAACGCGTACAGCGTAAGGTACTGGATGTCGGAGCGCTTGCACGCGCGCAGGACGGCTTCCACCGATTGAGTGCCTTCCTCGTGGCCCTTCAGACGGGGCACCCCGTGCTGTTTTGCCCAGCGCCCATTGCCGTCCATGATGATGGCTACATGCCGCGGAACCTGGTTTTGGTGCGTTGGTTTCATTGGGAAGATGGGGTTCAGCCTACGGCCTTCAGCACTTCATCCACAACGGCCTGTTGCATGGCTTCCGTTAATTCCGGGTAAATGGGCAAGGCCAAAACTTCACTGGCGGCTTGCTCGCTTTCCGGGAAATCGCCGGAGCGGTAACCCAGGTCGCGGAAACAGGGTTGCAGGTGCATGGGCACGGGATAGTAAATGGCACAGCCGATGCCGGCCTTTTGCAAAGCCGCATGCACCCGGTCGCGCTCCGGCACGCGGATCACGTATTGGTTGTAAATGTGATGATTCGTCAGGGTGTGGTCTGCGTAGGCTGCCCGTGGGGTCTGTACCGCTGAGCCTCGGAAAGCGCGGTCGTATAATTCGGCGTGCGCACGCCGCGCCGCATGCCAGTTTTCAAGGTGTTTCAATTTGACGTCCAGCACGGCGGCCTGCAGGGCGTCCAAGCGGAAATTGCCGCTCAGCCGCTCGTGTCGGTATTGTTCTGTCGATCCATGCACGCGAATGGTGCGCAGGGCCGTATCCAGCGTCGCGGCGCGAGTTACGGCCATGCCGCCGTCGCCGAAGCCGCCCAGGTTTTTGGAAGGAAAGAAGCTGAAACAGCCGATGTCCCCCAGTGTGCCCGCCTTACAGATGCCGGTGCGCGCGGGATACTCCGCGCCGATGGCCTGGGCCGCGTCCTCGACAACATGCAGGCCGTGTTGCCGCGCCAGGTCCAAAAGCGGGTCCATATCGGCGCACTGGCCGAACAGGTGCACCGGCAGAAGTACCTTGGGGAGGTGTTTCTTCAAGCGGTGCGGCGGGTTCTCCAGCAAGACGCGCACGCCGGCCGGGCTCAGGTTGAACGTCAGCGGATCAATATCGGCCATGAGCGGAAAAGCGCCCAGCCGCACAATGGAGCCGAGCGTGGCAAAAAAAGTGAAGGGGGACGTGACAACGGCGTCACCTGGTCCGATATCTAGGGCCATGAGCGCCGCCAACAGGGCGTCGGTGCCGGAGGATAGGCCGACGGCATATGGCACGCCGCAGTAAGCGGCCACATGCGCCTCAAATGCCTGGACCCGTGTGCCGAGAATGAACTGCTGGGCGTCGCACACCTCGTCCATGGCCGCGCGGATTTCCTCGCGAAGCGGCGCATATTGGGCCTTCAAATCAAGCAAAGGAACTTTCATTGGTGCCTTTAAATTTTGCCAAGCAAAATGGCATTATGAGAATATCAGGGTCAGGAAGCAAGCGGATTCCCACACGGGACGCGCACGGGGGTTCCTCAGGGATTAAGCGCCTGGGCGCGTTTAACCATATTGAGGTAGGTCAGGATGCCTTCGGTAATGCCCCGGACAACATTATCCCGATAGGCCGAAGTCATTATTTTGGTCCTGTCGTTGCGGCTCGATATAAACCCGCATTCCACCAAGGCGGCTGGGCAAGCCACATTGCGGATCACGTAGAACCGGGAGCGCCGTACGCCGCGATCTTCCAAGCGGGTGTACTTGATCAGACTTTTTTGGAGGTAATAGCCCAGGACCATATTGGCTTCGTCGTGACGGTTGCCGGGAAACGCCACGCGGTCACGGGAGCTGACAAAAGCGCTCTCAGTGATGGGACAGCCTGCCGGTGGCAGGATGTGGGTCTGGATGCCGGAAGATTCCGAATTTGCCGCTGCATTCAAGTGAATGCTGACGAACAAGTCGGCTCCAAATCGGTTGGCCAAAAGGCACCGCTGGTCCAGATCGGTGGTTTGGTCGCTGCCGCGCGTCAGGCGCGCGTCCACATTGTATTTCTGCAGGATGGTTCGGACGTGCTGGGCCAGTTCCAGGGTAATGCGTTTTTCTTCCAGATTTCGGCGCAGATCTGAGGCACCGGGGTCTTGGCCGCCATGGCCCGGATCCAGGATCACCAGACGCCAGCTTTCCGATTTGAGCGCCTGAGAGGGATGGATCAGCGGTAAAATGGTTTTATCCACATCCAGGTCCCGAATGGTCCATGAGCCCCAATGCCGGGCGACCGGCGCATTCAACCAGACGAGGATGTTGTTGAATTCTACCTTACGGGTATCGCCTTCGAAGGTGAAAGTATTGAACTTGGTTCTCAGTTCGAGGTTCTTGCCCTGGACGGTGTATGCGAGGAAGTTGTAACGATGGGATAACTGGGACAATGAGACGGCATCGCCCATGATGAAACTGGCCGCAGAAGCCGCCTCCGCAGCCAGCCAGACGCCTACAAGCAGGCCGGCGCCGAATGCTCGGCCGGCGCCGAATGCTCGGCTGGCATCGAATGCCCGGTGGGCAGCAGATTTTTTCAACCTGTAATAAGACGGTAAGTTCATATTACATGGATTTTGGTGTTCATTGCCTATTGACATCCACAAGTGCGTAAGTGTAATCTTAAAGAATAGAAAAAAACAGGAGTTTTTTCCATGGCGGATCTATCTGAAGCCAATGTGCCCAAGCGGGCACGTGAGTTGTTTGACAAGGGTCTGGTGGCCACGGAGCATGGCAACCTGCCTTATGCAATGGATATGTTCATGGCGGCGCTGGATATCGAACCTCATTTTTTGCGGGCGCGGAAATTTCTGCGGGCGACCGCCCTGAAGCAGTTCAATGAAGCCGGTAGCGGCCAAACGGCACGCGTCATGACCACGATCAGCGCCGCGCCACAATTGATCAAAGGCTGGCTGGCCATGCGCGCCGGGAAGTCGCAAGAAGCCCTGCGCCTGGGCGAAGAACTTATTCGCAAAGATCCCCTGAATCCGACCTTTATCCGTTTCCTGTGCAAGATGGCCGAGGCGGCGGAGATGCCGGAAGTGGCCGCCCTGACGCTGGCCATGGTGCGCGAATATTTTCAGCAGGATGCCGAGTTCCTGGCTTGGCTGGGCAACCTGTATATGCAAATGGACCAGCCCCAGGATGCCAAGGAATGTTTCGAGGCCGTTGTCAACCTGAAGCCCCACGATGGCGAGGCCATGCAGATGCTGAAGAATGCCATGGCCCGCGAAACAATGGCCAAGGGCGGCTGGGACGAGGCGGCCAAGGGTGGGGGAGGCTACCGGAGCGTTATCAAGGACGTCAAGGAAGCGTCCATGCTGGAGAAAGAAGCCATGGCGGTTAAGGACGGCAAAAGTGCGGAATTGCTGATCCATGACCTGGAAGGGCGCGTTAAGCACGAGCCTGAAAACGTCAATTACCGCCGCGCCCTGGCTAATCTGTATATGCAGGCGACGCGGTTTGACGACGCCAAGCACACGATTGATGAAGCCAAGCGCCTCGGCGGTGCGGCGGACCCGCAACTTGATCAGATGCTGGCGACGGTGCAATTGAAGCAATTCGATTTTGAGATTGCCCAGTGCCGTGAAAACGGCGATTTGGCCGGGGTGAAAACCAAGGAAGCCGCCAAAAATGAGTTTGTGTTCAAGAACACCGAGGCGCGCATCGAGCGGTATCCCAACGATTTGCCCCTGCGGTATGATTATGGTGTGCTTCTGTTCGAACGCAACATGTTGAACGAAGCCATCCAGCAGTTCCAGATGGCCCAGCGCAATCCGCGCAACCGGGTGCGTTCGCTGTATTACATGGCGCGGTGTTTCAAGCAGAAACAGCAGTTCGATATGGCGCGCGATCAACTGGAGAAAGCCGCCGCCGAATTGACCGAAATGGACGAGTTGAAGAAGGATATTTTCTACCAGTTGGGTGAAACCTTGGAAGCCCAGGGCGATATCGCGACGGCGGTGAATCAATATTACAAAGAAATCTACCAGGTGGATATCGGCTACAAGGATGTGGCCGCCAAGATCGAGAAATCTTATAAGCCGCCTTCACAAGCGTAGTAGGTCTCTTTTCTGTCGTGTCTTCGGCCGTCCGCCCTCCCGCGCACAATGCGGGATAAATCTGTCGCTTGCCCTCCGGAGCGCTTGGACGAAGGAAGGTCTGTCGTCCGTTGTCTGTCGTCTGTCATCCGGCCTTCCCTCCCAATCGGGTTCCTGCTATGCGTCATGAAAAAGTCATTGGGTTTCTGGCGCTATTTGCCGGTGTAGGCTTGTTCAGCACGGTTGAGGTGGCCAGCAAGCTTGTCGGGGCGCGGGTTCATCCCCTGCAAATGGTCTTCATCCGCTTTTTCCTGACCGGGATCATCCTGCTGGCCCTGGCGGCGCCGGCTCTGCGCAAGCGGTCGGTACCCCTGGGTTCGCGCGATTATGGCGTGTTTGCGCTCAATGGGGGCATTGGGTTTGCGCTCGCGCTCGTGCTGTTCCATGCCGCAATCCTGGTATTTGAAAAGGCGGCTTCCTGCGCCGTGGTGTTCAGTGCCAACCCGATTTTTGTCCTGCTCTTTGCGCGGTTTGTCAACCGCGAATCCTGGAGCGTGCCGAAATGGGCGGCCATGGTGACCGGCATCGTGGGGGTGGCCTGTTTCGCCTGGGAATCGGGCGCCTTCACGCGCCAATCCCTGGCGGCGCTCAGTCTCATGCTGATGGCGGCCATGTTGTTTGCGCTCAGTGTCTGTATCGTCCGGCGTGTAATTATCCGCTATGGCGTATTTGTGCTCACGGGTTTTTCCGCGCTGTTCGGCAGTCTGATGGTGCTGCCGTTCGCGTTGGTGGTAACGGCTCACCAAGGCTTGGCCGGCTTGGCGAACGCCTGGGCGCCGACCCTGTATGTGGCGCTCCTGGGCACCGCACTGGCTTACGGGCTCTATTATTACGGGCTTGGCCATGGCACGGCTTTCCAGGCCTCAATGATGTTTTTTCTCAAGCCTGTGATGGCCTCTGTGCTGGCCGTCCTGGTGTTAGGCGAGCACATCAACCGATTCATGCTACTGGGCAGTGCGCTCATTTTGGGCGGCTTGATGATTACCGTGAGCGGTCATCTCTTCGCCTCCCGCGGTCCTAATGCGGGAGCGAGCGAACAAAAATAATGTTTTGACAGACGAACCCCGGCGAGGATAATTGCCGGTCAGAAAAGCAAGTTCCTTGGAGATTCTTGAAATAAGGAGGCGCGTCATGGGAAAAAGCATGGATAAAGGCAATACCGGTCGTAACAACAAGCCGAAACTTTCGATCCAGGAAAAACAACAGAAGAAAAAAATGAAGCAGATGGCCAAGCAATCCAGCCTGGCGCCATCACCAGCGCCGTAAAGTTGTTGGCGTGAACTTGTTCGGCTTGCGATGGTTGAGGTTTTCCCTGACCTCGACTTTCGATGTCTGATCTCTTGTCGTCTGCCGTTGCCCGAGCGCTATGGTAGGCAGGCTGGCGTCTGACCTCTGGTGTCTTCTTCAAAATGGGGCGGTAGCTCAGTTGGTAGAGCACCACGTTCGCAACGTGGGGGTCGGGAGTTCGAATCTCCTCCGCTCCAGGCTTCGCTCGCAGTGTCAACAAGAGCGAAGCCTGCCACGGCGAAGTTCTTAACGAAGCCGGGCTATTTACTCATAAACCGTCTGCGAGCTACGCCTTGGCACGCCAGTCACGGCGTGGTCTCCAGACGAAGCCGGACGCCAGTTTTGGCTAAGTCATATTGGTAACGAAGCCGAGTCAGACTAAACGCCAATCATGGAAACGCGCTTCTATTGCGTTTATATGCTTGGAAGCCTTTCCCATCCCGGAAAGCACTATACCGGTTTTACGGAAAATGTGACTGACCGCATTCGTCAGCACAACGATGGAGAATGTCCACACACGGCCAAATTCCGCCCTTGGCAAATCAAAACATATATTGCATTCTCCGATAGGCAACAGGCGCTTGACTTTGAGAACTACCTCAAATCTCATTCCGGCCGTGCCTTTGCTCAAAAGCATTTTTGATCTTTCCTCTGTTTTCAGGCGGGCGACCATTTAGCAATAAGTTTTGCGATGGCTGCGCCATTTTGCGATCAATTTTTAAGCTTTAGTATTCTGAAGCCATAGTTTTCCAAGCTTAAGGGAACCTTCAAGTCAATACTGGATTATCGATGGCTTGACGAGAATAATCATGCATAAAACATGTCGGAACGGCTTGGATGGCCAATATTTTTATCAGCGTTGGCGACCAAACCGACTTTAATTTTGAACCTTTTGGCGAATTTGGGTGATAGGAATGCCTTTGGAACGTTTTGGAGTTATTTAGGCATTCTTAAATATTTTGTGGAGGGTGTTGCCAGCCAGATCAGACAGGCGTGGGGAGATAATTCTGTAGTTCAAGCGACAATTAAACCGGCGTGGTGAAAATCACTGGAGACCTTACCTAGAATCTTGTCCGCCAAACATTGTACTTACCGGCGCATATTAGCTTCCAGAATGACACGCATACTCAGGCGTTACGGCACGGGAGTCCAGCCCGGCTCGCCCCAGCTGTCAGCGATCATGTTACCCGCCATCGTTTGGATGGCCCAATTGCCGTCACGGTACACGGCCAGGTCAAACTTGCCGTCGCCATCATAATCCCCTGACACGGGAGTCCAGCCCGGCTCGCCCCAGCCGCCAGCGATAATGCTACCCGCCATCGTGTGAATGGCCCAATTGCCGTCACGGTACACGGCCAGGTCGGACTTGCCGTCGCCATCATAATCCCCTGGCACTGGTATCCAGCCCGGCTCGCCCCAGTCACGAGCGATAATGCTACCCACCATCATAATCCCCTGGCACTGGTATCCAGCCCGGCTCGCCCCAGTCACGAGCGATAATGCTACCCACCATCGTACAGATGGCCCAATTGCCGTCACGGTACACGGCCAGGTCGGACTTGCCGTCGCCATCATAATCCCCTGACACTGGTATCCAGCCCGGCTCGCCCCAGCTGTCAGCGATAACGCTACCCGTCATCGTTTGGATGGCCCAATTGCCGTCACGGTACACGGCCAGGTCGGACTTGCCATCGCCGTCATAATCCCCTGACACTGGTATCCAGCCCGGCTCGCCCCAGCCGTAAGCGATAACGTTACCCGCCATCGTTTGGATGGCCCAATTGCCGTTACGGTACACGGCCAGGTCAGACTTGCCGTCGCCATCGTAGTCATTGGGCGTTGTGTTTGTATTGGCTTGGGCAAAGGCGCCCGGCGGGCTGGAGGATAAACGGGGATAGCCGTAATAATCGCGCTCAACGGTGTTGAGCAGATTGCCTTGCGGCTCCGCCGGCGGGGCCGGGCGATCTGTTCCCGTGAAATCCGGAATGGCATACGTCGCCGTTGAAAATACGTTGCCGCCGATGAGCGGCCGGAAGTCTGCGCCGGTCGGATTTATGAGTTGTGGTTCAAGGCTGTTGACGGTGTTATCCGCGAGGAATTGCGCTGGGTTGCAGGTGGGGTTTGATGGCTGGCCGCCTTGGTCGCTGTCACCGATGCCCAGGGCAAGATCCGGCGGCCCGTTCCAGAAGATGTTACCGCGAAAGCGCAGGTCGGTATCCGTCTCCGCCGGGGAAGGGATGTTTGAGCCGATGGAGGGAGTACGCGGGGCATAGACCGCCAAGTGGCTGTCTGCGCTCCGGTAGCCGGCGGGGTTATAAAGGATGTTGTTGTAGATATAGACATGGCAATTGGGGATCGGCTCAGAGACGCCAGCGTTCACCGTGCCCCAACCGCCGGCGGCCAGTAGTTCGGCGCAGCGCCCTGTGTTGCCATCGCAACTGCGTTCACCGAAGACGACTTCTATCGCATGTGAACGACGGCCGACACGGAAGAGGGTGTTATGCGCCAGGAGGATGTTGTAGCCGCCGTTAACACCCATGCCGGCGCCGTCGATGTCGTGGACGACGTTATTAATGAATTTAATGTCCGATGCTTCATAGTGTAGCCACGGAGATGCCATAAATTCGAAACCGGAGCCCTGGCCGGCCGTGAACCCGATTGTGCCGCCGTCATAGATCTCGTTGGCTTCAATTCGGAAATAGGCCGAGCCGCCCTTGAGATAAGCGACCCAGTCGGCATTGTGCAGGCGGTTGCCCACAATGTGGCCATGTTGGACGGCGAAGAAGTCCACGGCCATCCAAAAGGCGCCGGAGACATCGCTGTCTTCCAGGTAAATATACTGGCACTGATTCATCTTGATGGTTTCCTGCGTTGCATTGGTATCGCCCTGCAGGGTCAGGCCGTGCATCAGTAGATTGGTGCAGGCCTCGCCGTGGATCAGGTTGTTGGCCCCCGCGGTAATGTTAAAATCAACAAGGTACAGATAGTGGCAGTCGAAGATATTCAGGTCATGCAACAGCGTGGCCGTGCCCTGGCCATCGACAGCTTGAATGATTACCGGGCAGGCATACGTGCCGTAATGCCGTTCCATGTAATTCGGAATCAAGTCGGCTGTGTAGATGCCTGCGACCAACTGGATGCGATAGCCTGTCGTTGTGAGTGTGGCGTCGTTGGGGATACTGTTCCACGCGGCTTCCAGACTGCGCAAGGCCTGACTGCGGTTCGCACCGGAATGGCCGTCGTTTCCGTTAAGTGGGTCGACCCAGATATCCGTGAGCGTAGGCGTGCCGGGGTTATAATACCGCGGGTTCATGGTCTGGGCCAAAAGGGGCACGGTGAGCAGGAGGGATAGTCCCGGTGCGGCAAGCGCCCGCCACCCGGCGGCGCCCACAATGATTGGCAGCATCCGCGGCCGCATAACGCCCTCCTCTGGTAACAAAGCACTAATATTACGTCGCTTTGTTTTCCGAACAATGACACCAGTTTAGAAACAACGCAGTACGAACTTAGCCGGCATTATTCCTTTAAAGTTTAATGCTATACCCGTCCCGGCAAAGGGTCAACCGGGATATTATCTCGTTCGTCAGTTTGCCAAGTTCCGCCGGTTGAAAATCCATTGCCATCTTGACAAACGATAAGAAAAGAGGAGGCTATTAAAGAGAGTGCTGTCGGCTTAGTGTGTGAAGTGTAATTATTTCAAAACCGGCCAGGCTCCGCCGAGAAATGCCTGGCGGGGTTGAAGAAGCTTCTGGCGCAGCAAACCGCATGCAGAAATTAAGAACGTGGCATCGTCGTTTGGCGATGATGCTGCGCCAATTGTCCTGATTTAATCGCATTGCAGGCAAAGGAGCAGGTATGAGTTTTATCGATATTCTTAGAAAACTCGGAATCCTCAGGTTTGGCACCAAGACGGGGACTTACACGAGTGCGAAGGACATGCCTGCGGAATTCCTGATGGATGGCGTTTACAATGCGGACAAGGAGCTTGTAACCAAACAGGACATCAAGAATGCCGTGGCGGCGGTAACGGGGCATACCTCCGGCCATGCCCTTGCCTGCTCGAAATGCGGAGCCGCGCTTAAGCCTGGCGCCAGGTTCTGTGGCAGCTGTGGGGCGCCCTGCGGGCAGCCGTCCGTAAACAAGTGTTCCGCCTGCGGAGCGGAAATCAAGCCGGGCGCCAAATTCTGTGCTGGATGCGGGGCGCCGGTGAAGGATGCGATTTCAGCGGGGAAGCCTGCGCGGAAGAAGGGATGCCTGCCGCTTGTGCTGGTTGCGTTAGGTGTCCTCGGCATAATCATTATCCTTGCCATCATCGGGTCATCCGGCGACGGCAAGAAGCGGGATATTAATGGTTTGGTGAACACAGATATCCCGGTTAGTCCCAAGCCGGGGGCGGAACTGCCTGACCTCAAGCTACCCGGGAAGGACGTTTCCGCCGGGGTGGGGTCAGGAACCGCAAATAATAATTCCGGAATGGATAAGCAGGATTATCCGGCAGGGTCGCCCCTGAAGGATTGGAATCCTAAATCGGGCGAAGAGGCCGCTGCCGGCCCCGCGGGGCTCAAGTACGATAAGTACGTGAATAAGAAGTTCGGGTTTGTTGCCGAGCTTCCGGCGCACTGGGAATCGGAGGTCAAGGACAACGCGCATATCTTTTGCGGGGCCAAGGGCACCGAAGAATATGACACTACGGTTAATTTCCAGATCATCAACAAGAAACCCGGCAGCACGGTCAGAAGCGAAGCCGATAAAATACTGTCGCAATGGAAAACCATGGATGAGTTCGAGCTGGACAAGACCGACCAGGGCGACTTGAGCGGGAAAAAGGCTTTTTACATGGTCGCCCGTTTTGAGATGCCAAGTGGACAGGCATTCCAGCAGATGCAGGCGATAATCGACCGTGAGCCGTATTATTACATGATCAGCTATACCGCGCCGAAGAAGCTGTTCAAGAAATACTATTTTGTGATGGTCCACCTGATCGGCACTTTTCGGTTCACCGCGACAGAGAAATCGACCGAATAATCAGGCCGCGGCACCGCAGGCCGGGCAGAAGCGGCCCTTTAGCGCGAGCGGCTTTCCGCACTGCGAACAGAATTGTCTGTCGGGCACAGATTCAAGGGGCGGCGGTGTGGATTGCTTCACGGCCGCGGCTTTGGGCAGCGGGCCCAACCTGTTCAGAAGTCTATTCAGGCACTCCTTTACTCCTTGCCCGCCTGCGACCGTGTAGCTGATTTCATTCTTCTCAAATTCAAACAGGTGCGCCCCCTTGTTCGTGCCCAATACGAAAAGCCTGCTTTCCTCCGCCTGCTTCCCGTCTCCCCTGCATATCTCCAGCCCGAGCGCGGACACCCATTGAAGCATGAATTCCAGCCCGAGATTCTGCCCGTGGTCGGTGAATTTCATGAGCCCCGATTTGGATCCGGTTATCACCCCGTATTCTTTCAAACAGTCGAACTGGTTTTTCAGTCCAAGAACCGAATCAGGCACGGCCCTGGGAACCATGCTCATCAGGCAAGGCACAAGCCAGCGCCAGTCCGCCGACAAAACAGAATTCTGTAGATCCTCAAGATATTCCGTCTCCGAGAACTCAAACTCGTCCACCGGCGCCTGATCCAGCATCGACCGGTAGTAGCATCTCCTGTACATGTCGACGGAATGGAGAAAATACAGGAGTTGAACCCAGGTCAGTTTACCCGTTGCGGCCTGACCTCTACTTGCGGCCAGTCTAAGAGGATCCACACGGTCCAGGATCCATTCCATCCATCCGTCCGTGCCGTCAAAAGACTCAATGAATACCCTGGCAGGCGCCAGTGGCGAGATCGCCGCAATATGTGCGGCGGTTTCGATCCTTGCGAAAGCAAAGCGCACTTCCTGCGGATCAGCCATATGCCCGCCATATCTCGCGGCAATGACATGATCCGGCTGGAGCAGTGTTTGCATGGTCTTCGCAAACTCCTCAGCCGGCACGGGTAAGGCGAAATCGCTCCGATCGGGTTCCATTCCCTTTCCGAACTGATCCAGGAGTAATTTTGCCGGAGATAACGCCGACGGTTTGAGCCCGGCCTTCTCGCAACTTCCAAGAAACCCTGATATTGTCATGCCAATTCTAAACATCGCTCATCCTCCCCGGCAGTCTGCTGGATTGTTTCCTTCCACCTGCCGACCATGTTACCTGGCAACTGCATTTTGAAGCACTTTTATTTGTCCCGCAAGAATCGCGTCTATCTTATCCAGCGTTGGCAGTATCCCGCCCTTCGCATCCCCGGCCGCCACCAGCGCCAGCTGCCTCCGCAGAGCCTGGTAGTCCGGGGTCATTGATGCCCCGGTCTTTTCCGTCAGGGCGTCCACCGTTCGAGTGCCGGTTTTAGTTATTTCCCTGGCCATGTCACGCAACTCTGTGGTGGTCGCCGGCCTCCCGAGTCCTTTCAAGTGATCCGTTTTTGTCTTCAGAACTTCTCCGACAGAGTGCACCACTTCCGGAGTTGCCACTTTGTCGGACATAAGTTCGGCCTGTGCGACGCCCCTTGTCCTGGCCGGATCCGGTCCGGCCTTCACGGCCTGGTCAAAGTCAAGTGTCCCGTCGGGCTTGGGTTTTATAGTCACTTCCTGGATGCCAAGGTCACCTGGTTCGGCCGCGAACTTCTCGGGACTGGCGTTCATGGTCTTGTGCCCCAGTTCATCCGGCGTTGAACGGAGGTGGCCGAATTCATCCTGGAACACGCCCTTTCTAGCGCTGTCCACCACCTTGCGCGTCTCGGCCTCGGACAGTACGCGTCCGTCTTTCACTACCTTCCAGTAGGAATCACAGTCGGCGCCGCGGACGTTTCCGGCCAGTTTAACTTCTTTAACCACGTAACCGTTACTGGTCAACGCCTGCGATGTCTTGCTCAATGCTTCCTGGTTGAACCCCTCGAGGGTTTGGCCGATTTTCGCGGCCGTCTCAGGGTGTAACTCCTTCCGGACAAGGTTGAAAATAGCAGGATCTTCCTTGCGCACCTCGTTCAACATGAACATGCGCATGCCTTCCGGCGCGTCGGCCACCTGGTTCAGGTTCTCCATCATTTTTGCCTTCCTGGCCAGGGTATCGCTCGACTCCAGGAACGCCAGCCGTTTTTCCGTGGCACTCAGTGCCGGGTTCAATCCCTTGCCTGCTATCTGTTCTGCGCCTTCTTCGGCAACTTTTTCGCCAAGCCCGAGACCACGCAGGCCTTCCACAAGGTTTTCACCAGCCTTGCCAGCCACCTTCATTATCCTGCCGCCGGTCTGTCCAACCGTCTCAATCACCCTGCTTCCGATCGAACCGGCCAAGCCCAGCACTTTCGTTGTTGCCCACGGCATGAGGGCATAATCAACTTCAAGTTTGGCCACGGCCAGCAATCTGTCCGACAAGCGCTTGTTCTTGTCGGTCACGGCAAGTATCGGATCAACGATTCCAGCCTCAATCAGTTTGCCTGCGGCTATGAACATCAGTTCCGGCTTTTCATACACGGCGGCCGCCGTCTCTCCGAGCACCTTGCCTGTGGCTGAAAACACCTTGATGGTGGTATCCCAGGGATGCGAGCCCGCTTCCCAGGCGTATTCGGCGATCTTGCCTCGCAGCCCTTTGCTTCCTTCGTAGATCTTGCTGTAGGTGTTGGCGTCGGTGGCCGCATCGTAGAGTTTCCCGCAGTCTTCCTTCAATTCCTTCCAGTCCCTCTCCAGGTTGTCGCTTATGGTTTCCGTCCAGCTCGCACCGCGGTCCGATTCTCTTTGCCTGCGATCGAGTTCCAGCCTCATCGCTTCAATCTTGTGTTCCTTCAGCTGGTACGCTCGCATGTCTTCCAGTTTCTTCTTCGATTCCTGCCACTGGTCAAAGGCTTCCTTTACCGACTTGTCCGAAGTGCGCAGGGCTTCTTCGTTGACCAGGTCAATGTTCTTTCTTCGCTCTTTTTCCTGCTCGTACAGATTCCTGCCCACCCAGCCGCGATCCTCGTCGCTCCACACCTCGTCCCGGTCGTTAACCTCGCCATCTTTATGCGGCGGCTCCTGGAACAGGATCCGCGGCGTTTCGGGCTCCGGCGCACTCGCGGTTTCAAACAGGTCCTTCACGCCATCGATCACATCCTTGAGGCCCATGTTGTTGGCCTTCATCATCAGGTATGCCCCGAACGCGCCCAGCGCTCCGACCACGCCTGCGCCTGCCGCGGCCGCTCCGGCAGCATTACCTGCCGTATTATCAGCATTTGCCCCGCCTTCATTTGATGTGTTATCTGTTTGGGCGGGAGTCCACTCGTTGCCTATGGAAGACGGAATCTGCTCCACGGCATTTTCCTCATCCGCCGGCGCATTGTTTCCAGGATCAGATTTGACTGCCGGCTTTTTCTCGGCAGGTGATTCCTTTGCGCCTGTATCCTTTCCGGAAAAGAATCCCTTCTTGCCAAGCTTGACGACTGCCGGCTGCGGTTGTGGCACACTGCCGGTTCCCGGGAACAATGAAGTAAACCTGGCAATATTACCATCCTCTCGGTATAAGCAATAATAAGACCCGCCATCCATCCAGTGACCGCCCTGTGCTTGAAGCGTGTTATCCTTGACTTCCTGTCCTCCCACAAGATCGATATATCTTGTAGGCGAGGATAGACGGACATGCCTCAGGCGTCCTTCCGGTATATATGTCGACTCCCTGAGTCCATCCTGCGAGACAACACAGCTATTGTATAAGCAGCCGGCTCCATCAAATCCGTCAAGATCGTATCCCGCATTGGCTATTGTGAAACTGCTCGACGGCCGCCCGTTGGCATCAAAACCAAGGACATCACACATCGTCGTGCCACGCGGCGACTTTCCTTTGTTGACGGGTTTCGAGCGCATGTACACCAGGCCGTTGGGACCAGGAACAGGGCCGTCCAGCACATTTACCTGCGAAAGAACATCAACTTTACCGGACTCAAGGTCAAGCCGGCAAAGAACATCATCGTAATTACTGGAATTCTTTCTTTGCGCTGCCACCAGGTAAACATATTTGCCGTTTACTGCCATTTCGCTGCATGACGCAGATGGATGCAGGTCCGGGTATGCAGGCGTCAGCGTTTTCTTGCCATTAACTGTTGTCGGATAAACCTTTTCCTCCAGATGCCGGCCGGTTATTTCTTCTTCATAGTTCTCATTAAAAGAAACAATGGACCTGTCAAAAGACCCGTCCGGATTGAACCTGACTATCCTTTCCATGACATTCACATACAGCCCGCCTTCCGAATCATATGCCACCGGGCTGGAAGAAACATCGGGATGTATCGCGTAAATCTTAATTATGCGGCCGCTCTGCTCCATGTGCACCAGGGCGTACTTGCTTCCGCCGCCGCGCGGCCTCGTAAAGCAGGTCAGGCAGGCATAGACCGTCCCATCATGCGACGGCATCATGTATCCCGAATTGACTTCAGGATAACCCGAAAACGGTGACCTTAATTGCCCTGCCCGCTCGACCTGTATGACGAACACAAAGAAGGATACTTCCTGGCTCATTGAGCCGATGTGCTGCACATTGCCGTTATTATATGCATAGGCATCGACCTTGATCACGGCCTTGTTCCAGCCGGGCTTGACAGGCAATTTCCACCCGTCTCCCCGCCGTTTATCATCTTGCTTGCCCTCGTACACGGCGTTATTGACCGTAAAGACAATATCGCAGGAACCTGCTCCGAATCGCCCTGCTATCGGCTTGCTCTCGGCATACGGGTTTATAAGCACCCGTGCGGTCTCGCCTGGTTTCACAAAACAGGTTGTCGAGTAATAATTAAGCTTGTCGTCCCCCCCGAACTTGATGCCGTTCCCCTTGGGATTTCCGTCGTAGTTGACCCAGTAACCACCGTGTTCACCGACTATTCCGCAGCGCACCAGGAAAGATTCGGCGCTGGACGGCAATGCGGCAAACGATGCCAGAAATATTACCGCCAGCAATCGTCCGCACATGGAACGCAGTCCGGATTTCCTGTTTTTCATGTCAATGCCTGGCCTTCATTGAGTAATACCTTGCGATGAAAGTTCCGCTGGTGCCGAGCACGATCCCCGTGCCGAGGAGCAGGAGCACCATTGCAATGTGCGGCGGCCGGCCGGTGATGGCAGCGGCAAGCTGGTTGATCGCGAAAACCAGGCCCCAGACGACCAGGTACCAGACGTTTCCTTCCCTTTCAACTATGCCGTTGTTGCTCCGGACGGGTGTGGTCAGCGCCCACCCGATGCCTACAAGTATGCCGGAAAGGAGCCCCATGAATTTCACCGTGCCGCTGAAATGGATGCCGAGGAAGAGCGCATAAACCCACAGGGTAAGCAGGCTCATGATTATTGAAATGACCAGGGGGGCAGGGGCTATCTTTTTTGCTTTCCGGAAGGTCAGGAACATCATCGCGATTGAAAGCATAAACAGGACTGTTCCGCCAATTGCCACCAGCCGGAGGAACAGGTTGAAATTGATTGCCATGATGATGAGGCAGGCAAAACACGCCAGTCCGGCCAAGGCCCACAATTTCAGCGCTCGCCCGGACCGGTGCGGCTGAGGTGTGCCGGCGCCGCCGGCCGGCGTTCCACACGCCGGGCAGAATCGGGTCCCCTGGTCAACAGGCACTCCGCACTTTGGACAATGGGTCACTCCGTTCCTTATGTTTTAACGCGGGGCGGTCAGACCGCTTTATGTTTCAGCAGATCCCGGATTTCAGCCAGAAGTTTTTCTTCCGCTGAAGGCGTCGGCGGCATAGGCGGCGCGACCTTGGTTTCCTCCTTGCGGTGCATGGTATTCACGCCTTTCACAAGCAGAAAGATGGCGAAAGCCACGATGATGAAATCGATAACCGTATTAATGAAGAGGCCGTAATTAAGTGTCGCGGCGCCGGCCGCTTTGGCGGCCGCCAGCGAAGGATAAGTGCCGGCGCCCAGCACGATGAACAGGCTGGAAAAATCCACGTTGCCCATCAGTTTTCCGATAGGCGGCATCATGATATCCGCGACCAGCGAAGATACGATTTTGCCGAACGCGGCGCCGATGACGATACCAATCGCCATATCCATCACATTACCCCGCATGGCGAACTGCTTGAACTCCTGGACCCAGCTCATGATGAGCTCCTTGTTTGATTAACTTTCGTACCGTTCTTGTAATAAACACTACTTCATTAGCGATGCAAAAGGGGGATCAATCGTTGTTCCACTCACCGATAATGCGCATGGTGTCTATTCCTTACTGGAATCTGAACACTGTGCCTTTACCAAGGTATTCATGGGCGCCGATATCAACGGTTCTGCGGAAATTATCAATGCGCCGATGGCCATAAACATCCAGAGCACCTTCCATCCAGGCCCGATTCACGCCGGCATTGATGCAGGGCGAATCCGGTTGCAACTGGTAATTATCGGTTGCGGTTTTCACAAATCGCGGATCGTTGGTAATGGTATTGACCTCGGAAGCATAAGTGCTGACAATTAGCGGCGAGGTGCAGCAGTTAGTAAAGGTAGCAAACGCAAGTGCCGGATCAGAGCGATTAATGTAGTAATTAGAGGAAATAGTGCCTGCCTTGAGTGTGCTATTGTCCCAAATGATGGTGTTTTCGAGTTTTGCAAAACCATTGTAATCCGCTAAATCGAATCCGCCTCCCTCGCCATTAGTGGCTATGTTGCCGACAATCGTACAGTTTTGAATTGAACTACTTTCCGTCGGCGCATTGCCAATAGCTAATCCAGCTCCATATTGCGACACATTACTGGCAATCAGGCAATTTCTGATCAAGCCCGAGTTTGGCCGAATGCCACCGCCGGGAGACCAGGAGCCACGGGCAGTATTACCTATGATAAAGGAATTAACACATTGCCCTGCGATTCCGGCACTCATACGAACTCCGCCAGCGCTCCCAAATGTGGAATTGGAGACAATCCAACAATTGCTGATAATCGTTCCCGATGCTCCCATATTAATTCCTGCTCCTTCTGAGCGCGAATCATTATTGGCGACCATGCAATTTGCAATCTTCCAAGGGCCACCGTTTTTGGCGTAGATGCCACCGCCCAATTGTCTTGACGAATTAGCGCTAATTGTGCAATTCCACACACCCCCGCTGCCGGTAATCAACAATATACCGCCACCCCCCCAACCGCCATTGTTCGTGCCTAACGCATAGTTATACATGACAATGCAGTTTGTCACTATTCCGCGTGATAAATAGATTGACCCGCCACTGGCCGTATTGGAATTACCATCGGATTCGCCCCATCCGTTCGTGAGCGTAAAACCAGCCAGCGTAGCTCCGTACTTGTTAAGCGTAAAATGCCGGTTGGTCGTAGTGGGATAATTGCCGTCCAGGATCGTGTTGGTCGGGTCCAGTATTCCGCCCGGCCCCCAACTCCGCACCGTAATAGCGTAGCTGACGGTTATTTGATTCGTGAGGTAATAGGTGGCGTTGTTGGTCACATAGACTGTCTCGCTGTCGGTTGCCGAATTTATCGCGCCCTGCAGGTTAGTTGTGGCATTTGCCCAGCTCGCCGACCCGTCGCCGGTGCCGTTGGTGGTCACATACCAGTCCGTGGCAAACGCCCGGGGCGTCGCCAAGGCCATTATTAGCCCCAACCCGATCAACATCCGTTGCAGGTGTTGCGTTTTCATCGTGCGTCGCACTTTGGCATGGTTTTATCCGGAGTCCGTGGCCGTAAAAATTAGCCCGGCGAAGACAAATTATTGTTATTTACAGATAGATTGTAAAGACTTGAATTATTCTTTGCGTTGTCTTGAACCAATCCAATCAATTGATATTATCAAGACACCTGTGCATGCCGCACACATACAGAAACCCCATGTTGCAGCATCTACGATTACTTTCCGCGATGATGCAGGGTCAAGACCACGTCGTGCAACAGCACGCCCGATTGGCGGAACCGGACGAACTCCCAGAGCGCCTCGCCCCGGCCCGGGCCGCTGGCCGATCCCCATAGCAAACTGCACCGGTTCCAATACCGCAGTCCATACCCCAACGGCATCTCGTTGCCTTTGTCCGTAACGGGGGCCGTGAAACGCCCTGCCCCGTCCAGCGCCACGCCACCATCCACGTATACGCGGATATCCTTCCCGAGGATCTCGACCCGGTACGTGTGAAAGGCGTCCGTTGTATTCATACCATGCTTCAACCCCGCGTGGAGCAACCTGACACCGTCCTTCTCCAACGCCAGGATTTCCACGGATGCCCCGTCGGCCATCCGCAGACAGACGGCCGTGGGATCGTCCGACGCCAAAACTTTCACCCGTGCCTCCACAACGATCCGTTCGCCCGGGCTGACCATCCAGGGATAGGCCAGGTTGATCATCTGCGCGTCGCCCGCGGTGAGGTCGGCCAGGTAAAGCGCCCCGTTGCGAATCTCCTCGACGTACTGCTTGCAGTCGGTCAAGCGGCGCCAGGGCAACTGTTGCGGGTACTGCATCACATGATCGCCGCGATACACCACGTTCCAAGTCTCGTTCGTATTTTTGCCGGCGCCTACGCCCTTATCCGAAGGCGGGGTATAAACAATGTCAAAAGCGTTGGTGCCACCGCGCAGCAGGCCCGGCGGCACAGGGGCCTCCCACCAATCCTTCACCAGGACGCCTCCATCCAGAACCTTGCCGTTGAGGCTCACCCGCAATTCGCCGGCCTCATTCACGCCGTTGAGCAACAGGTGACAACGTGCCTCGACGTCGGCCGCCCCATTGGAGGAGGCCTGCGGATCGGCGCCCACCGGCACCAGGACACGCTGCGTTTGATGCGACCGCAATTGCATGGGGTTATCCGGGTGGACCATGCTCACAGTCTCGAACCGATGCCCCTCCGCCAACGCTCCGTCGGCCGACATGAACCCAGTGCGACCCATGACGTTGGCAAAGATCACCTGGTCGGCCTTTGCCAGGGTCCGGGGATCGCCCAATTCCCGCCACATTGGATCCTTCGGTTGATCGTAGAAGTTGAAAAAGTATACCCCGTCGGCCCCGGCACTCCAGGCTTCCAGCGCGCGGGCCCGCATGCTCTCGATCGCGTTGCGGTTCCAGCGACCCGCGGCATTGTGGACGACCGGATCCAGGTCGCACCAGATCGTCAAACCGTGCCGGTGGCCCAACGCAACGTTTTCAGGCCAGGGGTTCAGGCGAAAGTCGCCGCCGACCACCCAGATATCCAGCAACCCCTCCTGCATCCAGCGTTCCAGGTCCAGTCCAATAGCCCGGCAGAATTCGATCGAATCGGGTGTACGGGCCGACACCAGAATGGGGCGGCCCCGGCGCAGTCCCTCCTCCTCGGTCATCCGGCGCACCTTGCGAACCATGTCGGTCATCATGCCGCGTTCGGCATCCCCCGCTTCGCCCCCCTCGGCGACTGGGCGAAAAAACACCAGGGACCGGAAGAAATCCATCTCGATGCCGTCCACATTGTAGTTCCGACAGATCTCGCGCAGGTAGCCCACGAGCCGGTCGCGGACTTCCGGCTCGCCGTAATCTACGGCCGTCCAGTTGCCGTGACATGGAGGTTTATTGGAAGTGCCCAGCAGGTATTGCGGATGCTCGCGTTTGAACTTGGGGAGTAAGTAAGGGTAATAGGTGTCATGGACGTCGTTCATCCGCATGGTCCAGAAGATTTCCCGGCCATGTGCCCGGCACCACTCGACCATCACCTGCAACGGATCGGTCCCCTGCTCCAGGAAGTCAGCCACTATGCTCCGGTACATGCCCCCTTTGCCGTTGGGGAATTCCCGCAGGGTCAGGATCTCGCCTTCCTGCGACCGGTGGGCGAACAGGCCGAAGGGCAGCGAGGTGCAGTAAATGATGGTGTCCACCTGGGAATCGGCCAGGGGCGTGGTCCGCACTTCCAAGAACGCTTCCCGCGTGGGTGCCTTGGCAAAAATTTGATCGTCCCCGTCGTTGTTTAAGATCAACCGACGGGGCCGATGCGCCATTTCCCGGCGCTCCGCCCGCAAAGTCATCAAAGCCTTGGCATCGGCCTTATCCTTGGCGGAAGCTCCCAGATTCTGGCAGCCGCCGATCAGCAGCGCCAGGCCGCCCAAAGTCCCCAGGTAAATCGTGAATATTCTGCGCAATGCTTTCCGTTTTTGGTTAAGGCCTGGTCCGCTTGCACCTCCGCGATTCAATGGTTTAATTTCCATTGTGCTTATTCCTTCCTGATTTTGTGGCAGGATTTCCTTTTGCTCACCAAGAGTTCGTAATATAGGACTTGAATTAAACATAAAAATTTAGCATATTCAATAATCAAACGACAGGGATTTGCAATTAACATACCTGTAAGATACGGAGGAAATCCAATGGACTTTGGAAAATTGCGGCTGATTTTGATTTTGGGCTGTTGCTTTCTGGTAGCGACCGTCGGGCGGTTATACGCCCAGGAAAAGGCAATGAAATGGAATGTAACCTACCGGGGAACCGAAATGCCCAAAACGCCCTGGGCCACGCAATACGATATCCCCCTGGAAAGCCTCACCAACTGTGTCGCGGAAGTAAAGGACGGCGCCCTGTCGATTGCCGACCGGGGCACGGACAAAGGCCAGTATCTTTTCTTCTCTTATCCCTGGGCGGTGCAGGCCGAGGACGAAACCATCGCGGAAGCCAAAATGAAGCTCCAGTCGGGATTCTGCGGCATAGTGGTGTGCAACGGCATATCCACGGAGGTTTTCGAGTTTTACCCGGACAGGATCCGTGCGCAGTACGGCAACCTGACCTGCCAGATGAATACCACGAATGATTTTCACGTGTACCGGGTTGTAATCAGGAATAACGATTTCAAGCTGTATGCCGACGGCGAACTGAAGCTGGACGGCAAAGGCAAATACAATGAAGTCATGGAATATGAAGGCCGCAATGCCCTGGGGTTCGGAGCGGCCAGCAGCTCGGGCCTCGGCGAAGCATCGTGGGAATATGTGCGCTGGGCCACCATCCCTCAAGCCGGCAAAGCAAGCCGAAAAGCCGCCAGCACAAGTGATCCCCGAAAAACAGAAGAACTCAAGATAACCATTGCCGAACCGCTGGTGGTCGCGCAGGCGCCGGTTGGAGAAAAACGCTGGGGGTACTGGCAGTTCCCGAGTCTTAGCCGCACGCAACCCGCAATCTCAATCGGCTTTAATATTTGCGAAGACAGCGTAAGCGCTTACGGCACCGGGCAAACGTCATATCCCAGCCATTTTGTTCTTGACGGAAATACGTGGAAGCTTCCCACCGGCAAATCAAGCGGCGGAGGATTGCTGTTGCCAAACGGCGACCGCTTAAGCCATAGTGTACCGCCTTCGCTCAAGGTTGCCGATCTTAAACTCCCTGAACCGGTGGGGCAGTGGACCGAAACCTACGGGTCGAAACTTTCGCTTTACCGGGCCAAGGACCTGCCCCCGGAACTGGCGAATATGCGTTTTAGCCATTATTACAAAGACACTGATAAATGGGTGACCGAGATTGCGGAAGTCAACGAGTATCTTGGCGTAAGGATGGCGTATAAAGATTTGTTCCCTCTGCTTGGCGGCGACTGGTTCAACATGGAAGTCGCGCCGGACAATTCCATTATGCTAGCCAAGACGGGATATTATATCTATTTCCCCCGTCAGCATCTCGGCTCGGAACGGTTTCGGCGGGTTATCTTCCTGCGTTCGACCGATAACGGTCGGAAATGGCGGACGCCGGGCACCATTACGCAGGGCACTATTCCCTACATACCTGATACCGATGCGGACGCTATGGCCATGCTGCGCGACGGTTTTGATGAACCGGGATTTGAGTTTGCCGAAGACGGTACCATGGTTTGTTTTATCCGGACGGATACCGGAGTAGGGGTAGGCCCGTTGTATGTCAGCCGTTCCCAGGATATGGGCAAAACCTGGTCCAAGCCGAAGGTGTTCAACCCTTACGGCGTAAAACCGATGATGCTGACGTTGAAAAACGGCGTCATGGTCCTGGCCTACGGGCGGCCCGGCGTGGAAGTGCGCTTTTCCGGGGACAACGGCTGGACCTGGACGGAACCTTACAAGTTGGTACCCCTGACATCCAGCGACCGGCAGGCGGATTCCTGCGGCTACACCTCGCTGCTGGCCACTGGAGACGACAAGTTCCTGATTGCTTACTCCAATTTCCGCTACAAGGGCAGCGACGGCCTGGAACGGAAAACTATTCTGACCAGGGAAATTACGGTTAAAAGATGCGAAAAACCTGACGGGAAATTTTGGCGATTTTGGCAACGCCTGACAGGCAACAAGCTTTCCGGGTAGCAACTTTACCTCGTCATACGGTTATCTGATAAGAGGTTTTACACCCTACCCGAAAATCACGGATCTCTTTTTCCACCTCCGCTTTGCCCCTGGGCAGTTGGTCTTTGGAGTAAACCGCCTCCATCTGTGCCAGGCGCAGGGCTTCATAGCGCTTAAAAATGGCTTCGTGGTCGAACGGCATTGTCTTCCCGGCCGGAAGTTTAGCCTGCAATGGCGCCCACATGCCCAGCAAACCGGAATCAACCGTGATGCGCTCTCTCTGCACGTGTAACAATGCCTGCTTGTTTGTGCCGCACATGGCTTCCGCTTCGTCTAAAAGCCTGTTGCTGGTTACGTAGAAATCCAGATCCAGGTAAGGACGATTTTGCTCTTCCAGCACGGAAAGCTTCTCCGTCTCGGGAAAAGCATTAATACGTTGTTCCATATATGCCAAATACGCGCTCATTTTTGACGAAGCCGGCCCGTAATAACCGGACATGAAGATTGCAATCAATGGTTCGGCCGGTTGACGGGGATTCTGCATCAGTTTCAGGCCCAGCCAGCGTTTCAAGGCAAAGAAACTTGATGTTTCCGCGTATTCACACTCCACATACATGGTTTCAACGTGGCTGTCCAGAAACAGTTCCAGGTCAGGCTTGATGCAGGCAAGATTGATATACGGTGTTTTGAATTTGTCCGCATATTGAACCCAATAATCCCAGCAACTTATATGTTTGGCAATCTTTGACCAGGCCAGAAACGTCTCGCAGCATGAGCGGTTAACCGGATGGGCCATGGGGCGAAAATAATCAGGCCTTTCTTCGAGCCTGTTTCCGAATTTGCCATCCAGAAAAGGACGGGCGTTTAATTGGGCAATGCGGATGATGACATTGTCCCTCGGCCGGATCGTTTTAGGCGGGGTGAGGGTCTGCAGATAGGCGAAAGTATCAACCAGTACATCCGGAAATTCGTCTTTGATCCCGTCGGCCAGGAAGTTGGCGAGGTCGACCATCGCTCCGGCGTTCGCGCCTTCCCGTTCGATAAGTGCTTGACATCCTGGACACTGGCAGGTCAGTTCGTTGTCATTTGTTTCAATACAGTAAATCTTCGGAGCCGTAACCCCTCTTTTTGATGCTTTCTCCTTATCCATGACGATATATTGGCGCAGTTTTGCCAGCATCAGTTTCCTTGCTTCCGGATTAGTAAGGCAAATCTGGCCGGGGCCGGCGCCACTGGTGGAGCGCACCCTTTCGCCTTTATCGTTCATTGCCAGATATTCCGGATGATTGGTCTGCCAGTCCTCGGAATAAGCATAAAAAGTATGACAGGCGCAAGGCGATCCGATACTTGGCTCGACGACTAATCCGTACGGGGCTGAATAGGCTAAATTTTCCTTATGGTATGAAGTTTCTTTATTACGTGCATCAAACAGGCACATCAGTTTTCCGTCGATACGGGTAGAATATGTCCCGTCGACGCATGTCCATCCGAACCCCGTGCCTAAGTGCCTGTCCCAGAACAGCGGCCGATCTTTGATATTAAGATTGTTCAGTTTGAGTTCCGGTTTTGAAGGCACGATTTCCGTAAACTCATCCAGCCAATGGCATCCGATTTCCTGCTCCAAAAATTCGTAGACGCTATAAAGCGTGCCGCGTGGCCGTCCGCCGGTCAGGACCAGATTTTCCCCGAAGCTTTTAATGATCCATTCTTCCGCCCCGAGACTTTTAACGTCAATCCCCTGCTTGCTGGCAAAGTCTGTCCAGCCGACATAGATCGCACGCGCGGGCAGGGCCGGATTAGTTTCGGACATGACCTTAAAATGGGCGCCGGTAACCTTTGCCAGATAATCGCTCAGCTCCTGTGCCGCGAATTGCTCGGCGGCGGTGGCATTCGTGTTTGTGATGATCGCATAATCAGTCCGCCCACCGCGTGCTATTTCCATCTTTCCATGCATGTTCGCTCCTTCATTTTGCTTTATTTTCGCAACTGCTCAGGCATCTCCTGATGCCACTTACGGATAGACAGTAGTTTGCCCCACTCCGGATGCAACAAGAAAAAACAATATTTGCTGAATTCGTTCCCGCCTGCTGCCTCACGTCGCTTCCGGGAAAAGTTTTTTATTGTTCCGCCTTAAAAATCTCCAATTCCCGGATGAACGTGGCTCTATTCTTTTCTGCGACGATCGGTTTATCGGGAGATCTTATGCGGCGCCCGGTGTCAGTGGTCCCGGTCACCCGGATCCTGACCTTCTCCAGCGCGACCGGTTGGAACCTGTAAAGCAGATTATAACAGACCATGTTCTTGGCTCTGTTCTTCTCTGCGGGATTGATCCTGGAAATGTCCGCGACCGGCTTGAACAACGGAAACCATTTGCCGTCCGCGAAACCTTCCGCCGCGAACGATGCCATGCCGCTCTCGCCGCTGGGAGTGCCGGAGTATCCGACCACGCCCGTATAAATCCTCAGGGCGTCGACCATTACCGGCGCCGGAAATTTTATTTCTACGTCGAACGGCGTTTCCTCAGCCATGTAGGCGGAACTGTCGGAAATGTCGCCGTCGATCAGGTCCAGCGCGTCTTTCTTTCTGCCGTCAAGGAAAGCGACATAAGCCTTCGCGCCGTTCTCATAGGCGGCGATGTTCTTCTTCCCCTTCATCGCGTCAGCGAACGGCATGCCGGCGCCGACATTTTTCCTTTTGAACGCCGGGCTCTTCAGTGCCTCCGAAAACTCCTTGACATAGGGCCAGAGTTTCCGCGGCCCGTCAAGATGAATGCACTCGTAGATGCCGACGAAATCCACCGGCTCCTCGGCAATGGCCAGCAGCTGCGCCTTCATATACGGCCCTTTGTCTTTATCCACGACATTCGTGTTCGCGTTGTTAAACAGGCTGTTGAGCCAGAAGTCATAGCCGAGTTTGATGCCGTTCCGGCGACAGGCCTCGGAATACCCATTGACCGCGTCGAGCATGGCGAAGTGATCCTTGTACGGCTCGTTCCAGCGGGGTTCCAGCAGAAGGTCGTCGATGAGTTTCTCGTTGACGATTTTCACGGGATCGATCTTCCAGGCCGAAGCGCCCTGATCGAGATATTTCGACGGTTCCTGGAAGAGACAGAGTCTTTTCCCCGACGCCTCCATGACCGGCCGCAATTCCCGCAGCCACTGAATAAAGAATTCCCCGTAGATCATCCGAAGCAACAAGGTGTCGTATTTACCGTCGGCGGGCTCGCCTTTTATCCGCCGATACTCCTCAAGGGCGATGTCGTTATAAAGAAAATCCTTGTAGTCGTAATCATTGCCATCCCAGACCTTGTTATGCTGGTAACTCATTTTCAATGCCACGCCATCGACGCCGTAGCTGAGCAGCTCCTTCACGACCTCCGTCTTGTATCGCCTGACCTCGGGATAACCGAAACAGAGCATACCCCAGCGCGTCCGGCCTTGCTTGTTGACCAGCCGGTATTCCGGGTGTTCCTCAAGAAATCGCGAAGCCCATGCCGATGACGGTGGCAGTGTCATCCGGCCGTCATCTATCGGATCCGTCCACGCGTAAATCCTGATGCCGTACTTCCTGGCGCTCTTGACGGCCTCCGCTAACGTGTCGCAGGAAGCCATAGTTTTCCTGAAAAGTTTGCGCTCATATGGGCGGTCACTTTGATCGAATGACGCCTTGGCGTTCGGCAAATATTTCTTTTTTATTTCCGGGCCGGCGGCCCTGTAATCGCCGTTGAGGACAAGAAACGCGGCGTTGAACGGCTTCCAGGCCACCGGTTGGAGCATGTCGGGAATCTCCATCCCGCCGTTTTCGAGCAACTCCTTTCCCGCAGAATCCTTCAGCGAAAGGTTGTCGGCGATGAATACGCTGATGTTGGCGCTCCCTTTCGAGAGGACGGCGGCCGCGAACGGTCCGTCATGCTCGAACCTGAGCTCGCTTTTCTGAAAAGATTTCCCGGATATCACGGGTTGTCCAGATAGAATTATTTTCCGGTCAATCGGGTTGATGATCGCCGGAAAGGCCCCGGGGGCGTCTGCGCTTAGGTCGCAGGAAAAAACATATTTTCCTTTGCCGGCAGCGTTTACGTCCTGAACTATGCCGCCGCCGGAAACGGTCGTCTTCACCCCGACACGTGCGGAAAAAGCGCCTTCCGACCTGCGGTCGTCCGGCGACGAGCGGATGACTTCCATATCCGCGATATTGTAGGTGAGTTTCGAGGGATAATTCGCTATCTGACAATACGCCCGCCAGTAAACAACAGAAACCCCGGACGCCTTGCAGTTTTTGAAGATATCGTCTATTTCCTTCGGCCCGAAGTACTCCACCCCGAGCCCGCGCGGCGACCAGATGACGTGATCGTAAAAATCCACGTCTATAATGATTTCCGGGGGTAATGCCGTCGCCTTATCCATGGTTTTAGGTGGCTTTACCATACCGCATCCGACGAGCGCCGCCGCCAACGCCACACACGTAATAACCTTTTCAATCCGCATTGATATCATGCCGCCCCCTTTGTTTTTTAAGGCAATTACGAGCGCCGCCAGCTTTCGGCAATCCGTTGGAGATCCTGCATTGGAATCAGTTGCGTAGTAGGCTCTGCGGCCCAATTCAGCATGAACCGCTCAGCGAAAAAAATGCAGGGAACTCCAATGCACCGGCTGTTGGAAGTATATTTAAGCCATCCGGCGTAATCAACGCTTATCCAGTTGTCGGTGTCAATCGGCTTGGCCGGCAACGTGGCATGGGCAAGGTCCGCGCGCACTTTCATGGCGGACATAATGTCGCCATTTTTCACAAATCCGGTATCGTGCAGGCGGACCATGTCAAAAGTGTCGTGGAAATAGGGATGCACAGTACTGCTGGTGACCAGCGCGTCGGGTTTGGCGGCTTTGGCGGCATTGTAAATTGTTTTTTGTAAACGGTACAGCAATTCGCACCCCCAGCCGTCCCCGGCAAGACGCATTGGGCGGGTGCCCGGTTCGTAAAACCGCGTGTCCCCGAACCTGGATCCGCCGCACGGATGCCGCTCATTGGGACTGTACGACAGTTGGTCTATCTTGAACCCGTCCGCGTCATAGCCATCAGATCCAAGCAGTACGGCAACCTGCCGACGGATGTAGTCCAGATACTCGGAATTTGTGGGATCGGCAACAAGCTTTATCCCGTCGCGAAACACACACCACTGATCCGGCAGTCCGTCCCAAAGCCAAGTGGCGATCCACAACAATACCCGGCGACCGGCCGCATGCTGGCGCACAATGAATCCTTTAAGATCGGGCCAGCGAATTGTATCCGGCACCCATGATCCGGCCGGCGACCAGCCATGGTCAATGGTAACCGTTCCGACCGGAACGCCGCCGGCCTCAAGGCGACGAAGCCAACGTTCATAAAGACCCTGTGTGCAGTACGCGATACATCGCGGCTCCGGTCCAGGACCTTCCAGCCACATTGACGTGGATACCTGGTCGCCCCAACCACAGTAAATCGGTTTTAGCCACCAGTCGGGTGCGGTAGACGTGGAGACGGACATGGGATATAATTGCCGCAAGCCGCGCGCCAGGAGGGCGTGCCGCGTCTCTTCCGGCTGGCCGGGTATCACTGCGGTTCGGACATGCCGTGCAATCTCCACAGGATTGCTGTGTCCCTCAAGATCGATTTTAACCTCAATTCCGTCTTCTTGCGCGTGAAAATCCACCTGGTTCCAGCAATGCCGACCGGGTTCGGCCACCACTGCCACGAGCGCCTTGTATTCGTCTCGTTCCACGATAACCGCAAATGGCGCCGGCGAGAATTTGGCGCTGGTCTCCTTTGTTGGATAAATGCCGATTTGGATGGTCATCGGCAAGTCATAAGGTTCCGTACGATGCTGTTCCGATGGAGACGGGTTCCACACGCGAGAGGGCATAAACCCGATAGTTTCAGCCGTAACTCGACCGATCAAACATTCACCCTGCGGCTTCATGGGCACATCATGAATTGACATGCTTAACTCTCTTTCTCTTGCGCTTTATTTTTTCGAACAATGGCCCCGGTAGAGGTTGCTTCCCACCTTGGCGCGTACGGACTCGCTTGACAAAAGCCTGTTGCCGCAGTAGCTACCCATCTATGAACCCTTGAAGTAGAACTCAACCCAGTTCAGGTGGACGGCTTTGAGCGCGTTAATCTCGATGAGGTTGTAGCCTTCGTTCATCGCGGACTTGGGCACGCTGTACCAGCCGACCGGGCCGGATGGCGCGGGCGGCTCCAATTTGACATCGCCGGAAAACGCGCAAACGACACCATTGACCCTGACCTCCAGTGTGGACGCGTCGAATGCGTCTGTTTCACTGCCCAATATCACGCTGACTTCCTCGGTATCCGGCTTTGGTCCCGTGTGCATGCGGAAGCTGGACCGCGCCCCCTGGCCGATATCTGCGGGAAGTTGATAAGTACTGCGCTCGCCGGGGGCGGCAACGTCGTGATACGTAAGCACGTGTCGCCTGGTCTTCCCGCGTATCGTCTTGAGGTCCCCAATTTCCGACATCATCCTGGATTTGTGAGACAGGTTGAATGTGTATATCCTGTCGGCCCCGCGAACCAGGTATGAAGCGGCGCTGCCGCGGAGGGTCTCGATGGAATTGCCCTGCCTGAGTGGAAACGACGGGTATGGGCGTATCATGGCCTCCAGGCCGGCAGCGACTTTCGTCTTGGTCTTCAGCAGCAACCGCTTCCAGATGTCTATGGGCATGTCGTTGTCAATGGTACCGAAAAATGGGGTTGGCACGATCCAGTCGATCAGCCCTTCCTGTGCCCACGTTGCGACATCGTAGCCCATCAGCAGCGCCGTTTCCGGGCGATAGGGAACGCGTGCGGAAAGCGCTATGCGATGTCCTACACGCTTCTCGGCGGCGTCCAGCACGCGGCGCGCCTCACGGATGAACTCCGCGAGCTGTTTGGCGCCCTCGGCCTCATGTCCCGGTCGGAACAGATATGGATTGCGCATAAAGTCCATTTCGAAGCCGTCGAAGTCATAGCGCTGGGCCAGTTCGCGAATCAGCTTCATATGGTGTTCGCGAACTTCGGGATGCCCGTAGTCGAGCGCCGCATCGTTCCCGTCACCTGTTGCCTTGTAGTTGCCGCGCTGGAATTCAGGATGTGTCCGCCAGAAATCGCCGTGCAGATAGTAGTTCGGATCGTGAACGCCGTGGACATCGTTCATGCGCATGCTGATCCAGGGAGCTATGCCCAGCTTGCGGCAGCGCTCTGTCCATACCTTGTAAGGGTCGATGCCGTCCTGGTTCAATTGCCAGGCCAGCTGAACCCACCCCCGAGTGCTCTGCTGCTCATTCGTGGGAAGGCTGGCAAACAACGGCTGATTGTCCGGACCGTTGGGGTCAAGACCCTTCCAAACAGGCGGCCATACTTTGCTGTCGTAGCTCGTACGCTGACAATTCGGGTTGAAGATCATTTCCTTGATCTGCGTGTCGGCGTTCTGGTCGGCAAACGCCTCCACTTCAGCCAAAGACAGTTTCTTCATCGTACTGCGGGCCTGGAAGAAGGCGGAATCATCCTCATTGAACATTATCCCGGCCAAGCCCGAAGGCGGCGCGACGCTCTTGAGCACGCGACCGCGTTCCTTTGCTCCAGGCCTATTTGCATGCCAGAACAACAACACCAGGGCGGCGATACAGGTCATTAAAATCAGGAAACTGAGTTTCATAATAATTGCCTTTCAGTGCTTTGTTTTGAGCACAATTACTACACGTATTTGGCCGGAATTATTCCTGATTGGAATTCAAGGATAGGCGTGATCAGCGTTGTAGAGATTCAGGTATATATTTTTTATTCCAGCCAGCACCACCGCCAATTTATCGGATCATTCGGATTGGAGCCGCGTTTTGAATTAAGTGCCATGCGCGTCCTGGGAGTGCCGTCGGCAATATCATCCGTGTCGTCGATCACTACTTCCAAAGAGATGACCCGGCCGGGTTTGAAATTGATCTTACAGCCTGATTTTGGCCTGATCCATCCTTCAATCATATAACCTTCTGCGGTTTTTTTGCCGACAAAACGGGCATCAACTTTAAGGCCTCGGTCTAATATAATCGTTTTGCATTCGGCGATTTTTTCCGTTGCCGACGGCACAACCAGCAATTGGGCCGTGGTTTTTGAAAGATCATCAATCCGTGGGCCTGTGGCCCCCAGAAAAATTTCCACACAATCATATTGCCAGGCGTAAGTAACGTTCTGGCGATTTTCCGGCGGCGGCGTTAACTTGTCATCGGTGACGTCCATTCTTAAATAGAGTCCGTTTTTGTCCCAGGCACGGCGGGTTATAAAAGAAAGATCAGCGGGACCTTGCCAGCCTTGCTTTTGGTCCTTGGCCAGGCAATGGGTTTCATGCTCAATTGTGGCGACTTTTTCACCGGGAATGCCTGCCCAGTCCCGCAAATCACCGTTAAGCCTGATTTTACGTTTTGGCCGAAGAATTCGAGTGAGGTTTTTTTTGCGCAGGAATCGGTTTTCATTAGATGCCAATATCTGGCCATCGTTTAATAATAAGAACCTAGTGCGGCGGTCCCCATCAAATGGTTTCATGGCTTGGACTTTAAAGGGAAGGATTAATGATTTTCCCGGCGGAATCAAAACCTTATCGTCCATGCGAATGCGTAGTTCCGGCGGAGCTTCAATTCCGATTTGTCCCTTTAAAGCCGCCACACAAGGATTCCAGATGGTTATTTTGCCGTGGTTGACGTCATCAGCGCCAATGACCGGATCTACGGAAATCTTCATAATGGTTTTTTGGCGGACGGTGGCTTTCCCGGCGATATCCAGCGCAACTACGGATATATGTTGGTTTGGTTTTTGAGGGGGCAGAAACAGTTCCACATCGGAATATCGGCGCGTCTTGTCGAAGACCTGCACGAACCTGATCTCTTTGCCGGGATTCTCAAGCAGGTAGGCCTTATGCGCCTTGTTGCGCAAGCCGTAGAGAGTAAAACGTCCGTTCTGCGGCCATTCCCGGAATAACAGATAGAGTTTGCCGTCTTTCCGGGTGACCCAGCCCCAGTCAAAGGCATAATCATAAGGCGAAGCCTGGGTGCCATAAATGGCTTTTCCGTTAATCTTGAGCCAATCCCCAATTTGTTTTAGCCGGACTATGCTGGCTTGAGGAATAACGCCTTGGGCGGTCGGGCCCACATTTAAAAGATAATTAACCCCCTTGCTGGCGCAATCTGCCAGTAGATAAAGTAATGTCTCAACCGATTTCCAGTTCTGATCCCTGGTTTTGAACCCCCAGGTATCGTTCAGGGTAGCGGGAGTTTCCCAGTCGCCTTTGACTTTGCCGGTTGGAAACTGATTGTCGCCTAGGCTTCCATAATCGCCAACACCATGACCGACGCGGCCGCTGACCAGGCATGCGGGTTGCAAGCGATGCACGAACCGTTTTAGGTCAAGACTCTGGGACTTGGTGATTTTGTACGGGGTGTCGAACCAGATTAATCCGATCGGTCCATAATTAGTCAGTAATTCACGAAGTTGAGGTTTTACTTTTTGCCGCAGATATTTGGCGAAATCTTTTCTGTTTTCATCCGGAAAATCCCAGTTGTTTCCGGTTCCATCCGGTTCGTGCCAGTCCTGATCCTGCGAGTAATAAAAACAAAGTTTAATTCCGGCTTTTTGACAGGCGCCGGCAAGATCCTTCATCGGATCCTTGCCATAGGGAGTTGCCGCCGCGATGTTATATTTGTTACTTGGCGAATTGAACATTGCGAATCCGTCATGGTGCTTGGCGGTGATCACCAGGTATTTCATGCCGGTATTTTTGGCGGCCTGGACCCATTGCTCGGCATCAAATTCGGCTGGATTGAATCGTCCCGCCAGCTGCTCGTATTCTTTTACCGGGATACGGGCAAGATACATGATCCATTCGCCAATGCTGGGATAATCTTTGCCTTTCCAGATTCCGGCTGGAATCGCATAAAGACCCCAATGAATAAATATTCCAAACCGGGCTTCACGCCACCATGCCAACCGATCAGTTCTTGTCATTTTGACTCCTACTTGCTAAATTCGTGACAGGATTTCCGGTCACCGACGGTTACTTGGTGTTTTTCTGGTGCAGAATATTGGTCGCTGCATCGGATCGGTTGGTATACGGCGAAACGCTGCCGCCATTTGTAGTAACGTAATGGCCATGACCGGCCCAATAACTCGAAATCTGAGCATCCAGATATGGAGTATAAATGGTATCCCTGCTTGCCGCAGCAATATGCGCGGCGCCATTCCATGTCAGGTTGCTGGCTATCGCGGTTGTGCTTATATAATAGGTGTTTGTGTTTTCAGCCGCTAATTCCGAAAGCACGGTTCCATACTTATCATAATAATTCGTCCCGTTTGCCGGAACTTGAACCAGGAAAAACTTGATCCCGGAATGATCGGCAACAACTTTGTCCATTATTGATTGCACATTGCTTTTGAAAGTTGCCGTGGCCACTTTTCCAAAATAATCGTTTACGCCATATTGAATTACACAAAGGTCTTGTGGCGGGTCAGTATGTGCAACCCCTGCGGCTTTATATGGATAATAGGTATTCATTGTGCCGGCCTGAAAGCCGCCGAATCCTACGGTCCAGACCGTCCATCTGTCAGGGTTGAAAAATCTCGTTACGCTGTTACCGTCACCGGCCCATGAATCCCCCAGGAACAGCATGTGGTAAGTTCCTGTTTGCGGCCAGGCCGACAATGTTCCGCCATCATCGATGATAATATTTTTGATTTTGATATATTCATTTGATGATACCAAGGGGGAATGTGCCAGCCATTCTCCGACCTGAACCACAACAGTGTGCTCGCCGGGAGTGAGTCCGCGAACAAGTGTTACCGTCTGATCTTGATTGGTTGCAGGTACAATTGCAAAGGCGTCCGGTTGCATCGCGCCGTCAATATAAGATTGCAACTGCCCCACGGCATTGCTCGATAGATTCACCTGTACGTTTAATCGTATATTGGTTGTTCCGGATACCTTGAAACGCATCCACGAACCCGACCATGTAAGATTTGCGCCAATAGCATCGTCAATATATCTTCCATACTTTGAGATATTACTGTCGGTAAAAGGAATGGTGACAGCCGCAAAGGCCGTTAACCCATTGCTGCCAACAATCAAGCCAACAAATAAGAATTGAAATAGTTTGTTCATATTCTTGATTTCCTTCCGTCTTGGGTTTACTCGCCTTGGGCGAGTTTTTCCGTTTGCGTTCGTTATCCGATGGTCCAAACGATGCGTTCCCGTTTCTTCTTCGACTTCGTTTACAACCATTTTTGAAGAGCGCCAAAATCCCGGGCCGCGGTGGCCAGAGGCTCGGCCAATGCTCCGCATTCAAGGGACAGCCAGCGTTGATAGCCGTTATCCAGAATTTGTTTCAGCAGCGCCTGGTTCGGTATCAACCCCTGGTCGATAGGACAAGCGATAAACTCCCCGAAAATACCATTGTCCTCCGGTTGGCGGTCAGCCAGCCGACGCCAGGATTTAAAATGGACGTGATGGATAAGCGGGAGAAATTTTGGAAGATTAAGCATGGTATCCTCGCCGGAAAAGATGAAATTGCCGGTATCGTAAGTGAACTTGACGTCCCCGTTCCCGGCCTTATTTAAAACCTCCAGGCAATCTTTGGCCCGGCACTGGATCTCGGGATCCATGCCGAAATCCTCGATCATCAGGGTGACGCCGGCCTGGCGGGCATATTCAACCTGCGAGGCGATGCTGTCCGCGATCATTTTTCGCGCTTCAGAGGGAGTAATGCCGGGTTTGCCGAGGGCCCCGGCCACCAATCCCTGATTGCAGTCGTATTCATGGGCCAGATCGATCCCGGCCCGGATATAGTCCATAGATTTTTTTCGTTCGCCGGCATTCAGACTCACCGGGTCGCAGATAATGTCCAGGCAGGACAGTTTTATTCCGGCTGCCTTCATGACCCTGCGATACCGCCCCGCGGACCGGTGGTCTTTAGCCAGGTCGTCCTGAAAGAGCTCGACCCCGTCATAACCGATTTGCTTTAACCCTTCGACGAGTTGCTCGATGGTGATCCGGCCTGCCTCCAAATCGGCGTTGAAGACAAACGTCATAATACTTATCGGATTTTTTTTCATCCTTATCCTTTTCTCCCATACGTACTTCACCGGAATTATTCCTGATTGTTAATCGCACCTTTCCGCCTTAAGCGGATCCGCATCGGGCGGAAAAGCGTGATAAATTTCCTCGTTTTTTTATCGCTTGTCAAGGCATGCTTTGAATATGCAATTAAAACGACTTGACTTTGCGAATTAGTTCGATTCTATTCAATGCCATGACGTTCAGTAAAAAGGATGGCAATTTCCGCTCGGCAACCAATGGCTGGAAACTGACCTTTGACCCGGCGCGGGCTCTGCTCACGTGCCGGCATGCGAAGACCCGGGCGGTCCTCGGCGGCACACTGAGCTTCGTGCAGCACGCTGACGGCAAGGAGATCGCGTGGAGCGTTGTCCTGGCCCGGGACGGAATACCGCAACGCTTAAGTCTCGTTGACCCGCAAGGAAATGCGCAGGGCTACGTCGCTATCGCGACCGCGCCGCATCGTATCGAATTGCGGCTGGTGCAGCGTGCGTTTGCGTACTACCAGGGCGTTCTCACGTTTGCCGGCAGCGCCCGGCTGGGGACTGCGACGTTCGCTTGCCGTACCACGCCCCGGCCCGGCTCGGCGGTCGTGCAGATGGCCTCCGGCCCGGCGGACAGTGCCCTGAACGACTCGCTGTTCGATGCCCGGAGCGACACGTTGCTGCATTTTGCCGCAGAGACGGTGCGGATCTTGCACGTTGCGGACGCCGCACACACGCCCGGTTTCAATGTGCGCCTGACGGCGCGGCCGGAGAACACCGCCTGTGCGGCCTTCGTCTTCGAGGTCTACGAGAACTACTACCGCTCGCGGTACGTGCCGCACTATCGCCCCATCGACAGAAAACGCTGCCCGTCGCCGCCGACCGGCTGGATGTCCTGGAACGTGTATTTCGACCAGGCCGGTGAGAAGGAGAACCTCGACGAGGCGCGTGTCGGTGCGCAATACCTGCGCCCGTTCGGTCTCGAAACCTGGTCCATTGAGTCATGGCAGGCAAATTCCCACAAGCTGCCGGTTAGCGAGTTTTACAACCTCACACTTGAACCGCATCCGCGCCAGTTTCCGCATGGCATGCAATGGCTGGCCAGGCAGATCAAGATGCTCGGGTTCAAGCCCGGCATCTGGACCGTGCCGTTCGGCACCGGCAGTCACGAATTTTACCAGGCGCACAAGGACTGGTTCCTGCACGACGCGCAGGGTAAGCCGCTTGCAAACTGGTGCGGCCTGTACTTGCTCGATCCATCGCAATCGCGCGTCCGCCAACACATGCGCGACACGCACCGTACGATGTCACGCGACTGGGGCTACGAATTTTTCAAGATCGACGGCATGTCCGGGTCAGGCCACTACTCCGCGCATTTCTACGAGCACCGCGACGTGCAGGCGGCGTTCCGGCGCCGGTGCGCAAAACCCTTTGCCGAATGCATCAAGGCCCTGCGCGCGGGCATTGGTTACGATCGCATCTTCCTCGCTTGCGGCGGACACTCCACCGGCCCGGAGGTCGCATTTGCGGATGCCGCTCGCATTGGCGGTGACATTGTGCACGCGAACCAGCCGCCCACGTGGGAAGGCCTCACCAGGCAGTCCCGTGCCACACTGGCGCAGTTCTTCGTGCACAACCTTGCCTGGTACAATGACCCCGACACGCTCCTGGTTTGCGCCGCCCACTCGATGTCCGCGGCGCGTGTCGCCACCACGATTGTCGCGCTCCCGGGGCAGGTCATGTTCGCGGGCGACAAGCTCGGCGAACTGCCGCCGGACCGCATGCGCCTGATCCAGCAGGCCCTGCCCGTGTGCGATGTCCGCCCGCTGGACCTCTTCCCCATTTCCGACGTCAAGACCATATGGGACCTGAAGATTGCCCGGCCGTTCGCTGCCTGGGACGTGGTCTCCGTCTTCAACTGGACTGATGCGATGGCCGACATGGAATTTGCGTTCGCCGATCTGGGGTTGGCGACGGACGGGAAGTACCTGGTGTTCGAGTTCTGGGAGCAGAAGTTCCTGGGTGAGTTCAGCGGACGGTTCCGCGCCACGCTTGCGCCGCGGTCGAGCCTGCTGCTTGCCATTCACCCGGCTCTCGGCCGGCCGCAGTTTCTCTCGACCGACCGCCATATCACGCAAGGCGGCACCTGCCTCTGCGGCCTGTGCTGGGACGCGAAGCACAACGTGCTCAACGGCACGACGGAACTGGTGGCGGACAACCCGCACTGCCTGTTCTTCCATGTCCCCGACGGGTTCACGGTTACCTCGGTGCAGGCACGCGGTGCGACCGTTGCGGCCAGTCCCCGGCAGGACAACCTTCTGACCGTCACCCTCAAGCGGCGCACGTCCGGCACTGTTGACTGGCGTATTCGTTTCAGCAAGCGGGTCGGGTAATGGTCACTCTCTGGCAACTGTCGCCTTGTGGTTGACGATGGTTTCGCGCAGATGTCCCCAACCGGCAAGCATATAAAAAATACCCAGCCAATCCCTGCGGCCAGCGCAAACACGTTGAGGAATGGAGCAGCCATATGTCCAGCTCAAGATGCGCTTCGTTAACAAATGTCGTAAACAAAGCAGGAGCAAATCATGAAACTACTCATTGCGGAAGATGATGCGATGTCGCAGATCATGTTGAAGGCGATGGTTGCCAAAGCCGGTTATGACCCCATTTTAACCGGCGACGGCCTGAGCGCCTACGAGGTGCTTGGCAAACCCGATGCCCCAAAACTGGCGATCCTGGACTGGATGATGCCCGGCATGGATGGCGTGGAGGTCTGCCGCAAAGTACGGGAAATCAACACAAGCGATCCGCCCTATCTCATTCTGCTGACCAGCCGCGATAACCGGGAAGACATTGTCAAGGGCCTGAAATCCGGGGCTAATGACTATATTGTCAAGCCCTATGATGTTGAGGAGCTTCAGGTGCGCATCGGCGTCGGGCGCAAAGTTATTGATCTCCAAGCTTCGCTGGCCGGACGAATTGCGGAACTTCAGGCCGCCATGTCCCAGATCAAGACCCTGCAGGGTATCCTGCCCATCTGTATGTATTGCAAAAAAATACGCGATGACAAGCAATACTGGCAGCAGGTTGAAAGTTATGTCAGTACCCACACCGAAGCCCAGTTTAGCCATGGCGTCTGCCCCGACTGTTACAAAAAATACTTGCAGCCGGAGCTGGATAAACTCAAGAAATAAAAATACATTACCGGCGCCGTGTAAACGTCAAGCCACCGGCGGCGTTTTGCCCCGGCAGAAGGCCTCCGCCTGATCCATGGTATCGAACTGCGCCAGGAGGCCGGCGATATGCGTGGTCGTGATCAGTTCCCGGCAATAGGGATTGAGACCAACCAGCGCCAGGACGCCCTTACGGCCCTCCGTTTCCTTGGCGGTGATCAGGAGTACGCGGATACCGGCGCTGCTGATAAAGTCCACGTTGGCCATATCCATGATGATGAACTTTGGATGTTTATTGAAATAAGCGTCCAGGACTTGCTGAACCGGTCCCGCTCCAAAGGTGTCAAGCCGGCCGTTGAGGGTCAGCGTGAGAATATCGTCTTTCAGGACAGGTGTGATATTCATGATCGGGCCCTGTTCCTGTTCAATAATTCGTAACCGGATCGAAGATTAAATTTCAGCCACACTGTCCGGCAAATCAATTTTGTTCCACGCGTTTGACAACTGCCGTTGGCGAATTTGTTCGTTGAGGACGGAATAATCAAGGGCGGTATGCGACACTTCCAGAATGCCCCGAATGTCTAGCAAATGTTTTTCAGACCCGCCTTCCCGAAAATATTCCAATTTCCGAATAATGACATATTCCGGCGGGGCCAGCCAGACCGGTTCGCCGCTCATTGCGAGACGCCGCCGCATGGACATTCCCCAGCGATGCAAATGATCGTCACCTGTTAAATAACAATCCGCCTTCATGCCGGATTCATGATGAATAATGTTGAAATGTCCCCGCATGGCGCGCGCGGCTTCAACCGCAATGATTTCTTCAGGAGGACAATAAAAGTCGGTTGGCGGGAAAGCAGGCCCCAGGGCCGGAATGTGCTGTTGGTCAAGCTCAAGCACAATGTCAACATCATGCGTTAAACGGGGCTGACCATATGCGATGCAAGCTGTCGCGCCTGTAACCATATAAGGCACGCCAAGATTGTTCAGCGGCTTGATAAAAAGCAGGATGGGATCAGGTGTGGGCATAAAGAAAAGCCTTGCGGACTTCTTCCCGCACGGTCGCTTCGTTCCACTCCGGATGGAAAGATCTCAACGCCGCAGCCTTTAACTCGCGAGCAAAAGCATACAGCCGCCGGGCTTCCTGCCAGCGCCGGTCCGGCGTCATGCGCCTGTATATCGCAATCTGTTTTTTGGTCGCATCCATTATCAATTTCCACGACTTAAGTAATGACGAAAGCGGTTATATGCCATTCCCTTATTGAATTTAATTAAAACATACCCATGCCAAAACACAAGCGCAAATTTACTTTGGGTGCGATCAATTAAGGCGGGTAAACTTAAAAAAATGCCGGCGGCCGTTCTGCAGCCGTCGTCGTTGGGCCGTTACGTGTGTGGGCAATGTTCCTGTCAGCGCCATTAACCTTGCCCAATGTGCCGCGCCTCAGCCTGCTTTCAAGCCAGCGCAGCGAAGTCGCCAGAGAGTAGTTTAATTTTGTAGTCCATGTAAATCCTGAAATTGTCCCAGGACACATCGGGCGGGACAGTGTGGTCCACGGTCGGGATAAAGCCGCCTTGCTCGATCAGGGGAATGAACTCGCGCAAATGGCGGCGGATCGCCTCCGGCCCCTTGGCCAGTTCGCGTTTATCTACTCCGCCCCATAATCGCAAGTCCTTTCCGAACCGCTTGCGCCAGGCCTGGGGGCTGACTTCCGAGGCCCGTTCGATCGGCCAGAGCGTGTCGATGCCGGCCTCCAGGAGGAGCGGAATGAGCGGGGTAGGGTCGCCGTCGCAATCCACCGCCACATAGCGCGTGCCGTGGGAGCGTAAGAATGCCACCAACCTCTTGAGGTGCGGGAAAATAAACGTGCGGAACATGTCCGGCCCGAGCAGCGGTCCGCCCTTCATGGCCATGTCCTCATTCAGCACAAAGTAGTCCACCTGGATTTTATCCAGCACTGGACGGCTGGTTGCAATGATGAAATCGGCGAAGAACTCCATCATCGCGTGCATCATGTCCGGGTAATCATACCAGGCCAGGGACAGGTTTTCCGTGCCCATAAACTCGCGTGCCCGCCAATAGAAGCCGTTGGCCGCGCAGTTCTCGCCCATGACCAGCGGAAAATCACGCTGACGCCAGGCCGCGATCCGGGCATCCAAGTCGCGTGGGTAGCGTTCCGGAATCCCGGAGATCAGCCGCTGTTTGATCGTCTTAAAATCTTCCGGCGTTCGCACCGGGAACTCCAGGTACTGGTCCATGCTCATGCGCCCGCCGTTTAGCGTGCCTTCCTTGAGCGCCTTGGTGACCATGCCCTTCGAGTTTCGGCAGATCTCGTATTCCGGCGTATCTTCGAGCACTTTGTGCGCGAAAGCCGGAATGAAGCCGAAGTTGACCGGAATATAATCCCGCCGGTCCAGGCCGAGCGCCGGTTCAGTCCGAAACCAATCCCAGTCGAATCCACGGATTGCTTGCGGAGCCTCCTGCGTCCAGCGTTGTATAGTTTGGGGCCACGCGCCCAATTCATGGTTGGGTCGCCGGTCGGCGGATTGGTATGCCATGCAGGCCGAAAATCGGTCCAAGTCGTTCATGCGTGTCATTGCCTTTAATGTTGAATCAGTTTGGCGATGCCAAGACGATTATAAACCCTGGTGCTATTTGGCGCAGATGCACGACTCCTTACGCGCGCCGCATTTGGGGCAGGTCTCCACGTTGGCGCCGGCTCTGACGCCTTGGGCTTCGCCGGGCCCCAGCATCATGAAAACCGCGCGCTTACTGCCGATGGAAACGGCGATTTCGTTGCGATCGGCCACCGGACCATTGCATAGGAGCCGGAAGGCGTTCCGTCCCTGCCGCTCGCAGGTCCATCCTGCCGGAGGTTGGAGGGCGACCTCTGGTTCTGATGATTTGGACGTCGTCACCACGACCTTGCGCCCGATACCCGGCCAGAGGACCGGCTCGCCGCCATAGTGGAACCAGATTTCCTCGCCGTCCGCCAGTTCTACGCCGGCCTGCGGGTCCTGCTTGAGAGCTTCCTGGGCAAGGTCGGCAGTGAACAAACGCGTCCGCAGATCGGGCGGCAGTTCGGTTTTATCGGCAAATCGAATATTACTCTTAGCCACAGTTGCTTTTTCCGCGAGTGCTACCGTGCGATCGGTCAGCTCCTGAACGGTTTTGGGCGGATTACAGGGGCCGGTGAACTTATGCAACACAATATGGTCGCCAATCGGTTTGCGCCAGAGATCGGGAATACCGGCCGTGCCGTCCAGAATGCCAAGCACCGCTCCGAGCGTACTGCCGGTGCAGTCGGTGTCATATCCACAGTTAACCGCTTTGCATAGCCGGTCGCCGAAATCCTGGCCATACAGCCAACCAATGATCGTAAATCCGTGATTGGGGATGGCATTGCAAGGCTGGATGTGGCCGAACTGGGTGTGGATCCGTTCGCGGGCCTGACCCCAGGAGAGCCGGTTATGGAAACACCAGACTGCGTCGCGAATGGCGCGCGCCAGATGGCTGGAGATCGGGATCATGGCCAACCCAAGTTGAATCAAGGTCGTTGGATCTTTCTCGACAAAGGCGGCGGCTTCGACCGCGGCCCAGAACATTTCGCCGTACGTGCCCTCGCCGCCGGCGTGGTCAACGGCCGAATCCTTCCAGGCCATGCGCGCGGCGGCCTGCGGGTCGCCGGGGTGCAGGCAGGCCCAGATTTCACTGCGAATGGGCGAACCCATTTCATCAACGAAATAATTTTCAAAACAGCCCGCGACGGGTGGTCGCAGTCCGCGGTTGAAATTCCGCATGAAGAAGCCGTACTCATTCCAGGGATAGCTTTTGGTGTAGCGGCTCCAGTATTCGGCAAAGGTCCGCACCGACGGGTCGAGGCCCTGATCTTCCAGCATCTTGAGCCAAACCAGTTGCAGGTCCAGATCGTCGTTGGGCGCAGCCTTGTCGGGCAGGGGCTGATAATACGTCAGAGCGTGCGTGTGCCGTGGACATTCCCATGGGCCGCCCAGCGTGCCGCCGATGTTTTTCCCGACCCAGCAGGCCAATACCTTGTCTTTGAATTCGCTGCGACCCAACTTGATTGTGTTCATATAATGCTCCTTTGCGTCAGGGCGGTTAATTGCTTTAAAACGGAATGAAAAATAGCAGTTGTGGCCCAATACGGCCTTGACTATCTCGTCAAAATCCAGCACGATCTGGTCAGCACGATACTGGGGGATCTAACCGGTATTTGCCGAGCCCGGCCCGCTGTTTAACGAGTTTTGCACATGAACAAAATACAATGCGCTAAACGACGGAAACAAGCAAAAACAACCGGTCGGTACCATCGGGCTGAATTTTTCGGTAAGACCGGCATGCCGTTGTGCGTATTGACGGTTCACGAGTGCGCTAATGTTCCGTTCCACGACCATGACTTTACCGAACTGGTTGTTGTGTTGGGCGGGAGCGGCATGCACCTTGCCGCTTCCGAGTCGTATCCAATTCAAGCGGGCGACGTATTCGTCATTCACGAAAACACAGGGCATGCCTACCAGGACACCCGGAACCTGGAGCTCATCAACGTGCTCTTTGATCTTAAGCAACTTGACTTGCCGGTCAAGGACTTGGTATCGCTGGAGGGCTATCAGGCCCTGTTCGTACTGGAGCCGCGCCTGCGCTCGGCCGGCGGCGTGCACCATCATTGCCGGTTGTCGTCCGTTGAGCTTGGTGTAATACGCGAGCTTTTGATCAATCTCATCCATGAGCTTGAACGGAAACCGGCCGGATACCAGTGTATGGCTGCGGGATTGTTCCTGCAGGCGGTCGGGTTTCTCTCCCGCTGTTATTCCCGCATCCGCGATCCGGAACCGCGCGCCTTGCTGCGCCTGGGTCAAGCGCTGGGCTATATCGAGAACCATTACGTTGAGCCGGTAACGTTGGGGCAACTGGCTCGGACTGCCGGCATGTCGCCGAGCACGCTGCAACGGGTCTTCCGGCGCTCGTTTCAGACCTCGCCGATCGATTATCTGATCGGCGTGCGCGTTCAAAAATCGGTGGAACTTCTTGCCGTTGGGGAACTGAACGTCACAGAAGCCGCCTTCCGCGTCGGTTTTACCGACAGTAATTACTTTGCCCGTCAGTTCCGTAAGCGCATGGGCCTGAGCCCGCGCGATTTCCGGCGGCAGGCTGTTTTGCGCGTATCGGCGACGCGCTAATGTGCGTAAGTGTCAATTCGCGGGGATGATGTAACCGCCAACCATTACTTTTTTCTTTATTACGCCGGCAAAAGTGATATTTTATCAATAGATTTTTTTAATGCGGCTGATTGCCGATAGACAGACCGGCATGTTCGGTTATAACGCACAGGCAGATAAAACAGGAGGTTGTATGATCCAAATCAAGCAAATTGCGGCGACGGTTGTGGGCCTGACGGCTTTAGCCGTGGTGACGGTTTCAGCGGCGACGATGAGCGTGCAGGTCAAGGATGCGCCCGTGCGGGCGACGCCGTCTTTTGTCGGCCAAGTCGTGGGTACGTTGGCTTACGGTGACCAGGTTGAGATCCAGCAAACGCAGGGCGCCTGGTCAAAGGTTGCCGGCGCGGGCGTGTCAGGTTGGATGCACACCTCGGCGCTGTCCTCCAAGAAGATTGTGCTCGCGGCAGGCCAGGAACAGGCCAAGGTGGCCGCCTCCGGCGATGAGCTGGCGTTGGCCGGCAAGGGCTTTAACTCGGATGTCGAGGCCCAGTTCAAGGCCGGGCATAAGGATATTGATTTCACGTGGATCAATCGGATGGAGAAAATCCGCATTCCCGCGACGGAAATGCAGGCCTTCCTTAAAGACGGCGATGTGACGCCCAAGGAAGGAGGCGCGAAATGAACACATTCTATCGCTATGCCATCCTGCCTTTGTGTGCCTTGGTCCTGGCCGGTTTGCCGGCCTGCGAAACGATGGACACGCTTTCGGAAGTCGGCGCCGGAGTGGCGGTGGCCACGGGTGTGGCTACCCCACAACAGGGCGAATCCATTAAGAAAGCTGGTTCGGCGGTCGGCAAGACGTTTGAATCCATCACGCCGGAGCAGGAATATTATATTGGCCGCACGGTGGGTGCCGTGGTGCTCAATCAATACAAGCCCTTGAACAACGAGGCGGCCAACCATTACCTGAACGTGCTCGGCCAGACGCTTACCCAGTTCTCGGATAAGCCGGAAACATTCGGCGGGTATCATTTCCTGATCATGGAAACGGAGGACGTGAATGCCTTTTCCGCGCCGGGCGGATTGATTTTCATATCGCGTGGTATGATCCGCTGTTGCCAGAACGAGGATGCGTTAGCCGCCGTGCTGGCCCATGAAATCGGGCATGTGGAACTCCAGCATGGCTTGCAGGCCATCAACAAGAGCCGCGTGACTTCGGCCCTGACGATTCTCGCCACCGAGAGCGCCAAGTCGTTTGGCGGGCAGGAATTGGCCCAGCTGACGGAAGCGTTTGAGGGCTCGATCACCGACATCACTTCGACCATGATGAACAACGGGTATTCGCGCGGGTTCGAGCGCCAGGCCGATCGCGCCGCCGTGACGATCATGCAGCGTTCCGGCTACGACCCGAACGGGCTGATCGCCATGCTGACCCAGATGAAGAAGCAACTTAAGCCCGGCGGGCATGATTTTGCCAAGACCCATCCCTCGCCGGACAGCCGCATCGAGGATATCGTGAAATGGGTTGGCCCGGTCAAGCCGGTAGTTTCGCCCGCTGTCCGCCAGGCAAGGTTTCAAGCGGCGGCAGCGAAAATCTAACCACGGAAGACACGGAGCAGAGTGGCCATCCGTCAGCTGACGGACACACAAGGCCGCCAATCAGGCTTGTGAATGGCTGATCATCTTGCGGTTACAAATAGACGCCGATCCATTTGCCCAGGCCGTCGAGCACCATCTGTACGGCCACGGCGGCGACGATCAGACCGGTAATCCGGATCAGCGGGCCGGTGGCATGTATGCGTTCCAAAGCTTGCCCGATCCTGGCGGAGAACAGCATAATTACCAGGTTAATGGCCAGTGCAAGCGTTACGCCGACCAAGGTCAGTATGATCCCGTGTTCCGAGGCATACGAGATGGCGCCCGTCATTGTGCCCGGTCCGGCGATAAGCGGGGCCGCCAGGGGCACGATGGAAATATCCGAGGCGTGAGTCAGGGTCTCCTCAAAAAACCGCCCGCGCCGGACGGCCGTTAAACCTATCAGGAATAATACAAGTCCGCCCGCGATCTTGAGCGAATAGATGTTCACGCGGAATACGTCGCGCAGCAGAAAATCGCCGCAAACCGTCAGCACCAGCAGGATCAGGAACGCCACGACCGTGGAGCGCACGGATAGCATGACCAGCTCCCGGCGCGAGCAAGGCGGCTGGAGCGTGCAGAGAATAAATACCTTGCTGACCGGGTTGATGAGCGCCAGGAAATACAGGATATTCGAGATAACCAGCATGCTATTCATCGCCGTGAGCATAACAAGGCGCCCGGTGTAAATCCAGCCTGATTATTATCGGGATCATTGATTTTGCCGGATTCACGATCAGGTCAGAGATGACAGCATTGAAGTTCACAACTCTCCCGCATAACTGGGGCCTTACAAATGTTGAGCAAGGAGGGATGGACGGGGAGATCGTGACCCCTCTTGGGCTTGGAATGGGGCACATAATGATTGAGGAGGCGACCAAGGTCAAGAGGTTGCCACGAAACAATTTGAGGGCTGATCTCAGCAGATCGCTTTTGAATAATATGGAGAG
>JAPLSY010000021.1 GCA_026398415.1 Kiritimatiellota bacterium | reverse complement strand
GCGCGGCTCCGCACAGCGTATTGCCAGGATCGTTCCGCGCATCAAGCGCTTGATCTCGTCCGGCGTACCCACGGCCTGCAGGCGCCCTTTGTGGATCAGGGCTAAACGCGAACAGCGCTCGGCTTCATCCAGGTAAGCGGTAGAGACAAAAATGGTGACGCCTTCGCGCACCAATTGATAGAGGAGGCGCCAGAAATCGCGGCGCGATACAGGATCCACCCCGTTGGTCGGCTCATCCAGAAAAAGAACCTTGGGGGTGTGAATCAAGGCGCAGGCCAGCCCCAGCTTTTGCTTCATGCCGCCGGAGAGATTTTCCGCCAAACGCTTCTTGAATGGCGCCAGGTTGCTGAAGGCGAGCAGGCGGTCAATTTTCTCGGCGCGACCGCGGCGCGGCACGCCGTAAATATCGGCATAGAAATGAATATTTTCCATCACGGTCAGGTCCGTATAAAGCCCGAACCGTTGACTCATATAGCCGATGACGTCCTTGATGGGCTCGGCCTCGCGCACAATATGGCAACCGGCTACCCAGGCATCGCCGGAGGTGGGTTCCAGGATGGCGGTCAGGAGCCGCATTATCGTGGTCTTGCCCGCGCCATCGGGTCCCACCAAGCCGAAAATTTCGCCCTCTTCCACGGCCAGCGTCAGGTGGTCCACGGCCGTAACATCGTCAAAGGATCGCGTGAGCGCTTCTGTCCGGATGGCCTGCATTGTCTAATTTTCGATTGCCGATTTGCGATTTCGGATGCAGTCTGCCGTCTGTCGTCTGTCGTCCGTCGTCTGGTGTCTGGTGTCAGTCCTCCGTCGTCTGGATCTCCGCATCCGCCGGCATGCCGGGCTTTAGTTCCATAGCAGGATTGGCAACATCAATTTTTATCCGGTAAACTAATTTAACCCGTTCCTTGGCAGTTTGAACATTTTTAGGCGTAAATTCCGCTTCCGAGGAGATAAAGGCAACTTTGCCGGGATAACTCTTGCCGGGATAGGTATCCGCCGTAACGCGCGCGGTCTGGCCGACCTTGACGCGGCCCAGGTCCGTTTCATTGATATAGGCCCGGATCCAGACTTGCTCCAGATTGCCAATAGTGATAACCGTCATGCCGGGAAAGACATATTCGCCGCTCTCAACCGCTTTCGATAACACGACCCCGGCAACCGGGCTGGTCAACGCGGCATAACCCAGGCGGGTTTCCGCCAAGGCCAGTGCCGCGCGGCTTTCCTTGACGCGGGCCTCAGCTGTGGCATTGGCGGCCTGGGCTATTTCGAACTCACGGCTGGCAATCACCTTCTTGCCGAACAATTCCTTCTGCCGCGCAAACTCCAGACGCATCCGGCCGGCCTCGGCTTCGTCCACGCGATCCAGCCGGGCCACCAAATCCCCGTTTTTCACAAACTGCCCCTCATCCACCAGCCGTTCCAGGACCCGACCGGCGGTCATGAAGCTGACCTGGACCTCAGTCACTTCCACGTTGCCGGAAACCGGGATGCGGTCATGGCTGTTGAGCGCCCGGTTCCGGACAAACCAAACCAGCACGCCGGCTACCACCAAGACAAGCACGATCACGGGAATAATCTTTTTCTTCATGGCTCTTCTCCAGGCAAGATGATCAAATAATGACGTAATTCCTTAATTCAAAGGCGTGTTCCGTTACCTCATAAAAGTTTATTCTGAAGGGCAATTCTTTCAAATCCTGTTGTGAAATAAAACGGCCCTTTTGCCTCCGTAGCTGGGTCTATTCCGACACAGGAGGCTGCTGCGGGAATTTTCATTCCTCAGCCCCTGTGAATGAATATTTACTATTTCAGGGCTGTCCCTGAGCCCCCGCACATGCCCGCCGGCATAAATTGCGCAATTAAGGCGATACGGAATCCGGAGTTCATAAAACGCCAAGAATGCTTCCCTCTACCCTTTTTGCTTGTTTGCCAGTTCGTCCATCAGCTGCTGCAAGATCAGCGCCTCCCCCCAGTAGTCAAGATTTTCATTGCCAAACTCGGCGCCAAAACGGCGGGCAATGTCAACCCCCAGCAACATATTGCCGCGAGGGTTTACGTGAAAAACGTCCTGCATGAGCGGCAGATATTTTTCCGGGTATGTTTTGCGCAACAGCTCCCAGCGCGCCAGGTGGTCGATAAGGTCCGCTCCGGAGTCCGCCGCGACTTTGCGCACCACGTCCATGTTGCGATAAAATGCATTCAGGTGAACCGGATCGCATCCGGCGGGGTTTAGCGCGTAATAAGTCTGGAAAACAACGCCGCAGTCCATGTCGGAAAAACGCCGGTGCAGTTTCAAGAGATTCGATTCAAACTCCTGGATCGTCAGATTATTATCGGGATTGGCCGGTATTGATGCAGGTATGCACCCTGCCGTATTTCCTTACCGCCAGTTCAAAACAGTCAAACCAATGCATGCCCGGCAGCAAACGATCGGTATTTGAAGAACCGAACGCGAGTATGCGTGTGCGCTTTCCGTTTTTGAAACGCTCGACCATTTGTCCAATGACATCGTTCATTGTTGAAACCCCTTTTTGTATGCTGCCAATATATCGCCTTTACGCGCAAACAAACACCTAAATTTTGCATCATTGGTGTCCAAAATAATATTTCCTCTCCCTCTCGCCTGGGCAAAGCACTTCGGCGGAGCCTGGTGGGGGATGGATCGGGCGAGGGGAATGCTGATAAATGCGCCAGATAAATTTAACTGCAAGTCGCGACTATGGGACGCCAGCGCAGTGGACCGCGGACCACATCAGGCCATCAGCGGAATTTCCGTCTCGCGGCCCTGGTCCTGGGCCGAGACATAGGCGGCATAGAGCGTGCTGACGGTGTCCGCCGCCAGCATGGCATCGCTTTGGGGCTCGCGGTTATCCCGCAAACATTCCATGAAGTCCTGGATTTCCTGCGGATACCCGCTCATCCAGTCTTCGTTGGGCGCGGGGAAACTCCAGCCCTGCTTGGTGCCCAGTTTTTCGGTGAGATATACGTGCTCCAGTTGCTTTTCGACGGGATTATACAGGACATTGGCGTCGGTGGGATTGATGTTGCACCGCATGCGATGGTTATTGCCGTAAATTTCCATCCAGTTGTGCACGCCGCCCATCACGAGCTCGCAGGAAAATACATCCGCCACCATGCCGTCCTCGAACGTGATGTGCACCTGGACAAAATCCTCGACATCCTTGTAATCGGCGCGTAAATGGCCCTGGTTGATAAACTGCGGATTGCGCGTCACGGCATGGGTCCGGCAACTGACGGTCTTCGGCCGGATGGCGCGATTCTGCCGCGCTTGACCTTCAATACGCTTGAGATACAAGGTCGCCGTGAGCGGATGACAACCCTTGCCGACCAGCGATCCGCCGCCCGAAAGACGCCAGTCGCCGTAGGCCGTGCTAACGCTCCCGCTGTGACTTTCCTCGGCGTGAATCCATAAAATCTGGCCCTGCGTGGCACGGAGTATTTCCGCTTCCTTCTGGATGGAAGGCGCATAGACCCAATTTTCGGCATACATAAGCTTTACATTATGCTTGCGCGAGGCATCTATCATGCGCCGGGTAGATTGCAGGGCTTCCTCCAGCAGGATGCGCTTGTCGGCGCAATCGCCGCGCCAGTCGGGCGTTCCCGGCCCGTAGGCGCCGGTGAACGGTTTTTCCACGATCACATGCCGGCCCAGTTCGCAGGCCCGCACGCACATGGGCTCGTGCAGGGCGCCAGGCACGCAAAGATCCACGACATCAACGGCACGCACCAGATCGTCATAATTATCAAAGACCTTGATCCCGTTTTTACCGGCAAATGCCTGGCGACTCTCCGCCGACTTGGAATAGACCCCGACCACTTCGACAGCCACGCCGCCGATGTGCCGATAAGACGCCAAATGGAACCGGGCCGCAAACCGCGCCCCGGCAATGCCGATTTTAATTGGTTGTTTCATGGGACGGAATATAAAGAATCGGGAGGCCGCAAAAAAGCATAATTTAAGGAACTGACGAATCATCCATCCCGTTTCAACAGCTTCTGCAGGGCGCTCCAGGAACGGGTATTGAGGACGTCGTCCTTTTCCAGCCAGCCGCGGCGGGCCTGGCCGACGCCCAAACGCATGAAATCGAGACTCAAGGGATTGTGGGAATCCGTGGAAATGGCGACCTTAACGCCCAATTCCTTGGCCATCCGGCAATAGGCATCGTTCAAATCCAATCGCATGGGATGGGCATTGAGTTCGAGGAAACAGCCGCGTTCCTTCGCCGCATGCAATAAGCGCTCCAGGTCAACCGCGTAGCCGTCACGCTCGCCGATCAACCGTCCGCTGGGATGCGCAAAAATATTAAAACAGGGATTGTCCATGGCGCGTATGATCCGCTCGGTCTGTTTTTCGAGCGACAAGGTAAACAGGGAATGCACGGCGCCGACAACCACATCCAGTTCCTTCAAAATGTCGTCGGCCAAATCCAGTTCCCCGTTTTCGAGAATGTCCACCTCGATGGATTTCAATATCCGGAAGCCGCTGAATTTTTCATTGAGGCGGTCAATTTCCCGGATCTGCTGGGCCAGCCGCATGGCGTTCAAGCCGTGAACCATGGTCATACGCTGGGAATGGTCCGTAATGGCCAGGTACTCGTAACCGCGCTTACGGGCCGCCTTGGCCATTTCCGCGATGCCAGCCTGGCCGTCGGTCGCGGTCGAGTGCGACTGCAAGTCGCCGCGAATATCCGCCAACGCAACCAGATGCGGCAATTGGCCCTTTGCCGCCGCCTCGATTTCGCCGCGGTCTTCGCGCAGTTCGGGCTCGATATACGGCAACTGCACCGCCGCATACACCTCGGATTCCGTCGCCCCGCCCACCCGCGCTTCGCCGCGGAACACGCCGTATTCATTGATCTTTAGCCCGGCCTGAAGCGCACGCGCGCGGATGGCAATGTTGTGCGCCTTGGACCCGGTGAAATAATGCAAGGCCGCGCCGTAAGATTCTTCCGGCACCACCCGCAGGTCAACGTGCAAACCGGAACGCAGGATCACCGACGAGCGCGTTTCGCCATGCGCAATCACCTCCGCCACGTCCTCGTACCCGACAAACCGCCGCATGATCTCGGCGCTGTCCGCGCAGGTTGCCAGGATATCCACGTCCCCCACCGTCTCCTGACGGCGTCGGAAACTGCCGGCGGGCACAACGCGCTTGACCCCTTTTACCCCACGCAGGGTTTTCAGCAGGGACTCGACAACTTGCTCGGCAGTCACCAACAACATGCGATTCATCGTTTGGATCTTCCGGTCAAGATGTTCGCGAATCCGGGTTTCTGTCTTTTCCCCAAACCCTTCCAGCGTCCGGAGTTTGCCCTCCCGCACGGCTTGTTCCAGGCTGGCCAGGTCCGTGATCTGCAACTTTTCGAACAGTTCGTGCACGCGCCGCGGCCCGAGCCCGGGAATCTTCATCAAATCGCTGAGCGCCGCCGGCACGTGCTTGGCTTCCTGCTCCAGCGCCGCGAGATGACCGGTCTCAACGATCTCCTTGAGTTTCCTGGCCAGGGCCTCGCCAATTCCGGGCAATTCGGAAAGGTCCTCATGAGCGGCCACCATATCGGCCACGCTCCGAGGCAGGCTTTCCACCAGGTGCGCCGCATTGCGGTAAGCGCGCACGCGGAACGCGTTGGCGCCCTCGATTTCCAAAAGATCGGCCAGCTTGTTCAATGCCTGGGCAATTTCGACATTATGAACCGGCATGGCAACTCCTCGATTAGGTTAGGCAAGCATGATAACAGATAGCCAGGGCTGTGTCATTCTCGTAAAAAGTCTGCTTTCAGACGGCTTGGCGAGACGCCTCGCCCTACCATTCCCAAAGAAATCGTATCAGGTGGGGCGAACCGTCCCTGGTGAGCCGCGAGAATGACGCAGCCCTGAGCAGATAGCCGTCAGGACGAGAAGCGGATTTGCACAGGCGTCTCACATGATGTAGAATGTAACGCATTGATATTGGGCAACCATGTCGCCAGTTCATAGTATCGACCGGCCAATAGCACCCATAAAGGAACTTTTCCATAAAAACGACCCGCGCAAGATCAAGACGTGCGATTCGTGAAGTCCTGTTTCCGACATCGGCCGACTGGCCGGCAAGATTAGGTTGGCAGCGGACGGAGGGCGGTCACCTCCACACCATGATGTTGCATGCCGAGATCGAAATTATGTTCATTAAATTGGGCATCGGCGCCTATGCCATCGGCCGGCGCATCCAGCCATTTCGACGCCACACCCTGTTTGTGATCCAGCCGAATGTGCCACACCGGTTTCAACCGAATCCGCAAGGCATGGTCGAAAAGGCGTTTGTGGCTTTTCAGCCGGCGTTGCTGAAAGAACAATGGCTGCAAGCCTTGATCCCCACCCTACCCGTAGCGCTCCAGCTCACGGAACAGGACGCGACGGCAATCGAAGCCTGCTACCGGACGATCCGGTCCGAATTGGCGACCAAGCCGCCACACTGGAAGACGTTGACCACGGGCGAACTGACCAAATTATTGATTTTGCTTCAACGGGCAGCGCAACGCAAAAATCCGGAACCACCCCCGGATGCGCGCGTATTGAAGGCGAGGGAACACCTGGACACACATTTCCAAGACGCCATTACGGTGCCGGAGTTGGCCCGGATTGTGGCCATGTCGCCCAGTCATCTGGCGCATCGCTTCAAGCAACATGTCCGGATGGGTATTCGGCAATACCTTCTTCAGCAACGCATAGCCGAGGCCAAACTGATTCTCGAGCAAACGCCGGGAATCAAGCTGACGGCCTTGGCCGCGCAACTGGGGTTTTGCCATTTTGCCCTGTTTAACCAAACCTTCCACCGTCTGACCGGCATGTCACCCTCGGACTGGCGCAGACTTTCGCATCAGTAAAGCAGAAAATAGCATCCGCATTTTACTGCTTTCCCACCGTTTCCAGCGCATGATGGTCCTCGTTAAAGAACGAAACCATCGCCTGATCGAAAGGAACTGCGCCATGATCGATGTACATGCCCACTTGGGAAAGGTAATGCATGGCTATCCGGCCCTGACGGCGGAAAAGCTCCTACGATTCATGGACCAATATGGCATCGCGAAGTCGGTGATCCTGCCATTGGTGGCGCCCGAAGAAGAGGATTATTATTACACGACCGAGCAGGCGCTGGCGGATTGTGCCAAGCATCCGGACCGGCTGATCCCGTTTGCCAATATGGACCCGCGGCGCGGGCAAAACGACGGCAGCTACGATTTCTATCCGGTCCTTAAAGAATACGCGGATTCAGGCTGCAAAGGATTCGGGGAAATCCTGGCCAACCTGCCCACCAACGATCCCCGCATGAAAGGCATCTACAGGGCCTGCGGCCGGCTGGGATTCCCGGTGGTATTCGATTTCCGGTGGCTGAGAACCAGCGGCGTGACGGATCCCGTCGGCATGCCGTTCCTGGAAGAATGTTTGAAAGAATTTCCGGAGACTGTTTTTGTCGGACACGGCCCAAGTTGGTGGGCCGAGATCTCGGCCGATGTCACCGCCGAGCAGAAGAAAGACTACCCAAAAGGCCCCCTGGTTACCCCGGGACGGATTGACCATTTATTGGCAACCTACCCCAATCTCCACGCGGATCTTTCGGCCAACAGCGCGATCAACGCTTTTTCGCGCGACCTGGTTTATGCGCGCAAATTCGTTTTGCGCCATTATAAAAAATTGATGTTTGGAACGGACCGCTTTGTCCGGGAAGAAGAGCCGGTGATGATTGACCTGCTCAGGAACATGAACTTGCCGAAAGAGATTGAGACGGCCGTCTTCACACATAATGCCGAGCATCTTTTAAATTTACCGAATGGGGCGCATTCATTTGTCCCAACCAGTCCTGAGGAAAAGAACAGAAGGAGTGCAAAATGCAAGCAATGACCGGAAAAGAACGGGTTTTGGCCGCTTTGAAACGCCAGGATGTAGATTATGTCCCCTGTTGTCCGTTTATGCCTATTTTAGATTGGACCCAGCGGGTGGGACATAAATGGCAATATCCATTCGGCCCCTCGGAACAGGAACAACTCGCGTATATGGTCAATGAGCTTGGGGTGGATCAGATTGTGTCCTTTTCGGTAATGGGATCGTTCTATCCGGAGCCGGAAGTATCCTCGCGGGTCTGGATAGAGGGCAGTATCATTCATAAAGTATGGACCACCCCGTCAGGCGAATTGCACGCCGCGATCAACTATAACGAACAATGGCCGCATGGACTGGATATTCCATTTTTCAGCGATTACAACCCGGCTCATTTTGCGGAGCCCTGGATTAAGTCCATGAAAGATGTTGCCTGCCTGCGGCATATTCTTCTTCCTCCGCGAAAACAGGACGACCTTGACAAGCTGATATTTTCGTTCAAGGAAACAAAATCGCTCGCCGATAAGTATCAACAACCTACATGCTTTTATCATGGCCTGGGCTTGACCGGCGCATTGCATATGTTCGGGCCGAAAGAATTGTGCGAGTTTACGATTACGGACCCGGAGCTTGTGGATGCCTACCTGGATTTGGACCACCGGCGCACCATGCGTTTCTATGAAATCGCGCTGGATTTTGGCGCGGATTTCATCCAGCGGAATGGTTTTTATGAGACTTGCGATTTTTACAGCCCGGCCATGCTGGAAAAATTCCTGTTCAATCGGCTCAAGGATGAAATCCAGCTTGTCCATCAGGCGGGCAAACCCATTGCCTACACCTTGCTTACCGGTATCATGCCGATGCTGGACTACCTCGCGAGGCTGGATTTTGATTGCATATGCGCTCCGGATGTATTTATGCCGCATGCCGATGCGGCAAAAATCGTGGAAAAGCTGGGGGCTAAAAAAAGCTTTTGGACCGGTCCCAGCGATACAATCCACATGCCCTGGGATAATCCCGAAAAAGTCAGAGAGGCCATGCGATATGTTTTCAACACCTTCGGCAAGCGGGGCTTGATCATTTCGCCTGTTTCCGGGTGCAGGGCCGTATTCCCATGGAACAACGTCCTGGCAATGGTTGATGAATGGAAGCGGTTGCGTTAAGCGCATAGTGCCGAATATATAATCAGGAGGCTCACAATGACTTCAAAAGAGAGGGTCTTGGCCGCGTTCCGGCGGCAACCGGTAGATTACGTTCCTTGCGCCCCGTTCATGTATTGTCAGGAAGCCATCCAGCGCCGCGGTAAGCGCTGGCAATTTCCGTTTGGGCCATCCACGGAAGAAACGGTGGACTATATGGTGGGCCAACTGGGCGTGGATCAAGTTCTGATGTCCGATTGGGGGATCTATCCGGAACCCGGCGTTTCAGCAAAGGTCTGGCTGGAAGGCGCGATCATGCACAAAACCTGGAACACGCCTTCCGGCGAACTGCATGCTGCTATTCGCTATGACGACACCTGGCCGCACGGGCTTGAAATCCCGCTGTTCAGCGACTACTTGTCCGCGCATGCCGTCGAACCATGGGTAAAATCAATGCACGACGTCGAATGCCTGCGCCATATCCTGCTTGCGCCGCAATCCCGGGACCATTTGGAGCGTATCCGGTTCAACCTGGGCGAGACCCGGCGTCTGGCCGACGCTTACGGACTAGCCATCTGTTTCTCTTCCGGCTCGGGCCTGACCGGGGCTGTGCAAGTATTCGGCCCCACCGCGGTCTGCGAACTGGCGCTGACGGAACCAGAATTGGTGGACGCCTATCTGGAACTAGACCATCAATTGAACCTTCGTAATTACAAACTGGCGCTGGACTTGGGATTCGACATGATCCGGCGCAACGGTTTTTACGAAACTTGCGACCTGTTCAGCCCGGCTTTGCTGGAGCAGTTTTTATTCCGGCGCCTGCAGGAGGAAATCCGGCTCGTGCATGCCGGCGGCCGCGTGATCGGCTATACCCAGCTAACGGGGATCATGCCGATACTGGATTACCTGAAGCGGCTGGAGTTCGATTGCCTGATCTGTCCCGACGTCTTTTATCACGGCATGGACGCCGTGAAGATTAAAGCCGCCCTGGGCGCTAAAACGAGCTTCTGGACCGGCCCGAGCGATACCTTGCACATGCCGTGGGACAAACCCGAGGCAGTACGCGAAGCCGTGCGGCACGTATTCAACACATTTGGAAAGACGGGACTGATTCTCACGCCCTGCTCTTCCAGCAAAGCCGTATTTCCCTGGGAAAATGTACTGGCCATGATAGACGAATGGAAGGCGCTCAGGAAATAATCGAGCGCTTCCACGCCGAGGCTTCCATCGGCCTTGTCTTTTCAACGCCAGCGCTTCCGGAACCGGCCGGCATTGCCCATGGCCTGTAGAAGATTAACAACCAAACGGCCAGCGGCATAACCGCTCAAACCATTCAGGTTTCGGCAACATCTCCCGTTCAATCCGGCACGATCTTGAAGACCGTGTCGTGTTCGCGGACATGTTCTTTCAGCTTGGTGCCCGCGTTCTGACCGCGCGTGGCTTGCGGCACATTGGCGTGCTCGATCTGCATGGATTCAACGACCTGGGTAAAATCGCTCGTGTGACCCTTGATGTGAATGGTGTCGCCCACGGCCAGATCCCCATCCGTCAGTTGAATCGCGCCAACGCCGACATGCCCAAAATAATGCGTAATGTGACCGATCTTGGTTTCCGCCATAACTCCTCCTTTCACCGGCGAACCGGCTGATTCATAAGACGCCTTACACAATACCCATCGTCTTATTTGATATTATACATCTCGCACAGTCCCTGTCAATGGTATTTGACTTCATTTGTCCCCCTCTCGGTTACGCGGCGGACCACCTATCCGCTCGACATATTTCACCGACAGCATCAAGTCGCGGAGATATACCGGCTTCGCATCGCTGGCGAACCGGATGTATTCCCAGCAGGCTTCGCCGGTACCCGGACCGGTAGCCGAACCGAACAGCAAGCTCCGCTTGTTCCAGCGATTCAGGCCATAGTTCAATTTCAGCCAGTTCTTCTTGTCCGCTGACGGAGTGGTGTATTTACCCCTGCCGTCCAGCCGCAATTGGCCATCCACATACACCCGGATGTCCTGGCCTTTCAACACCACGCGGTAGGTGTGCAACGCTCCGGTCGTGTCCATCGGATAACTCAACCCGGCAAACTGCAGACCGATTCGGTCCTTGCCAAAGAGCAGGTATTCCACCGACTTGTTGTTGGCCAGCCGGATGCAGACACCAAGCGGATCGTTGGTGTCCACCACGCGCAGACGCGCTTCCACCACCGCCGTGTCGTCCGGGCCCACGCTCCAGGGGTAAATGAGGTTGATCATGTCGTCCGGACCGGTACCCCGGTCGGCGAAAACCAACTGATTGTCAAATTGAATCTGCTCAAGCCCGCCTTTCCCGTTGGACAACCTGCGCCAAGGCAACTGCTCCGGAAAGGCCAGGACCTTGCGGCAGACATAGTCCATGTCCCACGACTTGATTTGCGCAGTGCCGGCATCACCTTCAAATACCGGCTTCGCCACCTGCGCGGTTATTTCAAACAGGTTTTCCCCTTTCTTGAGATATTGCGGCGCGACGGCGTATTCCAGCCATTCGCCGGCCCGGATGACATCCTCCAACCGGTTGCCGTTCAACTTCACCGACAATTCCCCGGGACCTATCGGCTCCTTGATCAAGAACCGGCTCTTTATTACCGGATCAAAACCGGCCTTGTCCGCCGCAGTCAAGTCTTCGCCCACCAGCAGCGGTATGGTTTCCTTTTGTCCGTTCAGCAGCGGAAACGGCGCATCCGGGCTGAATACCGGCACGTTTATGTATTCATTGCCGCCTTCAAGATACCAGTCCGGCGTATCGCCGTCTCCCAATGCGGCAACAAAATAGGTTTTGTTCTTTGTAAGCATTGACTGCGTATCGCCCAGTTCCCGCCAGAGGGCAGAGCCGGAACTGAAAAAATTGAACATGTATATTCCGTCTGCGCCGGATTGCCAGACCTGCATCGCCCGGGCCCGGTAGCTTTCGTTGGAGTTGCGGTAGTAAGCGTCGAGCATCCCCTTCGCCTCATCCTGCACCCGGGATTCGGCCAGGCAAGGATAAACCGGTATGCCGTATTTATGGCCCAAATTAACGCTGTACCCCCATGGGTTTAACTGGAAATACCCGGTGGGAATCATGATATCAAGCAACCCTTCGGACAGCCATCGTTCCAGGTCAAGACCGGCGGCCCGGCAGTATTCCACCGAGTCCGGCAGCCGCGCAGCTATCAGAATGGGACGGCCCCTCTTGATGCCTTCTTCATCCGCCATTTTCCGGATGCGGCGCAGAAGGTCGGTCAGCATGTCCAATTCCGCCTGGCTCGCTTTGCCGCCCCAGGCAACGCTCTTGAAATAGGTCATGTGCCGGCAAAAATCCATTTCGACGCCGTCAACGGCGTAGTTCCGGCAAACCTCCTCGAAAAACCGGAAAACCAGGTCCCGCACTTCCGGCCGGGCATAGTCAACCGCACCCCAGGAACCGTGCGGCGGCCTGTTGTCCCGGCTGCCCACCAGACATTCCGGATGCGCCTGTTTCCATTTGCAAAACAAAACCTTGGCATAGTCGTTATCCGAGGAATCGTGGATATCGTTCATGCGATTGCTCCAGAACACCTCGATTTTGTTCTTCCGGCAGAAATCCACGATCACCTGCAGAGGGTCGGTGCCCAGGTCAAGAAAGTCCTGCATGAAATTGAGGCGGGTTTGTCCGCCGCAAGGCCATTCCTTCTGCAGGAACATTTCGCCCACCTTGGTCCGGTGGGTAAAAAAGCCGAAAGAACCGGCGGTCGTGCAGTAGAAAATCGTGTCCGCCTGGGAACCGACCAGCGGGGTGGTCCGATCCTTTAAGAACCCTTCGATCAGGGACGGATAACGCGCAAAAGGATAGGCGTCATTGCCGTCGTTGTTAAAAATCATCCGCCGCTGGCGGTGCGCCGCCGCCTTGCGCATTTCTTCAATTTTCGCCGGTGTGATAATCGGTTTTTTCAAACCATCCTCCGCCGCAACCGTCGTTTCTTGGGAAACGCCAAAAAACAATGAAATAATAAAAATACAAAAAAACAGTCCGGCAGGATACACGTAATTTTTCACTTTCAACCTCCTTGGTCCATTGCGCCTTTAAAATGACGAAAAATTACGTAACTGCTCAGGCAGGCATCACCATGCTGCCTGACCGATGAACTATGAATCCGAATGGATCCGCGGGATGAACATCGGCACGTGGCGCCGATAGTCGGTATAGATCGCCCCAAGCCGTTTCTCCAGTTCCGGCTCCTCGATCCATTTCAGTTCCAGGAGCATGATGAGGACAAACAGGGGACCAAAGAAACAGGTGAGTGCCATTGAATTACAGGCCAGACCGCAACCCTGCAGGAGCAGGAAAACGCCCGCCAACATGGGATTGCGGACGTATGCGTAAGGCCCGGTGGTCACCAGGCGCGGCGGCGGATTGAACGGGACCGGCGTGCCGCGCGCTTTCAGGAAATACAGGAACGACCATGCCCAAAGCCATAGCCCTACCGCCAGGAGCGGGGCCGCGATCAGCCATTGCCACGGCGAGGAACACAGGTGCGGTAGGCGAAAATAACGGTCCAGAAAAAACGCTAACCCGATGGAACATACCAAGACACTCAAAAATACAGTCCCCCCCAACGCCGTAAGCACCGCCCGCAGGCGGCCGCCGCCGGTCGCAGCCCGGTAAATCAGGTTAATTCCCCGTTCACGCCATGGCATGGGTAAATCCCCTTCCCTGCTTATTTCTCCCGGATCATGGTCAACAGCATCTTAAACCGTTGCACGGAGCGCACCGCATGCGGCACACCGGAGGGCATAATCACCAGTTCACCGGCCATGGCTTTGACCGGCTTACCGGCAATGACAAGCTCCGCCTCGCCATCCAGTATCTGGACCACGGCATCATAGGGGGCCGTATGCTCGCTGAGTCCCTGGCCGGCGTCGAAGGCAAAGAGCGTCAATGTCCCGACTTTCTTGTCAATCAGCGTCTTGCTGACCACGGAGCCGGCGGCATAATTCACAAAATCCTTCAGCCCGATGGCGCGCGCCTTCAACTCGTCCGATGTTTTCATGGGCCTCCTTATGCGAAGATTACTTTAATTTTGCACGAACCTCAGCGTTGCGGCGATTATTTAACAATCCGGCCGAGCCATGATCCGCTGCAGGCCTCAAGACTCGCACGCGTACAGATGGCGCGCGACAATATGCTCCTGATATTCCGGGCCCAGCTCGCAAAAATATCCGCTCCAACCCCAGACACGCACAATCAGGTTTTTGTGTTGTTCGGGATGCGCTTGCGCGTCGCGCAGCGTCGCCACGTTCAGGCTGTTGAGTTGCAACTGCTGGCAGCCGATTTGCGCAAAAGCGCGCACCAGCATGGCCACCTTGCGGATCGATTCCGGGTCGCGGAACACCGTGTCCGAGAGTTCCATGGTGATTGGGCCGCCGTTGCAGACCCGCCGGTAATTGATTTTGGCAAAAGATTGGAGCGCGCTGATCGGACCGCGCACGCCGGCGCCGGGAGCGGGCGCCAGGTTGGCGCTCAGCATTTCACCTTTTTTGCGGCCTTCAGCCGTGGCGCCGACCACCGGTTCGCGCATATTGGGATGGCCCCGCACAAGCCAGACATAGTACATGGCCGAACCCGTGCCGGGTCTCAGGATGCCGCCGCGATTTGTACGGCCATAATGCTCGCAGGCGTCCGCCAGAAAGTCGAACAAAGCGGTTAAATAACGGTCGGCCTGATCATCGTTATTCCCGACCTTGGGGGCCTGGTCGGCAAGCAAACGACGCAGTTCAGCGTGTCCCGCATAATCGGCGTCAAGCGCGGCCAGCAATTCATTGGGCGGTATGCGCTGTTCATCAAAGACCAACCGTTTTACGGCCGCCAGGGCATCGGCGGCATTGGCCGCGCCCGCGCCATGAATGCCGAAATTATTGTATACCGCGCCCTGCGCCAAATCCTGCCCGCGCTCGATGCAGCCGGTCATGAGCACCGAATAGTAGGGCGCCGGCGGCAACAACAGTTGCGCATAAGCTTCGGCCAGTATCTTGACCTGGCGGGCGATATCGTCCGCCGTTATTTTGAGGATGGCATCGAAACCGGCGCCAGCGGCCAAGCCGCCCCGGATTCCGGCATCCACGGCAAACGGCAGCGAAACCGCGCCGATGTTGACCACGTCCATGCCGCGGCCCGGTATCAGAAACTCCCAGCAGGCGGCCACGGCATAATCGCGCGCATCTTCCAGGCTGTAACCGTGGGCAACCAATCCCGGAATAACGACCTCGTCGTTCGAGTATTGCGGGAAGCCAAGCCCCTTGCGGGTCAATTCCGCGGCCAGACCGAGAAGATCAAGATCGGTTTGCGGCGTAATGCGCAGATTAATCTTGGGATCGATCATGGCCAGATCGCGCGAGACGCGCAAGACCATGTGCGTCAGGTCATTGACCGCGTCGCGGCCCGCGCGGGTTACGCCGCCCAGCGTTATGGTCTGCCCGTTATCGCCTTGCTGCACGCCGGGATAGAGATCGCTGTCCTTGTTGAGCGCGATAAAAAATTCGGCCAGCAATTCCTCGGCCGCCGGCACATCCAATCGGCCGGAGTCGAGATCGGCTTTCAGGTAAGGCCACAGGTATTGATCTAAGCGTCCCAAGCCGACGTGGTAATGGCCGCCGAGCCATACCACGGCATGCAATAAACGCAGGGCCTGCAGCGCCGCATGGAAGGAACGCGGGGCATGGGCCGGAGTGCGTTCCAGGATATCGGCCAGGTCAGGGCGTCCCATCCGGCGGGCAGCGACGGCGTAGCGCGCAGCCAGCGCCAGAACAGCGTCGATGGTTTCGACGGCGCATTCCAAAAACTCGACGGCCGCCTTGTCGCCGGCAAAACGCTGCAGCGCAGCCATCGCCGCCGATTTGCGGCCCAACAGCCCCTGCGACAGAACCAGGCCCCAGTCGGCGCAGATATTGCTGATCGGTCCCAATTCATGCAAAGTTCTTCCTGCGGTCAGGCGCGCCCAGTCTTCCGGTTTGTATATGGGCGGAATTACGGCCGGAAGCGTACGGGTAAAGACAATCTTCTCCCGCGGATCAATGACAACTTGTTCCGCTTCGCATTGGCGACGAATCAGGCGGGCCGCACGCCAGGGCCAGGACAATCCTTCCTCTTCGCATTCGGACAAAACGTCAACGGTAATTTTCCGGCGCAGCGCCCGGTGTTCGCCGGCGCGTACGCGCGCTTTCATCTGCCCGATACGCTCATTCATAGTACATGCACCTCTAAGTTCGCTTTTTTAAATATACCGGTATTGATATTTAACGGCCGGGCCTCGTCGAAGCAAGGCTTGAATTCCATTCCGGCCGCGCGGTATTTCCCGCCGGCGGCCTTGTTGTAGGGCAGAAGATCAACCCGCAGCAAGCCGGTCAGACCGCGCACTGTTTCGGCGACCGCGGCGAGATTAGCATCCGTATCCGTCACACCCGGCACAAGGGGCACGCGGACCACGAAAGGGACGCCGCTTTTGCCGAGAACCGCCAGATTACGCAATATACAGTCGTTATCGCAACCGGTGAAATGCCGGTGCGCTTCACGGTCGATGAGTTTAAGGTCGAAAAAAACCATGGACACCCGCGCCAGCAACAGGTTCATGGCGGATTCGCTGCCATAGCCGGACGTGTCCAAAAGTATATGGATTTCTTCCAGCAGGTCAATGACCTCGGCCACGAAGTTTGCCTGCCGCAGGGGTTCGCCGCCGGAAAAGGTAACGCCGCCTTCGTTGGCTTGCAAGACCGCAACCTGGCGATTCAATATCGCGGCCAGGGCTTGAGCCGTATATTCCACGCCGGCAACCCGGCTGGCGCCGGCGCCCGATATTACCTGGGGAACGGACGACTGGCCTTCGGGGTTATGGCACCACGAACAATGCAAAGGACAGCCCTTAAGGAAAACCGTCGTGCGGATGCCGGGTCCATCGTGAACCGCAAATTCCCTGATATCGAAAACTATTCCGGTAGTCATAGCAACAGGCTGTTTTGCCGTTACGGAGGCATGCTGGTGTTGTGCAACTGACTTATTTGATACCAGATCCTGGCCGGCTATCAAAGATTATACCGCGGCTTTCGTGATGGATGACGAAGGCCTTGCGTCCCGTCGTAAAATTTCAAACCCATTGACAGCTTTCTTTTTCATGCTAATTTCTATTGGTGGAGTGACCCTTGACACGGCAACCAACCAGGGAGGCACTGGATATGCAGAATCGAAAGTGGCGCATGGGTATGGTCGGAGGGGGCAAAGACGCATTTATCGGCGCAGTGCATCGGCGCGCCGCGCTGATGGATGGTCGTGCGGAACTGGTTTGCGGGGCATTCAGCCGCTCGCCGGAGAAATCACAGGCCAGCGGGCGTGAATGCTTCCTGCCCGATCGCCGCATCTACGGCAGTTTCCAGGAAATGTTCGCGGCCGAGCGGCGCTTGTCCGCAGACGAGCGGATGGATTTCGTCGTCATCGTAACGCCCAACTATGTGCATTATCCGGCGGCCATGGCCGCGCTGGCGGCCGGCTTTCACGTCGTCTGCGACAAGCCCATGACCACTACCCTGGCCGAGGCCAAGCGCCTGGAACTTGCGGTGCGCAAAACCGGCCGCCTCTTTTGCCTGACTCATAATTACACCGGCTACCCGATGGTCAAGGAAGCCCGCGACCTGGCACGGGATGGCCGCCTGGGAAAAATCCGGCGCGTCGTGGTGCAATATCCGCAAGGCTGGCTGGCCGGCCGCCTGGAAGCATCCGGCCAGAAACAGGCGGCCTGGCGCACGGACCCCAAACGCGCCGGGGCTACCTGTTGCATGGGCGACATCGGCTCGCATTGCGAAAACCTGGCCGAGTATATTACCGGCCTTAAGATCAAGGCCTTGTGCGCCGACCTGACCACGTTCGTCAAAGGCCGGACACTGGATGATGACGGCAGCGTGCTGTTGCGTTTCGATAACGGCGCGCGCGGAGTACTGTGGGCCAGTCAAATTGCCGTGGGCGAGGAGAACGCGCTGGCCATCCGGGTCTATGGCGAAAAAGGCGCCGTGATCTGGCGCCAGCAGGATCCGGACACCCTGATCATCCACTGGACAGACCGCGCAACCGAAATCCGGCGGCGCGGCACGGGCTTTGTGGGGCCGGCGGCAGCCGCGGCAACCCGCCTGCCATCGGGACATCCGGAAGGATTTCATGACGCCTTCGCCAATCTCTACCGCCGTTTTTACGATGCGCTGGAGGCAAAAGCCGAGAATCGGAAGATCAAAGCGAGCGATTATCCGAATGTCAGCGATGGAGTCCGCGGCATGGCATTCCTGGAAGCAGTCGTGCGGAGTTCACGTTCCGGTCAGAAATGGATCAACCTGTAACCATTAACATGGAGGTAGCGCATGCGCCCACTTACGCTTTTTACCGGCCAATTTGCGGATATCCCGTTGGAGCAACTCGCCCAAAAGGCCGCCGGCTGGGGCTATGACGGCCTGGAGCTGGCCTGCTGGGGCGACCACCTGGACGTGGCACGCGCCGCAAAGGACAAGCAATATGCCCAGACCCGCGTGGAGATCCTGGCGAACCACGGCCTGAAGGTTTTTGCCATCAGCAATCATCTCGCCGGACAGCTCGTGTGCGACCCGAATAACGACGCGCGCTCCGACATGTTCGCACCCAAATCCTGCGCCGGCAAGGCGGAGGCCAAGCGCAAATGGGCGATCCAGGCGATGAAGGACTCGGCCCGCGCCGCAAAAAATATCGGCGTCAAGGTGGTCAACGGTTTTACGGGTTCATCCATCTGGCATATGATTTACAGTTTCCCGCCGGTCAGCGAAGCGATGATTGAAGACGGCTTCGACTATTTTGCCCGGCTGTGGAACCCGATTCTGGATGAATTCGACAAGTGTGGCGTCAAATTCGCGCTGGAAGTGCATCCCACGGAAATTGCCTTCGACATTATTACGGCACGGCGCGCGCTGAAAGCGCTGAAAAACCGCAAGACCTTCGGGTTTAACTTCGATCCGAGCCACCTGATATGGCAGATGGTGGACCCGGTGTGTTTCCTGAAAGCCTTTCCCGACCGGATTTACCACGTACACATGAAGGACGCCGCACTCACGCTCGACGGCACCAGCGGCATCCTGGCCTCTTATCTGAATTTCGGCACGCCCGGCCGCGGCTGGGATTTCCGCAGTTTGGGACGGGGCAGTGTCAAGTTCGAGGAAATTATCCGCACCTTAAACGCCATCGGGTATAAGGGACCGCTTTCGGTGGAATGGGAAGACGCCGCCATGGATCGTGAGACCGGCGCGGCGGAAGCCTGCCGGTTCGTGCGTCAGCTCGATTTCTCTCCGTCCGACCGGGTTTTCGACGAAGCGTTCAAGTGAAGGGTGACGCTTTCTCCGCCATGAACCGTACCCGGGGTTTTCACTTGAACCCGCCGGGGTTCTATGTTTAATTGAACACGTATCGGCAAATTGCACCTGGAGCAGTAAACGCATTTTAAAGGAGCGCGGATCAAATGAAGACAATCAGGGTGGCAATTATCGGTCAAGGGCGCAGCGGACGGGACATTCACGGCGCTCAGCTCAAGACAGACGCCCGGTTTAAAATCATGGCGGCCGTAGATTTTCTGGAAGAGCGGCGGCGCCGGGCGGCCCAGGAATACGCCTGCGATGTGTACGCCGATTATCATGACCTGTTCAAGCGCCGGGACCTGGACCTGATTGTCAACGCAACGTATAGCGAGATGCACGCGCCGGTCAGCCTGGACATTCTGAAAGCCGGCTATAACGTGCTCTGCGAAAAACCCTTGGCCGCAAAGGTCAAGCAGGTTGACCAACTGATCGCGGCGGCCAAGAAATCCGGAAAAGTATTCGCCATCTACCAGCAGTCACGGTTCGCCCCCTACTTCGAACAGGTGAAGAAAGTGATCAAATCCGGCGTGCTGGGCCGCATCGTGCAAATTTCGGCCGCCTTTAACGGGTTCAACCGGCGCTGGGACTGGCAGACCCTGCAAAGCCGTAACGGCGGCAATCTGGCCAATACGGGGCCGCACCCGCTGGACCAGGTCCTGCAGTTGTTCGGCGAAGGCATGCCCAAAGTGACGTGCTTCATGGATCGCACCGACAATTCGTGGGGTAACGCCGAAGACCATGTCAAGTTGATCTTGAGTGGTCGGGGGCATCCGACGATCGACTTGGAAGTCTCATCCTGTTGCGCCTATCCGTGTTTCGTCTACAACGTCTACGGCACCCGGGGCGGCATGAAGGGCACCCAGTCCAGCATGGAATGGAAATATTTCAAGCTCAGCGAGGCGCCCAAACAGAAATTGATCAAGGAGCCGATTTTCAACCCGGACCGCACGCCGGCCTATTGTGGCGAGAATTTGACCTGGCATACCGGTTCATGGCCCACGGCGCCGGACGCCAAAGCCAAGCAGGCCGGCTATACACCCTCCGCCCCCGTTCAAGGCGGCACGACTGGCCAGTATTATAACATGCTCTACAACACGCTTGCCCGCGGAACGCCGCTGATAGTTACACCGGAACAAGTCCGGCGTCAGATCGCCGTCATTGAAGAATGCCGACGACAGAACCCGCAGATTTACAAACGGCATTGATGTTACTCAGGTGTTCGGAAGAGTATTACCAAGCCGCAGGAACTACTGCCTCCCGGTTGGCCTCTATCCCTGAATACTGAACACCTTGTAAGTAGTTACCAATCTTTATGATCTCCGTGTTTAGCAAGGATGGCTTGCCTCTGGTACGCGATGTCGAATGGGGCGCCAATTCCTGGCGCCGGGCGCGCGGACTGATCGGCGCCGCATCTTTAAGCACAGACCATGGATTGGTGCTGGTCCCCTGCCGCGCTATTCATACATGGTTTATGCGATTTGCGCTGGACATCATCTTCTTTTCGCGCGAGGGGCGCGTGGTCCGGATGGCCACCCGGGTGAAGCCCTTTCGCATGGTATGGGGCGGCCGGCCTGCCTGGGGTGTCATGGAAATGCAGTCGGGCTGGTTCCCCTGGGCGCACCTGAAGGAAGGCGACCAGCTCATTTTCAGAAGCAAAGCGCAAACACCCGTTGAACGCTGAAGAACACTGCCTGACGGCACCGCCGAAAGAAACAGCTTCCCTTGTGCCGCCGATTCAATAGAATAAGGGTGTTTTCAGATATTGCCTTTCGTCGGCAGGGATGATGTAAACGTTATCCGGAAGAACACCACGCCATGCGCTGCCCAAAATGCGGACATCTTAACGACAAGGTTATTGACAGCCGGTCGGCCCGGGAAGGCGACGTCATCCGCCGGCGCCGGGTTTGCCTGCAATGCGGGCATCGCTTCACGACCTATGAGGAGATCATCAAGACCCATCTCCGGGTTATCAAGCGTGACGGCCGGCATGAGGAGCTCGATCGCAATAAATTGATCAAGGGTATTTTGCGCGCCTGCCAGAAGCGTCCGATCAGCGCCGAGCAGATCGAAACCATGGCCGACTCCATCTTCAGAGAATTGGATAACGAGAACGACCGCGAAGTGCCCAGTTCGACCATCGGCGAAAAAGTCATGGAACGCCTGGAAAAACTGGACGAAGTGGCCTATATCCGCTTTGCATCGGTATATCGCCGGTTTAAAGACGTCAACCAGTTTCTCACGGAAGTCAAAGGCATTATCGGCAAAACATGATCTGGAATCCACCAGCGGCGGACGAACACACGGAGCAGGCCCTGGCCGCCTATATTGCCAACGAAATCGAGCCGGCGGTGGAAGATAGCCAGGCGACCGCCACGGCTTACCGGCACGAACTGGCGGAAGCCGTTGCGGCCTTTATCCGGCGCCAGCATCCCGCCTTTGCCGCCTCGTCGCCGGATGGCGCCCTCAGCCGGAACGAAGGCTTGCCGGCCGAATACTTGCTTTTGCTGATTGGACGCGCGTTATGGTCGGTGGGCGAAGAACAGGCGGCACGCCGCCTGTTGGAAATCAAGGGCCACGCTTTGAATTTGCCCGCCACTTTTATTGAAGCTGTATTGGCGCCGGATATTTCCATGCTGCATTGGCACATCCTGCTTTCGACACGCGCCGTACGAACGTCTTCGCTGATGAGGTCGCTTAACGGCACGTTGTGGGTTTTGGATCTGGAACGGATGGTCCTGCCGGCATCAACCAGCCTGGAATTACTGGCCCTGAATGTGGTGCGGACCGTGATCGACCGGGTGGCGGTCCTGTGGGATCATTGCCAGGGCCGTGGCCTGCTTGGGCTCCGGCATGCAAACACGGTGGCCGCCGGCATGTTGGGATGTCCGCGCCATAGCGCCAAGAGCATGGCGCTGGCCGCCGACATCCGCGACCTGTGTACTCGACGCCTGCAGACGCTGAAAACGGACCGGGGTTGGGACGAAACCCCGCAGGTCATCATGCTGGATTTATGAAAAAGAACCATATCAGTCCCTTCCATCCGATTGAGGATGTTATCCGCGAGATTCGCCGCGGCCGCATGGTCGTCATCGTAGACGACAAGGCGCGGGAAAATGAGGGCGACCTGGTGATTGCGGCCGATAAAGCAACCGATCGGGCAATTAATTTCATGGCCCGCTTCGGGCGCGGCCTGATTTGCGTAGCCATGACCCAGGAGCGCCTGACCCAATTAAATATCACCAAGATGTCCTCCACCCACGCGCCGGACACCTTTCGCACCGCATTCATGGCATCCGTGGATGCCCGCCAGGGCATAGCAACCGGAATCAGCGCCCATGATCGCGCCCGGACCATTCGCGTGTTGCTCGACGAGAAATCCCGGTCCGGCGATCTGGTCAGCCCGGGTCATGTATTTCCGCTGGCCGCGCGGGAAGGCGGCGTCCTGCGCCGGGCCGGCCACACGGAAGCGGCGATCGATCTGGCGCGGCTGGCCGGCCTGAAACCGGCCGGCATCATCTGTGAAATCATACGGGATGACGGTCGTATGGCGCGCCTGCCCGACCTGCTCCAATTCTCCAAGCGGCATCACCTGAGCATCACTTCGGTGGCCGACCTGATCGCCTATCGCCGTCGCAGCGAAAAGCTGGTTACCTGCGTCCGGCAGGCGCTGTTACCCACCGAGTTCGGTCTATTTAAATTACGATTATACCAATCCCTGCCGGATGGCGATCTGCACATTGCCCTGGTGATGGGCGATCCGACGCGTGACAAGTCCGCCCTGGTGCGCGTGCATAGCGAATGCCTGACGGGCGATGTCTTCGGCTCACTGCGCTGCGATTGCGGAGCGCAACTGCGCGCCGCCATGCAAAAGGTGGCGGCGGCCAAATCCGGCGTGGTCTTGTATATGCGTCAGGAAGGCCGGGGTATCGGGCTGGCCAATAAAATCCATGCCTACGCCCTGCAGGAGCAGGGCTTGGACACCGTCGCCGCCAATAAGAAACTGGGTTTCCCGGCCGATCTGCGCGACTACGGCACAGGCGCCCAGATTCTCTCGGACTTAGGCTTAAAAAAAATACGGCTGATGACCAATAATCCCCGGAAAGTCATCGGCCTGGGAGGCTACGGCATTCAGATTGTGGAAAGAATTCCTATTATTTTGCCGTCCAATCCGTACAATCGGAAATATCTGGCCACAAAAAAGAAGAAGCTGGGACACTGGCTGTGAAGAGAGGACCCGACGCCAGACGACGGATGACAGACGACAGCCCGGAAAAGATTCTTTGCCTATGGAGCGTAGCGCGCCATCCGTGAGATCAGCGTCTGTAATCCGTGGTCAAATAATCTGTAGGACATGTATAACTGGCGTTGAGTAGCAATAAAAGCAAATAGAAAGGATAAACCAATGAAAACCAAGGAAATCGCAGGCAGTTTAATGGCGCAGGATTTGACGTTCGGCATCGTGATCAGCCGGTTTAACGACCTGTTCACGCAACAGCTTTTGCGCGGCGCGTTGGATTGTTTCCAGCGGCACGGGACGAAGGATGATGCGGTGACCGTTGTATGGGTCCCCGGTTCGTTTGAAATTCCACTGGCCATCCAGAAACTGGCGCAGACTGGAAAATTTAACGCACTGGTGGCGCTGGGCGTCGTGATCCAGGGCGCCACGTCGCATGCCGGGCAGATCAACAGCCAGGTGGCGCGCGCACTGACCCAGATTGCCCTGCAGGCCAACGTCCCGGTTATTGACGGCGTCGTCGCCGCCGAAAGCCTGGAACAGGCCATGGAACGTTCCGGCTCCAAGTCCGGCAATCGCGGCTGGACCGCAGCCCTTTCGGCCATCGAGATGGCTTCGCTCCTTAAAAAAATGTAAGGCGGGCACGCTGAGAACAGAGGACTGACGGCAGACGACGGACGACGGCCTGCCCACCGTAACCCCTTGAGCGAAGGTGGGACCCTCCTGCGCCAAGGAGCTACGGAGGGCAGGCGGCGAACAACGGACTTCGGAACAGGAAAGCAACAAATGACAACCCGGCGATTTGGCCGCGAATGGGCGGTACAATTTCTCTTTCAGCATGATTTTAACGCCGGGAATTTTGACCGCGCACTGGAGGATTTTTGGGCGCTTCAAAACGTGGACCAAAAATCACGTCCGTTTGCCGCGGAATTGATTCGGGGGGTGCTGGATCATCTCCACGAGCTTGACGAGCGCATCCAGAACTACGCCGATCATTGGGACGTTAAGCGCCTGAATGCCGTTGACCGGAATGTCATTCGCCTGGCCCTTTTTGAAATGCTGTTCCGTCCTGATATTCCACCGGTGGTTTCCATCAACGAGGCCGTGGATATCGCCAAGCGCTTCAGTTCCAACGAATCCGGTAAATTTGTCAACGGCATCCTGGATCGTGCGTGCAAAGACATACCGCGCCCCAGCCGCGAAGCGGTCTCGGAAATGAAAAGCTCCGATCATTAGGCACACAGCAATTGGCACGATTGGATGTTTTGACAGGATTGACAGGATTTACAGGATTATAAAATGGATGCTCGGCTGGGAACTTTTACAGGTCTGCCCGAGCATCGGCCAAGGATCAAGAAAATCATTCCGCTATCACGGGGTATTATGCTTGTTTTTCTCGATCCCAATCCTGTAAATCCTGTTAATCCTGTCTAAGATTAATTGCCTCAAATCCACTTATGACCAGCCGCTTAGATCATAATCACTGGATGGCACGCGCGCTGGCGCTGGCTCGGCGGGGCGAGGGTTTGACGCGCCCCAATCCGCCCGTGGGCGCCGTGATTGTGCGCGGACATTGCCTGGTCGGCCAGGGATGGCATCATCACGCCGGCGCCCTGCATGCCGAGGCGCTGGCCATTCGGAAAGCGGGCGCGCGCGCCCGGAACGCCACACTGTACGTTACCCTTGAACCCTGTTGTACCCAGGGTCGCACGCCGCCATGCACGCGCGCCATTATCCAGTCAGGCATCCAGCGCGTGGTCCTGGCCGCGCGCGACCCCAATCCCCGGCACAACGGCCGGGGCATAGCCATCCTGCGCAAAGCCGGCCTGGAAGTTATCGAAGGCGTTGCTGCGCCCGAAGCGCGGCTATTGATCGCACCTTTTACGCGATGGATTCGAACGCTCCGCCCTTACCTGACCTTGAAACTGGCTATGTCGCTGGATGGCAAAATCGCCGATGAGCGCGGACAGTCCCGCTGGATTACAGGGCCGGCAGCCCGGCGGCAGGTCCATATCTGGCGCCGGAGCGCCGATGCCATCCTGGTTGGCGCCCGCACGGTGCTTGCCGATGATCCCTCGCTCTTGCCCAAGCCCTCGGGCAGACGCCGGCCCTGGCGGGTTATCGTGGATGCCCGCGGAACCTTGGCATCCAGCGCTAAAATTTTTACCGACGGGTTTCAGACGCAAACGATCATCGCCACCACCCGCCGGTGCCCGGCACGGCAGCAGGCCGCATGGCGATCTACCGGCGTCAAAGTCTGGGTTTTGCCGCGATCACCGCGCGGAGTTTCACTGACCGCGCTCATGAAAAAACTCGGACGCCTTGGCTGTTTACATGTATTGTGCGAGGGGGGCGGCGAGCTGTCAGCTTCCCTGATTCGCGCCGGCCTGGTCAATGAGTTCCGGTTTTTTATAGCGCCACGCATCATCGGCGGCCGCAAAGCGCCGGGCGCCGTCGGCGGCGTTGGCTGGCCGCTGTCGGCCGCGCCGAAATTGGTCTTTACCGAATGCCGGCGAATGGGGCAGGATCTCTTGATCAGAGCAAGGCCAATGTAGAATGAAGAATGCAGAATGAAGAATTCTTAAAAAATAAGAAAATGAATCAACGACTGAACAAACCAAAGTTGGACGCTGTTTTTTGCATGGCTTGTATGTCTGTAAATCATTCTGCATTCTGCATTTTGCATTCTGCATTTGGAGTTGGAGTTTAGATATGTTCACCGGCCTCATTCAGCAAATAGGCACGCTTGCCCGCCGGGAAACGGCGGCAGGCGGTCAGCGCCTGGTCATAGCCGGCGCACCTTGGAATCCGCCGCTGACCCTGGGTGAAAGCATGGCCGTTAACGGCGCCTGCCTGACCATCGCGCAGATCCAGGGGAAAAACTTCGCCGGCGATATCTTGCAGGAAACGCTTGATCGCACCACCCTGGGCGGAAAACGCCCGGGCGCAACCCTGAACCTGGAGCGGGCCCTGCGGCTGGGTGACCCGCTGGGCGGTCACATGGTCAGCGGACATGTAGACGGCATCGGCACCGTAAGTCACCGTCAGGCCAATGGCCGGGATTGGATTTTGCGGGTGGCCTGCGAAACCGCGTTATTGCGCGACATGGTATTGAAAGGCTCAATCGCCATTGATGGAGTCAGCCTGACCATTATGGAGTTGGACGAACGCTCCTTTGCCGTGGCCCTGATTCCCTTCACCTGCGAGCACACCGCGCTCGGTACCCTGAAAGCAGGCGACTCCGTCAACCTGGAAACCGACCTCATCGGCAAGCATGTGCGCCGCACCCTGGAGACGAAGCCAGCCCCCACCCCGCTCACCTGGGAGCGCCTGCGTGATGCCGGCTTCGGCGAAGCTGAATAGAAATAATTATTTTTGCAACAGCTTGGCCAGCTCAGCCAGACGGACCTTAATATATTCGCTTTCCGGCGAATTAGCCCGGACTTCCTTTTGGGCGACATCGTAATAGCCAGTCGCTTCCTTATAAGCCGCCTGGGCTCCTTGGGTATCATTCATGGAACTCAAGATATCCCCAATCCGCTTGGCGTTCAGCCCCAGGCACATTTCCTTGGTATTGACCAGACCGGTAATGGGATCCATTGGCGATTGATTAGAGGGCTTAATTGTCCCCATAAAAGTCCGGAACCGTTCAACGGCTTCCTTCTTATTTCCCTTTTGCAGAGCCAAGTGCGCCTTGATTTTATTGATGGCGTTCGCTTGATCGTCACCCTCCATGTCCGGGAGCGGTTTTTCAAGCAGGACAAGCACCCGTTCATAATCTTCCAGCAGAAAGTAGCCATCCATGGCACGGGCCCGGATTAGTTCTTTATCCGGTTCGTCGGCCAAGACTGCGGACAGCCGCTCGCCGAACTGCAACATGGCGAGCAGATCGGCCGGCTTGCCGTCCTTGGCGACCACGTTCCAATATTCAAAATAATAAAAGGCAAGTTTCTTCTTGGGGCACCCCATTTGCATCAGACCCTCCGACCGTACGGGGATATCCGCATACGTCTTGCGCTCTTGGGCGATTTTTAACCACCCGCCGGCGGCGGCCTGCCACGTATCGGTTTTATTCTTCTGCTCCTTCAAAATCCAGGCACACAAACGATCCCGCAAATCAAATTGACCGGCTCGGCCGGCGCACGCCTGGGCATACTGAAAGCATGCCGCCAATTCACCATCCGGCAGTGCTTTGGCTTCCTTTTGGAAGCATTTTTCGGCTTTTGCCCACTGCGCGGTTGAAAAGAGCAGGTTTATGCGCTGGCAGATTACCAACAGACGCAATTCGGCCGGAAGGCGCGCGGTGCTTTCAAGGGCATCCAACACCTTGCTTGCCGCCGCCTGGTCACCGGCACTATCATAGGCGGTAATGACTCCGGTCAGCAGACCGCGGGCGGTCGAGGCATCAAAATTGGTGATACAAACCGGGACCAAGTCCGTCACGCGACTCACGGGCCCAACGGCACGACTGGCCTCGAACAACCAGGCAAACGCCTGCACGCGCAAATCCGGCGGCAAAGCCTTGCCCTGCAGGCTGGTAGTCCATTCCAGCATGGCCTGCGCATTGTTCCGGCTTATATAATACTGATGCAGGCTGTTGTAATAGTTACCATCCAGGCCATTACGCTGCGCTATGGTATCCTGGTAGATACGCTCGGCTGCCGCCAGATTGCCTGCCGCCAACAGTGTATTTAGCAGAGCATTAAACTCGCCGACAGATTGCTGAAAACTCTTTTCATTACAAATCAGCAGTACGTTGATCGCAGAATTCGTATCACCCTGCTGCAACATGGTGGCGGCACGCGCCTTAAGCTCATTAAGACCCATGCTCATAAGATCCGGGGCGAGCATGCCTTCCGCTTCCGGCGACAACGGCGCTGCCGGCGCCTGGCCAAAACTATTTGCCGCCATCAGCCCCAAACCGATCACACACATTCCAAACCGTTTTTTCATAGGACCTCCTTGTATTTTACGACACAATAGACGCCATTGCTTCAGACTATCCTCAGCTTCAGCCACACCAGCGACGCCTCAAACGTTGCTTTTTTATTTTTTGGGGATTATATGAAACCAGGATAACTTTGCCAATGACAATATTCTTGATTCTACAACCCCTGCGACGCCGGGTATTTCATTTATCCCATTCGCCCTTCGCCAGGCCGGCCGGCACGGCCGACGGACGCTCACAGGTGCTCTGCACAATCACGTGCTTGCCCTTGGCCGACGAATCGTGGAACGCGTGCATAAGGTCGAGCACATGAAAGGCCAATTCCCCACTGGCCCGGTGCGGGCGACCGGGTCGCAGGATCGAGTAGGCCATGTCGGCCACGCCCGTGCCGCGGTTGATATCCGCCTCGTGCGTCAGCTTAACCTCACTCCACTCTTTGTCCCCGGCCTTGCGGATCTTCACCACGCCGCCAAACCCGTTTGGATCCGGCACCTCGAGCGAGGCCTTGCTGCCGTGAATCTGGATGCACGGCAGAGTATGGGCCCAGACGTCAAAGCTGGTTATGATCGTGCCCACCGCGCCGTTGGCGAAGTCCATGATGCCCGCCACATGCGTCGGCACTTCCACCGGCACTACCTGGCCGTTCTTCTTCGCACTGGTGATCGTGCGGGTCGGGAAGCTGATGCGGGCCGAGCCCGTCACGCGCTTCACCGGGCCCAGCAGGTTCACCAACGCCGTCAGGTAATACGGGCCCATGTCGAACATCGGGCCGCCGCCAACCTTATAATAGAACTCCGGATCCGGATGCCAACTCTCGTGACCGCGGCACATCATAAACGCCGTGGCCGCGACCGGTTCGCCGATGACACCGTCATCGATCAGTTTGCGGCACGTCTGGATGCCGCCTCCCAGAAAAGTGTCGGGCGCGTTGCCCACCAGCAGGTTCTTTTCCTTCGCCAGCGCGAGCAGTTTCTTGCCTTGGGCACGCGTGATCGTCAGCGGCTTCTCGCTGTAGACATTTTTGCCAGCCTTAAGCACCTTCATCGCCACTTTGTAGTGCGCCTGCGGGATGGTCAGGTTTACCACGATCTTAATCGTGGGGTCGGCCAGGAGCTTCTTGACCGTCATGGCCTTTACGCCCGGGTTCTCCGCCGCCTTGGCCTTGGCACGCGCCAGGTCCAGATCCGCACACGCCGACAAGTCCAGGACGTTATTGTAGACCTCGCGCAGCATCTTGAAGTAGATGCCGCTGATGTTGCCGCAACCGATAATACCGACTTTGACTTTATCCATTTCGTGTCCTTTCCTGGTAACTATGCGCGGGCCGCCCAGAGCATTCCGCGGGTGGTCATCTCCAGCACATCCGGATATTTACGGAACTCCTCGGCAACGTGGCCCAGCGCGGAGTAGAACACCCGCCCCTTACCCCAGGTCTTGGTCCACATCACGGGCATCTTGCACTTCCGGCCTTCGAACGTATAGGACGTGTAGGCCAACAGGTTTATGGCGGGGTCAATGCCCATGTAGTACTGCTCGGAGTTGTACTTGAAGCTCTTGGGCATGCCCTTGGTAATGGGGCTATCCGCCGCGGCGAGCTTCACGGTGTATTCGCCCACGTACGGATGCCCAAGAAACTGACCGCCGACCAGCCACTGATATTCCACGCGGCCGCGAAAGGCGTCACCCATGCCGCCATGCACGCCCGCAATGCCAACGCCCGCGTCGTGAACGGCCTGGTTCATTCCATTCCACTGCTCGTTCGCCATCTCGCCCATCGTCCATACCGGGACGATCAGGTTGAGCTTTTTCACCGCCTCCACATCCTCCAGCGGCTTTAACGTGTTCTCGATCCGCACGTCGAAACCGTTTGCCTTCAGTTTTCCAGCGAGAATCTCAGCCGTTTCTTTTGGTGTGTGGCCATCCCAGCCGCCCCACATAACCAAAGCGGATTTGTTCATGATTGCCTTCCTAAGTTGCGTACCCGATTAAATTAAGAACGTTCTTGTTAATTTTGCAATAAAAATCTTGAATAAACGCGCTATTTCCGCCACATGGTTTTCAACCTTTGCTGCAAATGCTCCGGATAGTCCTGCAGCGCTTCCGCCTTGCGCGCCACGCCGGATTCGACGGCCGCGCGCGCCACGGCCAACGACACTTCCGTGAACAGCCGGCGATCAAACGGTTTTGGGACGATATAGCCCGGACCGAAGGTCAGCGCGGCATCCTTATAGATGGTTTTCATTTCCTCCGGAACGCTCTGGCGGGCCAGCTCGGCCAGCGCCCGGGCTGCCGCCTTTTTCATGGCCATATTGATGGTGCTGGCGCGCATATCCAGCGCACCGCGGAACAGGAACGGGAAGCCCAGGACGTTGTTGATCTGGTTGGGATAATCGGACCGCCCGGTGGCCATGACATACGGCTTCCGGCCGAAAACCGCTGCAACCTGATCGGGCCTGATTTCGGGATTCGGATTAGCCATGGCAAAAATGGCCGGGTAAGACGCCATGCCTTGAATCCAGGCGGGCAGGAGACAGTCGGCCGCCGAAACGCCAATAAACACATGCGCCCCGCGCAACGCCTCTTCCAACGTGCGACTGGCGGTTTTTACGGCATACCGACGTTTCATCTCGTTTAAGTCGGTGCGGCCGTTGTGAATAACGCCCTTGGAATCGCACATGATAATGGAAAGCGCCCCGGCATCTTTGAGCATGTCGGCTATCCGGATGCCGGCAGCGCCGGCGCCGTTGATCACGAAGCGCAGATCGGCCAACCGACGATCAGCCAGACGGCCGTAATTAAAAACACCGGCCAACGTAATTACCGCCGTGCCCCACTGGTCGTCATGGAACACCGGAATATCGAGCATCTCATCCAGCCGGCGTTCGATTTCAAAACAGGCGGGCGCGGCAATGTCTTCCAGGTTAATGCCGCCATACATACAGGCCAGGCGCGCCACGGTGTCAATGACCCGTTCGGGATCGGTCTTGCCGGTCCGGCCGCCGGCCTGGCGGCAGAACTCCACCGGCACCGGCCAGGCATCCACATCGCCAAACGCCTTAAAGAGCACGGCCTTGCCTTCCATGACCGGGATACTGGCCGTGGCCCCCAGATCGCCCAGGCCCAAGATGGCGGTGCCGTCGCTTACCACGGCGACAAGGTTGCCCTTGGCCGTGCATTCATAGACCGTGGCGGGGGTCTTGGCAATCTCCTGAACCGGGAGCGCAACCCCCGGCGTATAGGCCATGCTGAGTGTCTCCGGCCCATTAAGAAGCTTGGTCAGGAGCGTTCCTACCTTGCCGCCCTTATGATATTTTAGAATTTCTGCTCGACAATTGCTCATGCGAATTCGTACTATACGCTGGCATTCGCTGAAATGCAAAAGATTTATGCAGAGTAATGGGCCAATGATCGTAGGGGGTGAAATCATAGAATGGCGCGACGCGAGGAAAGCGCCCTACAGAGGCAGCCATTATGCCGCCTCATCCTCTCCCACGGTAGAGGAAAGAGGCGAGTAATCAACAATCGAAAATCAGAAATCGGCAATTCCTCTGGCCCCCTTCGTCTATCGGTCAGGACGCCAGGTTCTCATCCTGGTAAGGTGGGTTCGACTCCCGCAGGGGGCGCCAGTGAACGAAAGACAGACCGTGGTGTGGAATAGGATCAGCCTACGGCCTACAGCCTTTTAAAAAGCACCATGAACTCTACTAAAAAACGCAACGGTATTGCCGGCGCCGGCAACTGGATCGTGGACAACGTGAAGGTCATTGACCGGCTTCCCGCCCGCGGCATGCTGGGCAACATTCTCTCGGAAACGCGGGGCACGGGCGGCGCCGCCTTCAACACGCTCGTGGATCTGGCCAAGATGAAAGCGCCTTTCCCGCTTTACGGCATTGGGGTGATTGGCGACGACAGTTCAGGCGAGTTTGTCAGGCGCACCTGCTGTGACCTGGGCATTGACATGTCCGGCCTGATCACATTGGCGAACGAAGCCACGGCCTACACCGACGTGATGACGGAAGAGGGCACCACGGAACGGTCGTACTATTACCGCCGCGGCGCCAATGCCAAGTTCGGCATCGAACACGTGCCCCTGGGTCAACTGACCTGCCGCATATTTCACCTGGGTTACCTGCTGTTGCTCGACGGCATGGATCAACCGGATAAGGAATACGGCACCGTAGCGGCCCGGCTCCTGCATATGGTGCAGAACGAGGGGATTAAAACCAGCGTGGACGTCGTAAGCGAAGACAGTGATCGCTTCGGCAAAATCGTGCCCGCCTCCCTGCGTCATACCGATTACTTGATTTTGAACGAGATCGAGACCGGTCGCACCACCGGACACAAGGTCCGGAACGCCCAGGGCCAGCTGGACGCGGCTGCGGTCGTGGACGCCGTGGAGGCCCTTTTTGCCATCGGCCAGATGGAACTGGTGGTTGTGCACATGCCGGAGGGCGCCTATCTGCGCACGCGCGAGGGCCACCGCTTTTCGCGCGGATCATTGAGTTTGCCGTCTGGCTTCATCAAGGGTACGGCCGGCGCTGGAGACGCTTTTTGCGCCGGCATGCTCTACGGGATTCATGAGGCCTGGGACTATATGGACGCCATGCAGTTAGGCGCCGCCGCCGCCGCCGCCTGCATGACACATCCCAGCACGACCGAAGGTATGCTGCCATTCGCCCAAGTCATGGAACTGAGCCGACGCTTCCCGGAGAAAACCGCGCCCGTGCGGGTCTGATCAAGCAATTCCACGAAGGAGCAGTTCACTCCTCAAACACCACCACCGACCACCCGCGCACCCGCGGGATGCAAACCGTGGCATAGTTGCCGTCAATGGTGAAATCCAGTTTTTCCCGTCCCGGCGCCAGGTAAGCCTTCTTCGGTATACGCCCGTCCAGTCGCAGGCTGACGGTAAAATCGGTCAACTCCAGCGGTTCCTCGATCATGTTCACGCCCGCGCCGCGCGACTCGGGCAGGTAGGCGATCACATAAACCATGCGCCGTCCCGGTTGCGAGGTCACGGTAATACGGCTGTAGGATGGCGCGCCGGGCGCGCGGATCAGCGGTTCCGGCAGGAATCGGGCAAGCAGGTTGGCCACAATCTGCCGCATGGGCAACGCCGCACTGGTGTAATATGTGCGAAATACAGGATGGCTGACATAGGCCACGCGCCCATTGAGCGTGACGGCGGGCCGCCCCGTTCCCTTGTCCGGGGGCGTGTATTGGTTGCCATGACGGCCGTCCCATTCGTTATTATAATATGGCGCGGTGATGGTGGCCAGAATTTTAACGCCCGGTCGGGCCGTGACGGACAAGCCGCGCTCGTACAGGGTCACCGGCATATCAGGCATGCCAGCGGCAAACTCGGGTTTAAATTCAATATAGGCCGGATTGAACGGATCGGCGCCGTCATAATCCACCCCAAAAACATCGAGCGCAAATTTCGCACGGGCTTCATCGAGTCCGGAAAATCCGGTCGCAATGATCGCGCCGCCGTTACCAAGATGTTTTTTCAAACGTCCGGCAATTTGTTCGTCGATTTCAATTTCATCCGGAAGAATCAGCACCTTGTACTTGTCCCACGGCGTCGCCAGGGTAACATTGTCAAACTGCATTTTCAGCTCGCATAACATGCGGGTGGCGGCCTTCAACGACTCCGTAGCCGATTTTATTTGCTTCTCGCGGGCGTCGCCGCCAATCCACTTATACCCGGGATAGCCGCATTTCATCACATTGGCCATGTCCACCACGGGCACGGCGCCCTCAATCCACGGTTGCAGAGGCTGCAGGTTTTTGTAAACGGCTTTGTCCAATTCCATGACCGCGCGATTCAAATCGCCGCGCGGATGGAAATGATCGCCGATGCTCGGCGGCAGGCCGTTGGCAATGCCGTAGATGCAGTCATATTCCACGCTGGGTTGCGGGCGGACGCCGCCGAAATCCCCCCAGCTTTTTTGGAATCGGCCAGTCTGGTTCAGCACCGGCTTGCCCAGCGTGCGCATATAGCGCGCAACCATGGGCAGCGTTTCATACCCCCACCCACCCTGCGGCAGACATTCCAGTTCCAGGTAACTGCCGAATTCGGCCTGGGCTTCAAAGTCAATCCCATTAAAGTAAAGCAGGAGATCCGGATTGATCGCGCGCACACCCTCCGACAGCCGGCGCCCCATGGCCAGCATCTTGCGATAGTTGAAATCGTTGAGCTGCGCCGGATCGTTCCAGTCCACTCCTTCCGCCTTCATTTTCTCCATGCATTCGATGCCGATACAGGGTTGCGTATGGAAACAATCGAAAAACAAGCCATCCACTTTATAGAGTTCAACCACTTCGCGGGCCATGCCGATCACATGTTCGGCGTATCCTGTGTTGTAGCACATCTGACGGCAGAACGAGTCGTTGAACTCCTCGCTGTACATGCGGCCGTCGGCGCGCAGCACCGTCCAGTCGCGCCGCCGATATGCTTCCTCATGGCTGAGACCGGCATTGACGTAGGCGGAGATGGCAATTCCTTTGGCATGACAGGCTTTGACCAAGTCACCAAAAAGGTCGCCTTGCATGGCGGGATGCGGAATGCCCAGCCTGGTCGGATAGTAGGCCGTACCCAGGTTACACCGCGCCGGGAAGGCAATAAAATCCACGCCGCAATCCTTAATCCAGCCGGTTATGGCATCCATGTCGAATTTTTTGCCCACGTCCGGGTTGGCCGGCATGGTGTGGAAATCGAAAAACAACGTCCATTTAGGAATATGCATGATTTTTTACCCCTTAATTTTGCACAAATTTAACGTTTAAGCTTTTGTAACCACAATTTAACTTGATTGCCAGATCATATTTTATATTTCCTTTCTGAACCGGTCTCAACGGGCGCGTGTCTATACCACCAGCAAAGCTGTTTTATATCAAATTTTTGCCAAGCGCTTTCTTTTAACACATGGCGATCCCATTGGACTTCCGTCAATCACATTTAACGATCAGAGCGGCGGCGCCGTTGTCCCGCGCGCGTCAATTTTGGCGCCCACTATCCGGCGCGTTTTGACGGGGAGGCCGGATATTTTCCGTAAAAGCGTGTCCAGAGCGATTTCACCAATCGTCTTCGGACACTGGCTGATGGATGAGATGTTGCCCAATGCGGATACGCCGACAACTGAAATATCACGCGGCGCACTCTTGCCCAGTGTCCGCGCCGCCCGCAAGGCGCCCTGGCTGAGCGCGTCGCCGGCACAGGCAAAAGCCGTGACCTCGGGAAATTTCCGCATGACAGCCAGCGCTTGCCTGTATCCCGCTGACTCATCAAACGATTCGTGGCAAATCCAGTCTTTTCCAATCGGAGCTCCGAATTCACGACAGGCTTTTAAAAATCCGGCCTGGCGCGCCCGGGAAGCGAGGAAACCGGGTGATCCCCCCAGATAACCAATCCGGCGATGACCAAGTTCAAGCAAATGTCGTGCCGCCAGATAACCGATCTCATGAAAATCGCTTCCCACATACGGCACTTTTGTGCCATTCAGGTAATGATCCACAATGACATACGGCATGTCGCCGCAGGAGTTCGCCAACGCAACGGCGGTATCCTTCAGACTGGGCTCGATAATAGCCCCCTCAAGATGTCGGCCGCGGTAATCGGCCAATATTTCCTTTTCCAACTCCGGATCATCGCCGGAAAAATCGAGCGCAACACGATAACCGCGCCGGCCCGCCCCAACAACAACGCTCTCGGCAATTTCAATAAAAAAACCGGACTGCGGCCGGTGCATAACCAGACCGATCAGCGCCGTCTTTTTCGACGTCAAGGCCCGCGCAATCCAACTGGGGTTATAGTTATAACGCGCCGCCGCCGCCGTTATGCGGGTCCGGGTCGGCGCACTGATGTCCGGATGACCGCTCAAGGCCTTGCTGACCGTGGATTTTGCGACCCCCAGCCGGCGTGCCAATTCGTTTATGCCGATATTAGTCATAGAAATCGGTCCAAAATTATTTCATCCACGCCCGGTTTGAAATGATCCTTCTGACGGCCGACCGGCACAAAGCCGTTGGAGATATAATAAATTAAAGCGCGGGTGTTATGGGCCGACACGGAGGTGTGTGCTTTCCTCTGTTTCTTTTGCCGCCAGAAAGATTCCAGCGCCTTCATCAGCACTTTGCCGACGCCCTTCTGGAAAGTGTTCGGCTCCACGCCAACCATATCAAGGCATCCAAGGCCACAAATACTGCTCGAACCGCGAATATAACCCAGAATCCGCCGGCCTTCGACGGCAACGTATGCGATGGTTTCGCCAAACGCGGATTTCGAGTGACTGGCGGCACGGATGGTTTTCGGCGCGAAATGTTTTTCGTCAATCCAATCCCATTTATCGCCAAGGAAGGACTTGAAGGCCGCTTGCATGATTTTTGACACGGTCGCCGCGTCGCCGGCCCTGAATTTCCTGATCCTCATTTTGATTCCCCCTTGAAGCTGCGTTTAAAGTTAAAGGATCAACCCGTTTCATATCGTCAACTTATCGGCAATAAACCACGTTTTGATGGCATTTATTCCGATCCAGCGGCCCGATTATAAAGCAATTCTCGCACACGTTCCGAGGAAGTGCTCTGGTTTTCTCGTTTGGCCTTTACGAAATTACACCCACATAGTGGCCGATATTTTTTCGGCTTGGTTCTGATAAACGTCGCGCACCTCGTCACATTTATTCATTAATTTGTCGGTTTTTATCCAGATATTCGCAAGCTCCTTAAATCCAGCTCCCGTCCGATCCGCTCGGGCTAATTCTGCGCCAATTTTATCCAGGATGTTTTTCATGCGGTCCAACGATTCTTTTCCGCTATCGTCAATCTGTCCTCCTTGAATTTTCAGAAAGTTATCGAGCGCCTGCGCGTATTTTTCCCGGTATGATTTCAAAAATGATTTTTGCAGACACTGCATCGGATCGCCTAATAACATGACGCCAAAATTTTCCGGATTGTGAAAAGACCCCGCCGAATACGACCATGAGCTAAACTCCCATACGCTTTCCGCGCAACGTCCCCGGCAAATGTTCAATTCCATAATCGTCTTGTCATCGGGCTGAATTTTCAATCCCGCGAAGGGTATTGATACCAGCGCTATCCATGATTTCTCTCCGCTCACCGCTTTTGCTTCCCACCCGCATGGCCAGCCGGTATCCACTCCACAGGCCTCGTATTTTGCCCCCAATGGATTGACAATGAAACGATAATAATTGCCAACCCCGTGCCGTGGGCTGATGAATATTTCAACGAAATCACCCCCCCATACGCCGCCATCCGCTTCCCGGCAATTGGCCGCCAGGTTTGTGCCCCGTGGGTCAGAGCATTCAATGGCCAGATACAAATTGCGATTGTCCTGTCCGACCGCAAATTCCGTCTGTTCGGCGGCCAGCTTGTTGGATATGGTCTGTTCCTGACCGATCAACGCGCCTTGCGACAATAAAAAGCCGCCTTCTTTATGATCTTTTTCCAACATGTTCCGGCAGGCCTTTTCCCAATCGGCGCCGACGTCAATCTTTAGCGCGCGACATATGCGTAATTCGCCGGCAAACACTCCGGTGGATATCGGCGCAATTCCAAACGCGCTTTCCAAAGTCTTTTTCATATTACTCCACCTCCAACAATATAATGTCTCTCGGTCGCATCAAAATGGTTTCGTTTAAATCAATCTCGCTGTCATTAATTAAATCGCGCGCTTTTCTTTTGCCTTTTTTATCTTTCTGCCGCAATACCAAGGCCACCGAAGACTGCCGCAGATTTACCAGATAGATAACACGGCTCTGGCCTTTCTGCGCCATGCGCATTTCCAATCCTTCAATCGGATTTCCTTCGGCATCCAATATCCGGACCGGCCTTTCCACCCCGGCCTTTTCCATTAAATCATCCAGTTGAATGCTCCATTCGGACGCCGTGGCCCCCGAAAGGGGTGTCATCCTGCCGTTGAAATCAACCGCCCGCTCCTGCCCATACTCGTCATACCGGAAATTTTCCTTCCCGATAACCGCCACAATGCCTCCGTTTTCCACAAATCGCTTCACGCCCGCGACGGCTTCGTTCCCGACATATCTTGCATTCGGGACCACCAGCAGCGCGCAATTTTTCAATTCTTCCTCAACGATCATTTTCTCGGTAATGAAGCCTGCGGGATAATCAAGGAAATATAAACTTTCATACGTTACCCGCAGGACATCGCTGTATCCCTGGCCGTCAACGATCGCGGACGGCTCGGAATATAAAATCCGCACTTTCCTTTCCAAGACCGGGAAAAGCGTGATATATTCGGACAAACGCTGTAACTCCTGCATTGTCCGCGCCCATCCATCCAGCAACTGCGGTTGGGCAAGCATTCCGCCCGAAAATTCTTCCCGCTCCTGCGGGGTGCCGTCAGCATTGCGTCCCCACCACCATAAAATGTGCGCACCCAGCCCGTGCAGATGCTCCAACCATAATGTCATCCTTATGAAATCCGGCGATATTCCCAGAGGTGATATATGATTGACGCTGGTAATGGTATGCCATTCCGGATCAAATATCGGCTGGTTCGGCGCCACCGACTTTGCAAAATCATAGTATGATAGCTGATTCCTCCATGCCACGTTGTATTTTTTTCTTTCCTGAGACCAACGCCGCTCCGTCTCCAACGCTTCATAAGGAATCATCCCTCCGTCCCAGCCGGATACTGAGCCCTGCCTGACCACGTCTTCCAGGTTAATACCCATTTTAGGATGCCATCCTCCGACCGGTTGGCCTACCAGACAACCAATCGTAGGCCAGTAGGCATAATAACGGCTTTGCGGGCTTGGATCACCCTGGCGGATGCCGTCAATGCACCATCGATTAAACTGCGTCAATCTGAATTGATTGAATGAATACCAGCAATATAGCTGCCCTTTGGATGTCAAATCCTTATCGCATGCTGCTTCATTGAAATCCTTGTAGGACTTGCCAAAGGCGGAATTTAATCTATTAATTTTTCCGCCAAACCTCCGGCCCAGCCAATCCGCATAGCGCCGTTCGGTGGCCGGCCCGCGGAACTCAGGATGGCACCGCTCTTCGCCCATGATGTTGTAGCAAAAATTATTCGGAAAATCCTTGGCCAGCGCCGCCGCGCGCGCGCACACGGAAGTGACATAACGCTCCACAACCGGGTGATCGATGTCAAAGGCAAATAGCGGCCTGAACCAGTATTTTTCCACGAGTAGTATAGCCGTTGCATCCGTCAACCATTTCGGCATGTTCACGAGCAGTCCGGGCGTTGCGTCTGTCAACCATTTCGGCATGCCCGTGGGATAAAACAATGGCGGCACAAACAAGCCGTTGGTCTGCGCCGATTGATAGCGCAATTTGATATTTGCCGCCATGGAATCATCGTCGAATTTATCACATTGGTTCATGCGAGAACAACACATATTCAAATAACCATCCAGATTGGCGCCCAATACTTTCATAATCGCGGGCGGCGCAAAGTACATCCCGTAAAAAAACGTCGGGCTGCCATTCAACGTGAAACACCCATTTTGAATATTGACCCGAACTGATGCCCTGTAAGACGTATCCCTCCGGTGATATCCGCTGTTGCGCAGGGTATGCGTGGCCTTCAATTCTAAAATCGCGTTTTCCACTATCCTTGCGCATTCACGCATCTCGAATTCCGGCAGTTTCTCAATTCTTCCCGATGCTTCTTCCTGTCCCAGAAGGGTAAAATCGCTTAATTTTAGGCGGCGATATGTTTCCGGGCTGCGTTCTGCATCATCGGTAACATAGCCCGCGAAAACCTCCGCCACCGTCAATGAAATGCGCTGGTTTATTACATCGATATTTTGTTGTGCCGCTTTGTCGAGCATTTCCGCCAACACTGACATGCGTTCCTTCAACGCCGCCATTCTGCGGCTGATTTGCGTGACTTTATCGGGAAGCGCATAGCAGAAGGAATCGCCGTTATAACGTTCCATGCTTTCAACATAGTTCCCGACAAAAATATCGTCAAACCACGCCGTGCCGGCATGATTCCCCCTTAACAAAGCGGACACCGAAATATCTTTGACCGCTTTATCCACCTTGACCGTAACCGCGCCATACTCCCAATCATGCGTTCCTGTGCCAAAAGAAGCTGTTTTGCCGTACACATTATTGGAACCGTCGGCAAAACAAACATCAACATATAACGCATAATTACCGTCGCGATTACCGCTCACGTTTTGCGCCTTGCTCCAGCCGCTGATAATGATTTGACCGGGCGTCTTGATGGCGCTTCCGGAAATGACGCAGGTCATTCCCTGTTCTTTGTTGGTCGCATCGGTTTGCAGCCGCATGCTTCTGGAACCGCAGTGTTTCTGATCGTTGTCAATTGAATAACCGGACCCCATCCTTTTAAATATGGCCGATATGTCGGCCTGGCCAGCCTCAAAGCCGGGTATATAGACTAAATTGGCGGCCATATTATAAGAAGACGAAAGAGCAGGATTGTTCGTTTCGCCGGCAAGGGCCGCGCTTTTTTCTAAAGACATGCTATGCTCCTCCACTATGACGATTGTCTGTCGCCTGTTTTATTGTTGATCCTTGCACCCTTAGATTGACCAAAGTAACAATTGTTTTTCCGGTCCTGCCCGGCGCTTCTATTTTCCGATAATATCAGTTTAAGTATGGACCTACATTCTTAATTAATTTTACGATTTTCATTCATCTCCTTTTTTTACGTTTGCAACCATCGACTCTACCTTAATGTCCGATGAACACTGTGCCAGGACTGAGATACTCGTAGGCGCCGATATCAACGGTTTTACGGAAATCATCGATGCGCCGATAGCCGTAAAGATCCCGCACGCCCTCCATCCAGCCTCGATTCACGCCGGCATTGATGCAGGGCGAATCCGATTGTAACCGGAAATCAGTGGCGTTATTCACAAACCGCGGATCGTTGGTGATGGTATTGACCGCGGTGGCATTAGCACTGACAATTTGCGGCGAGGTGCAACAGTTGGTAAATGTACTCGCGCCCACAGTTATGTAATAATTAGAGGAAGTGCCGCTTCCGTCTGCGCCTGCGCGATTGCCCCACATTATGGTGTTTTCGATTGCCGGAAAACCGGCATTGCCGGAGAAATCGAATCCGCCTCCATTTCCTAGCGTTACATTACTGGCAATCGTGCAGTTTTGAATTTTAACATCATGATTAGCTTGGATGGCGCCGCCTTTACCAACCGCATAATTATTAGCAATCAAACAATTTCTTATCAATGTTCCGTTATGAAATGTGCGAATGCCACCCCCAATACTTGCGCCGGGATAACCCACGGCTGAATTGCCAATGATAAATGAACTGCAACATACTGTACCGGTAGCCAGGCGTATTCCACCGGAGCTGTATGATCCTACATTGGATACAATCCAGCAATTGCTGATAACCGTATTTCTACGGGCGTCGATACCCCCGCCCTCACAACCGTATCCAGTAGAATTGCCGGAGATTGTGCAATTTGCAATCCACCAAGGGCCCCCGCCATCCGCGACATAAATCCCGCCTGCATTCCCCGTTGTGTTTGATGCCCAGTTGCCGCTAATTGTGCAATTCCACACGCCTCCACTATAGTCTGTCATATACACACCACCTCCGACGGAGGAATAGGTAACGTTACTCACGATTATGCAGTTCGTTACCATTCCATTTTGCAGATAGATTGCCCCACCGCCACTCGCATACCCCTTTGTAAGCGTCAAGCCTGCCAAGATGGCCCCGGCATTGTTAAGCGTAAAATGCCGGTTGATTGCGTTGGGATATCTGCCGCTCAGGATCGTGTCGGTCGGATCCAGGATTCCGCCTGGCCCCCAACTCCGCACCGTAATGGCGTAGCTGACGGTTATTTGATTCGTGAGCCAATAGGTGGCGTTGTTGGTCACATACACCGTGTCGTTATCGCGGGCAACGGCAACGACTTCAATCAGGTTGGTATGGGCCCATCCCCAATTGGTCCAGGGCCATGTCGGCGACGGTTGATGGCTCGACGCCACCACGTAATAATTTGTCGCCGATGCCCAGGGCGCTGCCAAGACCATCGTCAGCCCCAACCCGATCAGCATCCGTTGCAAGTATTGAGTTCTCAACGTGCACCTCATTTTGGCAATGGAGGGACGACCTCCGTGTCGTCCACGGGCGTTTTGCAGAACCCTAAAAGTTATTTCGGACAAGAGTGGCATGTATTAAAAAATGCGTTCTGGCGCAATGTTGGCTTCGTCAAGGATCGGCTATGGCTTGTTTCCTTATTGCGGATTTTTGTCTATTATTTTGGTGCTTCTTTGGACCATTATTTTTCACTTTCGGCTTTACCGTGATAAAAGTGCCAACCACACTTCCTTCCCTGGAATAAATCAGAAGAAATGTGTCCTTATCCACAGCGGCGACGAAATCATAGAAACTGCCCGGTTCATTGCCAAAGCATAAATGCCCTTGCCAGGTATTGCCGTCATCGGCGCTGAACGTAACCCAATGCCCGGGGCGGCCACAAGTCACGGCCAAAATTCCGTTTTCGGCACGGGCGGCATTGGGATAAACGCCGCGGTCGGCAATGGGCGTCGGCTTCGACCAGGTCTTGCCTTCATCCGTTGAACGGGAAAGATGTAATGGCCCGCCGGTGCGCATGAAACACAGGATGTCTTTGTTCGGGAGTTGGAGCAAAGCCGGTTCGCAAAAGCTTTCCTGGCCGATTTTCGGATCATAAGCGACTGTGGTAAGATAATTCCAGGTCTTGCCTTTGTCCGTTGAATGCATTACCCATACACGGGTTTTGTATATTTTAAAATTAAACGCGGGAATCTGGGCCGTGTCACTCTTGAAATTACCGTACATGACGGATAGCAGGCTGCCATCCGAAAGCTGGATGGTGCCATGGTCAAAAACACCGGTCCATTTGTGTTCAACATTCTGATCATCGACACTTGCTTCAACTCCATCCGGAATAAAGGCTTTGGCTTCTTCCGAAGAACATCGTCCGTCCGGCGTCCATGTGGCAAGGTCGACTTCGTATACCCCCGGGGATACATAATTGGCTCCCCAACCAAGTCGGATAATTGTTCCGTCAGGAAGCTCTACGCTGCTAATTCCCGGGCTGGACTGACTGCTGGACTGACTCATTTTAATCCAGGTGTTGCCGCCATCTTCCGACCAGTAATTGTTATTGACCACCATCCGGCCGTCCTTATAGCGGAAGAAAGAAATGAATTCCGGCGCATCAGCGGGAACGATGGTTACCGTCTTGCCTATACTGATGTCCAGATCCGGCGTCGGCGGAATTTTGATCTTCGTTTCTCTTGCGGCGCCTAAGCTTATGAAATAAACAAAGATTCCGAAGATCACAAAAAGGACTTTCTTCATTGCCGTTCACCGTTCTTTTTGTCGCCTTGCTTTTTCCTGAATCAGTGACAGGATTTCCTGCCACTTGGTTTTTATCCGGTACAGTTCGTTCGGATGCAGGCCACTGCCGGATTTTTCAATGACCCCACCTTTTTGCTTCGTTTCAAATCAGTTTCATACGCTGGGTAAATGGGATCGGCAAATTAAGAACGAACGTCTTCCACTTCGGATCGTACAACCAAGCCAGCGCCAGATCCCAGAAAGCATACATATTTCCAATCATATGCGGGCCCGGTCATATTTAATTAGGCAAAGGCCTGATTCCCAACCGTTTCGTCAACGCTTTAATCTCCTTTTTCTGATCCGCGGGAATGCCTTTCGGAAAAGGCATCTTTCTGGAATTGGCCACCGCATCGATTATTTGTACGCTTAAATTTGCCGCCCGGGCAATCTCCGCGGGTGAGGTATTTTCCAGATTATCGTGTATGCTGTGAACCTCCCAATAACCTTTCAGACAATTGGGACGGTGAAACCAGATCGAAGGAATGCCGCAAAGGTTGAATGAAAAATGATCGCTCCACCAGGGACATATTTCCGTCGGAATTTCCACCATAAACCTGTTCGCTTCGGCCATTTTTCCGACAAACTTTCGCAATAAAGGGTGCCCGGTAATATGGATCAAATTCCTGCCGATGATCGCGCCGATGGTGTCGGCATTAATCGCAAAAACCACCTTCTCAAGATGATTGCTCTTGCGGATGATATGGTTCCACGCGCCTATGGAACGCTTTTCTTCGCCGCCGAAGGCGATAAAACGCAACGTCCGGTAGGGCCTGGTTTTGCCGAAAATCCGCGCCAACTCCATGACAAATGCCGTGCCGCTGCCATTATCATTGGCGCCGGGGCATTGATGGGGCGTGTCATAATGACTGCAAACGACGATTGTCTCGTCAATTTTGCCCTTGATTTCCCCGATTACATTGGCGGAAACATCGTTATAATTCCTGGCCTTTATTTTTAAGTTCGCTTTCTCAAGGTTCTTTTTCAGCAGCGGGTATACCGCCAGATAGGGCAGACAGGCCAACGGCAGTTTTATATAGTCTTTCCATTCGGTCGGAAAAGCCAACGATACGGGCCAGGAGTATGGGAATTCCGGACTAATCACCAGAATAGCCAGTAACCCGGAATTGTTCAGCCTGATCAACATATCCGACGTACAATCCTTGCCGTGCAGGTCGCCCATCACCAGCCCTATTTTCCCCTTGAAATCAATCCCCTGCAGGTCTTCCTTTTCCGCTTGCCCAAGATAAATCAAAGGCGCCGTTATGCCTTTATCGGGCGTGGCGGCGGAATAACACATGGGAATGCTCGGCATGGAAATAGTTTTGCCTTCAACCACCAAGCTCGCTTCCGAAAAAGAATAATTCCAGTTTGGAAATTTATACTTTTCCCGACGGGCCTTCAGGCCAAACCCGCGAAACTGTTCTTCAATAAACCGCGCCGCCTGCCTCTCCTCTTGCGAACCGGAATAACGCGGAGTTTTACAGAGGTTATCGAGGAAATAGCCCACCATTCCCGCATCCGTGCAATTGTTTTTTTCAGCGTCCATCTTGAAACTCCTTTCCTTTGTTTGTTATTACGCCTCATATTCAACAATAGAAACCGGTTTCTGTCAAGAAAAAAGTAAATTAATTTGCATGCGCACGGAACAGAACCCTCTCTGCGTCGATGGGGATGGACAAACACCGGTCCATGATCTACTATTAATGCAACTGTTCGACCGATAAAACCAGCGAGGGCAACACCGTCCGGGCCATAAGCGCCATTCGCCATTCCATGCAAGGCTACGTCCATATCTACACCGGTAACGGCAAAGGTAAAACCACGGCCGCACTGGGGTTGGCCCTGCGGGCGGCCGGCGCCGGCTTGAAGGTCTATCTCGGCCAATTCCTGAAAAAAGGCGACTTCAGCGAAATCAAGGCCTTGCGGCGTTTTCCCGAAATCACGGTCCGGCAATTCGGCTGCGGCCACTTTGTAAAAGGCCGTCCGACAGCGGCCGAAATCGCCGCCGCCCGGCGCGGCCTGGCTTCCCTGCGGAAGGCAATGCTGAGCGGCGTTTACACAATGATCATTGCCGATGAAGCGAATTGCGCGGTCACCTGCGGCCTGATTTCAGTGGATGATCTCCTGCAACTCGTTGTGGAAAAGCCGGCAGCGGTCGAACTGGTGTTTACCGGCCGCAGCGCCCATCCGCGCCTTATAAAGCAGGCCGACATGGTATCCGTTATCCAGGCGCGCAAGCATCCATTCAATGTCGGGGTCAAATGCCGGAAAGGGATTGAATGGTAAATAAGCAAACGCCCAACGTCTATCGACCCGGCGAGGCAGGGCGGGCTTCCACGTTCAGGTAGGGCGCGGGAGGTTCCGCCAGCCACCGGCAGGCATCTGTAGTAGACAGTTCGCGATGGGACCATTCCCAGGCCAGGCTCGCCGCGATTATCAGCAGGACAACGAACGCCACGATAAAAATTCGCCGCCAGACTATGACCGGCAAGGAAAGGTACTGCCGCACCCTGCCCGGCAGCTTAAACTGCGGCCGCTGAATGTGCGCGCTAAACATCCGGTTCAACGCGGACAATCGCCCCGCAAGCAGGGACGCCAACGCCGCTGGGCTAAAGACCTTCCTGCCCGCCATGCTACCTACCCGCATCGCTGTGCGAGGTGCTGCGGGCGGACGCATAGTGTCGGGCGACCGGCCGCTTGCCTTTTCCTGCTCGGGCTTCCCCGTCGCCCCTTGGCGGGGCAAGGGGCCGCTTTGTTGCAGACGTGGTGGTTTCAGTTTCCCCGCATAGGCAACCGAACCCTTCCTGGGCGGCGTTTCCGACGGCGGCGGAGCAGGCGCAGGCGTAGCCTGACTGGATACGTCAAACTGTTTCAGCAGGGGCATCGGATCCAGGCCGACACACACGGCGTAGAGCTTGATAAATCCCCGCGCATAAACAGGCGCCACGAGCGCGTCAAAATCATCCGCTTCAATCGCCTTTACAAAGGTGCTCGACATTTTCGTCGCCACGACCACGTCGGCTATGGAGATCTGTCGGCGTTCGCGAGCGGCTTTTAAAATTTGACCGATGGATTGCATTACACATCGCCTCCCGGCTCGGGTGTATTGACGGGTATTTCGCCATCCAGGTCAATTAAAATCTCGCGCGGGTCGGACCCGTGGACCGGCCCGACAACGCCTTTATCTTCAAGCTGATCCATGAGCCGGCCGGCACGGTTGTAGCCGATTTTGAGCCGGCGCTGCAGGAGCGAGACGGAAGCCCGCTGGGTTTCACGAATAATGGCAATGGCCGACTGCAGCATATCCTCGTCCACGCCTTCGTCATCGAGGTCCGGCACAGGCTTCGAGCTCTCGATGCTGGCTTTAAGCTTCATTTCATAGCTCGGCTCCCCCTGCTTGCGCCAGAACTCCACGATGGACGTAATATCGTCATCTGTGGTCATGGCGCCTTGCGCGCGGATCAGCTTGCTGGAGCCCGGCGGCAGGATGAGCATATCGCCGCGCCCCAGCAGTTTGTCGGCCCCGCTCGTGTCAAGGATCGTGCGGCTATCCACCTTCTGGGCCACCTGGAACGAAATGCGCGCCGGGAAATTGGCTTTAATGGTGCCCGTGATCACGTTGACCGACGGCCGCTGGGTGGCCAGGATCATGTGAATGCCCACGGCACGCGACATCTGGGCCAGGCGGGCAATGGCATTTTCCACATCGGCCTGCGCCACGAGCATCAGATCCGAAAGTTCGTCAATAACGATCACAATGTAGGGCATTCGATCGGGTATGGGGCTTTCCTGATCCTCCTCGCCGGCGATTTCGGCTATCTTCAAGTTCTGTTCCACCGGCCGACTGTTGAAGCCCTGGATATTGCGGACGCCAACCTTGGCAAACAACTTATACCGGGTTTCCATTTCATTGATCGCCCAGTGCAGACCCAGCGGCACCCGCTTGGACTCGACAATGACCGGTGTCACCAGATGCGGCAAATTGGCGTAATTGGCGAATTCGACGCGCTTCGGGTCCACCAGCATGAGTTTGAGTTGGGCGGGGGTTCGCGACATCAGCATGCCGGCCAGGATGGAATTCATGCAGACCGTCTTGCCCGATCCCGTGGCGCCGGCAATCAGCAGGTGCGGCATGGCCGCCAGGTCGGCCACCAGATCGTTACCGGCCACATCCTTGCCCAGAACCAGCGGGATTGCGCACCGCATGGCGGCCCAAGTCTTGCCTTCCAGGATTTCGCGCAGATACACCTTGGTGGCGCTCGAATTCGGCACCTCGATACCAACCACGCCTTTACCCGGAATGGGCGCCTGCACCCGCACGCTGGTGGCTTTCAAGGTCAAGGCCAGGTTATTGCTGAGCTGGGCAATCCGTTCCACGCGCACGCCGGCCGCCGGCTTTAGTTGGTATTGGGTAACTACCGGGCCTTGCTCATAATTGACCACTTCGCATTCAACGCCAAAGTCAGCCAGCGTTTCCTGAAGAATTTTAGCGGTCGTCTGAAAATCGCTTTCAATACTCCGGTCGCCACCCGAAGGAATCGGTTTCAGGAGGCTGAGCGGCGGCAATTCATAATGATCAACCTGCGGCAGGTTGGGCTTGGGTGGTTTGGCCATCCGGCCCGCGCCTTTTTCCGGGGCGCTGACCCGTAGCACGCTCTTCTCGCCAGGCGGCTCAGTGTCCGTCGGGGTAATTACCGGGGGCGGCGTCGGTATGGCGGCGGATTCCACCAATTCATCAGAAAAGTCTTTGGCCTGGCGCGGTCCTTTGCGCATGGCCTTTTCCTTGAGCGCAATTTGGCGGGCAATGTCGCGCTCTTCGCGGGCAATGGTTTCAAGCCGATCGCGGCGGGCCGTCATAACCGCCATCATCCTGGAGAGCAAACTGCGGTACTGCTCCGCCAGAATGTGGCCGAACACGGTCATGCGCTGAAAGCCCACACACAGGGTCAGTCCGACCACCAGTAATCCGATCAACAGGATTGTGGCGCCGGCCTGGCCCAGCCACCCGGCCAGCCAACGGTCGGCAATCAGCCAGCCCACGACGCCGCCGGTGACACCCGTAATATTAAACCTGGTATCCAGCCGGCCCCACCCCGACGGGTGCAAGGCCAGCAGACCGCTTATGGCCAGCATAAACACAAAGACCCACAGCAGGCGCAATCCGATCCGCTCGGCCGGCCGAAACAGGAGCAGAAGTCCGATCAAGATACAGCCCAGCGGCGTCAACCAGGCGCCGTTGCCGAACATCATGAGCACCAGGAAACTGAACCAGGCCCCGACCGGCCCGATAAAATTAAGGGGCGGATCGTTGGGCGGGGCCTGGAGGATGGAAATATCCCCCGCGTCATAGGATACCAGCGCCAGAACCATTAACGCGCTCAGGGTCAACACCCCGATTCCCGCCAGCTCACGAATCCCCGCCCGCCGTTCTTGACTTATTTCTGCCATGCGTAATACTCCAATCCGCTCTGAAAATATCAAGTTGTCTTCCTACAGTCTATCCCGTCGCCCGTCGCGGGCAAGGGACCACTTGCCCCGCAACGGGGCGACGTGGCAGTCTATCCACCTTGTAAACAGTTTCACGGCTTGGACACCACGACCCGCACGGTATGTGGTTCAACGGCCGCCGATACGGCCTTGCCCAACGGCAAAAATACCTGCACGGGAAGATCATAGGTTAATGACGGATCCAATTCCTGGCATTCCACAAAAGCTTTCGGCGTCAAGGCCTGCAGATCTTCCAACGTTTCCGGCGAACCGGTAAGCACCACCCGCACCCGGGACGGCAGGACCTCAACGGTCCGCAATGCCTGTGGCTTGACAATGACAGAAACCGGCACGTTGTCCCATTCAAGGGTTTCCGTTCGCTCGGAAATCATCACGTTGACCTGCACTTCCGGAGGCTCGATGACGGGCGTCCAGGTGTCGCTGGGCATCAGCACGCGGCAGCGCTTCGTAAAACTCTCGACGCGCCCTTCCACGTCAACGGATTCGGTATATACCCATTCCGTCTGCTGTAACTGCCGGGCCGGTCCCCGCAGGGTCACAACGGCCGGCTCGCAGATCAACGCCTCCACCTCGCCGGAGAAGGGTTTGCCAACCGCACGGCTTTGCACGGGCACTTTTTTCTCCTGTTCGCGATCAAGGCTCACCTGGACCCGGGACGGTTCCACACGGATCGGACGCACATTACGTGGAGCTTTAATCGCGGAAAGCGGCACAACGATTTCGCCGGATCCGGCGATGGAATTCGTACGCAGATCCACGATCGCCTTGATCTGTTTCGGATCCATCTGCCCAATGTCATCCTGGGATCCCTTGAACGTCGCCCGGACGGTATGTTCCGACTGGTGCAACACGGCCCAACCCTGTTCCACGCGAATTTCCAAAGGGATATCCGGCAGGACGACCTCAAAGCTGATGGTTTCTTGAATCGCCAGCCAGGAGACGATCGCCGCCAGCAGGGCTAGAATTTTAAAACCCGGATTGTGTAATAAAAATGCTTTCATGCCGTCCTCACCCGCACTTGTCCCCCCGCCATAGCCGATGCCGGACCCAGAGCAACACCTGGTGCGCATGGCGCTTGAGGCGCGTCCCCCGGTAGTCTGTCTTGTGCGCGCGCAACAACAAGCCGGATAGTAAACGGCGCAAGTGATTTTCATCCAGGTTTTGAATCAAGCGCCCAGCGTGGCTGACGGAAATCATGCCGGTTTCTTCCGAAACCACGATAACCACGGCGTCGGTCTCGTCGCTCAACCCCACTGCCGCCCGATGACGCGTGCCCAGTTCCTTGCCAAACTCATTCTGTTCGGACAAGGGGAACATGCACCGCGCGGCCACCATCCGGTTCCCGGCAATGATTACGCCCCCGTCGTGCAGGGGCGCATGGGGCGAAAAAATGCCCTCCAGCAGTTCGGGCGTCACGGCGCTATCCAGCTTGATGCCGGTTTCCTGGACCGGGCGTGTGCCGATGGCCTGCTCGATGGCAATCAGGGCCCCGATCTTGCGGAGCGCCAGATAACCCGTCGCCTGGACAATCTGGTCCACCAGGGTTTCATCGCTGAACGTGTTGCCGAACAGATGCTGTTTGCCCAGTTCGGCCAGCGCTCGCCGGATTTCCGGCTGAAAAATAATCAGCACCGCCACCGCCAGATAGACCGAAAAACGGCCAAACAGCCAGTTCAAAGCATCCAGGTGGATCAGGCGGGTCAACACAATGATCCCGATGAACAACAGGACCAAACCGGTCAACACCGGTGCGCCGCGCGTGCCCTTGAGAAAACAGAACAGGTAATAAAAAATAACCGCCAGGCACAGGATTTCAATCCAGCCGTTTAAGCCCGGAAATTCAACTCGGCTCCACACGACATTTCTCCTTCCGTAACGCGCTCAGCATCTGGACCACATCGCGGACCGCTTTCACGTCATGCACGCGTAGAATCTGCGCCCCTTCGCCCAGGCAAAAGGCCAGCGCGCCCAGCGTGCCGGCGTCCCGATCTTCCACCCCCCGTCCCGTTATCTGCCCGATAAACGCTTTGCGGGAAAGCCCTACCACGATCGGCCGTCCGCACAATTGCAACGCGCTCAGATGGGCCAGGAGGGACACATTGTGCCCGGCCGTTTTAGCAAAGCCGATGCCGGGATCAATCGCCAGCGTTGACCGCGCCAAGCCCGATCGTTCCGCGTAATCCACGCGTGCAATCAAATAGTCACGCACCTCCCGCACCACATCGGTATACAGCGCCTGCGCTTGCATAGTGCGCGCTTCCCCGCGCCTGTGCATCAAAATAACACCCGCCCCATAGGCCTTGGCCACATCCGCCATGCGGGGATCAGCGCCCAGGGCGGACACATCGTTGATGATCTGCGCGCCGGAAGCCAACGCGCGTTCGGCCACCGCGCTCTTCATGGTATCCACGGAGAGCACAATGTCTTCGCGGCGGCTGAGCGCCTCGACCACCGGCACGACACGCTCCAGTTCGTTATCCAGGGAAACCGGCGTGGCGCCGGGCCGCGTCGATTCCCCGCCCACGTCAATGATATCGGCACCGTCCCGGACCATCTGCAATCCGTGCTCCACCGCCCGGTTCTTATCGTGATAGCGGCCGCCATCCGAAAATGAATCCGGCGTCACGTTTAAAATGCCCATGATCAACGGCCGCTCGGCCATTCGGAACACCCGATTCCGGCATTGCCAAATCAAGTCGGATGCCGAATGGTCCGTGTCAGCGCGTATATCCATACACACCGTTTTTAATTGATCGGTGTCGCCGTGGCCACGGCTGGCGCACTATCCGTCTTTTCCGGTTTCGGCCGAATCGTCGGCTTCGGCGCTTCTTCCGTCGACACTTCTTCCGTCGGCGCGTCGCCCACCGGTGCACGTTCCGTGTCTTTCTGGAGGCACCCAAACTTGGCAATTTCCTCGATATCGCGGCCATCCAGCGTTTCGCGCTCGAGCAAAAGCCGGGCAATCATATCGAGCTTGTCGCGGTTTTGCTGGAGAATATCCATCGCCTGTTTATAGGCTTCCTGCAACAGCTTGGCGACCTCAATATCGATGCGCCGGGCCGTTTCCTCGCTAAAATCCTGATTGCGGGCCACCTCCCGGCCGAGGAACAGCAGTTCCTCCTGGGCGCCGAACGTTTGCGGGCCCAAGGCTGCACTCATGCCCCAGTTGCAGACCATGAGCCGGGCCAGGTGCGTGGCCTGCTTTAAGTCGTTGCCGGCGCCGGTGGTGATATCGCCCAGGACCAGTTCCTCGGCAGCTCGGCCGCCCATGAGCCCGCATAGCATGCCCTTGAGTTTGATCAGGCTTTCGGTGTAATGGTCTTTCTCCGGCAACTGCATGGTCGCGCCCAGGTAAGCCGTGCCGCGCGGAATGATGGTGATCTTGTGCAGGGGCTCGCTTTTGGCCACCAGTTGCAAGACCAGGGCATGGCCCGATTCGTGGTAGGCGGTCAGCCGTTTGGTTTCCTCGTCCAGCACCCGGCTCCGCCGCTCGCGGCCCCAGCGCACCTTGTCGCGCGCCTCCTCCAGATCATGCATGTCCACCGCTTTTTTTCCTTGCCGCGAGGCCAGTAGCGCCGCCTCGTTGATGAGGTTGGCCAGGTCCGCGCCGGAACATCCGGAGGTTCCGCGCGCCAGCCGCTTGAGGTCCGCGTCTTTGCCAAGCGTGACCTTTTTGGCGTGGATTTTTAAAATATCCTCGCGCCCTTCCAGGATCGGCAGGTCAATGACAATCTGACGATCGAACCGGCCGGGGCGCAGCAACGCGGGATCCAGCACGTCCGGGCGGTTGGTGGCCGCGATGATGATCACCCCCGCCTGGGTTTCAAACCCGTCCATTTCGACCAGCAGGGCGTTCAGGGTCTGCTCACGCTCGTCATGTCCGCCGCCAATCCCGCTGAACCGACTGCGGCCGACGGCATCAATTTCGTCGATAAAAATGATGCAGGGCGCGCTTTTCTTGCCCTGTTCAAACATATCCCGCACGCGCGAGGCCCCGACACCGACGAACATTTCCACGAAATCCGAACCGCTGATGCTGAAGAACGGCACATCGGCTTCGCCGGCAATGGCTTTGGCCAGGAGCGTTTTACCAGTGCCCGGCGGCCCCATCAGCAGAACACCCTTGGGCATGTGGCCGCCCAGGGTTTGGAATTTTTTGGGATCTTTGAGAAACTCGACGATTTCCTCGACTTCTTCCTTGGCTTCTTCCACGCCCGCCACTTCCGCAAAGGTAATTTTGTTGTGATCCCGCGCCAGCAGGCGGGCGCGGCTTTTCCCGAAACTCATGGCCCCATGGCCGACCGATTTGATCTGCCGCATTATCAGGAAATACAGGAGGCCCAGCACCAGCAGAAACGGCAAGGCACCCTGCAGGATTTGCCAAAAATCGATTTTCTGGCGGCTGAACGCGAACGGCACGCCGTTTTTCATCAACCAGGCCGGCAGGCCGTCGGTAACCACGATATCCACCTTGAACTTCCGGCTCTTGCCTGACTTCGGGTCCACGTCGGTCATATCGCCGCGAATAAACTGGGCGCCGGAAAGTTCGGTGACAATCTCGCACTTGCGGATTTTCTTGTTTTCCACCAGGCTGACGAAGTTCGGGTTGTACTGGATTGCTTCAACCACCTCGCGGCCGTTCTGAAAAAAGTTGAAGACAAACAGAAGCAGGATGGGCAACAGGAGCCACAACCCCATGTTACGCATCACGTTTTTGGTGCGGTCATCATCCGGCTTCCGCGGGATGGGATTTTGATTCGGCTGATCCTTATTTTCCATGCGATTACCCAAGCCAGCGCATCATACGACTTCGTTGTTTCTGGAGACTATCAAAAGCGCCTGGCTTTGGCAACACTGATGGGAAATGATAACAAAGGGAAATGGCCGGCCCTTATGTACATAAGACAGCGCCCATCTCCCTGGACTGGCAGACAGACCGGTTTTAGCATGCACGCCGGCAGGCACTGGCGTAGTCCGGAATGCCCGCCGAACCGCCAATGTGTTCGATACAGTAAGCGGCGCAGGCATGACCGATTCTGGTAGCCGCAATTACATCCTCGCCGTGCATGAGTGCCGCCAGGAATCCGGCATCCCAGCAGTCGCCGGCGCCGGTGGTATCCACGACACGCACATTTAACGCCGGCACCTGTACGCGCTCGGCGCCATGGGCCACAAGGCATCCGGCGGCCCCCATTTTCAAAACCACGGCTTCGACACCGAGGGACAGGAAATGGACGATCAGGCGCTCCGGCGGCCAATCCGGATAGATGGTGCGCAAATCGTCCGCACTCGGCAGGAAGTAGGTGCAATGCGGCAGCATGGTTTCCAGCACATCCCGTCGCGGCCCCAGTCCCCAGCACTCATCGAGCGCCGTCTTGACCCCGCACCGACGGGCCTCCGCCAGAAGCCGGGCTCCGGGTTCGCCGTCAAGCTGGGGCAGCACCCAGCAGTCCTGGTACAGGAGGATGTCCGCCGCAAACAGGGCCGCCAAGTCCAGATCGGCCGGGCTAAAGGTCAGATTGGTACCGGGCGTGTGAATGAAGGTACGATCGCCATCGGGGTGGATGCCTACGAAAGTGAAGGGCGTGGATTCGCCGGCGGCCACGCGAATGCCGCGGGTGTCCACGCCGGCCTGCGCCAGTTCGCTGCGCAGGAATGCTCCATTCGGATCGTCGCCGACTTTGGAAAAAACGCCGACGTTCAGCCCCAGCTTCGCCAACGCACTGCCGGTGTTCGCGGCGCCGCCACCTGCGGCAAATCGCACCGCCTTCGTAATCACCTGGGTCCGCTGCCGCGGCACGGGATACTGCTCCAGCGGACCGCTCAGAGCATCCACCACCAAAACACCCAGGCAGTTTATTCGTGGCATCATCTTTCTCCATCATCGTTGCGCAGGCGATTCGAGCCCCATTTTTTTTAGGAATGCCAGGCTGTTCGCGATGCTCTTGAACGGATCGGGCATATGCTCGCCCGGATCCTCTTCAACGATACAGTCCTGGATACCCACGTCCCGGCAGGCCTTCAGGATTTCCGGCCAGTTCAGATTCCCGCTGCCCACATCCGCAAACACGGGGTTTGTCCCCTTGGTCGTGTTCTGGATGACCATATCCTTGAAATGGATCTGCTCAGCCCTGCCTTGCATGGCCCTGATCCACGCCACCGGATCGCCGCCGCCGCGCGTCACCCAATGCGTATCCAGCTGCGCCTTCAGATACTTCGGATCGCTTTCGGCATACAGGATCTCCAGCCCCGTCTTGCCTTCGAACCGGGCAAACTCGAAATGATGGTTGTGATATTGCAGGATAATCCCCTCGCCCGCAAGCCGCTTTCCAAGACTGCTCAGCTCCTGGGCCAGCGTCCGCCAGGCAAGCGCGCTGTTCATTTTCTGCGGATCCATCCACGGGATGGTCAGGTGCGCGCACTTTAACTGGCGCGCTAGCGCCACGGTCGCGTCGAACCGCTTCTGGAATTCATCCAGTCCCACGTGCATATCGATGATGGAAAATCCCGCATCCAGCATCATGGTCCCGAAATCGGCGCACGGGAACGGCAGCCCGGTCTCCACGTTCGTGTAACCGATTTGCTTCACCCGTTTCAGCGTCTCCACGCAGGCTTCCGGCGTTTTCATCCTGCTGCTCACGGTATACAAAGTCACTGCAATCTTCATCGCGCTCATAACCCCTCCTTTTGTTTGTTGTTTTTCGAACAATGACACTTGCCCGGGCACAACGCTCCGGACTTCGACCCGTCGAAAGTCTCCGGGGCGAGTCGTGTAGCCTGACAAGTTATTAAGGCACTAACAATATAAAACCGTCACGGCTTTGCCTGCGCGGCAAGATACTTAACCGCAACGATAAAATCCTGCAGGACCACCGGTTTATTTTCGGCGCAATATTTTATGTATTTTATGTATTCCCAGTACGCCTCGCCGGTCCCCGGACCCGTCGCCGAACCGAAAAGCAAACTTTTTTTCTTCCAGTCATTATCAAGAATGGGTTCAACACCCTCCTTGCGGTTAGACGCGGAAGTCGTAAATTTCCCGGCCCCGTCAAGTTTCAGCGTCCCATCCACATACACCCGGATGTCATTGCCCTTTAGAATGATCCGGTAGGTATGCATGTCACTGGCGGTGTCCAGCGGGCAGGATAACTTCGCAAAATACAGCCCGATCCGGTCCTTGCTCAAGGTCAGGTATTCAACCGCGGCCGAGTTGTTAACCCGGATGCAGACGCCCAGGGGATCATTACTGTCCACTACCCGTACCCGCGCCTCCACCACCGTCAGCGCCTCCGGTGATATATTCCAGGGATACGCAAGGTTGGCCATATCCTCCGCACCGGTACCGCGGTCGGCAAGGAGCAGTTGGTTACCGGAATGGATCTGCTCGATGCCTTCG
>JAPLSY010000020.1 GCA_026398415.1 Kiritimatiellota bacterium | reverse complement strand
GGCAGAGGGCCGGAGGTTTTGAAGCCCCCGGCCCCGGCCATCATTTGACCGTCTTGAACGCCCGGATTATGTACCGGATACCCAGCATCACGGCAAAAATTCCAAGCGCCCCACCAGCCGCCGCCGTGATCCAGATGATCAGATCAGCCGCAGTGGAGGTCAGATCAATCGGAGCATCCGCCGCGAACAGCGGAGCCGCACTTACGGCCAGCCCACCAAGGGCCAAACCGATACGCTTCAAAATGCGCTTTGTCATTATATTCACCCCCTTCCAAGACTGTAGAAGGTTTAACCACACCAACCCGAACACTACCCAGCATCCGCGACCAACCGAAACGAGTTCAGTACCAACCGCAAACCAGTAGCAACCATCCCGCAGGCCAACGCCACGCTAAAACCGAACAAAATTTCTGTTAGGATATTGACTTCCATAAATCACCCCGCACCAGTTTTTCAAACCGCCGCCGTCGCTTGAGAAATCGCCGCATACGCTGAATAACTTTTATGTTGTCAATTCTTTCCCGACGATAAGAACGACTCATTTTTTTTACTCCCCATAAGCCACGGGTTTGATCCAGTTAGGACAAGGCAAATCAATTCTGTTATGGCGAACCGGACAATAGATCACAACCCGACACGCTTGCACCGCACACTTGCCAACACGGTTGAACCGATGGCAAAGATCAATACGCCGATCCAATGCCTTTGTTTTTGAAAGCTCGATGCCACAACAAGACAAAGCGCCATCCAGAATTGCCGGAGCTTCCAAAACCTTGCCGGATTGCTCATGCTTCTTTTCGCTCATTCCGTAACCCTTGCTTTATTGTTTTCCCAAACCACTTGACACGCATCCCACCCACGAAGCCACCCGAACCGGCCATCAGTATCATCTGGATAAGGACACTCCGAACGCTCAACACAATCACACCACGCATCTTGACCCTCGACGAAGAAACCATCATGTTCAACAGCTTGCATATAAACCCCTGCATTCTGATTCAAACACCCGGCCACTTGCCCCACGATTGAAGATCAAGAACGATCCGAACCCTTTACCCCCGGCAATTCTTGAACCACCGCACGGACACCAGGCCCCCTTAACGACTCTTTTTTTAGCCGGTATTCATAGAAGGGAGTAAATACGGATAGACCTTCGGCCATAGACCGGAAATAAGTTTCCACATCTATGAAATTGCACTTGAAAACTTTCCGCACATAGCTTTCAGGCACGTCCATCCAACGCGCCGCCCGACCTCTACGAGCTTTCTTCTCATACTTCATTTAACACCCCCATTTATTGAAGATATAATTGTTCTTATAGGGACAAGGTTAAGTTCGACCATGGCTCAGGCGGCGCATGGCTAAAGCCACGCGCCGCCGAGCCTTCGTCCCTTATCCAAAAATGCCACGCCCTAAATGCTTCCGAAACATAACGCGCCCAGGCATCACCACGCAGACGACCACCAAGAGCACGCTGCTTGATTAACCAATCCTTGCGCTCGATTGATTGAAAAGCCCGACCCTTGGCCGAAGTCCCGACAACATCCTTGCACTTTGTCAGAGCTTTACCCAACGGGCCGAACGCCGCCCATAACCGCCGACCGCTAAAAGCGCCATCCCGCTTTGACTTGCCCACATACTTGGCGACATAATAAGGCTCCCGGTTGCATCGCTGAACGTGGATTCGACCCCAACCACAATCACGCGCAATAGCGCGCAAACGGTTGACAGGGTAAAACGTATTCACCACACAATGCACATGAAGCCCATGAAATTCATGAAGCTCAAATACGCGAACACCGGAGAAATAAACTTGCTTCACCAGCTCATGCAAAAGCACCGACCAACGCTTACACGCATCCGGGACGGACAAACAAACCGGAAGCGTAAAAGTCCACATCCTTAGATAACCCCCAAGAGCGAGTTGATCTATAGACCAACGCAACGCCAGCCGACTCTTGACATTGTTTGAAGCCATAAGACACCTATTCGGGGAGGGGAGCGGCGCGATTTATTATAGTTATGATCTTACCTGACTTGGATAACTACACGCTAACCAACTCCCCATAACGCCCCTTTACATCTTTTTACCAGCCGCCTTGTCCTCGACGACCGGCGCAACATCCACAACGCGCACCGACAGCCGCCGCAATTCCCGCTTGACTTCCGAGCACCCGACCAGAACACGCGAACCCCGGACGCACCATTCCGGGACGATCTTTACATCCGCATCACCAGGGCCGCCGATAGACCCCTCGACCGCCTCGAACGAACCGCCGCTTTCCATCTCGAACGAAACACGCACAAGAAACACGTCCACACGTTGACCGCTTTTCTTGTGCGTATATGAGAACGTATCAGGACGCGCCCCGCGCACTTCCAACGGCAACACCGCAAGACCCTTGGCCCATAACTCTTGAATTGTTTTCATCAAACCCCCTTATTCTTTTTGAGATTCTCGACCCGAAGCACGACATCACGACCACCCAGTGAAGGAACGCTCTTGATCTGCCAAAGCACGAAACACACCGCAGTTTCTAAATGCCGATAGGCAGGAGACTTCAAAATAATTCCATCGAAATCAGACACGACGCAGAAATAATCCTTTCTTATGTTTGTTAATACCCGAACCAATAAATCGTCTTTTTTCATAATTGCCCCACGATTATCAGCAGACAGAATCTAATACTCCGCTCCGTGAATCAGCGCGGAAACAGCCGACTCCAGGAACCCGCTTGCCCTTGCATGGCCGGGCAGAATCCTTTTTTTCAGAATCCCTTTTCTTGCCCAGGTGTCCACACAGCGGACAGACACGGCCAGCCGGTGGGCAGCCTCGGCGCGGCGAATCAAACATGACTCCGGCGCGGCGGCGACGGGAATTGCTTTCGCTTCCGGCCCACGTCTCATAAAAGACAGCAGGCGGTTGCGTTCGGGCGGGTTAACGGACGGGTCCGCCGCCAGTATAGACCGGACGGCTTGCAAGGTTGTAGGTAGCATGTTTCGTTTCTCCCTTTGCGGCTTTTTTGTCCACAAGAAGAAACGAAACGGTTTCTTTTAGTATGAATAACGTTACGGAAAACCGCATTGCAACACGATTAACATTGACGAAAACCGCTTAATGCGACCGGTTTCATTTGCGGTTTCATTCGGGCATAGGGGCGCGTCTATTCAGTTCCTTAACGAATGCTGGCCCGTAGTATTCCCGCAAAGTGACTTGTTCGGCCGGTGAAGCCTTGCGATATGTTTTAATGAGTGAATCCATTTCCGCCTTGTCCATAATTGCGGCCGGTGTGTTGGTTTCAATCTTGGCTTTGCCGTCTATGGCTTCATCATACCCAGTCGGCATGTCAGGGGGTGCGCCTGGTCCGGTGATACGATCCGCCAGCATGTAGCCTTTATTTTTGGCCTTAGTAATTATTTCCGCCAGTAGTTCACCCACACGTTTTTTTCTACGGCAGCCAGTGATTTTAAGGCGTCTACACTCGGCAACGATCTTTGCTTGTGATAAGTGGCGATTCCAGCGAAGTTCATAAATGGCTGAAAGCGGATATTGTAGTTCTTTGACGAATTGTCGGACAGACTCTTGAAACTCCTCGGACGTGGCTTGATTCGCTTTCCGTAGCTCGGCGTTTTCTTTTTTCAATTCACCCTTTTCTGTCTTTTCAGCACGGACGATCTCGACAATATTCTTCACACCTTCCATAATAGGCACAAGCTCACGGCGAATGATTTCAGTAAATATTGGCGCGGCGATAGTAGGGTTTGCTTGCGCTTCCGGCCCCCGTCTCATAAGAGATAGCAGGCGGTTGCGTTCGGGCGGGTTAACGGACGGGTCCGCCGTCAGGATAGACCGGACGGCTTGCAGGGTTGCGAGTAACATGTTCCGTTCCTCCTTTTGCGGCTTTTTTTGTCCGCAAGTAGAAACGGTTAGGCAACAGGGCGCGGCAGGAATGCGGCGGAAAGCCCGTATCTATTGCATTAAACAGACTTCCTGCCTGGACAACGGGTAGGTAACAGGCGGATCAGAAGGCGGGCTAATTCTCAATGGTTCGGCGGCCATGGCTTGATTCTCTTCCCGCAGCGTGGCGTTTTCTTTTTTCAGCTCATCCTTTTCTGTCTTGCGTATCCCATCTGTTTGTGGCAGGGCAGTCTTTTGACAAATGAAACCGGCTTGCCGCCGCTATGCCAACAAGGTGCGCTTTCATCAAGGCGATGTGTAAATCAGCCAGACACCGGCTAATAAGACCAGGACTCCGCAGATTTTTTTCAGAACGAGCGCCCCTTTTGATTGCTCATTCCATTTGAGATAATGTTCGACCAGTTCGGCGGAGGTTCCCGCCGCTACAATCACAGCGCAATGCCCAATACCATAAACCACCAGTAATAAAACCCCGTAGGAAAGATTTGTCGCCGCCACTTTAAATGTAACCGCCAGCATGGGTGCCATATAGGCGAATGTGCAGGGGCCTAACGCAACCCCGAACATCAGCCCCAGAATAAAAGCCGCCAAAAGACCGCGGCGTTTCATTCCGACCCGTGATGGCCCCGACCAGGGCATGGGAATCACGTCCAGAAGATGAAGTCCAACGACAAAAAATATAGCCGCGACAAAGTAATTGCCGTAGCGGCCGATATCACCCATCATCCGCCCGGCTGAAGCCGTAATCGCGCCGATAGCGCCGATCGTAATAAGTATCCCGGTTGAAAAGAGGAGCGAAATAAGGAATGCCCGCCCCGTGGATATTTTGCCCTGCTCGTCAATGAAGCCGACAATGAGCGGAATGCTGGCAAGATGGCAGGGGCTTAGCAGAATGCTCAAAATACCCCAAATTAATGCCGCAGATATTGCAATGAGCGCAGAACCTTCAACGGCATGAGTCAATGATGTAAATAACTGTTCCATTATTTACGTCTAATCACATTTAAACTTAATGCTTATATCCTTCGGCAGGGCCAAGCCAGCCGACACTTGCATGGCCTTGAAAATTCCGGCTGGTACAACGCATCCGGCGCAGCAACCTTTCAAAGTTTCGCGCACAACTGGCATTATTTTGCCTTCTCCAGTTGGACTGATTTCCTGGAAGGCATCCACCGGCTGGATTTTGTTTAGCTTTAACACTAATGTCTCTATTTTTTCACAATTCGACTTAATTCCAAAATTAACGTTCTGCTGATCTTCGCTTTCGGCTATTACATGTGTTACAAAACCACAGATACCGGCCTGAATTTCCGTGTTAGTTTTCATTGATTATTTCCATTAAAGATGAATCCAAACTCTTTCCATTTGCCCAAAATATCTTCCTTGCCGAAAAACCCTTCATGTCGGAAAAGTTCTTTCCCATCGGGTGAAAAAAACACCTGAGTTGGGATTACACGGATGTTATATTTCTTTGCTTCATCGGGATTCTGCCAGACATCAATAAATTCCACGTCCAGTTTGCCCGTATAAGTCTTCTTGAGGTCCTCGAGAATTGGGGCCATTGCTTTGCAGGGAATGCATTTTCCCGCGCCAAGATCAACCAATCTTGGCAATGCTTGAGTGGCACCGGGCCGATTGGATTGCGCTTCATCCGCCGTAGCGGGTTGAAAAGACGGCTGGATTACACCGGCTGTTTCTCTGGGCGGTGTGACCGCCTCAACTGGTTTCCTGCTTTGCCTGATCGCAACGACCGCGCCCACAGTGAGAACCAGCACGGCAACAATCAATATGCTCCTGATATGTTTCACGTTTAGTTTTCCTTTAATGCGTTTTTTCTTGAACCAGTTTAAGGTCAGATTAACCCCGATAAAAAGCAACGCAACAACCAACAAAGGAAGCATCTCGCTTCCATCGCTACCCTTGCATTTGCAGGTTGTCGTTGGATTTTGTATTTGCCCAGCGTAGATATTCATTACATCATCAGGCGAGCAAAAGCGCGGCCTCTTGAGCCACCTTTACAATATTCTCCGGCGTCACCGGCGATTTGCCCTTTTCGAGTCCGATCTTCTTTAACTGTAAGTGGATATAATTCTTAAACCCGGCCTGCTCCATGGTCTTGCTGGCGCATTCTATTGGACAGGCATCTATGACAAGGATTCTATCGGCGCTCTTGGTTGTCGCCATCATGCCGGGAACCCTTCCGCCAATTCCTGCCAGGCAATACATTTTGCCTTTGCCTTCTTTGGTTAATTTCCGTGCCGCCTGATCGGCAATTGCGCCGACATCCGAACTGCCGGAACAGACAAAAATAAGTTTGGAAGTTGCATTGCAACTGCATTTATCATTCTCGTTCATTTTGTTCTCCTGTTACTGTCTTTCGTTCATGCCAAAAACTTTTTAATTGCCTCCGGCGTCAAAACTTTACCGGCAGATTTGACCTGGCCATCCACGGCAAGAGCAGGAGTAATCATTACGCCGAATTTCATTATGTCCTGAATTTTATCAACTTTCTCAATAACCGCCTCAATGCCCAGTTCATTGACCGCCTGTTCCGCATTAGCCGTCAAGGCATGGCACTTCGGACAACCTGTTCCAAGTATCTGTATTTTTTTCATTTTTTATTTCACCCATGCACCGAACATTAAGCCCGTGATGGTTGACATCACCACCACCAGCCCAACAAACACGGCAGTTTTCTTAAATCCAACGATTTTATAAATCACAATCATACTTGGCACAGAAAGCGCGGGACCCGCCAGCAGAAGCGCCAAGGCTGGCCCCTTGCCCATCCCTAACCGCATCAATGTTTCCGTGATCGGAATTTCAGTCAGGGTGGCAAAATACCACATCGCTCCGATAACCGAGGCAAAGAGATTTGAAAAAAGACTGTCCCCCCCCACAAGACTGGCAACATATTTTTCTGGAATCAAGGCGCTGATAAATCCGGTGATAAAAACTCCGCCAAAGAGAAGTGGGACGATCATTTTGGCGAAATCCCATGTTGATTGCATCCATTCTTTGATTTCATCACGCGAGAACCATTTCCACATCATCAGAAGGACGGCAATGCCCATCAACCCGGCCAGATGCCACTTAAATTGGTGGACGGTCATGGTGAAGCTCGGCACAGGCTTTGCTTCAACAATGTCAGCCTTACTAACACGGCGCACATCAGGTTTTAGTTGCCACAGCGGATTGTATTCCTGAATGTCCAAAGCATCCTTTGTGGTGTATCGAATATTGGCGGTAATGACACTACCGTCTTTCATCGAGATGGTAACATCATTGGTATTATACCAATCGCTAAAGACCAGGAAGAAAATCATACCGGCAAAAAAAAGTGTTGTTTTCCAAAGCGACCTTGTACTTTTCGGCGGTTCCGGCAGAGCCATAGCAATTTCGGCGCGTTTTGTCTCGGAGCGTCTGAAAACGGCCGCCATGATAAGACCGATGATAAAGGCAAAACCAATTGAAAAAACTGCCCGCGCAAGACCGATTTCAAACCCGAGCACGCGTGCTGAAAGAAAGATCGCCATGACGTTGATGGCTGGGCCGGAATACAGAAAAGCACTGGCCGGACCAAGTCCCGCGCCCATGGTGTAAATACCGGCAAACATCGGAAGCACACTGCATGAACAAACCGCCAGAATACATCCAGAGACCGAAGCCACAGTATATGCCAGCAAACGATTAGACCGAGGACCAAGATACCGCATGACGGAAGCTTGCGAAAGAAACGTGGCAATAGCCCCGGCAATGAACATGGCCGGAACTACGCAAGCAAGGGTGTGTTCGCGGGCATACCATTGCAAGAGCCGGAACGCCTCGTAAATCGCACTTGAAACCTTGGGATTCCCCAGTGGCAAATAATATGCCACAAGAAATATTCCCGCCAGCCAACCGAATATTTTCCATTCTTTTTTCATTTCTTTTTTCCTTTCAGAAATAGTTTCTTATTTTATCTTCAACCTTCATAACTTCAACGGCACATTTCAGGGCATTAAGAATGCAAGGGGTCCGCAGATGATAAAACACTTTCATGCCGTCTCGACAATCGGTTACTATCCCCGCTTTTTTAAGAACTGCAAGATGGCGGGAAATATTTGATTGGTCAATATCGGCCAATTTATTTAATTCGCAGACGCACCGATTACCTTTTGAGAGTGTTTCCACGATCAGGACGCGCACCGGATGGGCAAGCGCCTTCAGTATTTCCGCCCTTATTTTGGCCTGTTGGTAATTCATGGTTAGAACAATATGCGTATAACCGCATAAGGTCAAGCAAAAAAAGAAACATTTATTATCAATTTGCCAGCTTTAACAATTCCTCTTTCACAGTCTGCCAGTTCTTGACGTTCAACTTAACGCCCAAGGCACGAACCGGCGCGGCTTCAATCAACTTCGCAGGCGGCAACACGGGCGCAGACATATCCCCCATGACGGCGGGCAGACTGTTCACCGCAGACGCGGCGGCCAGTTCTGAAACGTGCGTATAGTGCCGCGTCATGGCCGGGTTGCTATGCCCGACAATGGCTTCCACTACGGACAGAGGCGCATTGGCTTCCCGGCACATGGAAACGAAGGTATGGCGCAGGCTATGAAATCCAACCTCAACAACAGCGCGTTTCCCCGAATCGACAATTTCTACTTTCCCCTTATCATTCGTAGTCCTAATTTTTCCTGTCCCTGGCCGATGGGTCTTCACGCAACAAGCCTCGAAAAGGTCATGGATTCGCTTCGACGTTGCGGACGTGTCCCGCAAATACAGCACGGCGGTTTCGGGTAAAACATACTGGCCCCGTTCTCCGAGCGGTATTTCGTTCAGTATGGCATTTAGGACAGGATGAACCGGAATAATAACCGGGCGCGGATTGCGGCGGGCAACCTTGCCCGGAATCCGGCGAATCAGTCCACGGCGTAAGTCCACTTCCCCCCAGCGAAGCGTTGCACAATCCCCCAGCCGCAGGCCAGTATAGATTCCTATGGCAAACAGCAGACGCATTTCCCCGGTCGCGGCGGCGCAAACGGTTTTGAGTTCATCCGTTGTCAGTTCGCGGCGGGATTCCATTATCGCCCGTTTGCGTTGTATCCCTTCCCACGGATTCACAGTCAGGCGAGCAGATTCCTTCAAGACGCGGAAAAGCAGTTCCATGAAACGGACGTGCTTGTTGAACGAATTGCCGGACAGTCCCCGGTCGGCGGTCAAGTGTGCGGCATACTCGCCAGCGGTTGCGGGCGTCACAGCCCGCAGCGCCAAGGCATCCGAATGGTTTTTCTTCATCCACGCGGCAAAGGCGTCGAAGTAGCCTTCATAGTCACTCAGCGTATGCTCTCCCGAATCCGGGCGGCCAGTAGCGGCAAGATAGGCGTCCCATGCCCTGTCAAACGACAGGGGCGGATTGTGTTCGTCTTCAAATCGGGTCATTTCCGCCGTGCGGCCTTCGATCCGGGCTGCGATATTTTGAAGGGTTGCGACTTCATCCCCGGCAACGAAAGGCTCCATGATCCGGCGAAGCTCCGTCTCGGCTTCCCGCCGATCCCGCTTGCCGGTTGTCTGCATAAACTTCTTGCCGGTCACAGTCCAGACCGCATAAAAGACCTTGCCCCGGCGAATCAGGTATCCAGTTCGTTTTCTCATTGACTTGTCCCCCCTTGGCTTTTACGTTCTTGTTCTGGTGTAAAAGTAGCCGTTCGGGGGCAGGATGTCAACTACATAAAGGTAGCAGTCCTCATTTAATAGCCATAAACAAAGGGTTGATTGCGGACTGAAAATCCGCGTGTCCTCGGTTCAATTCCGAGTCTCGCCACCCTCCTTATGTTCTATTTCTATATTTTAAAAAGTCAAAGAACGGGTCTTTTATACAAAGGTCATACGCAGGACATTGATGCGCGTCTTAAACAACACAACGCTGGAAAGACGCGATCCACAAAGAATGGCATTCCTTGGCAATTAATATACCGCGAATCCTTTGCAACCCGTGAAGAAGCAATTGCTCGTGAGCGTTATTGCAAATCGCTTGAAGGCGGCAAAGAACTAAAGTTTTTGCTTTCCTGAAAATCCGCGTGTCCTCGGTTCGCCTGCCCGCCTAGCCCGAGCCCGGCCAGGGAGCCGACGCTCGGGTCGGCCAGGGATTCCGAGTCTCGCCACCCTGCTTCGTCCCGATACCTGTCTGGGTGGCGTGATCGGGACTACGCAGGGCAAGCCCTCATTCGCTCAGAAGCTTCCACCGACGCCCATTCGACTGCGTTCAGGGCTATGGCGGATAAGACGCAGGACAGGCCCAGGGGTCAGGGCGTCGCGGCCCGGACTTCCAACGGCGGGGATAGAATAACGGCATTACCGTCGGTTTTCAGGGCTGTGCACGCAACGGGAATCCGATCACGGAAAATGATCCTGCCGACCGGATACAGCCCAACGGAGATATCATATTGCCCGGCCGGGACATCCTTCGGCACGCGAACCGTACTTTTCCGGACCAGCATGCCCGGTTTCAACACAAAATCGTCCTGGAAAGCAGGGCGACCCCGTCGCGCCTTGAAATGCACGAACACCGCAGTGGTTTCCGGCAGGAACCCCGCGGGATAATGCAGGTAGTAGCGCAGGTTCACGGTCTCGCCGGCCCGGACCGACACGGGCATCCACGTTACCCCCCGAATCTGCACGCCGTTGGCAAACTGGGTGGGACGGTACATGGCCAGCAGTTCCGGGACGGTAACCATCCGGTAGCCTTGTTCCTTCAAGCGCTGGCCAATGATCCGGACGGCGCCGGCGGTCTGCTTCCGATTCCCTCCGTGGATCGTTTCATTGCCGTCATGCAGGAGAAGAATCGCGCCGGGATAGACTTTTGCCATGATCTGTTCCGCAATCTCCTCGCTGGTCATGGATTCCGTCCAGTCGTTGCCGTGAGCGGACCAACCGATGATCAGGCAATTCATTTCCCGGCAGACATCCGCCAGGCCCGGACCAATCTTGCCGTACGGCGCTCGAAAAAGGGCGGGGCGAACGCCGGTACCCGCATAGATGGCATCGAACCCCATGTGCACCTCCCTGGCCACGGCCTCCGCAGAGAGTGTATTTAAGTGGGGGTGATCGAAGGAGTGTATCCCGACAGTATGACCGGCCTTGACGATCCTGCGAGCGGACTCCGGATCGTAAACCACGTTGGTGCCGATCAGAAAAAAAGTGGCCTTGGCACCCACCTCTTCGAGTGCTTCCAAAATCTGGCTCGTGAACGGCTCATTGGGGCCGTCATCGAAGGTCAGCGCCACGGCCTTCTCGGCCACGGGGACCTCACGGATTGTCTCGCTGGGATCAAAACGCAGGGGCGCCACGGCCGGCGTCACCGGACGGCAGGCTTGCAAGACCACCAGGGGCCCGAGGGCCAGCACCCCGATTGCCACCTGCGACCAGTAGGTGCGCCACCAACACCCGGCCGTGCCGCGTGTTACGTTTGCTGTCATCATGCCTATGATGATCCGAAATTTTCCACATGACCTACGCCCTGCGACCATCGCGGGCCATTCAGTCTCATTAGCCAACATAGTATAATTTCCGACAGTGCCATCAAGCCTTTAATGTGCGGCATGTCTGCCTTGCCAACCGGCCGAAGATGGCCTAAAGTATATTGTTGCTGTATACACAGGACGGGATGATAAGCGGGCTGGTCCAAATACAAAAATGCCGCAAGCAAACACAAGATATTCGCTGATATCCGTTGGCCGCCGGAATGCCAAGCGCCGCTTCCGTGGCCAATCCACTTTTTACTTGCTGTTATTACATGAATGTGCATTATAGAGAACAAGTGTTTCCTCGTGTTTTGTAATCATGCGGATGGAAAACTTGGTAAAGCCAAAGCCGGCAATTTGCCGGGAGCAAAATAGCATGACGCGTCAATCACCGCGGAATAAATACCCGGTCCGCCCTTACCATATCGCCGCCGCCAGCGGCGTGAGTCCGGTTGAAGCCGGCTTCGGCCTGGTGCAGGCCGATACCTTGATTGCCACGGTAAATGATGAATTCCGGATCGCGCCGGAAAATGCGCGTTTCGAATTGCGGGTCGGCAAGCGCCGCACGTCCGGGCCGGTGGCGGCGCTCGGGTGCGGCCCCGGAATCCACCCGGCCCGCCTGCGTGTCGCTTCCGGGACAAATCCGCTCGTGGAAAAAGACGTCAAACTGATCCTGGTGGATGCTTCCCGCGTGTGCCGCCGGTTTGGCGCACGCTACGGATCGCTGGAGTATGATTTGCCCGTCATCACCGGCAAAAGCCGGTGGGGCGGCAAATTCGTCACCGCGCCCTGGGCCAGCCTGTGGAAGACCGGTGAAGCCGCCGATATTGTCGTTGACTTCAATGCCCCCTACAAGCTGGTGCTCTGGCGGGGGATGGCCTATACCCCGTCCTGGGCGTTGAACAACATCATGACCAGCAATTTCTTCGCCGAGACGCTGGAGCCCGGTCGCTTCCGCGACTGCTGCGAGATGATGAGCGACCGCGAGTGCCGCTACAGTCATGCGCGGGTGATCCATTCCAGCGACGCCCGGGTCGTCATCCACTGGCGCTACGCGTTGAACGACACCGCCTATACCATTTGCCGCAACCAGTGGGCGGATGAAATGCTTTACGTCTACCCGGACGGAACGGCGGTTCGGAATGTCACGGTCCATCTCGATCCCAACGACGAAACGGCCTGGATCGTTTGCCCCCGCACCGACCGGCGCATTCCCTGCCCGATGATCAGCGGGCAGGCGGGAAAACGGGCATTTAACGACATGGAATTCATCACCGTGAATGCGCCGGGCGCCACCTCGGACGACAATATGCCGCTGGACGCACTCACGATCCTGGATGGCCGTCGTTTCGCGCGCACCTATCGCTGGCCACAGCCTTCCACCCGGCCGGTCCCGGCGCTGGCGGAGCACATTTTCCGGATAAATTATCGCCATCGTCCAGGCGTGTTCGTGGCATCGCCTGCCGCGGGGTTGAAGTTCTCCCTGGCGCCAAATACGGCCGCGGTGCGTTATATGGCCGGCGCGCGCGTGGAGGACGATTCCTGGGACCCGGTGCGCGATATCCCGGCGAACTTTGGCGACTATATTCACTGGCCGGTGACCCGCGGATTTGGCACGACGCCGCTCAGCGATCGGTCCCAGTATCTGGACCGACCCACGCACACGTTCCTGGGATACGCGCATAACGATCCGGTCGAGGTGCGCGATGACGGCGCGGTAACCTGGTCCTGGTTCTGCGGCATGGCGCCTGAAAACGACGCTGAGCTTCGCGCCAGGGTGCGGGCCTGGACGGCGCCGGCTCTCATCAAAGGCACTGTTTATAACTCACAACAGCGCGCGTATATCGTTAAACGTGTCACCAAAAATATCGTGCTGGAAGTTGATCCGGAACACGCGGTCATTCACCCAACCTGGGTCCTCCCGGGATGCCGGGTGCTCCCGAAATGCCACGGGGGGCCGGTCCGGGTTGCAATCAATGGAGGATGCCTCACCGAAACCTCGGTATCCGTTGGGGTTGAACGTACATTGGCTTCGGCCCAGACCGTGATAACCTTAGCCGAGACCCTTCCGCCAGGAAGCAAGGTTGAGATAAAAACTGGATGATCAGATTGATGCAATCGGCAAGGAATGAATCAGAAAATGAAACCTATCGAACTGAACAATGATCCCCAGTTTTTTCTGGATGACCGCTTCATCGCCGAAAGCGAGGGGATCGTGCTCGAGGTCAATCCCGCGACCAAGGCCGGCAGGGTATTGACCCCGGAACGCCCCTGGGAAGCCTTCCGGATTACATCCGACGTTGTGTTGGAGGACAATGGGTTATATAAAATGTGGTATTCGGCCATCGCGCATTACCAGGGGAAACAAGGAATGGTGCCTTGCCCCCGTTGCCGGCTGGAAAATAGCGGCAACAAAGTCGTCTGCGTGAAGTGCGGATGGCCATTGCTTGAGATTGACGGGATGTCCAAGAACCTGTTCCACAAATGTTTCGCCGTCTCCACGGATGGGATCCATTGGGAACGGCCGGATCTTGGCTTGGTAGAATACGAGGGGAATACAAGGAACAATATCTTCGAATGCACCGGCGCCATGGGTGTGCCCGCCATCAATCCGCTTGGACCTCCCGAAGAAAAGTTCATGGCCATCTCGGAATACCAAGGACAGCTTTATATCAGTGTCTCCCCGGACGGGCTCCGCTGGACCATGAAGCCCAAGCCGGTGCTTCCTTTCAGCGCGGATACCAACAACCAGGTCATTTATGATCCTGTCTTGGGCAAATACGTGGCGTTCCTGCGCGGTTTCCCGGGACGCCGGACAACGGCACGCTGCGAATTCGACAGTCTTGACGAGGCGCCCTGGCCTTATCAACACATCCCGCGCCAACCGGATAATACCGGAACCACCTATATAGCGGATGAGCTGGAAAAAGTCATGGATGTTGATGAAAATGATCCCAAGTTGCCGGGACTGGATATCAATCACCTGAGCGCCAATATCTATCGCCCCGGGGTTTACCTGGGATTCCCCGGCATTTTTCGTAAATATCCGCCGGCCGGACTTGATCGCATTGGACGGGAAAACCACCGCTATTTTGCCCAGGGCAATGACGGGACATTCGAGACCCAGCTTGCGGTCAGCCGGAATGGACGCCAATGGACCCGTCCGGACCGGCGGCCCTATGTTGCCAACGGACCTTTCGGCAGTCCGGATGGAGGTTTGATAATGGTGGTACCGGGTTGGATCGAGCGCGATCATGAAATCTATCAGTATTACAACGGCCTTCGGACGACGCATGGCATCTTCGATCCGGGCGTCGATCGGCAGGTGGGATCGATTTTCCGGCTCATTCAGTCAAAGGATCGTTTCATATCCGCCTCGGCCGGTTCCAAGGGCGGGCGCTTCGTCACGCCGCCCCTGGTGCATCAGGGCAAGACCCTCGATTTGAATATTGACTGCGGCGGACTGTGGGAGACGTCGGCACAGATTCTCGATGAAGGCGGGAACCCCATCAAAGGATTCACGCAGGCTGACTGCGATCGCGTGGATCTCAACCCGCTTTGCCACTCAATGACCTGGCGCGGCCAGAGCAATCTTGGACAGACGGCGGGGAAACCGATTCGGCTTGAGTTTTTCATGCACGCGTCAAAACTATTCACGTTTCAATTGGCGCGGGAACACAAGGGCGCAGGCTGAAAATAGCACCCATTGCACATGCCCAAAACAGAACAAACGAAACAAAATAGAAAGGGAATTACTGATGACCTCACGGGAAAGACTGTTGGCCGCGATCCGGCATGAAACGCCGGATCATACACCGTTGTATTCCTGGGTGTTCGGTTTTGAGCCGGCCCCGCAATGGCGGTGGGATAAATCCGGAAAGCCGGTAAAATATTGGTACAGCGGACGGTTGGAGCATCTGCATCGCTTGCCGCAGACATGGGATATCACCTGTGATTTCAAGCGGGTGGATGCCTGGCTCGCGCTGGGTGTGGACGATGTGCTCGACGTCAGCATCCCCTGGAGCCTGCCGCCGGAAGTTACCTGGCGGGACTCGGAAAGTCCCGCCGGCCGGGAAGATGCGCAGTACCCCGTCATGACGCGCGAATACCAGACTCCGGCAGGGGTGCTGCGTCACTCCGTGCGCCGGACGGGCGAAGATCCCGGCGCGGGCTGGGTTGTCCAGCCCCCGGATGTCCCCCTGATCGAGGATTTCAACATACCCCGCGCCGTGCATCATCTGGTTTCCGGCCCGGAGGATGTGGCAAAAATCCAGTGGGTTTATCGGCCGCCGGATGCTTCGCAGCGCGTATGGGTTCAACAGCGCATGGCCCAAGTCCGGAGCTTTGCGGAAAAGCGGGGCGTCCTGGTGCAGGCGTGGAGCGCGTTCGGCATGGACGCCGCCGTCTGGTTTACCGGCGCCGAGGGGGCCGTGATGCTTTGCATGGAACACCCCGAGGCTTTTCAGGCCCTGATGCGCACGATTCACGAAACGGACAAGGCCCGGACGACCCTGGCCCTGGAAAACGGCGCCGACATGGTTTGCCAACGGGGCTGGTACAGCTCAACCGACTTCTGGTCGCCGTCAATTTTCAAGCAATATCTCAAGCCGCAAATCACCGAACTGGCCGCCATGGCGCATGCGCGGGGCAAATTGTTCGCTTATGTCATGACCACCGGCGTCATGACGCTTGGGCCGGATCTGATGGAAGCCGGGGTGGACTTGTTATATTATCTGGATCCGGTTCAGGATCACGTGGACTTGGCGCAGGCCAAACAGCGTTTTGGCGGCCGGATGGCGGTCGCCGGCGGAATCAACAGCAGTATTACTCTGAGCCAGGGATCGCCGCAGGAAATTCGCGCGGCGGTACATGCGGCGCTGTCCGTTTATGGGCGCGGCGACGGGTTCATTCTTTCCCCGGTGGATGCGTTGTTTCCCGACACGCCGTGGCAGAACGTGCAGATCATGATTGAGGCATGGAAGCAGGCATCGGCATGAATGTGAAAAACATGTGGTATGGAGCGGCATATTATCCCGAGCATTGGCCGGAGGAGCGCTGGGCAACGGACGCGCGCCTGATGCGCGAAGCGGGACTCAACGTGGTCCGCCTGGGCGAATTCGCCTGGGCCAAAATGGAGCCGGAAGAGAATCGGTTCGATTTCGACTGGCTTGACCGGGTCATCGGAATCCTGCAAAAGGAAGGGATATCCGTATTGCTCGGCACCCCGACAGCCGGTCCGCCGGCCTGGCTGGTCAATGCCGACGACCCGGCGCGGGATTGCCGGCAGGTCTACGAGGGCGGACTCCGTTGGCAGTTCGGCGGCCGGAGCATGTGTTGTGTCAATCATCCCCGGTTTATTGAGCGCTCCGGCCGCATCGCCGGCGCCCTGGGCGAGCATTTTGCCCGGCATCCGGCAGTCATGGGTTTCCAGATCGACAATGAAGTCGGCATGTACGGAACCCGCTGCTATTGCGATATCTGCCATCAGAAATTCCGCGATTGGATGCGTCGTAAATACGGCTCGATCAAGGCCGTGAATGAACGCCTGGGGACAATATTCGGCGGGGGTCTTTTTCGCGATTTTCCGCATATCCCCATTCCGCGCATCGGGCAGGACCTGCATAACCCCGGACTGATCCTCGACTCCCAGCGGTTTTTCTCCGAAAGCAACGCGGCTTATCTGCGGCTGCAGGCCGAAGCACTGCGCGCCACGGGTGTACGCACTCCGATCACCACCAATGTTTGTCATATGGCCTCGGGCTGGTCAGGGTTCGACGAAAACGCGCTCTTCCAGTCGTTGGATGTGGCCGGTTGGGACTGTTATCCGCAACAATTTGCGGTGAATCCCGAACCCGCCACCATGGGACTCCTGCATACCATGGCGCGCGCCTATAAGCAAAAATCATATTGGATGCTCGAACAGCAGAGCGGCGGGCCATTCGGCATGGCGGCCGACGATACGCGCCGCATCCGGCTTTGGACCTGGCAATCCATCGCCCATGGCGCCGCGATGATCCTGTATTTTCGCTGGCGCACCTGCCGTTTTGGCGGCGAACAGTACTGGCGCGGGATTCTTGACCATGACGGACGGCTCAACGCGCGCTACGAAATCATTGCGCGTACCGGCGCCGAAATCCGGCGGCTGGAGGCGAACCTGTCCGGTATTACCCGCCGGCGTGATGCAGCGATTCTCATGGATTTCGATACCTGCCAATCGTTCCATCTCAACCATGCCAATTCGCGGATCAAATACCGCAATCAGGCCGAAGCCTGTTTTGCGGCGCTTCAGCGCCTTGGGTGCGGCGCCGACGTTGTCTTCAAGCCGCCGGATCCCGGTCGTTACCGTTTGCTTGTGGCGCCCGCCTTGCGGATCATGGATCCGGACTGGGCTGAACGCCTGCGCCGGTTTGTCGAGCAGGGTGGCATCCTGGTGGCCACCATCTGCACCGCAAGTCTTAACCGTGACCATGTGGTCCCCGCTGAACCGGTGCCGTGGAAACTGACCGATCTCTTTGGCGTGCACCGCGTGGAATGGAGCAACTTGAGCGGCGTGGCCGCGCCGCCCAAGGAGCGTTTGGGTGAAGACGCCTCGGCATGGAAACACCTCCAGCGCGCGGGAACGGTACCGGTCGTGGCGGCGGATGGTCCCCTGGCCGGCCAATATGCGGCCGATACCTGGTGCGATCATCTGGAAGTCGAAGGCGCGGAGGTGGAGGTATTGGCCCGGTTTGCCGCGGGATCGCCGGCCGGCGGGGCGCCCGCCGTGACGTGTCATCGCTTCGGATCCGGCCGGGCGGTTTATGTGGCCGCATCCATGGAAGCTAAACTGAACGAACGGTTGATGGAATGGCTGTTGGGGCGGCTGGCAGCGGCCCCCCGCGCGGAAAGCGATCGCGTCGAAATCGTTCCGGCCGAACAAAACTCGCGGCGGCTCTATTTCATTTTGAATCACGGCGCGGCGGCGGCCCGGGTCACCCTGCCGCCCGGCGCCCGCGACCTGTCGAACGATGTTTCACTGGGAAGTGAACTGGTATTGGAGTCTTATGATATCCGAATCGTTGCATGTGGCTGAAAGGGGAATATAGTGCCATGAAAAAACCAACGCTTACTCTCAGGGGTGGATTTCCAAGAAACGGCAAGTCAACTTGCTTCGAAAAACTTTTTCCGGCCGACAAGCTATCCAAGCGGGAACGCGTGGAAGCGACACTGGCGCACCAGCCCGTGGATCGCGCCGCCCTGCACGACCAGGTCAGTTACAACCCGGGCGTGGTTGAAATGTACACCGGAAAAAAAATAACGGGATTTGATTTTACCATTGACGATATTTGCGTGGTCATTCGCAGGACCCTTGACATGTGTTTCCCCCCGGTTGCGCCCAGGGGCACGGCGCGGGTGAGCAATGACGGCTGGGTTGTTCAGCACGACAATTGGACAACCTGGGGAGTCAGCCGTCCTTTCACGGATGAAAAAGGGGGGCGGGATTGGTTGGTAAAGCGCATAAAGAATTTGCGAACCTTGAAATTTGACGCTGGAAAATCAAAAAAAGAATATCGTGATTACATGCGTAATTTACAGGCCAAAATGGGTGACACGGTGATTTGCGGCTATCCGGTGAGCACCGGTTTGTGTGCGGTTTATAGCGACGGCGGCATGGGCTTGGAGATTTTTTCATATTTCTATGCCGATTATCCCGAATTAATGCATGAATACATGGCATTATATTCCGGTTACGGCGTGCAACGTGTCCATGCCATTGCGGACGCCGCGCTTGCACCGGTAATTCTGATTGCCGAGGATTTTGCGACCAAACAGGGGCCGATTTTCCCGCCGGATTTTTTGAATCAGCATCATTATCCCTATGTCCGGAGGCTTACGGCGGCCTGGCATGAACACGGACTTAAAGTGCTTTATCACAGCGACGGCAACTGGAAGAAAGTCATTCCCGAACTGATCGCCTGCGGCGTGGACGGCTTCTATTGTCTCGAACCCAACTGCGGCATGAACATCGTAGAATTAAAAAATACCTGGCCGCAGATGGTCTGGGCCGGCGGCGTGGATGGCGTGGATTTGCTGGAGCGCGGCACGCCGGCGCAGGTCAGGGCCGAAGTGCACCGGCATATCCGCGAAACCGATGTGTTGCATACGGGCGGCATGTTCGTGGCCTCCTCCAGCGAAATCAATCCACCGATCAAGCCGGAGAATTACAAGGCCATGGTGGATGCAGTCGGCGAAATATATAACCCGCAATTCAGTTAAACAACGCTCAAGGAGAAATGGAAACACCCGATGAATAAAGAAAAATTTTCGAAATTGTTCCCTTTGGGATCGCATTTGTGCCGCGAGCCGATGCCGGCCATGTCCGAAATGAAAAGGGACATGGCAAATCTTAAAAAACACGGATTCAATCTCATCAAATTACAGGAGCACTGGCAGACCGACGAAGCCACCGAGGGCCAATATGATTTTGCAAAGTATGAAGAATTGATTGAACACGCCCAAGGGCTGGACATGGGGGTTTATATCGGGCTGACCTGCGAGCAGGCGCCCGCCTGGCTCTGGATCAAGCATCCGGGGTGCCGGATGGTGGGTCTTAACGGACTGCCGATCGCTTACGAGGCGCAATGCACCCTACCCTGCGATGGCAAACCCGGCCCGTGTTATGACGATCCCGGCGCAATGGCGGACCAGGTCCGCTTCATCAAGAAGCTCGTCGGCGTCCTGGGCAAGCATGAAAACGTGGTCATCTGGAATACCTGGCAGGAGATCGGCTACTGGTCGGAAGGCCTGGCCGGACAGCCGGTGTGTTATTGCGCGAACACGTTGAATGCATTCCGGAATTGGCTGATGAAGAAATTCGGGGACCTGGACAATTTGAACCGGGCTTGGAACACCCGCTACTCGGCATGGGAGTACATTGCGCCCGACCGGTGTCATGGAAAATATCCGCTCGCTCTGAATGTCGAATGGCAGTATTTCATGACCGATATCAATGTGGCCAATGTGCTCCGCACCCGGGCCCAGGCCATAAAGGAAGCCGACCCATTAAAGCGCCCCGTATTCGCGCACAAGGGCGCCCCGGTAATCGGCTCCGGACAGGATTGGGCCTACGCCCGTTGCCAGGATTTTCTGGGATCTTCCTGTTATCCTGCCTGGTTCCCGCATAATGCGTGGGATGACTGGTCGCCCAATGGTGGAAAATTGTTCGGACGTCACCAGGCATTGCTCGGTGAAATATGGGACAGCTTGGCGCTCAGATTCGACTATATCCGGTCATGCAACCGGCCCAACCAGCCGATCTGGGCCGCCGAATTTCAAGGGGGACCCACTAATGTTGACTTGGCTCGCGGACGGATGCCGGTAGCCGACGATATCCGGCGCTGGATGTTAACGGCCGTCGGCGCCGGGGTAACCGGAATTTCCTTCTGGATCACCCGTGCCGAAATCATAGCCCGCGAGACCAACGGCTTCAGCCTGCTTGACAGCGAAGGCGACAGTACGCCCCGTTATGAAGAAGCGGCCCGGGTGGGTGCGGCGTTAAACCGGCACGCCGATATCTTCGGCAATCCTTTGTCCAAGCCACGGGCCAAAGCGGCCATCCTGATCAACGAGGCCAATTATCAGCTTTGCGGCCTGATGACACCGCCGAACGAGATCCTCTGTTACAGTGTCCGGGGCTGGCACCGTTTCCTCTGGGAAGCCGGAATCCCCGTGGATTTCGTCGAGGTTGCGGAGTTGGACCAGGATTATGCCAAGGAATATAAAACGTTCATTTTGCCGTTTCCGTTATTGCTTTCCGAAACCGTGGCCGGAAAATTGGCCCGCTGGGTGGAACAAGGCGGCCAACTCATCAGCGAGGCCGGCCCCGGCCGGCTAAGCGAGTATGCTTTCGCAAACCGGGGCGAACTTTCGCCGATCATGCGCTCGTTATTCGGCGTGCGCCATACCGGCTTTGCCAGGGTGGCTGAACCGGCCGGCGGCAAACGCTGGTCAGCAACCGCGCGCACCTGGGGCGACTATATCGATGCGACCAAACTGAAAGGCGCCGGCCCGCTCGCAGGACACAGTCTGCGAGCTAATTTTTGCGTCGAGACTTTCGCCTGCGAGGGCAAAAACACAAAACCCTGCCTGATGCACGGCAAGGAAATTGCCGGCATTGTGCGCCAAGCCGGTAAAGGCCGGGCCTGGCTGTTAGGCACGCTCACCGGTCCCAACGGTACAGCCTACCGGGACAACGAAACCCGGAAGTGCATTATTACGCTTTTGAAGCAATGCGGGATTGTGCCGGAACACAATGGCAAGCTGTTATTAAGCAAGCATGTGAACAAGGACAAGGAAGCCTGGATTTTTACGAACAAAGACGACCGGGATGTCAGCGAGGAAATAGATGTGAAAGGCTGGAAAAAGGTCGAGGACTTGCTGGCAGGGCCGCTGAAAGTTCAATCCGGGCGGATCAAACTGAAGGTCAAAAGCCTGGACGTGAAGGTGTTGATTGTTTCCGGAAAATAATGCGAAGGATCGAATATGAGCAAACGTACAGGCATTCAACCGATGGTGCGCGTCGCGTTCGGCCAGCCGTCGGTGGTGGCCGTAAGCTCGCCGGCTGAAAAGCGTTGGGGCCATTATCAGTTCCCGGGAATCGCGCGACTGGATGATGGCCGCCTGGCCGTCAACTACTCGGTGCAGGCCGACAGCGCCATGAGCTATGGCCAGTCGCACCCCACGCGTATCTCATCCGACGGGGGCAAGACCTGGCGCGAAGCGCAGCCGGGGGAACTCGATGCTTCCACGGCGGGCGGCATTATCTTCCCCGACGGCGAGGCGATAAAGTTTCCCGTCCAGAAACCGTTGGACGCCGCAAAGCTGAACCTGCCGAAATTCAGCGTGGCGCTTACCGACTTGTGGAGCCGCAAATCCGATTGCTACCGCCTGGGTGACTTGCCGGAGGATTTGCAGCGGGTGCGTCTGCTGCGGCGAAAACCGGGAGAAACGCAATGGCGCGAGGAATGGGCGCGTATCGCCATTCCGGAAATGGTTGTCTGCGTCATGCGCTGGGAATGGTCCGACATCGGCTTCTCGGATCCCAACATCCTGACTCAGCCTCGAATTTGCACGGATTTTTTCTGGACATTCACCCCGGATGGCGGCTTGCTGACTTTTTTCCATGATGTCTTCTGCTTCAATCCGGATGGTAGCCTGCCGGCGCGTTGCAGGGTGGGCGTGCTCCGTTCGGATGACCGCGGCCGCACCTGGCGGCTCTGGAGTATGCTGGGGTATTTTCCGGACGCGGCGGCGGAACAGGCAGCTACCCAGCCATTCCTGGACGATCCCAACAGCAACTACAACCGGCTCTGGGGCGGCAAGGATGCCGCGCCCATCCCGGACTTCAATGTCTTCGGCCTGAACGAGCCGGGTGCAATGTCTTTCGGTGACGGGCGCATGCTCTGTGTGATGCGTACCTCCAGCGGCGGCACCCACGAGCCCATGTTCATTGCGCGTTCCACGGATTGGGGCAAGACCTGGACGTCACCGGAAATCCTGACGCCGTTTGGCGTTGTACCGCGCATGGCCCATCTCGACAACGGCGTCATTGCGCTGGTCTACGGCCGGCCCGGTGTCCAATTGCTGTTCTGCACCGATGGCAAGGGCGTAACATGGCACACACCGATGACCCTTTTGCCCGAGCCGGGCGAGAAGACCCGCGCGACCGTAGGTCGCCGCAAAGAGATCACCACCGATCGCCAGGCAGGCCATGACGATACCTGCGGCAACTGCACGGTGCTGAAGACCGGCCCCGATCGATTTCTGGTCGCTTATTCCGATTTCCGTCATGTTAACGCGGCGGGGCAAACTTGCAAAGCCATCAAGGTGCAGGAAGTAACCGTTACGTCTGCTGGGGCAGAAAACAAATCCATGCAAGATACTTTCTGAAATATTGAGTCATCCAAAGTCAATGGTCATTTTTTAAAAATGCCAAAGCGAGGAATTTGTGGCATTTAAGTTCAAATACGTGGGCTGGCAAGTGGGCATTAGTTATCAATGTCCTGATCGCATGGGCCTTAATCGCGAATATGTGCATGGTTTGCTCGAACGGATGAGCAATGAAGGCATGAATCTGATCAGTTTTATGATGGTCAGCCATGAACTGAACGATCCGCTCCACGACGGCTATGCCTGGCCTGTGCTCAATCCGCGTTTGCGGTGTTATATCGATGAGCAGGTCTTAAACGCCCAGCCGGAGCATGAATTTCTGCGAAATGAGATCGAATACGCCGCTGGTCTCGGGTTTCACGTGCAGTTGTTCACGAACAACTTCTGGTGGAACCATCGCAAGGCTATGATTGGATACCCCCATATCGCCGCGATACACTCTGACGATCCGGCAACGGGTGATTGGCACCATCTGGCCGGGAACAAGGACACGTGGGCCATGGCTTGCGATGAAGCAGCTGACCTGTTGGCATACTACCGCTCATCTGCCGTGAGTAGTTATGGATGGGAAATGATGGGTGTTAAATGGTCCTCAGATCATGCGAAGGCGCATGCCGATACGATGCGTAACTTTGCCGCTTATATTCGTACGGTTCGCCCGGACATTGAAGTCTGGCATCACGGATACATGAAATTTGAGAACGGACGCAGTCCCAAAGCATATAGATCGGCGGGCATGGACGTGGTTTTCCCCTGTATTCACCTTGTCACGAGCGAGAATCAACTGGTGGAAGTCTTCGAGTCGTCGGAAGATATCCCCTTCCTTCTGCACATGGATGTCCGGGATCAAGCAACGGCCAATTACAATATCCCATTGAAAACCCCGGAATATATCGAACAAATGGGCAAGTGGATCAGCCAACATCTTAGAGATAATTTGCTGGGAGTTATGTTTTTTAATCAAGTGTGTGCGTCGGAACCTAATCAACAGGCCGTGTTGAGGGTTATTGAGCGCTGGCGTAAGATGGGATTGATGTGAAAACAGTCGGCGGAGAAGGAGGCGACATGCTAAAGAGCAACTGGAAGGAAGTGAAGGAGCGCTATGAGTAAAATCTCTTTGAACGGTCGCTGGCGGTTTATTGTTGACCAGGATCCGGAATATCATCGGGGCCTCGATTATTCGCGGCCGACCAGTTTGCTCCATTGGGAAACCGTGCCGGTGCCGGGATGCTGGAATCGGTACAATGAGCGCTACGACCTGTTCGAGGGCGTGGCCTGGTTTGTCCGTGAATTCGATGCCGGGGAATTGCCGACGGAACACGTGGCGCGGCTGCATTTCGGCGGCGTCAATTACCTGTGCGATGTGTTTCTGAACGGACAAAAGATCGGTTCGCACGAGGGCGGCTATACGGCTTTCGATCTGGACGTGTCCAAGGCATTGAAGCCCGGCCCCAACCGCCTGGCGCTGCGCGTGGATAACCGGCATTTGAAAATGCGCCTGCCGGCGGTGATCGGCTGGTACAACTATGGCGGGATTCACCGGGATGTGACCTTGACCGTGACGCGGTTGGCCCAGATTGTCCAGGCGCGCGTGGATGCGGCGCCGTCCGGCGCCGGCGCGACCGGGTCGCTGACCGTACGGACGACATCCGCACCCCGCGCGTTAATCGTGAAAGCGCAATTCATGGATCCGGACGGTATCTGTCTCTGGCAAGGCGAAAGCCGGGCCCAAAACATATGGACACTGCCCTTTGACCTGAAAGAAGCGCAACCATGGTCGCCCGAAACCCCGCGGCTTTATCGGTGTGCCCTGGAATTGCGCGATGGTGATGAAGTCATTGATCAGCACGAGATTTACTTCGGCATCCGCACCCTGGCGGTGGACGGCGCGCGGATGCTGCTCAATCGGCAGCCGCTGTTTTTGCGCGGAATGTGTTATCTCTACGATCATCCGGCTTCCGGAGTTGTCTTTGACCCCGGCACGGTGGCGCGCGATTTGGATGATCTGCAGGCCATGGGGGTTAATTGCCTGCGCAGTCATTTTCCCGCTCCGGATTTCTTTCTGGATGAATGCGACCGGCGCGGCATGATGCTTTGGCTGGAAGTGCCCATCTACTGCGTCGCGCCGGATTCCAGCGCCGGCGGCAGCGTTTTTGCCGAGGGCAGTGTGCAGTCGCTTGCCTTGGGCATGCTGAGGGAGATGGTGGAACAGGCGGCCAACCATTCCAGTGTGATTATCTGGAGCGTGGGCAATGAATGTAATGCCGATCATCCCGAGGCGGTGAAATTTTTCAAGGCCTGCGTGGAGCAGGTGCGCGCGCTGGATAAAACGCGTTTGATCGGTTACGCGTCCCTTTACGGGGGCATTGGCTGTCTGGCGGACTTGGTGGATGTGATCGGGATTAACGAGTATTGGGGGTGGTATGACCGCATCGCGCAGGACGGCATCGCGAAAGCGGATCAGGCCGCAACCTGGCCCTGCGATCTCTCCAAGCTGGACACGTGCTTGCGGGACAAATCAGCCTTGGGTAAACCCCTGTTACTGACGGAATTCGGCGCCGACGCCGAACCGGGATTTAGATCGGCCGGACTTGAGCTTTGGTCGGAAGATTACCAGGCCAGCTTGCTTCAGGAACACATGCATATCGCGGCGCGCTATCCGGCGGTGTGCGGCACGTTCCCGTTCTGTTACGCCGATTATCGGGATCCGTCAAAGCCCATCAATCATCATTGGCGCGGCATCAACCTGAAAGGCGTCGTGGATTATCAACGGAATCATAAGCTGGCTTGGCAAGCGGTTCAAAAAAAATATAAAACAAAGTAATTGTTCAGACGAATAGATTATCGGCATTTGGTTAAAAAAGGAGATAAACCATGACAGGAAAATTCAGGTTCTCGTTCGGTCCCTGGAACATTCATGAAGGCGCCGATCCGTTCGGCCCGACCGTGCGCAAGAGCATCGCCTTTAACCGCAAGCTGGCGCTCTATAAGCAACTGGGATTCGACGGCGTTCAGTTCCATGATGACGATGCGGTGCCGGATATGAACCGGCTCACGCCGGAACAAATCGTCAAAAAGGCCGGCGCCTTAAAACGCACATTGGATGCGCATGGCCTCAAGGCCGAATTCGTGGCGCCTCGTCTCTGGGAGGATCCGCGCACGATTGACGGCGGTTACACGTCCAACGATCCCAAGTGTCGCGCCTACGCCCTGGAACGCAGCAAGCGCTGCGTGGATATCGCCAATGCACTGGGCACTAACCTGGTGGTCTTGTGGCTGGCCCGCGAAGGGACCTATATCCGCGAGGCCAAGGACAGCGTCTGGGCGACCGACCGGATACTCGACGCCCTCAATACGATGCTGGCGCATGACCGGAGCATCCGCATCGCCATCGAGCCGAAACCCAATGAGCCCATGGATCACACCTATATTCCCACGACGGGCCATGCCCTGGCCCTGGGATACCGTTCCCTGGACCCCGCGCGCGTCGGCATCAATATCGAAAGCGCCCACGCCATCCTGGCCGGGCTTGATCCCTCGGATGAAATGGGCTTCGCCCTGTCCTTCGATAAGTTGTGGACTGTGCACCTGAACGACCAGAACGGCCTGAAATTCGACCAGGATAAAACCTTTGGCGCGGTGGATCTGCGCCGCGCCTTCAACCAGGTGCGGATTCTCGATGCCCATAATTATGGATCCCATGGCGAGTTTGTCGGCCTGGATGTCAAGGCTATGCGCACACAGAAGGATGCCGTGGCGACTTGTCACCTCAGCAACAGCCGGACCATTTTTCTGCGGCTCCTGGAAATTTCACGAAGCTTAAGCGAAGCGAAACTCAAGGCCATGATCGCCGCGCGCAATTACGAGGCCTTGGAGCTGTATATCGTCAACCAGCTGCTGGGAAAATGAGCATCGGTACTGGAGGTATAGATGAACGCGGCAGCTTATCCTTGTGTGTTTTTTGATGACTTTAGCGATGGTATCTGGAAAAAATACACGGGTAATCCGGTCATAGTACGTTCACAGCCCTGGGCGGAGAGCGATTATATCTGCGAGCCGAACCTGGTTTATCGTGACGGGCTCTTTCATGTGTGGTTTTCCCAGATGTATCCGCCCGATTCCAACCGCCTGTGCGCACTTGGATACGCGACTTCTAAGGATGGTTTTGCCTGGACCAAACATCCGGCCAACCCGGTCCTGCGGCCGGTTCATTGCGAAGTGAAGCGGCCGCATGTTTTTGAGCATAAGGGAATGTATTATTGTTTCGGCATAGATGATGAAGAGTCAAAAAAGGGCCCCAGCACGATGCGCAGGTGGGTTTCGAAAGATGGAATCAAATGGTCTGACGAGCAATTGGTCATGACTGCCGACCAGGAATGGGAGGGCAAAAGGTTGAGCAACATGGCGGTTATTGTGGACAATGACGGCACATGGCAAATGCTCTACACCCGCGGCGATCCGTGGCCGGGTGAGAAAGTCAAGAGTGCGTTCGGGTATGCCCGTTCGTGCGACGGCGTCCATTGGAGCAAACACAAAAGCAACCCGGTCAACATAGACGGCTACGGCGGCGATCCTTTTTTGATCCAAATAGGCAAATGTTATTATGCCTGGCACTCGCTCCTCGTCGGGGGCATGTTGCGAATTGACTGCCGGTGTAGCGACGACATGATGAACTGGCGGCGGATCGGCAACGGCCCTAATTTCAACATTACCCAGCCGTGGGAACAAGGTGTCCCGGAAGAGGAAGGCGGTACCACCTCCGGTTGGTATGGGCATATAACCGATGCCACGATTTGCGAGGCGGAAGGGAAGGTCTATTTGATGTATCAGGGAGCCCAGACGCCGCTGGGGGTTGCTACCTTTGAAGGGACTTTTACTGATCTGGCGAATCGTTTGCAACAGCCGCCGCTCTCAAGGTGGAAGGAGTCTCCCTATGGCATGGTTGAGGGCGGAACACTTAAAATTACCGATAATGGCACAGACCGGGCACCGCTCGTAGCCAAGATCCCGGATGTTCAAGACCATTACCTTATGGAATCACGCATCCAATGTTATGCCGGGGCTACCCATCGGATGTCAGTGGTCATACGCTATGGTGATACGAACACCTTGGCGCGTTTCTGGTTGCATGACGCCAAGCATACCTTTTACCAAGAGTGCATAAATGGGCTTTTCAGCTTGCCGATCAATGTCGGTTCCAATCATGCCTGCGATTCTGCCTGGCATGATTGGGCGATGGAAGTTGCCGGTAGCACCAATCGGCTGGTTATCGATGGACAGTTAGTCGGTGAGTGTCGCACGAGCAATGCGCTCATAAAAAAGCTCTCCTCCTTGCCGAGGCATATCGGATTCTCCGTCCTTGATACTTATGCGAGCATTGCTTATGTGCGTATACAACGCACATAAGCAGATTTTGCGGGGGATTATGAAGGCAAAGTTGCCATGATCCGTCAGCGCGATTATGAGGCCTTGGAAATGTATATTCCGGAAAGGTTGTTGGGGAAAAGATGAAGAAAATAATTTTGCCGTCCGCTGCTTGTGCCCCAGGCAAGCACCGTGGCGCGTGCGGAGAACGCGAATTCAGGGATAAATAAAAGGAGTTGCTATGTTTCGTGATGTGGTTACGCCTGATATGACCGCCGAAGACTGGCCTGAATTACGTAGAAAAGTCTATAAACGTGTAATGCGTTCAATGGGGACAGCACCGGATATAAAAATCGCTCCGTGGTATGAAATAATCGAGGAATATGAAAATTACGGATTACATCATTTAAAAATCAGATACCGGGTGTTGCCTGAAGAAAACGGGTTGGCGGTCATTGTGCTTCCCAAAAAAGTGAACAAGACCCATCCGGTTCCTGCCGTATTATGTTGTCATGGGTCTGATGTTAAAAATGGCAAATATAACGTTCTCAGCACAGAACACAAAGGCCTTGCTTACCGCGCTTACGCAATTGATCTGGCCGAGCGCGGTTTTGTCACTGTTTCTGCCGATCTGTATGGGTTCGGCGAACTGCTCACCCAGGGCGACAAAAACAGTGCGGCAAACATCGATCACAGATATGAGGAGTCCGCCAAGAATTTTTATAAGAATAACCCTTGCTGGTCGCTTAACGGCCGAATGGTTTGGGATCATCAGCGCCTGCTCGATGTTCTCCAGACGATTGATTATATCCGGCCTGAAAAATTCGGAATCATCGGCACCTCGCTTGGGGGGCTGACTGCCTATTATGTCTCCGCCTTGGACGAACGCGTTTTTGCTTCAGTCCCGATCATGGGATTTGATACGGCTATTATCAGGGCTTACTATGACGTAAGCGTGAAACTTCAGCCCCAGATAAGGGCGCATTGCCTGAAAAATCACGGAGAAATACCTTGTGACGTTCAAGATATGATTGCGCTCAACGCGCCAAGGCCTTTATTTAACATCGATTCGTATAATGACCATTGTAACTATTATTTTTCCGCCATTTTCCAGTGTTGTGCGAAAGGACAACATGTTTACAAACTGCTTGGCAAACCAGAATGCTTTTGCACGCTGATGCATGGTGACGGGCACGGCATGCTGGATGATACCCGTGAATATGCGTACCGCTGGCTGGAAAGATGGCTGAAATAAGACCAAAAAAGAGAAGCTCTCCACGGCACTTGTCTCGCCATAGCCCTTGGGCGACGGCGGAAGCCGCGGGGTATCCTGCTATGCCGTAGTAGCGGCAACGCAGGTCAAGTCTGTGGTAAATGCGGCGGAACGGGGAGTGCGTGGCGAGCCATTGCAAAAAAAGGCTATTTTTCTTGGATATGGAGTGCCACGTTTCCGGCGGTATTGTTCGAAAAACAAAGCGCGGTCTGCAAAACAAAAACAGGAGGGAATCATGTTGAAATCAATCTTGGCTGTATTGATCGCGCTGAGCGGCATGGTGGCGTATGGCATGGGTTCAAGAGATCGCCTTAAGGTGCAGACAACGGAGGATGCAGCTATGCACATCGCGAAGTGGCGCGTGATCATGAACTGGGATGGAGGGCCGGTCTATGACATGCCTGCATGGATGACCGAGCCGGGTGAATTCCGCACGAAGGCCATTGACCGATTCCGCGCCATTGGGGCGGCCGTCGTGACATACGGCATGGGATGCACAGATCTGGTTAACTATGACTCCAAGTACAGCGAATGCTTTGGGCAGTATGACGATGAGTACTCGCGCGAAGTGCTGAAAAACGAGAATAAGCGGAAGGACAAGGAGCATTGTGACCAAATGATGCGCGAGCAACGCTTTCCGCTGACTGTGCTTGTGGAAGAAGGGCACAAGGCCGGACTGGTTGTCCTGGCCTCGTTTCGGATGAACGATACCCATGACCTGTACTACTCATCCAAGACACCGGATGACGGCGTGCCTTTGGCGCGCTTCAAGCGGGAGCATCCCGAGCTTCTGATCAAAGATGATCAGGGTTGGACAAAGTACTGTCTGGACTTTGCCCATGCGGCGGTGCGCGAGCGCCGGTACAACCAGATAACCGAAGTGGTGGACCGGTGGTTAGTGGACGGCGTGGAGTTGGACTATATGCGCAATGGCTTTTTCTTTGCGCGCGGGAAGGAGCGCGAAAATGCCGCGCTCATGACCGACCTGGTCATGAGACTGCGGGAGATGCTTGACGAGCATGGCCGGAAACGCGGCAAACAGCTCTACCTGGTGGTCCACACACCCATGACCCAAGAGGTCTCGCTCGACTGCGGGCTAGATGTGGAAGGCTGGATTCGCCAGGGGCTGGTGGATGCCGTGGTGGCGGACGAAGGGTGCACGCCCTTCTCGGTGACCCCATCCGACTTTGTGCGTGCCGCCAGGGAGACGGGCAAGTGCCGGGTGTTCAGCACCATTGACATCGGTCTTGGACTTCCTGAACGGACCGAGCCGGAGAAGGGCTGTAATAGCCCCGTCAGCCAGGCATGGACACCGGCGCAACTCCGCAGCTGGGCCATGACCCAGCGCGAGGCGGGCGTGGACGGCCTGAATATCTTCAACGGCCATTACGGTCGAACCGATCTCTTGCTGACGAACGTTTTCGGGCCAACCAAAAATTGGTGGGACTTTACGGCGAAGGACAAGACGTTTGTCGCGCAGAACGCCTCTTTCTGCGCAAACATGCCACGGAAGGCGGTCCCGAAGATCGAGATGCTGCCGAAGAATATTGAGCCGGCCAAGGAGCAGTGGATCGACGTCTTCGTTCCCGCGGCAATGACGAGCCCGCCGGAAAAGGCAGCGCTGCGCGCGACCGTTCTCCGGTTGATTTTCCGGAATATCCTGCCGGGCGACCAGTTGGACGTCCGGTTTGGCGACCTCGCGCTTGGGTGCTGTATTGGCGGCACGCCGCCACCCGCCGGTGTACAAGTTTCCAAGAGCGGCAATCGGACCGAGGTCACGGTCACGGTGGACGTGGCGAAGATCGCCGCCGGAGCGAACCGCATCACGGTCCAACTGCAACGGCGCGACCCGGCCAAGAGCCCGCCGGTCATCTGGAATTACGCGGAGCTTCAGTTCCGATATTGAGTTTCCGCTTTCACATTAGTTACTAATCAACCAGAACCGCTATAAAAAACAAGAAAAGAAACCGGAACATTGCCCGCGTCGTTCCAGAGGCAGATCCGCCTATGGCGAAAAACACGCGAAAAGACGCGAAAAAAGAAAATATTTTCCTTTTAAATTTAGCGTTCCTTTCGCGTGTTTAGCGGGCAAATTCTTTGGGTTGCGGGCATGCCCCACGTTGGCTTAGAATGCAGCGCTCTGGTTAACGTAAAACAAAGCGCCAAGGAAGGCACGCACGATGAAAACAAAATACTGGCAACGGATGTTGATCGGGTTGGGGCTGACGCTGGTCCTGACAACGCCTTGGGCATCGGCGACGAATTATTACGTGGTAACGTCGAGCCAGCAACCGTCGCCGACCCCGCCGTGGACCAACTGGGGATGGGCGCACACCAACCTGATCGAAGTCGTCGCCGCCGCCCGCGGCGGTGACACGGTGTATGTGACCAACAATGCCACCTATTGGCTCACGAATCAAATAACCGTCAGCTACCCCATCACGGTGCGGAGTTGGGGGCCAGGCGGAATCATGGACCCGACCAACACGATCCTGGACGGCAACTATCCCAACACGACCAACCGGCATTTTACGCTTAACAATTACTGGGCCACCATAGCGGGCTTTACGCTCACGAACGGGTGGGCCTCACCCGAGACCAACTTGTCCGCCAACGGCGGGTCCATTTATATATATTATGGAATGGTGACAAACTGCATTATCATGCGCAACTATGCGTTAAGCACGAATGCCGCTTCCTATTCTATTTTAGGTGGGGGTGGGATATATATGGGACCGAATGCTGGCAACAGCGGGGGTGTGTGGAACTGCACAATTAGCGGTAATTCGGCATATAAATCTGGTGGTGGAATTATCACCATTAGTGGAAGTGGAAATTGGCGGATTGCCAATTGTACAATCTCCGGCAATTCTGCGAGCACAGAAGGAGGGGGGATAACTGCTCGTGGCGAGTCAACGATTATCAGCAATTGCTGGATTGTATCCAATCGCGGGTCGGGGGGAGCGAGCGGTGCCGGAATAATATTGAATAATGGCGCGGAATGCCATAACTCCTTTATCATGGGAAATGCAAGTGATACAACAGTATGGAACGAAGGGGGTGGCGTTCGTATATTTGGTGGTGGTTTGCTCAGAAACTGTTTGATTGCTAATAATATAGCGCGATACGGTGGCGGCGTCGCTGTTTACGATGCTCTATCGAGAATTCAGAATTGCACGATTGTTAGTAATTATGTAAGTGTAAGTTGGGGTGGACTCTATGTCGGCAGGACTAATGTTGCCACGAAGGTCGAAAACACCATAATATGGGGCAATAGCAGCGCAGACACTTACTCGAATTGGTTCATAACTGCTAATGTTGGCGCCGTGAGTACATTTAGCAACTGCTGCACCTCGCCAAAATTTTATAATGCTTATGGTAATCTCACCGATGTCAATACCATCACCAACGATCCGCGGTTGATTTCCACTACTGATTTCCGCTTGCAATCGTCTTCGCCCTGCATCAATGCCGGGGCAAATCGGGCCTGGATGGAAAACGCTCTGGATGTTTACGGCAATCGGCGCATTGATAATTTCCGCAAAACCGTTGATATCGGCGCCTACGAGTATCTCAGTCCAGGCACAGTGTTCGGATTTCAGTAACGCCCTGTTTTCAACAGTTTAACGCAAGAGTTTTTCAATTAACTCTTTTGTTTAAAGACACGATGAACCAGGGAGGTCAAAAATGAAAAGCCACGCGAATCATGCCGGACTATTTTTTTATATTTTTATTGTTGCCTTGTTTTGTGGCGTTTCTCAAAAAACGGCGGCTGCGGCGGAGGAAGGTTTGAAAAAACCGGTGGTCACACCGGCGAAACTTGAAGAAATGCGCAAGGCGGCGGCTCATAAACAGCGCCGCATCATCTTCAACAACGACGGCGACGATGCCATGTTTTCCGGCGAATCCAAGACTTTGATTGAAGAATTCTTGAAGAAACGGACGACGCCTTTGCTCGGCTCGCAGGTGGACACGATTTTTTATTCCACCGCGCAAAGTTTTGGGTATTTTATTCATCGGACGAAAGTCGGCGAGATATTTATGACGCGAAAGTTCCCCGTCGAGGGGCAACTGCGTGACAACGCGTTTTCGGACCTTATCGCGTTGGGTACCGACCCTTTGCAGTTGATGGTGGAATTCTGCCGGAAGAACAACCTGGAGATATTCTGGAGTTACCGGATGAACGACCCGCACGATTCGTATCGTACAGATTATAGCCCCTTTTTCTTTCCAAAACTGAAAAAGGACCATCCGGAATACCTGGTAGGCAGCAAAGCTAAAAAACCACCGTACGGCAACTGGACTGCGATGGACTATACGCAGCCGGAGGTGCGTGATTTGGCGTTCAAGTATTTTGAAGAGGTTTGTCAGAATTACGACGTGGACGGGATCGAACTTGATTATTTTCGGGATGCAATATTTTTTAAAAGCGTGGCTTGGGGCGGTCAGGCAAGCCAGGCGGAGCTTGACATGATGACCGACCTGGTGCGGCAGATCCGGAAGATGACGCAAGCGGAGGGCATCAAGAAAGGCAAGCCGATCCTTTTGTCCATCCGCGTGCCGGATTCGGTGGAGTACTGTCGTGCGATTGGCCTGGACATGGAAAAGTGGCTGGCGGAAGGTTTGGTGGATATGCTGACTGTGACCTGCCTTTTCCAGTTGAACCCGTGGGAATACAGCGTGCGTTTGGGCCATAAATACGACGTGCCCGTGTACGCCGGTTTGAGCGATTCGCGCGTGCGGGCGGGAATGGCAAAAGGTTGGCCGCAAGATTTTCAGCGTAATACCACCTTATTTTACCATGGCTACGCAATGCAGGCGTGGCAGTCGGGCGTTGACGGTATTTATATGTTTAATTATTTCAATCCCAATGCTCCGGCCTGGCGGGAATTGGGCGACCCGAAGGAACTACAGATCAAGAACAAGGTCTATTTCATGTCGCCTCGGGGATACGGGTTGCCATCGGCCGGTTCTTATGTGAAAGGCGGCGAAAAATTCCGTAATACACCTACGCTCTGCGTCGAGAAACCGATATACCTGCTGTCCAACCAGACGCAAAAAATGACCCTGGTCATGGCAGAGAACTTTCCCGGCGCAGAGAAAAGGAAATTGCGTCCGGAAATAACCTGCCATCTCTGGGTAAAAAGCATGGCGGAGGGTAACCGGGTGGATGTAAAAATGAACGGCCGGCTTCTGGAAAACATCAAGGCATCCGGGGAATCCCTGGATTACCGGATCGAGCCGGCCGATGTAAAGAACGGCGACAATGTGTTTGAACTCACTGCACGAGCTGCGCCGCGAAAGGAATTTTCGGGCAATCCGGGCGCCATGGAGATAAAAGATTGGGATATGGCGTACGTCTGCGACAAGGTATTGGTCCATCCGGCGCAGTTGCCCTGGCGACGTTTGATGAATTTTGATGGCATCGAGCAGATCCAAGGGAACCAACTGCTCCTTGCCGACCGCGGTACCGACACGGCGGATATGATCAACCTTGCGTATCCCTGGCATATATTACCGGAGGCGTTGACGGTGGTGGAGGCGCGGGTACGGGTGGTGGACAGTAACGACCCCCTGGGCGTCTGCATCCGGGTGGCCAACTCGGCCGCGGCTGAATACCTGACATTGAGCAAAGACCGGATCGATCTGTATTTTGCAAAAATATCCTGCCCGCTGGATACCACCAAGGACATGCACACCTACCGGATCGTGCTGAAGGGCAAGGATATCCGGGTGTATGTGGATGGGACACTGAAACTTGACGGGGCCGGGAAATTCACGACTGCCGCATTTGACCGCAAGGAGGGTGTTGAAAACATTCTTGATACCGACTGGAACAAAAACAGTTTGCTATTCGGTTCGGCGACCGGGCCGGGGACCGGCGAGGCGTATTGGGAATACATGAAATATTATACCGAAGATAAACCGGTTGTCCTGCAGGATTTTATAGTTGCGGTTACTTATCTTGCCCCGCAGGCAAAGCCATGACGGATTTCGAATCGCGCGGTTGTCTTTTCCGGGAGTTTTACAACTGACTCAATTATGAAGGCAGAAATTAAAATGTTTAACAAGTTATATCTGAAGGATAACTGGCATCTGAAGTCGACGTTCATGGTTAAGGACGAATCCAAATCCGTTTCCGGCGCCGGCTACAATACGGACGGCTGGTATCCGGTATCGGTCCCTACAACCGTACTGAATGCGTTGGTAAAAAACAGCGTGTATCCGGACCCGCGCGTGGGGCTGAATAATTTTTTGATTCCGGACGCCTCGGATGAATATAACGCCAAACACGATCTGGCCAAGTATAGTTACCTGCCGAACAAAAGGAATCCATGGCGCGACCCGTATTGGTACCGTACGGAATTCAACGCGCCGGCCAATGGTCAATCAAAGACATGGTTGAACTTCAATGCCATTAACTACCGCGCCGAGGTCTGGCTGAACGGCATCCGTATCGCCGGTCCGCAGGAAATGGTCGGCGCTTTTCTCAGATTCCGCTACGACGTTACCGGTTTAATCAAAGCCAACGCCACGAACTGTCTGGCGGTAAAGGTCTATGGCGTGGATCATCCAGGCATGGCCACAACCCAGCTTGAGGTCTTTCAAGCGTGTCGCAAGCCGGTTGCCGATAATATTAATGACATACGAAGAGATGTCACAATCAATGTGTTTGCCACGGGTTATGATTGTGTTCCCGAAGTACGCGACCGACTCATGGGTATTTGGCAGGACGTTTATCTTGAGTTCAGCGGGCCGGTGGTTATACGCGATCCGTTTATCAAAACCAAACTGCCCCTGCCGCGCACGGACCAGGCGCATCTGACCGTCTCAGCGAAATTAATCAACAGCTCCGTTTCGATCCAGAAAGGTGTTTTGCGGGGCGAATTGGAGGGCAAAACGCTTTTCAAGGAAGAGTTGGAACTGCAGCCTGGAGAGACCAGAAATATCACATTGTCGCCGGAACAATATCCCGGTCTGACGCTTCATAACCCGCGTCTCTGGTGGCCGGCCGGTTACGGCGAGCAACAGCTATATAAGATGACTTTTGTATTTGAGACCGGCACGGGCATCTCTGACCGGAAGGAAGTTTCCTTCGGCGTGCGCGAGGTGACCAAAGTACTCCACGAACTGGACGGCGATTATGGACTGCGGATTCATATCAATGGCCAGAAGATATTTTGCCGTGGAGGGTATTTATTGCCCCCCGACACGCTTCTGGACAGCGCAGTGCTCAATGACCAACGCTATAAAGCCGAAATGCAATACCTAACCAGGGCCAACTTGAATACCATTTCCATGGAAGAGCCGGTCAACATGCCGGACAATTTCTTCGACTTTTGTGACAAGCATGGACTCATGTTCTGGCTCTGTTTTTACCAGTGCAATTGGCTCGTGACTTATGACCACCCCCTGGATCATAAATTACTTGAGCGGTGTGGGATTGACATCATCAAGCGCTATCGCAACCATCCCTCAATAGTGGTTTATATGTGCATGAACGAGGGGCGCACGGAGCAGGATCAATATAATGCCTGGCGCAAGTCCGTGGCGGAGCTGGATAACACACGGATCATCGTGCCTTCGGGATATCCCGAAGGCGGCAATCATCGCAACTGGCCCGAATGGATCAAGCCGGATACGCCGGTCGGCGCCAATGATGCCGGACCAAAGTCATATTCCTGGCAATCACATTCGTGGTATTACCGTATGGTGCGCGAGCATCGTTCCTGGATGTTCAAAATCGAGAGCGGCTCCGCCTCGCTGCCGACTCTCGAGTCAATCCGTAAAATCATCCCCGATCTCGACCTACATCCCAAGGAGGCGCCCTACCCCTTGAATTCGACCTGGGCGCATCATGGGGCCAACGACTATTACCGGAATTACGACCGGGCCATTCGCCGGCGCTACGGCGAGCCGGAAAGCGTGGCGGATTACTGTTGGAAGGCCCACCTTGTTACGGCCGACCAGCATCGCGCCATGTTCGAGGCCATCCATCATCGCAAATGGGACATTACCAGCGGGTTCATGCAGTGGAAATTGAATTCATGCTGGCCGGATATCCAGTGGCAATTATACGATTATTACCTGCGGCCGACCCCGAGTTACTATTATATTAAAAACGCGTGCGAGCCGCTGCATGTCCAAATGAGTCCCATTGACTCGGTGGTGACGGTTGTAAACCATTGCCTCAAACCTCAACGTAATCTCAAGGCACGGGCGCGGGTTTATGGTTTTGACATGCAGTTGAAATGGGAAAAAGAAGTCGTCAGCGACATTGCCGCAGACGCCTACCGCGATCTTTTTGCAATCCCGCCGTTGCCGGATCCCGGGTCAGTATATTTTGTCAAACTTGAACTGTTCGCCGCAAACAATCAGCCTGTTTCGGATAATTTTTACTGGTTGTCATCAGTTCCCGAAGGGGATGATGAAAGTGCGGACTTAGCGTTGAAGGACCTTTCAAAGTTTAATCCGAATGCCGAGCATCATCTGAATGACAAGGGTGTGTTTGTGCCGCTAAAGAACCTGCCTAAGGTCAAATTGCTCCAAACCAGCACGCTGGAGGACCGGGGCGAAGAACTGGCGGTGCGCGTCAAGCTTTCCAATCCCTCACCTCACCTGGCGTTTTTCATTCATGTTGCCGCGGTCAACGCCAAAAATGACGAGGAAATACTGCCGGTTTACTGGGATGATAATTATTTCAGCATCCTGCCGGGAGCAACAAAGAACGTGACCGCCATTCTGCCCAAATCCAACTTGGGAGCGGTTAAAGTTCCCGGGATCAGGGTCGAAGGCTGGAATATATGCGATCTGGTCGGAAAAATAGAACCGGTTAAGAAAGGAAAACTAATGTGAAAAAAACAAATCAGATTCGTAAGCGTCCCCTGCCTTTTGAATTTCCCGGCGCCAATTTTTACGGGCGCGAGGAAGAAGCGGCCGTGTTGCGGGTTGTCCGCGCCAAGAGCCCCTTCCGTTATTACGGGCCGAACTGCGGGTTCGAGGTGGATCATCTGGAGGAGGAATTTGCCCGGGCGGTCGGGACAAAATACGCCCTGGCCCTGAACAGCGGCACCCAGGCGCTGGCCACCGCCATGGCGGCTCTCGGCATCGGACCGGGCGCCGAGGTCATCGTGCCGGCGTATATGTGGATCTCCATCGTGGCGGGCATTGTGCGACTCGGCGCGATCCCGGTACTGGCGGATATTGACGATTCTTTCACCCTCGACCCGCGCCGTCTGGAACGGCGCATTACCCGGCGCACGCGCTTGATTGTGGTTGTCCACATGAGCGGCGCGCCCGCCAATATGACCGCCATCCTCAAGGTAGCCCGCAAACACAAGCTTCCTGTCCTGGAGGATTGCGCCCAATGCAATGGCGGCTCGTTCAAGGGCCAGAAGGTCAGCTCGTTCGGCGCCATGGGGATTTACAGCCTCCAGTTGAATAAGAACATGACTACCGGTGAAGGCGGGCTGATCGTGACTAATTCAACCCATTTGTTCCGCCGGGCATCGGCAATTCACGATCTGGGCTATCCGCGCATCGGCGGGCGGCTGGTCATCAAGAACGGACCCTACGCCCTGTGGGGATTCGGAGGCCGGCTCAACGAGATCGCTGGCGCCATCGGCCGGGTCCAGTTGAAAAAACTTCCCAAAGTCGTGGCCGCCATGCGCCGAGCCAAGGCGCAGATCAAGAAGGGCATCCGCGGAATCCCGGGATTGTCCTTCCGCCGTCTCAATGATGCCAGGGGCGATACCGCCGCCTTCCTGATCCTGATGCTTCCGGACGCGGAACGGGCCGGGAAATTCGCCCGGGCGCTCAATGCCGACAATATTTTTGCCGGGATGTCGCCGACCATGCGCGTCGTGGATTTCGGAATGCACGTCTATTCGAACATCCACTCGCTCGTGGATAAGCACAGCAACGCTCCGGACGGTTTCCCCTGGACCCTGCCGGCCAACAAGCATAGCGTGTACCGCTATGCCAAAGGCGCCCTGCCGGTTTCGGATGCCCTGATGGAGCGCAGTATCATCATGCCAATTCCGTCGGTGATGACGCCCCGGGATATCCGGGATACGGTGACCGGTATTCGTAAAGCGGCCGCTGCCGTGCTGTAGGACAGACGGCCCTGGAGGATTAAATAGTATTATGCAAGGAACATCCCTAAATTCCAAAGAACGCATCCATGCCGCTCTGGAGGGCAGGCCGGTTGACCGTATGCCGGCGACGGTCCTTTATAACCAGCTTTACCACCTGGATCATTTCGCGGAGTTGACGGGCAAGCCGGCCTGGCAGCGGCACGCGTGGAACCATGCCGCTCCGGATGAACATGTGGCGGTTTTAAAGCAGATGATCGCACAGGCCCCCTTTGAGATTATTCAGCCGCAAGGGGCGAGCACGCGGGAAATGCGCGAACGGACTGTGTTTTTCGAGAAAGAAGGGACTGTTTTTCGCCGCGATTTAAAGACCGACACCATCACGCCCGTATCCGCATCGTCGGCCGGCCATGCCAGCGATTATGCGGCCAATGAAGCTCAGACGGTATTCGGCGTCCGGGATTTCAATGCGCGCTTTCAACTGGCCAAAGCCGAGCGCATCCTGGAAGATGGCAGTCTGGACTATATTCATGCCGCGGTCCAAACGCTCGGCAAGGATCATTTTATCTGTTCCGGAGGATTTGTAAGCATTTTATGGGACTGCATTCCCTATGTGGGCCAAACCAATATGCTGACCATGCTGATTGATAACCCGGAACTGATCGAATACATGGGACGCAAGCTGCTCGATCAGAACATCGAGAAGATCAGGGCGTTCGGCGACGTGGGCGGAGATGCATTGTATATTGATGACGCCATGGGATATTCCGACGTTATCTCCGTCGCGCATTACGAGCGGTTTAGTCTTCCGTACCTTAAGGCCATGGTGCAGGAAATCCATCGGCAGGGCATGAAAGTTATTCTTATCTATTTTGGCGGCGTGGCCGACCGCTTGGAGCAAATCGTTTCAACCGGGGCCGACGGGCTCAGCGTTGAAACCACGATGAAGAATTATGTGAACGATATTCACGATATATCCCGGAAAATCGGCGGACGCATTGCGCTTTTCGGAAATATCGATCCCGTCGGCATACTTCAAAACGGCAGTGATGCGCAACTGAAAGCGGAAATCCACCGTCAGGCGCAAGCCGCGAAAACGGCGCGCGGTTTTATCATGTGCACCGGAAGCCCGATTACACCGACCACGCCGCTGGCACGCGTGCGGCTGTTCATTGACCTATCGCAACATATTTAACCCGGATTTTGACAACGGCAGCGAGTTCACCGCGGAGGCTTTGAGGAATCAGTGGAGCTTAAAAATTATCTTTATACTCTTGAGACAGTTCGCAAATATGGAAAATATTAAGGAATAAAACCATGAGTACAATTTTGTTTTTTGACGACTGGACCTGAGTTCTTATGCCAACTTGGTCAGGAAGATGGGTAAACCGGTTTGGGATCGCGAAGCGGTCCTGGAGGATGAGACACGGAAAATACATCTTTAAAAAACCGAAAATGCAGTTTTGCGAAACAATTAGCTCTATGTGTCTGAAAAAACGGAGTAAGATCAGTTACAAAAGGAGGAGAAGGGTATGCAAAGATTAAAAGATGTTGATAAAAGTCCCTCGCGCTTTCCGATCGGTTTCTGGGCCACGGGTTTGAACCTTGATGCCATTTCAGAAGATATGACCAATGACTGGAAGGAAGCTGGATTCACCTTAGTGCATGGACCCCGTTTCGATCACACTCCCGAACGGGCTGAAAAAATGAAACAGGTGCTGAACTGGGCACATGAACGCGACATTAAAGTCATCATCGCTGATTCCCGCACCAGAGCACCAAGGCCTTCGAAAGACAGCAACCGTATTCAACAAGTCAGTGAAGATTATAGGCGCGCAGTGCAGTCCGCTCACGCCGAGTACGGCAGTCATCCAGCCACTTTTGGGTATTTTATCAATGATGAACCCCAACCGACGAACTTCAGAGCGACATGTGAATGTAGCAAGATTGTCCGGGATATTGCCCCGGACAAGCAGCCTTTTATCAATCACTACCCCTGGTGGTCAACTTTGCATAAAGACTACAACTACCTGACCTTTGAGGAATTCATCGACGATTTCTTACGGATGAGTGCGGTGCGTTTTCTTTCCTATGATTGTTATCAGCAAACTATTCCGGCTGGTGAACCGGGGTACGCCTGGGGTATGGAAATGTTTTTCAATAGCCTTTATCAGTATGGCGCGACGGCACGGCGGCATGGAATCGACCTGTGGAATATTATCCTTTCCACTCCACATTTAGAATACATCGTGCCCTCCGAGGATATCATTCGTTGGCAGTTCAACTGTACAATCGCGCATGGTGGCAAGGGCGTGTTTTACTACACCTTCTACACGCCGGGCACAGCAGATTTCCGCAACGGCCCGATCAACGAATTTGGCGAGCGCACAGAAGTGTTTTCATGGCTAAAAAGAACCAACCGGAGGTTCCTGGAAACCTATGGGGACCTGTTCCTTGAGCTTGAGTTGAAGAAAGCATCGCATGCCGGTTGCACATACGGTTCTGTTCCTGCATTTGAGCCCGATGACTTAATCCTTGCCGTAGAAGCCAAAAATATACACGGCAATGGTGTGATCAAAGGGCATCCGTTCGTGGTGAGCCGGTTCTCCTGTCCCAGAGGGGGGCAGTACGTGATGGTGGTCAACAATTCGCTGGAGCGCTCGGCGCGTGGCAGGGTCATCCTTCGCGGCGCGGATTTGCCGGTCTGGAGTTATGAATGGCCATCCGGTGAACGGCCGGTAGATCCTGTGGTCGTAAAAGAGAAAAATCACCTGGAGATCAGCACCTGCCTGGCTCCAGGGCAGGAGATTCTATATCGGATAGGAGTAAAACTATCCTGAAACTATGAAAGCGCGTCTCCTTGGGTGGAGCTTAAAAATCATCTTCATACTCTTGAGACAGTTCGCAAATATGGAAAATATTAAGGAATAAAACCATGAGTACAATTTTGTTTTTTGACGACTGGAACCTGAGTTCTTATGCCAACTTGGTCAGGAAGATGGGTAAACCGGTTTGGGATCGCGAAGCGGTCCTGGAGGATGAAACCACGGAAGGAACCTGGAATTTCCCGTTTGTTTATTTTGATCATCATCATAAGAAATGGAAAGCGGTTTACGGCGGCGTGACCGGACACAATAAATATATTGATTGTTCACGCTATGGCGGGGACGTTTGCTATATGAAAGATGCAAAACTGCGGACCGGTCCGGCGCGCGGCATATATCCCGCTCTCAATCAGTCTTTGCTTTACGCCGAGAGTGAAGACGGACGGCATTGGTACAAGCCAAAATTGAACAACGGCAAAAAGGGACTACAGCCCAACGAAGTGCTTCCGGTTTCTAAAAACGGCGGCCCCGTATTTTATGACCCGCATGAACCTTCAGGCCGTAAATATAAATTTGTCTACTCCGGCGAAGGTTCTTATTTGTACTTGGCTTCATCCGCGGACTGCATTCACTGGGAGATAAATAAAATCGGCAGCACGCGGCAATGGGATTCGCCGATTACCGCCTTTTACAATGCCAACCGCCAGTGTTATTATATTGTTACCCGGGCATTAGGGCCGGAGAGAAAGATTTATTTTTACAAGACCAAAGATTTTCGCGAAATTGAAGAGCCGGAATTGGTTGTTCATCCGGACCCGGAGGATCCGCCGCTGACCGAGTTTTACGGCATGCCCGTGTATGCCTATGAAAATATGTATATCGGTCTTTTATGGCGTATTTTACCTGATCCCGGAGAACATGGCTGCGTTAAAACTTTCGGACCGGTTGACTGCGCCCTGGCTTACAGCTACGATGGGCGCGGCTTTAACCGCGCTTATCATTCCGCATTTATTCCCGTTAATGACAGGGGCGAGCATGGCGGCGGGGGCGTTTATACGGGCGCAATGTGTGTGGCGCCGGATCATACCATCCGTTTTTATTCCGGCGGATCCAAGGCGGAGCATTTTCAGAACCAGAAATTAAGAGATGCCGGATTGATTCTGCATACCATGCGCTTGGACGGCTTTATGTATTTTGAGACTTGGTCCATGACCGGGATATTGACAACGCGTTGTGTGCGCTTTACCGGCAATGGCCTGAAACTCAACGTCAAGGCGCCATATGGCGCCGTGAGAGCGCAGTTGGCGGATAATTTCGGCAAACCTTACCAGGGTTTCAGTTTCAAAGACTGCATTCCTTTCACCGGGGACGATCTCTTTCATCAGCCGAAATGGAAAAATGGGAAAACTCCCGAAATTCTGCGGGCAAAACGCCATGTTCAGATTCAGGTGGAAATCACTTCCGGGTCTCTTTATGCCATCCGCGGTGATTTTGAACTACTACGTAGCAGGCATTAAGAATAGATACGAGAATCATTTGGAGTATCGGAAAGTGAAAAACATACTCATTACCACTGAAGAATTCATGATCAAAGACTTTCCGGAAGATTTCAATGTCCTGAAAAATTACTACGGCAGGAAACTTTCCGAACAGGAAGCGGGTGACTTGATTCAGCGGCATAAGCTAACCGGTATGATCGCCGATAAGGAATAATCTATGCAATCATCATTGTCGCCGCGTATCGGCGTCGCAACACTGTCGAGTCCCATGGAAGTCGGCGCCGATCGCGCCCTCAAGGCGGCTGAGGATTTAGCCGGGTTGCTGCAGCAAGCCGGTTGTGACGTGGTTACGCTGGGCTCCATCAATACTCCTGATGCGGCGGCGGCCGCCGGGCGCAAACTGACGGAAGCGCATGTCGCTGCCGTGGTTCTGGCGGCCGCCAGCTGGTTCGAGGACTACCTGGTTTTTGATCTGATCGAGGAAAGCGACGTGCCCGTCCTGTTCTGGCCCCTGCCCGGCATGGAAACGGGCGCCTTGTGCGGCACTCAGCAGGTCACCGCCTGCTTGAAACAGCTTGAAAAACCCGGCATGACGGTCTTCGGCCCGATTAAAAAAGGCGCTAATCTGGAACGTGCCATGAACTTCCTTCGCGCCGCCGCTTTGTTCCGACGATTGCGCCGCGCGCGGATCGGATTGGCCGGTCAGCGGGTCCGCGGTATGTCAGAAGTCGCCGTGAATGAATTCGCCTTGAAAAAAACGATTGGCCCCAGGGTTGTGCCGGTGGACATGGTCGGTTTGCTGAATAACGCGCGTGCAACGGACCAGGCCGAAAAGCAATCATTATGGAGCCAGGTCAAGTCGTCGGCCGGAGTTGTCAAAGTTCCCGATGATGCCGGTCAGTTTGCGGCCGGCATGACGTTGGCCATCCGGCAGGTCGTCCAGCGGGAAGGCCTGTCCGGCCTGGCGTTCGGATGCTACCCGGATTTCATGGGCTATGCCTGCCTGGCGGCGTCATTGCTGGCGGACGAAGGGATTCTCATCGGATGCGAGGGCGATGTCAATGGCGTGGTGGGCATGCTGATGTTGACCCTGCTCACCGGCCAGCCGGTGCATAATACCGACTGGCTGGATCCCATGACGGACGAAAGCGTTGTGTTCAGCCATTGCGGCTCCGGCTCCTATGCGCTGGCGGAACGGCAGAAGGATATTACCCTGGCGCCGGTGCGCCTGGCGAACCAGGGCGTCTGCTCGCTGTTCCCGGCCAAGGTCGGCCCGGTGACGCTTATCAATCTGATGCCTTCGGGCGATGGCTATCAACTGGCCGTGCTGGAAGGCGAAGCTTTGGCAACGGACATGGTTTTCCCGGGCAATCCGCTGCGCGTCAAATTCCAGCCGCCGGTCCGCGAGATCATCGCGTGGATTCATGACGAAGGCATCGGGCACCATTGGATGGCCGGTTACGGCCACGTGGCGGCCGAACTCAACGATTGGGCGGCAATCACGGGGCGTGGCCTGCGCCTGATTCGGCTATAAACTTATTGCGGTCGGTTAGAACCTCAAACCGGCTTTATCTTCATGGCCAGCGGATGGCCCGCCTTCAGCATCGCTGGGCGCTCCAACGCGACCGAGCCGGCACCCGGCAAAGTAAACGTCCTGAGTTTCAATGCGCCATGAAGCACATTCAGCGTGACGTTCCATCCGGCAGCGCTCTTTTTCAGACGGCAGGTACCCCAGGCATAGCCGTTGGACCAGAAAAACTTTCCCCGCTGGGCCTTGAACTGCATGGCTTGATTCACGCCCGAATACTGAAAGCCGGTTAACGCGAGCACGGCGCCCCACGCGGCCATAGCCCGGCTGTAGTGGTTGCCGCATTCGGGCTCATTGAACGGATTGCGTTTCCAGCCATCGTGGCGGGCACGCACAGCCTGAATACAACGAAGGCCGTCGGCGCGCAAGCCCTCGTAGAGCATATGCACGGCGGCGGTATATTCGAAGCCGGTCATGATTTCCGTGGCATAGGGAAAGGGAACCTCCGGACGGCGGCCGCGCGGATACGTGGCCATCAACAAGCCCTGCTCCTCCTGCAGGGCAAACGACCGCATGAAATTGAAGTGCGTGAACAGGTTTTCCTGAAAATTATATTTCATGATGCTTTGCAAAGTGCGGCGCATATGGCGGTGGTCCGCCAGGTACCCCAGTCCACAAACGTGCGCCAGGAACTGGCCGACGAGCTGATCCACCAGACAACCGGCCCCGAGCTGGAATTTCGGCTTGGCCAGGTTTTTGGCACCCATGCCGACCTGCAACCCCGGCGCAATGGGCGCGCCCCTGGGCGGGCGGATTTCATGCTCATAGTATTCGCCATTGAACAGATGCGCATCCAGCCAGGTCCGCCCGCGCTCAAACAGGTCCCGGCAAGTGGCTGCAAACTCGCGCTCGCCCAGGTAGGCGGCCATCTCCTCGACCGCGCGCAAGGCGCCTAAGTACCAGAAGCCCATCTGCGGGTTGGGCCCGAAATATTCCACATCCATGGTATTGTGCTGACACCCTTCCATGACGCCGTCCCGGTCCGCATCCCAGCCGCCCTTGATCCAGCAGAACTCCAGCGCTTGGCGGGCCTTCGGCCAGAGTCGTTTCAGCAGAGCGTCGTCGCCGCTCAACTGCCAATCGCGGTAGAGTTTCATGAGACAGCCCATCTGGCCATCGGCCGCAGCCGTCCTGATTTCGCGGGCGCGGCGCAGCGGCAGGGCGACGCGAAAACTCATGAAGCCCTGCTTATCGGTGGCATGCTCGAACTCGATGGTGCGCATGCCGCAGGCCAGTTGTCCGAACAAAAAGGCGGTGGCTTGTTCGTAATTCCAGACATGTGTGCAGGACCCCAGGCAACAACCGCATTTCGGGCCGCAGCCCTCGTAGCCGAACAGATAGCCGTCCTCGGTGCGGAAACAGGTCTGACTGCGCAAGGTGGACACGTTGAACAAGGCGGCTTCCTTGACGGCGGACGGCAGATCCGATTCACAGAACGCATTTACAAAGGCCACGGTTTTATTTTCCAGTTCCGGCAGATGGCGCGCCGTGCTCCGCGCCACTTCCCAGGCGTCGGCATACCGAGTGGTGTAATAATTGCCCACACGGTTGCGCGGATCGGCATCCGGCTCGCCGGCACAGGCCGGTTCTTTGGCGGGAACTTTCGGCTTTTCCGGCGTCCAGGTCTGCCGATTCGGAAAATGCCAGGCCAGCAGAAACGTGATCGCTTTTTCAGCATGCGGCGGCAGATCGAACGCGACGGCCAAGGAAGCCTGCGGGTTGTCGCCGGGTGCGTCGGCCACTTGATCGATCCGGCCGTCGGCGCTGAAATCATCCCAGAAATTAAGCAGGCCCTCCCCCCATTGACCGGGGAGCCAGCGCGTCCGATACGAAACACCGCCGGTCGCCGTGGTGGCCAGCGCCAGCGTTCCGAACTGCTCGGCACGCAACGCGACGCCTTTTGAACGCATGTCGATACCCGTCAGACCGGCGGTGCGGCGGAAGCGGTTAATATTGCGGCAGGACTTCCCGGCCTGCCCGTCGGTACCGATGAAATTATTCAAGTTGCCACAGAGGGCAGCGTGCACGCGGCGGGACGTGATATTCCGCACGACGAATCGCAGGACGGCCACGGGTATGCCGCTGGCATCGGCATCCGCCGGAACCAGGGGATTGAACGCTTCCATACGCACCGCGACCGGCATGGCCGCGTCCGCCAATAAAATCTGGGCCAGGGGATAGGCGGCGTGAAAGGAACACCGGCTAAAACGAGGGAAATGATGATTGTAAGCTTCGCAACCGCTGGATCCGGCATACAGCTCCAAATCAATCGGGCCCTCCAATATTTTGGTAATGGCCGGCTTGCCCGCCGCTGCGGCATGGATGGCAAAAAAAGTGCGCGTAGGTTGGAAACCCTTGGCCGGGCGGTTGACGATCTCCCAGTCGCGCAGGTCGCCGCGACCGCCCAGCGACACCGTGCCCGTGCCGATGCCGCCCAGCGGCAACGCAATGCGGCGCAGGTGCGCTTGGTCATAACGCTTCAACACGGGCCAGGTCGGATTCAGGCGCATAGCATCTCCTTGTTTGGTCTTGGCAGTTATTAAATCCGTCACCGATTCAGTTTAAGTTACTCAGATCGCCGCATCCTGGCCCGCGTGGTAGATGACAACCCCGCCCGCGATGGTTGTCCGCACATGCAGTGCTGAATCCAGAATAACGAGGTCCCCGTCCCGTCCGATGGCGATTTCGCCCTTGTTCAAGCCCAACAGTCGGGCCGGATTGCGCGAGCACACGCGGCTGGCCGTTGCCAGATCCTTGCCGAAACGCTGGACCGCACTGCGGAAGGCATCCACGGGCGTCAAGGCGCTCGAAGCCAGTTCCATGTCCCTCTCCATGAGCCGAATGCCGTCATAGGGACTTGTGATTTTGACGCGGCCCCAGGCCTGCGGAAGATCGTATTCGCCGGGCGGCAGACCGGACCCGTAGTTGCTGTCGGTTATAAAGACCAGGCCACCCGGCGGTTTACACCGGAAAGTTTTTTCAACCAGCAGGGGCGGCACGTGCGTACCGTCGGGAATGATTTCGCATACCACCCGGTCTTCCATCAACAGGTAATCGGTCAACCCGGCCGGATAGACGCCCAATTCCGTCATGGGCGGCATGGGAAAGACGTCGAAAAGATGGGTTACCAACCGGGCGCCGGCCTCAACGGCGGCGCGCGCCTGCTCGATCGTGGCCGTTGTATGCGCCAGACTGCAGACAACGCCCAGCCGGCTTAACTGCTTAATGGCCTCGGGAGCGCCGGGCAGTTCCGGCGACAGGTCCCAGATGCGGATATGCCCCGCCCCTGCCTGCCAAAGGCGCTCCGTTAATTGAGGTGTAATCGGCGCACAATCGCGCGGCAAGCCGGCGCTGGCATCGGCCAGGTACGGCGACTCCAGCCTGAAACCACCCACTTGGGGCACGCGCCGCAGGTTATCGGTTTCGCGCAAATGGCGCTGGAGGTGGGCACAGGTTTCATCGGGCGGCCCGAACAGCGTGGGCAGGAACGTGGTGGCGCCGGCAACGGCTTCGCGCGCGGCATAATGCGGTAACGACCCGATGGCCGAATCCTCCCCGATCCCATGGGTATGAATATCAATCAAGCCCGGCAGCACGTAATTACCGGCGGCATCCAGAATGGTATCGGCGGATTGCTCCGCGCCGATGGCGGCAATGCGCCCGTCACGGATGAGCAGCGATGTCGTGCGCAACGATCCGTCGCTCATCAGGACCTGACCGTCGCGAATTAACAGGCTATGGGATTTGTCATGCATGACCGGTTATCTGAACGCTTGCGTTTAAAGTATTCACACCGCCGGATAAAAGCAACTAATAATCGGCGTCTAATTTTCCGCTTGCGTTCCGGGAGGGATGTGGTACGGTGTGCGCTCATTGAGTCCCAACCGGATTGGGACGGAAGCGAGTGTTCCCCCGTGCCACGGGGGAGAACCAAAGCGGATTGTTCCGATTCTCTGCGAGAAAAGGAACCAACAAGGAGGACCTGTGGCTGATACGAACGAATTGTCTTTAACCGTCACCGTCAACGATCTGTTGGATGCCGGCCTGCACTTCGGCCACCAAAGCAAACGGTGGAACCCGAAGATGAAGCGCTTTATTTTCGCCAAGCGCGGCGGAATTTACATCATTGACCTGGCCAAGAGCCTTTCCCAGTTGCGGGAAGCCCAGCGCTTCGTTTATGAAACCGTCGCCCACGGCAAGGGCATTCTCTTCGTGGGCACCAAGAAAGCGGCCCAGGAGATCATCAAGGAAGCGGCCACCCGCTGCGGCCACCATTACATCATTAGCCGCTGGCTGGGCGGCACGCTCACCAACAACCAGAACATCGCCAGCAGTGTCCGGCGCATGCGTAAAATCCAGGAGCTCGACACGAACGGGTCCCTGGCCTCCATGCCCCAGAAGGAAGCTTCCCGCCTGCGGCACGAGCAGGCGCGCCTTGAGCGTAACCTGAGCGGTATCGCCAACCTCGCGGGTATGCCGGGCGCGCTCATGGTCGTGGACGTGAACCGCGAAGCCATTGCCGTCAGGGAAGCCAATCGGATGGGCATTCCCGTAATCGCCATCGTGGATACGAACACCGATCCCGATCCGATCAAGTATCCCATTCCCGGCAATGACGACTCGACCCGCGCGATCAAGTTGATCGTCAATGTCATGACCGAGGCCATCATCAAGGCCGAAGCCGACTTCGCCGTGGTGCGGGCCCAGGAAAAGGCCGCCGCAGAAGCCGCGGCAAAGGAGCGGCCCGCCACGGAAGCTTCGCGCCCCAGGGCGCGCAAGGAACGGGGGGATGATCGCCGGCCGCGGCGCGGCGGCGGCAGAGGCGGACGACCGCATGATCGGGGCGCATCGGCAGCGGAAAAGGAAGCGGACACGAAAACCGAAGCGGCCGAAAAGCCGGAAGCCCCGGCGGCTGACCCCAAGTCGGCCTGATTCAGTTTCGGAAAGTTCTTACTGTAGCCACGGCACTCTGTTGCCGCGTCTTTGAATTCTTATAAATTTAATTAAGGAACGCACGTTATGACGGAAATTTCAGCGGCATTGGTTAAGGAACTGCGCGAAGAAACCAACGTGGGCATGATGGAATGCAAGCGGGCCCTGGTCGAGACCAAGGGCGACAAAGCCGCGGCCATTAAGATCCTGCGCGAGCGCGGCGTCGCCATCGCGGCAAAGAAATCTACCCGGGCGGCCAATCAGGGCGTGATCGCCTCGGCGATTGTCGGCAACGGACAGGCGGGCAGCCTGATCGAGGTGAATTGCGAAACCGACTTCGCGGCAAAAAGTCCAGGGTTCCGGACCTTTGTACAGATCTTGGCGGAAAAGGCCGCCGCTAACGACATCAACTTGGCCGAAGCCGCCAAGGACGAAGTCACGGCCAAGATCGCCGAAACGGGCGAAAATATTATCGCGCGGCGCGCGCTTCGCTATGCCCTGCAGGGCTTAGGCGCGGTGACGAGCTACATCCACCACGGCAGTATGCTCGGCGTGCTGCTGGAAGCGGGCTGTCAGCAGGCCGCGACCACGACAAACCCGGTATTCCTGGAAACCATCAAGGATTTGTGTCTGCAGATCGCCGCCGCCAATCCCCGGTTCCTGGACCGCCAGGGCGTTCCGGCCGACGTCATCGCCGCCGAGCGCGATATTTGCGCCAAGCAGGTCAAAGGCAAGCCGGCCGCCATCCTGGATAAGATCGTGGACGGCAAGATGAAAAAGTATTACGAACAGGAGTGCCTGGTGGATCAGCCGTTCATCAAGGACCCGACCAAAACCATTACCGCCCTGCTGAAGGAAAAAGGCGGCCTCGCAGGCGATATCCTCACTGTGCGGCGCTTTGCCCGCTTCCAGATCGGCGAAGCGATCGGATAGCCCCGCCATGAAAATTCTGGTTACAGGCGGCGCCGGTTATATCGGCAGTGTCACGGCCGAACGGCTCCTCGATGACGGCCACGTCGTGACCGTGTTCGATAACCTGGAGCGCGGCCATCGCGAAGCCCTGGACCCCCGCGCGCAGTTCATCGCAGGCGACCTGCGCGAGAGCGCTGCCATCGAGCGCGCCCTGATCCAAACCCGGCCGGAGGCCGTTGTCCACTTTGCCGCCTACGCGCTGGTGGGTGAATCCATGGAACACCCCGAGTACTATTTCGGCAACAACCTGCGCGGCGGCATCAATCTGGCCGAGGCCATGCTGAAGGCGGGCACGCGCCGGATCGTATTTTCCTCCACCTGCGCCACCTACGGTCAGCCAGATCGCTCGCCGATCACGGAGGATACGCCCCAGGCGCCTACCAACCCGTACGGTGAATCTAAGTTCCTGTTCGAAAAAGTGCTGACGTGGTATCAGCGCCTGCATGGTTTCCAAACGGTCTTTCTGCGCTATTTTAACGCCTGCGGCGCCTCGCAAAAATACGGCGAGGACCACGACCCGGAATCGCACCTGATTCCCAATATTTTGAAGGTGGCCTTGGGCCAGCAGGCAGCCGTGAACCTGTTCGGCGACGATTACGACACGCCCGACGGCACCTGCATCCGCGACTACATTCACATCGCGGATTTGGCCAGCGCCCATTGTCTGGCACTGGTCAAGGATTTTACCGGCGCCGTCAACCTGGGTACGGGCGATGGCTATTCCGTGCGGCAGGTGGTGGACATGGCGCGCCGGGTGACGGAGCATCCCATTCCCATCGTGCAACGACCGCGCCGACCGGGTGATCCCGCCCGTCTCGTGGCCGATGCCGCCAAGGCCGGGCGCGTACTCGGCTGGAAGCCGCAGCACAGCCAGTTGGAAGAAATCGTCCGCACCGCCTGGGCCTGGCATCGCACCCACCCGTATGGGTATGGGCAAAGATAGACGCCAGACGACGGACGGCAGACACCGGACGACAGACAAAGCAAACATCGATCATCCAATTTCGAACGCCGAACATCGAATGACGGGCAAAAGCAGATTATCCGCCTTCGCATTTGCGAAGGCGGATGTCACCGTGTGTTGAATTCGGTTTCCCGCTTGCGGGATTCTGGAAAACAAGGCAAGCTTGGGCTGGGTGTGGGCGCGCTACGCAAAGCATAGGACTCGTGTCCATGCGAGCGGAGCAAGCCCGCAGACAGCCCGAGATCGCCGTAGCTTTTCCAGAACCGAATTCAACACACTGCCAAGAAAGTGCCAATCGGAACGCGGATATTGAGCAATTATAAAAACACATCGCAACCAACGCACGTGAACAGCAAGGAGAAACTCATGGCTGCCAAACAACCCTCCAAACCGGAAGAAGTCAAAGACACCAAGGACACTAAGAATACCAAGGTTGACCTGGAAAGCGTGCTGGCGCAAATCCAGAAACAGTTCGGCGAAGGCGCCATCATGCGCCTGGGCGATGCCTGCACCCAAGTGGCGATCCCCTGCATTTCCACCGGCTCCTTCTCGCTCGACATGGCGCTCGGCATCGGCGGCCTGCCCCGGGGGCGCGTCACCGAAATTTACGGGCCGGAATCGTCGGGCAAGACCACCCTGTGCCTGCATGTCATCGCCAATGCCCAGAAGGCGGGCGGCGTGGCGGCGTTCATTGATGCCGAGCACGCCATGGATCCGCTCTATGCCAAGAAAATCGGCGTGAACATCGATGACCTCCTGGTGTCCCAGCCTTCCTCCGGCGAGGAGGCGCTGACCATCGCCGAAACGCTGATCCGCAGTAACGCCATGGACGTCGTGGTGATTGATTCCGTGGCCGCGCTCACACCGCGGGCGGAAATCGAGGGTGAGATGGGCGACCCGCAGATGGGCCTGCAGGCGCGGCTCATGTCCCAGGCGTTGCGCAAATTGACGGCAGTCATTTCGACTTCCAAGACTTGTTGTATTTTCACCAACCAACTCCGGGAAAAAATCGGGATCATGTTCGGCAACCCGGAAACCACGCCTGGCGGCAAAGCGCTGAAATTTTACGCTTCCGTGCGACTGGATATCCGCAAGATCGGGTTCATCAAGGACGCCACCGGCCAGATCGTCGGCAACCACACCAAGGTCAAAGTGGTCAAGAACAAGGTGGCCCCGCCGTTCATCGAGGCGGAATTCGACATCCTGTACAGCGAGGGCATCTCTTGGGCCGGCTCCATCGTGGATGCCGCCATCCATTATAACGTGCTGGACAAAAAGGGCTCCTGGCTCTCGTTGGATGGCGAACACATCGGCCAGGGCCGCGAATCGGCCGTTGAACTGGTCAAGGCCCACCCGGAGATACAGCAAAAATTGATCGAGAAGATCAAGGAAAAGATGAAGGTTGTGCCGGTAGTATGACCGCCGACGAACTAAAATCGCTCTACCTGGGGTTCTTCCAAAAGCAGGGGCACACCCTGATTTCGGGCAGTTCGCTCATTCCGCAAAACGATCCCACCGTGCTGTTCACGACCGCCGGGATGCACCCGCTGGTGCCGTACCTGCTGGGTGAACGGCATCCCGCCGGCCAACGGCTGTGCAACGTCCAAAAATGTATCCGGACGGGCGATATTGACGCCGTCGGCGACGCCGGCCACCTGACGTTCTTCGAAATGCTGGGCAACTGGTCGCTGGGCGATTATTTCAAGGAAGCGGCCATCGCCTGGTCATTCGAGTTCCTGACTTCCAAGGCGTATCTCGGATTCGATCCGGCCAATCTCTATGTCACGGTTTTCGAGGGCAATGACCAGGTGGCGCCGGATCGGGAATCCTTCGAAACCTGGAAAAAGCTGGGCATCCCGGAGGCGCGTATTTTTTTTCTGCCCAGGGCGGACAACTGGTGGGGACCGGCCGGCCAAACCGGGCCCTGCGGACCCGACACCGAAATGTTCGTGGATACGCTCAAGAGCGCCTGCGGACCATCTTGCCGGCCCGGCTGCGGCTGCGGCAAGTTTTTTGAAATCTGGAACGACGTCTTCATGCAATATAACAAGCAGGCCGACGGCGCCTACGTGCCGTTAAGCCAGCTTAACGTGGATACCGGCATGGGCGTCGAACGCACGATCGCCATGTTGCAGGGCAAACGCTCGGTCTATGAGACTGAACTTTTTGCGCCCATCATCGCGGCCCTGGCGGCCGGTTCGGGCAAAGCCTTTACTGAATCGGAAAATGTCACCCGCGCTTTCCGCGTGATTGCCGATCACCTGCGCAGCGCCGTGTTCATCCTGGGCGACGAGCAGGGCGTGACGCCCAGCAACCTGGGCCAGGGCTATGTGCTCCGGCGGCTCATTCGCCGCGCCGTGCGGCACGCCAAGAAGATCGGCCTGCCTGGCGGATTTTCCAAAGCGGTGGCCGAAAGCATCGTGGCGACGTATGCCAAAGCCTACCCGGAGCTGGAACGCCGTCGCGAACTCATTGTGCGTGAACTTGCCACCGAGGAAGAAAAGTTTGAAAAGACGCTCACCCAGGGGCTGGAAGAACTCGACAAGGTTCTGGCGCAGATCAAGACACACAACCAGACCGTGCTGGCCGGCCGCGTTGCGTTCCGGTTGTACGACACCTTCGGGTTCCCCGTCGAGTTCACGGAAGAAATCTGCCGCGAGCAGGGACTCTCCGTGGATAAAGCGGGCTTTGACAAGGCCTTTGCCAAGCACCAGGAGGTGTCCAAGCAGGGGGCCGACAAGATGTTCAAGGGCGGACTGGCCGACAACTCGGAGGCCACCACGCGCCTGCACACGGCCACGCACCTTTTGCACAAAAGTCTGCAGATCGTCCTCGGTGAGCACGTAAAGCAGAAGGGGTCTAATATCACGGCCGAACGTTTGCGGTTCGATTTTTCACATTCCGCAAAAGTGACGCCGGAGGAACTGAATCGGGTGGAGGCGCTGGTCAATGAGCAGATTCAGAAAGCCTTGCCAATCACCATGGAGGTGATGACCCTGGAAGAAGCTAAGGCGCTGAGCGCCACGGCCCTTTTCGCGGCCAAATACGGCGAACAGGTCAAGGTGTTTTCCATCGGTGATTTTTCGAAGGAAGTCTGCGGCGGGCCGCACGTGAAAAATACCAGCGAGCTTGGCCGTTTCAAAATCCAGAAGGAAGAAGCCTCCAGTGCCGGCGTCCGCCGCATCCGCGCCGTGCTGGGGTAAGAACTCGCCTGCCCCCCCTTGTTATTCATTCGGCGTTTGCTTCAACGGCTACTCACCATATTCGGAGAAGTAGATAAAACCGGAAACGGGCAAAGCGATGCTCACACAAAGACACGAAGGCACAAAGAAAAAACAGCGGAATAACCCGAGGTCAATTTCGTGCCAATCATTCCTACTTTTCTTTGTGACCCTTGTGACCTTCGTGTGAAATACACTCCGAACCCTACTCCGCCATCGGCACTTTACCCAGCATTTCGTCAATAAAGCCCTGGAGATCACGCTCGTTTTCGAAGATGGCAAACGTGGTGAGCGAAACGAGTTCGGAACCTTTCAGCCATTTTTGCTCCACTTGCGCGGAGCCGATCGTTTCCAGCTCGAAAGCGCCCATATCGGCATCGGAATTGAAAATACTGTAATTATCGGCGGCGGAGAACGGGCCCTGAGGCTGGTCGTTATCGGCAATATTGAAGTAAAGGCCACCGGCAACGCTGCAATTTTCGCGCAAACAGACCAGGCGCCGCGAGAGATCGTAAAACCCTATGAACCGCGCGCCGGCCACCTGGCGAATGCCGATCTGGCCCTTGCGCCGGGCATCCGTTTTGTAGGTGAACCCCTGAGGGGCATACGCGATGCGCGCGCCGGGGTGCTCGTAAAAATCGAAATTTATGGCTTGCTCCGGATGGACCACGGCACAGAACGAGATCGTCTGGTCGGTGCCTTCGAACTGTTCGAGAGTCCAGCCGGCAAGTAGCGCCGCATCCACGGGCACCCTGTTCAGCACGGTAAACGTATCGGCCGTCTGGTACGAAAGGAATCCTTCAAGATTGTATCGCTGAAGGCTGATGGGCGGCTTGGGCACAAGCCGGAAGGCCCGCTGCATGCGGGTTTCAACCCTGATTCCGGCGCGATTGACGAGCGTAATCTGCTTCTGCAGGACGGCCGCGCGATCGTCATGGGAAGCAACCTGGAACGGCGCGGCATTGATGCAGGGTTGGACATACCACTCGTTGCCTCGATAATTAAACCCGAAGTTGCCGCCCTCCGGGGCGGGCCAGAAGTTCCCGCCGCCGAAATTGGCGAACGGCTGATCCGGGCAGCGGACCGCATTCAGGTCAATCCGATGCAGGGAATGGCCACAAAGTTCGCCGAAGACCCGCCCGCCCATGTCCGGGCACAGCACGCACGCGGATTTCTCGTTCTGAAATGCAAGGACCGCGCCTTTTTTGATTCGCAAAAGTTCCTGAAATTTACCGGTTGCCATCGTAATTACCTCCGTTATGTTGTCCCCCACCCTGCGCGCAGATAGCCTGCTTCCCCGCTGACATTCCGAATCCCATTGGCCATTGGTTGCCGGCAACATCTAATCCTATCGCCGGCGCCTAATGCAAGCCGTATATTTATAGTCGAACGATTGGCAGGCACGCGCCCCCGGAAATCAAGCGCTTGACGAAAGCGAACGGCGGATGGCAGAATGGTCTCCATACCACCCGGCGCCACGCCATGCCGTCAGGGCAGGCGGGCAAGGGAAAGGAAGCTTGTGGGACTCAACCGTAAAGAAAAACTGGAACGTTATTTTCTCTCCGTGATCAACGGTCAGCGCCCGGGGCGCGGGGCCGATTGTCTGCGCGCCGTGCTGAAGCATCTGGCGCGCATCTATGGAGCGGTGGTGGCTTGCCGCCACTTCCTGTTCGACAAGGGCATTTTCCGCCACCACACCCTGGGCTGCCAGGTGATCAGCATCGGCAACCTGACGGTGGGCGGGACCGGCAAAACCCCGGTGGTCGAAGTATTTGCCCGCGCGCTCCAGAAAGAGGGCCGCACGGTAGCGGTGCTCAGCCGCGGCTATAAAAAGGTGGAGCACAGTTTATGGAAACGCCTTACGGATCAACTCACCGGCCGTGAGCGGCGCCGCGCGCCGCGGGTTGTCTCCGACGGCAAAGAGCTCCTGCTGGATTCCGCCATGAGCGGCGACGAACCCTACATGCTGGCCGCCAACCTGCGAAACGTGGCCGTGCTCGTGGATAAGGACCGCGTGAAAAGCGGGCGCTATGCCATCGACAAACTGCATTGCGACACGCTGATCCTGGACGATGGCTTCCAGTACCGCGCCTTGAAGCACCGCATGGAGATCGTACTCGTGGACTGCACGAACCCGTTCGGCAACGGCTACTGCCTGCCCCGCGGGCTCCTGCGCGAATCCATCGGCAATATCCGGCGGGCCAATTTCATTTTTATCACCAAGTCCACCGGCAAGGACACGGATGCGCTCAAGGCCCGCTTGCGGGCTTTGAATCCAACGGCTGAAATTTCGGAGTGCGCCCACCGGCCAAAATACCTGCAAAACGTCTATACCGGCGAGCGCCAGACCCTGGATTTTCTGAACGCTCGGTCGGTGGCGCTCATCTCCGGCATTGCCAGCCCGGAAGGTTTCGAGTCTGAAATCATCCGGCGGGGCGGAATCCTGGTCTATTTGAAACGCTATGCCGATCACCACCGCTACACCCAGCAGGAAATCATCGACCTCATTAACAAGTCCAAAAAACAACAGGCATCCGTCATCCTCACAACGGAAAAGGATGCCGTGCGCTTCCCAAAAATCGAGCGGCAGGATGTGCCGATCTATTTTCTGCGCGTGGAAATCGAGCTCCTGAGCGGGGTGGAGGACTTTTATGCGTGCATCTCTCGAATCTGCTTCCGGTGAACGCATGCCTTGCGCGCCCGGAACGGCCACATTGATTGTCGGTGTCAACTGGCTGGGCGACAGCATCATGACCATGCCGGCTATCCAGGCCTGGCGCCGCGCCCATCCGACCGCACGGCTGGTCATGCTGGTCAAGCCTAAACTAAAAGCCCTGTGGACCCTGCACCCTGCCGTGGATGAAGTCTGGGCGTTGCCGCCGGGCGGCCGGGCCCTGGCGGCTATGGTCCGGGCAACGCGCGCGGAAAAATTAGAGACGGCGTTTGTTTTGCCCCACTCGTTCCGTTCGGCCCTGGTTCCATTCCTGGCGCGCGTGCCGCGTCGGATCGGTCCGCCCGGCCACGGGCGCGATTGGATGCTGACCGACGTGGTGCATCCCCGGCAAGGGGCGGAGCGCGAGCATCAGTGCTTTGAATACATGGCTATCCTGGACGTGGAGCGCGGGAACGAGGCGCCCTGGCCGAGCTCCCTGGCCGAGCTTGGGCAGGCGGGCAGGCCACGCCTGCGGCTGACACCGGAGCTTACGGCGCGAGCCAAAGCTCTGCTGGGCGCATCCGCCCAGCTGGGAGCATCCGGGACAAACCTACAATCGCCGGACCGGCAATCGTCGGACTGGATCGCCGTGATGCCCGGCGCCACCTACGGCCCAGCCAAGCGCTGGCCGGCCGAACGGTTCGCGGCGGCCGGTCGGCTGTTGAAAGATCGGTTGAAATGTAATATAGTGGCAATCGGTTCGGCGGAGGAACGCGCGTTGTGCGCGATCGTCGCGCACGACGCGGGACCGGGATCGTTAAACCTGGCGGGCGGGACCACGTTGCCGGAACTGGCGGCCGTGCTGGCACAGTGCCGGCTGGCCCTGACCAACGACAGCGGCGGGATGCACCTGGCCACAGCGATGGGCATTCCCGTGACCGCCGTATTTGGCATTACTGATCCGGCCCGGACCGGCCCGCTGGGCTCGGCCGCGCGGGTCATGCAGGAGAGTGCAAACCGGAGCCGTGATATCCGGCGGGATTCTCCAGAAGCACGCGCGAGTCTGCTCCGCATTACCCCGGAACAGGTGGCCGAGGCGGCAATGGAGCTTATCGGAAAATGCAGAATACAGAATGAAGAATGCAGAAAAAGATTGCAGCCTGCTGACTGAATCAATCGGAAATCAAAAATCACAAATCAGAAATATTATAAATTCCATGCGCGATAAAATTTCAGCCTGTTTGACGGTCGGCAACGAGGAAAACAACATCCGGCGATGCCTGGAAAGTCTGAAATGGGTGGACGAAATCGTGGTGGTGGATAGCTTCAGCAAAGACCACACGGTGGATATCTGCAAGGAATATACCGACCGCGTCTACCAGCACGAATGGCGGGGATATGTGGGGCAAAAAGAACTCATCAAGAAAATGGCGCGCCACCCCTGGATTCTGTTCATTGATGCCGATGAAGAAATGTCGCCTCAGCTGCGCGACGAAATCCTGGCGGAATTTGAAAGCGGGCGTAACCGCCAATACGTGGGCTATGAATTCCCGCGCAAGGTATTCTTCCTGGGCCGGTGGATTACCCACGGGGAATGGTGGCCCGATATCAAGATGCGCCTCTACCGCAAGGACAAGGGCATCTGCACCGGACGCGAACCGCACGACCACGTCATCGTGGATGGACCGATTAAACGGTTGCAAGGCTGTCTGTACCATTATACCTATGAGGATATTTCCGATCAAATCCTGACAATGAACCGCTTTTCGACAATTGCTTCAGCCGGTCTGTATGAAGAGCGGCGTAAATTTTCCGGCGTTGATTTATTTTTCCGGCCCCCTTTTCGGTTTTTAAAAGGCTACTTCCTGAAGCGCGGGTTCCTGGATGGCTATAGCGGTTTTATTATCGCCATGTTGAGCGCCATCGGTGTGTTCTTTAAATACACCAAGTTATGGGAGCACATCCATGTCATACCACCTTCGCCAGCGTCAGCCCACAGCGCGGAGGAGGGTAAAACGCCGCCGGCCGCACCGGCAAACAACGGCTGACCCGCTGTAATGCCTTAGTCACATGGATAGGTTTTGTGAACTTCAATGCTGTCATTCCCGCGAAAGCGGGAATCCAGTATTGATTTTTATGGATTCCCGACTCGTGCTTCGTAGCAAAGGCTTACTTCGCAGAGTAGCATCGGGTCGGGAATGACAATCGGCCCTCATAACTGAGGGGATACGATCCACTCATGAAATATGCGGACTAACCTCCAGGAGCGTGAAGATTGGACAAGAAAAAGATTATACGCTCGGCCGGTGTAGTCGGTTTTTTCATTTTGCTCAGTCGCGCCTTCGGCCTGGTCCGTGAAATAGCCATGGCGGCTTTTTTTGGCAGTTCGCTCGCCATGGATGCCTTCGTCGTGGCCTTCCGAATTCCCAACCTCTTCCGCAGTTTGTTCGGCGAAGGGGCTCTATCTTCAGCCTTTGTGCCGGTTTTCACCGAAACCCTGGAAAAACAGGGCCGCGAAAAAGTCTGGCCGTTTGCCGCCAACATGTTCTCGTTCCTGAGCTTGACCCTGGCCGCGCTCGTGGCCACGGGGATTCTGCTGGCTTCCCTGGCGCTCGTGATCCTGCCCCTCAGCCCGCGGATCGCATTGATCCTCGATCTCCTGCGGATCATGTTGCCTTATATGTTCTTCATTTGCCTCACGGCATTCTTCTCGGCGATCCTCAATTCGCTGCGGCGCTTCGTGCTCCCGGCGGCCACCCCCGTGGCCATGAACATCGTCATGATCGCCGCTCTGTTTCTCGTCTGCCCCTTCTTGCCGGCCTCAGGGGACTGGCGCATTAAGGCGGTAGCCTGGAGCGTTGTCGTCGCCGGCATCATCCAGGTCGTCATGCAGTTGCCCCTGTTGGCCCGGTACGGTTTCCGCGTACGCCTTTCGACGGACTGGCGGGATCCGCGTGTACGGCGCGTTTGGCAATTAATGGGGGCTACCATCATCGGGGTCGGCGTCACGCAGGTGAATGTGCAACTCAATTCGATTGTCGCCGTCCTGATCGGACCGGGGAGTCCTTCTTATCTGTATTATGCCGAGCGCCTGATTTATCTGCCCCTGGGTATTTTTGCCACGGCGCTGGGCACTATCCTGTTGCCGACTTTTTCCGGTCACATGACGCAGGGACGGACTGATCTTATCCGTGACACGTTAAACCATGCGCTGCGTCAGCTGATGTTTATCATGCTGCCGGTTGCCGTGGGAATGTTCGTGCTGGCCAAACCCATTGTGCGGCTGGTGTATGAACGCGGCGCTTTTTCCGCCCTTTCCACCGATATGACCACGCTGGCCGTTCAGTGTTATGCGCCCGGCCTGGTCGTGTTCAGCCTGCTGAAAGTGCTGATCCCGGTCTTTTACGCCCAGCAGGACATGAACACACCGATGAGAATCGGCCTAGCCTGCACCGCGCTGAACGTGGCGCTGATGCTGATTCTCATGTGGCCGATGAAACACGCCGGCATCGCGCTGGCCACGGTGCTTTCCTCGACTGTCCAGGTCGTGATCATGGGTGTCCTCGTGCACCGGCGCATCGGCTCGCCCGGCTGGCGCAACATTTTCGGCGCCGTGCTCCGGATGACGGTGGCCGCCGCCGCCATGGCGCTGGCGGCGCTTTGGGTATATCATGCCCTCCAACCCGGTTCTCCGGAAGCCGGGACCTGGCTGAGCACCCGGCATGGAATGCTTCGGCAACTTGTGCCGCTCGGACTCAGTGTGGCCGCCGCAGTCCTGGTTTATGGCGTGGCCGCGGCCGCCTGCCGATGTTCCGAATTGGGCGAGTTCTGGGCGGCGTTGCGACGTCCGTCATCTGTAGCCCGTCGTCTGTAGTCCGTCGTCTGTCGTCTGGATTTACAGTCATGTTCCCCACCCTCATTAAACGCAAACTGCGGGAATTGCCAGACAAGCCGGGCTGCTACCTGATGCGCGACCGGCACGGCCGGATTATCTACGTCGGCAAGGCCGCTTCCCTGCGCCACCGGGTCCGGTCATATTTTCACCGCGCCACGCTCAACCGCTCCGACCCCAAGATCCGGGGCCTGGTCAAAAGCATTGCCGACCTGGATATCATTGTCCTGCGCAGCGAGGCGGATGCCATCCTGACCGAAGGCAAACTGATCAAGGATTACCGGCCGCGCTACAACACGCTCTTCAAGGACGACAAACGTTTTCCGCTCCTGCGCATCGACCGCAACCAGCCGTTCCCGCGCATCCGGCTGTGCCGTTTTCAACGCAACGACGGCGCCGCCTATTTCGGCCCCTACACCTCCTCGGCCGCGGCGCGCGCGGCACTGGAATTCGTGGAAAAACATTATGGCCTGCGTAAATGCGCAACGCTCATACCCGGAGTGAGCCACCATACGCACTGCATTAACGATATCGTCCGGTTCTGTGCCGCGCCCTGTATCGGGAAAACAACGCCGGATGAATACCGCCGGCGGGTTGCGGAAGCCTGTGCCTTCCTGGGCGGCGAACGGCCCGCCGTGCTCAAGGAAATGCAAACGATCATGGAAGCGGCGGCTCAGGCACTGAACTTTGAAAAAGCCGCCGCCTTGCGCGATACCTTGCACCTCCTGCGCATGGCGGTCAAACAGCATGCCCATATTGGCCGCTCTGCCGGTCAGGAGGCTGACACCGGCCGGGCGGGCATACGCTCTCTTGGCAAAACGCTGGGGCTTAGCCGGCCGCCGCGCTTGATTGAAGCCTACGACATTTCCAACATCTCCGGCACACTGGCCGTCGGCAGTCTGGTTGCGGCGGTGGAAGGCATTCCGAAGCCCGCGCGGTACCGCCGGTTCCGGATCAAGACCCTGCAGACTGCCGACGATGCCCGCATGCTGGCCGAAGTCATCCGCCGCCGGTTTACGCGGTTAAAGCAGGAAGGCGCACTCGCGCCGCGCCCTCCGGACCTCGTGCTCGTGGATGGCGGACTTATCCAACTGCGCGCCGCTAAAGCAGAGCTGGCTGACTTGGGTCTATCGGATATTCCCGTGGCCGGACTTGCCAAGCGTTTTGAAAAAATTTTCTTTGACCGGCGGATACTGGCGTTGACCGCCGATTCGTCCGCGCTGAAAGTGCTGCAGCGCCTGCGGGACGAGGCGCATCGGTTTGCGTTGACTTATCACCGGAAACTGCGCGAGCGGCGCATCCGGGAATCCCGGCTGGACGATATCCCCGGTATTGGCGCCACCCGCAAGCAGGCGCTCCTGCGCCATTTCGGCTCCGTCGCCCGCCTGACCCGCGCCCCCGAATCGGCTATTGCCGATTTCCATGGCATCGGCCCCGCCCTGGCGCATTTGATCAAGCAGACATTGGGCTGATGACGGGACGAAGCCGCCCGTTGGCAATACACTGGTGAATGAGTGTACTATGTCCCATTGAGTGTATTATTGGGTGTATAAACAGGCCGCCATCCCACCGTTTCAAATCCGGCTCATTTCCGTCTCAAATACGGCTCATTTATGGGTCATACGGGTCATTTTATGGGTCACGCGCTGACCCATAAAATGACCCATAAAAGACGTGCATCATCTTCCGGCAATCGTTATAATCCTGAAAGATTAAGGAGCGCTATACCATGGGCCCATCATGAAATCACCCCCCTATGCCCACAGCCTGCCTGGCCAACCGCCTGACAAGTGGCAGCCGCTGGAAGAGCACTTGAAGGCTAAGGAATCGACCTATCCTTCACGGGGAATGTTAGATGTGGAAAGCATCTTTCTCGAATTGTTTTTGACAAGAGTTCATACAATACAACGTCTAATCTGTTCCTTGGTGGGAGGATACTGATACGTAACGTATGGCTACGCGAATGAATGCGCCGATCAAAAACGAAGAATGTTGGGCAAAAACAACACCGAGTGGTCAGCCCGGCATTTCGGTTGAGCAACACTGCCGCACCGCCGGGATTGTGGCAGGCTTGCTGGCGGCGCAATTCCCTAACTGGATCAAGGACACCCTCGACAGCCGCACCGGAGTTATCCTTGCCGTTCTCCATGATGTCGGTAAGGTTTCGCCGGGATTCCAGAAGAAATGTTCCGTCTGGCTGAAGCGGTATGGTTTAACGGCGGTGGAATTTGCGGGCACGGAGGAAGACCACGCTAAGGTTAGTCAGAAAACATTGCAGGATTTTCTGATGAAAGAAAACTTGCGCTTCTGGGCGGCGATTGTTGGCGCGCACCATGGCAAACTCAAGGGTGATCGCCTTTCGTTACTTTGCGACGGCGGCGAAGCGTGGGCTGCCGAACGCCGCCGTTTGGTTGAAACATTGGTTCGGGAGTTCGGACCGTTGCCCGATCATACGCCACCCAACTTCAACTGTGGACCACTTTGGTTCAATGCCGGCCTGATCGCTGTCGCCGACTGGCTGGCTTCAGACGAAAACACCTTCCCGCCATCCAAAGAACTGGACGCTTCGGCCATTCGTGAACGCGCTGAGCGGCAACTTGCCCGCATCGGCTTCCAGCCTATGATCTGTCCCGCAGGCAGAACTTTCGCCGACCTTTTTCCTTTCCCGCCCAACACTCTCCAGACGCTGATGGCCCAAGCCGTCCGCCACCCAGGCGTTTATGTTGTCGAAGCCGCCATGGGTTCCGGCAAAACCGAAGCCGCGCTCATCGCCGCCTATAATCTGCTTGCGAACTGCCAAGCCACCGGTCTCTACTTCGCGCTTCCGACCCAGGTCACCAGCAACCGTATTCACAAACGCGTTGCGGCATTCATCGAACAGTTTGCTTCCGGCGCCGGCACACGCCTCATTCATGGCACTTCGTGGCTTGTGGAGAGCGCTCAACCGCTGACCGATTCCCGCAACGGTGATACCACCAAGGAATGGACAGGCCGCGACTGGTTTGCCTCTCCACGCCGCGCGCTACTGGCGCCTTTCGGCGTCGGCACGGTGGATCAGGCATTGCTCGGTGTCGTTGCGGCCAAGCATTTCTTCGTTCGCCAGTTCGGCTTGGCCGGGAAAGTCGTCATTCTCGACGAAGTCCATTCCTACGACCTCTACACCGGCACACTGCTTGATCAACTCGTGATCCGCCTGCGCGAACTGGGCGCGACCGTTATCATCCTCTCCGCCACACTTACCGCTGCGCGCCGCCGGAAACTGCTGGGACAGACAGACTCCACTGCCGGCGCACTTGATTCCGCGTACCCGCTGATTTCGTCCGGCATTGATTCCGAACATCTGCAACAGCCCGTGGCGCCCGACCCGCCTAAAACCATCCAAATACGATTCAAGGCTGCGGCCGAGCTTGTAAACGCCGGCCTTGCGCGTGCCCAACGCGGCGAATGCGTCCTTTGGATTTGCAATACCGTTAACGATGCCCAGGAAACATATCGGCAGCTGTGTGGCCAAAATCGGGTCGGCGGCCCGGAGATTGCCCTGCTGCACTCCCGCTTCCCGCAGTTCCGCCGCGAGCAACTGGAGAACGATTGGCTGGAGCGCCTCGGCAAAGACCAAACTAAGCGTCCAACCAACGGCTGTGTATTGGTCTCCACTCAGATTGCCGAACAGAGCGTGGACATTGACGCCGACCTGCTGATTACCGATCTATCTCCAACGGATATGCTGCTCCAGCGTCTTGGCCGGCTATGGCGCCATCCGCGTCCGCGCCCCACCGGCTGTAATGCGCCGGAAGCTTGGATCGCCAGTCCGGCATTGGATGCAGGCGGGCTCCGTACGGCCACGGCCCCCGAGATCAAGGCTGCCTTTGGCAAAAGCGCCAAGGTCTATGCTCCCTATGTCCTACTGCGTACCTTTGACCTATGGCGCGAGCGTACGGAACTGACCCTGCCCGCCGACATCCGACCCATACTGGAGGCGACCTATACCGATCCGCCGGATGACGAACCGGCCGCCTGGCGCGAACTCCACAAGGAGTTGGAAGCCCGTAAGAAGAAACTGCGAATTGCCGCCATTGCCAACGGCAATCCATGGCAAATACCGTTGGATGACGAAGAGGACATTCAAACCCGCTGGAACTCACGCCCAACCACTTCCGTGTTGCTCGTGCGCAAAGTATTCGCGTGGGACAAAAGGACCGGCGCTCGGATGGAATTGCTCAATGGCGAGACATGCAACCTCAACGCCGGCGTGTTTGACCACGCCTCCGCCCAAGCCATTCACCGCAATCTGGTCAAGGTTCCGCGCTGGTGTGTAGTGAGTCACATTGACTCGACACCAGACTGGTTACGGGAGTATGCTCGCGATAGTATTTTGGTGTGCAAATTGTGCGACGAAAAACTGGTATTGCTGCCGGGTGGCGCTGAATCCGGTTTGACCTATCGAAATGATTTGGGCGTGGTCATTCCGCCGTGGCAAGCCGGCGCGGCCGGGCTGAGGCGACACGCCGAGGAGGAGGATGATGAATCTTACGAATGATCCATGGATTCCCGTGGTCTGGGAAAACGGAAAAGCGGACAAGGTCAGTCTATTAGATGCTTTTCAGAAAGGCGACCAGATTCGGGATCTTGCCGTGCGCCCCCACGAGCGCATCGCGCTCATGCGCCTGCTTATCTGCATTGCCCAAGCCGCCCTCGATGGCCCCAAAGATCGCGCCGACTGGTTGTCCTGCCGTGCCCGCCTGCCTCAAACCGCCGCCAACTACCTGGCCAAGTGGAAGCACTCCTTTGAACTCTTTGGCGATGGACAGAGGTTTTTGCAGACGGCAAATGTAAAGCCAGCGAAAGATGGAGGAGCTTTGGACGGGAGTTTGCCAAGCAAGCTCGATTTAACTTTGGCCACAGGCAATAACACTACTCTATTTGATAACGCGGGTGGTTCGGATCGTGTTTTTTCCTCCGACACAATAGCGTTACTATTATTGTCATTCCAAAACTTTTCCCCAGGCGGATTGATCAGTGATGTAAAGTGGCATGACATCACTATGGGCCGCAACAGCAACCATTCGCCCTGTATTGTCAAGGCCATGCTCCACACCTATCTCAAGCGTTTTTCTCTTGTCGACACCGTTCACGCCAACATTCTCGCACGCGACCATATCAAAATGCTGGGTTACCAGTGGGGAAAACCAATCTGGGAAAAGATGCCCGATGGACCAGAGGACAGCGAAGCCATTGCCAATGCCTCGTGCTCTTATCTCGGCCGTTTGATACCCATGAGTCGGGCTGTACGCCTATCACCTGATGGTCGAAGTCTGGTCATGGGAGCAGCCATAATCTACGATCCTGAGTGGCGGGAGGTTGCCGCAACAGTGGTGGTACGTCATCACAACGACAAGTCGGAACGAACATTCCTCAACGCATCGCTTGCCAAGAGTGTTTGGCGTGAAGCTCATTCCATTGCTGTGTTGGCGACGGCAGCGAACCAAATGCCTGGCGGTCCGCTGGCGCTCGCATCGCTGGATGAGAACAAAGGCACAGACGTATGGTGTGGTGCTCTGGTGGCGAACAAGGCCAAGCTACTCGACGCTGTTGAGTCGGTGTTCCACATTCCCGGCTCAATGTTCACGAATGAAGGCCGTCGGCTTTACCAACAAGGCGTCGAACAGGCGGAATACTGGGGACGTAAAATTAATCGTGCCGTGTCCACTTGCCATCGTGAATTGCACGACGAGCTGGATAAGGCAGAACTTCACAAACGAGGCAATCTCGTTAAGCAGAAGGCCTCCTCCCACTACTGGACCGCTATCGAGCAGAAAGTTCCACTTCTTCTGGCCTTGGTGAAAGACCCGGCACCGTTATTTCCCGGAGAGGCAACTAAGGAAAACTGGAGCGGCACCCAGTGGGGTAAAGCTTTGGCGCGTGCCGCCCGTGAGGCTTACGAACTCGCCTGCCCGCACACAACGCCGCGCCAGTTGAAAGCCTATGCCCTGGGCCTCAACGCTCTTTTCAAACCCGTTGAAACTGAAGCCGAGAAACCCACCGAGGAGACCGAAGAATGAGAACGCCAAGACTCCATAACAATGCCGCTCCATTTATCGCTTTTCTACAACGTTATCAAAATGATCGCGGCGCGCTTGCCAACTTGAGGGGCGCGCTGAGTGATGCCCGCAAACCAAATGCCTGGCCTTTGCTTGCAGGCTTTCCCGTGGCTATCGGCAATTCGGCCTATGAAATAGTCGCCGCACTCTGGGCTTGCGATCCGGACTTGGATTGCACAAGCGGCTGTCTTAGCGACACGCTGGCCAAACTTAATGGAGAACACCATTCTTTTGAGGGACGCTTCAAACGTCTGTTGACCTGCGATCACGATGAAATCGCCGAGCGCGTCGCCCCGGTTATCCGTACCGCACAAACCAAAGGCCTGCGCATCAACTATACCCAACTCCTTTCCGACCTGCTCTGGTGGGGGGATGAGGTCAAAGTCCGCTGGGCCAAGGCCTTCTGGGGCGTTGCAGAGCCCGATGACACACTTAATCCCGACCTGCTGGACGCCAAAGATCCCGCCGCCGTGGCAATGACGGAGGTGCAAGCATGAGCTTCCTGACGCAAGCATTCCTCGACTACGAAACGGCCGCACGCCAAAAGCTAAGGGATGTCTATGACTGGCATCAGCTTGTTTGGCAGGCTTTCCCCGGCCGCGACAGCCAGCCGCGCGATTTCCTTACCCGCCTCGACCGTCGCGAACGCGACCGGCAATTCCGTCTGCTGATTATCTCCGCCCAGTCACCGGTTCGCCCCGCCGACTGGCCCAATGCGCCGGACGCTTGGCAGACCCGCGCAATCACCCCGGCGTTTCTCGCCCACCGCCAGTACCGCTTTCAGCTTCGAGCCAACCCGACAAAGCGCAACAACGCCAGTCGCAAGCGCCTTCCCTTGCGTACCCCGCCGGAACAAACCGACTGGCTCAAGCGCAAAGCCCAGCAATCCGGTTTTACTGTGGCCGATGAAACGTTGCGCATTATTCCCGAAGGCCGCGAATGGTTCCGCATCGAAAAACGAAATCAAGCCGGCATCCATCATGCCGTGGAATTCGAGGGCATCCTGACCGTCACCGATCCGGCGGCGTTTCAAATTGCATTTGACAAGGGGATCGGCTCCGCCAAGGGCTTCGGCTTCGGTCTGCTGGCGTTGGCACCCTATTCATAACCATGGAGAAACGCTGTAAAGCGTCCCCCTGGACGCGAAACGAGTTTCTGAAATATACAATAATCTGCCCATGAACGTCGCTAACGAAAAACGCCTTGCCGCTTACGCCACTAAACTGGGCGAAAGTGCTTCCGCATCCGGGTTCACGGAGTTATCCGACTTCACCCGGTCCGACTCACCGCTGGTGCGCCGACTGGCGGCATCGGAATTGGGCAAGCTCGCGGGAATTGTGGACTCTGCGGCGTCGGTTGACTTGCTACGCCCACTGCTGGGAGACGCGCATCCCCAGGTTCGGCAGTATGCGGCCAAGGCGCTGGGCACCTTTGGCGCAACGGCGACGGACACGCTGCCGGACTTAGATGACCTGTGCCAAAAACCGGCGGAAAAGGACTATGTAAAGCGCTCCGCCGAGGCCGCGTGCAAGACGATTCGCGAAGCTCTGCGCATTATGGAGCAGGGCACTGTGCATCAATGCGGGCGGTGCGGCAGAACCGTGACTGCGGACGAGTTTGCCCGTGCACAGAAGGCTTTTCAGCGCACGTATTGCGACCCCTGCTTCGACAAGGTTTTCCTCAAGCGCCGCAATTGGGAAACCCAGGTTGAGCTAAACAAGACCATTCAGGCCGCCAATGGCGCCGTGGTGCAGTCTGAAGGCGAGCGGATCATCGCCGAAGAACTCGCCGCCATGGACATCGTTTTCCGTTACGATAACCGCTTCCGGATCATCAAAGGCTATGCCATCCGCCCCGATTTCTACCTGCCCGAATTCGACCTCTATATCGAGTACTGGGGCATAGAGGACAATCTGGACTATCAGATTGGCATGCTGGAAAAGAAGAAACTCTATCAGCAGGCCGGTAAAAAGCTGGTTTCGCTATATGCCCACGAAAAACCGCGTCTGCGCGAAACGCTGCGCGACAAACTGAGCCGCCACGCCCGCTTGCCGGGCAAGGTGGCGGAAGGAGGGCAGGAACCATAAAGAGATACTGGTCCGTTTGGATTGAAGTGAAGCGTAGGCAACATACAAAGATCGAAAGGACAAACCGATGAAACTGATCGAATTGCACATCCTCCAATCGTTTCCCGTCTCCTGTCTCAACCGCGACGATGTCGGCGCGCCAAAGACTGCCATTTTTGGCGGCGCTATACGCGCCCGCATTTCCAGCCAGTGCCTCAAACGCGCCATCCGGGAGATGGCGCAGGAACAAGCCCCGGCTCTCTTTGCCGGAAATCGGAGCCGGTTGATCGTTGAACCGCTCCGAGATGCGATGACGGCCAAAGGAGTAGATGCCGCCAAGGCTTTGGATGCTGCCAAAGCCATCGGTGAATATCTGGCCACATTTGATGTGGAAAAAGAGAAGACCGGCAAGCTCATGGTGAAAACGCTCATGTTTCTCTCGCCAGCCGAAATTAAAACGGTAGCAGAGAAAGTGGCGGCGGCCCTGAATGAATCTGCAAGTGCCGCCGGCGAAGAGCCAAAAAGCAAGAAGGGCAAGAAAGAGGGCGATGGCCTCGGAAAACTTGCGGAGAAGGCCCTTAAGGAAGCATGCAAATCCGTTCAACTTAAAGATGCCGCCGACATCGCCATCTTCGGGCGCATGGTGGCCAGTGACCACTCGTTAACGGTCGAAGGCGCCGGCATGTTTAGCCATGCGTTGTCCACCCATAAGGCCGACACGGATTTGGATTTCTTCGCCGCGGTTGATGATTTGCAGGGCGCGGAAGAAGCCGGCGCAGGCATGACGGGTACGCTAGAGTTCAACTCCGCCTGTTACTACCGCTACACCGCGCTTAACCTCGACATGTTGTTCGACGGCGATCATCTGGCCTCTCTCGGACAGGAGGAGCGCAAGCAGGTGGTGGATGCTTTCATCCGCGCCACGTTGCTGGCCGTCCCAGGCGCTCGAAAAAACTCCATGAACGCCAACACTCTGCCGGTGTATGTGTTGGGCCTGGTCAAGGAAAAGGGGCAACCGATTCAACTGATCAACGCATTTGAGAAACCGGTGTGGTCAAAGAACGGGTTGATTGAGGCATCCGTGGACCTGCTGAAAAAGCAACACGCGTCGCTCAAGAAGACCTGGGGCATCGAAACCGTTGCCGAAATCTCCATTCCCGACAAGTCCTTGGATGATTTGTGCAAAGTATTGGTGAACCATGTCTGATCAAGCATTCCTCGCCATGATGCTCGATGCGCCGTTGCAAAGCTGGGGCTTTGCCAGCCGCTTCCAGCGGCGCACCACGGCCTTGCATCCGACCCGGAGCGGGATTCTCGGCATGGTCTGCGCCGCGCTTGGCGTCCCAAAGGGTTCCAATACCGAGAAGGAGTGGTTGGCGCAGTTGGAATCCGTGCGCCTGATGGTGCTCGCCATCCAGCGTTTGCCGGAGGGATGTCGCCAGCCTCTGGATATTCGACGGCTGGAGGACTACCACACAGTCAGCGGAACCCGACGCGCCAGTGGCGCGATCAGTGGGGACGCGGTCATATCACACCGCCAGTATCTGCTCGACGCAAAGTTCGGTGTGATATTGGCCGGGCCGCATTCGACGCTGAAGCCAGTCGCTGAGGCATTGCGAAATCCGCGCTGGGGCGTCTGGTTCGGGCGCAAAAACTGTATTCCGGCCGCTCCCATTGTGCGGGGTCTGATGGCGACGCCCCAGGAAGCATTAGCCGCGCTGGGACTGGACGGCAGAAAAACGGATGAGTTTGCCCGTGTCGAAGAGACGGCGTCATTCGCCGACGGCACCGATACGCTTATGGATGTCCCCGTGAACTTCCAAACACGTGAATTTAAGCCGCGCCGCATTTGCCGACGGCCCGCCACGCTTACGGGAGGATGACCCCATGCCGGTATTCGAACGCCCGCCATTGGAAACCCTCACGCCGGTGCGCGAGCGCTGGACACCGATCTATCTGGAACACGGCCGCTTGGAAGTGGACGACTCCAGTGTGAAGTGGATTGGCGCAGATCGCACGGTCTTTCGCCTGCCGGTGGTTTCGCTCAGCGTGCTGATGCTCGGCCCGGGCACCACCGTTACGCATGCCGCCATGAAAGCCTGTGCGGAATGCAATACGCCGGTCTGCTGGATCGGCGCGGAGGGGATGCGCTTCTACGCCTTCGGCGTTGCGCCCACACACGACAACGAACGCGCACGGCGTCAGGCGGAGTTGGCCGCCTCACCAGCAAAACGCGACACGGTCGCCCGCCGCATGTTCGGCATGCGTTTCGCCGGCGAGGACGTGTCCGGCGTCGCGATCAAGGAGTTGCGCGGCATGGAGGGCCGCCGCGTCAAGGCGCTCTATGCCAACCTGGGTGTCCGACATGGCGTTACCTGGAAAGGCCGCAACTACAATCCGGATAATTGGGACTTGGCGGACAACATCAACCGCGCCGTTTCGACGGCCAATGCCGCGCTCTACGCACTGACGACCGCCGTGGTTTGCTCGCTTGGCTATCTGCCGGCATTGGGCTTTATTCATACGGCCAGTACGCTCCCGTTTGTTTTCGACATGGCCGATATTTACAAGCCGGAAACCACACTGGTGGCGGCGTTCGAGACCATTGGGCTGAAGCCGGACGCGACATCAGACGATGTAATCACGCGGCTTAAGTTCCATATCGAGGATCGGCGTCTGCTGCAACGAATGCCGAAGGACATTGAGACGTTGTTGGAGGGCATATGACAGTTATTATTGCCAATGACACGCCGCCTGCCATTCGCGGCTTGCTCAAACGTTGGTTCGTCGAGCCACGTCCGAACGTTTTTGTAGGCAGCGTCAATCCCCGCACCCGCGCCAAGACGCTGGAGTACATTCGCCGCAATGCGCCGGGACTGGGCATGCTGGTGATTGGCTCTGAGCGCTCTTCCCAAGGTTACTGTATTGAGTGCTTTGGCGACACGCCGCGCCTTCCTGTGCGGCTGTCCGGACTACAGGTGCTGGCCGAGGCTTGGTCCGAGACGGAAGGTGCGGAGGATGGGTGATGCTTGCTCGCAGCCTGTGTTGTTTTCGGGGTGTCTCTGTTTCCGCTGAACGCAAGTTATGGCGGGCGGGTTGCCTGACATGGGACTACCTGCCGCAGGCTGGGCGAGTGTTATCGCCGCGCAAAGCGGCCGACTTGACCGCGCAACTGCCAGAACTGCGGGCCGCATTGGAGGGCCGCGTGGCAGACTATTTTCTAAAACGTTTGCCAACCGGCCACCGCCTGCGCATATGGCCGGATTTTGCCGATGGCGTGGCTTTTCTTGATGTCGAGACGACCGGACTTGGCTCACACGACGAGTTGACGTTGATTGGTTTGTGGCAGGCGGGGCGGATGCTTAGTTTCGTGCGCGGTCGGAACTTGTGCGAGTTCCTTGGAATATGGCGGCGCATTGATGTGCTGATAACTTTTAACGGCACGCGCTTCGACCTGCCGATGCTGGCTCGAACATTTGATCTCACATGCCTGCCTCCGCATATTGACCTGATGCACGAGGCGCGTGTTTACGGCTATACAGGCGGGCTAAAGTCTATTGAGCGATCGCTGGGAATCCGGCGCCTGGCGAACGAGGAAGGCGATGGCGAAATGGCGGTGCGCCTCTGGCAAAGCCATGCGGACGAAGGCAATGATTCAAGCCTTATGCGTTTACTCCAATACAATGCCCGGGATGTCCGCTCGTTAGTTGCGTTGTCGCGCAAGATATTGCGACTGTCATTTGACGGCTACCCTGGCCCATTGTTTGCGTTTCCATCCTGTGCCGCGTTTCCATCCTGTGCCTTTCATTAAGGCACAGCATAGGTCTTTGACAACTGAATAATAGAAGATACACAAGGGATTGACCATCGCTTGTATCACACCCACTAAATGTGGGTATTTTCCCCACGCCCGTGGGGATGGTCCGGTTGGTGAAACCGGCGCCAACGGCCGCATAGAATTTTCCCCACGCCCGTGGGGATGGTCCGGTGCAATTACAACCAATGCCGCCGGCATCGCCATTTTCCCCACGCCCGTGGGGATGGTCCATTGCTCCTGCATTGTGATGGCGCGGATGCGTCATTTTCCCCACGCCCGTGGGGATGGTCCGTTGAGCCACTGCGATATAGCCTGGGCGATCTTATTTTCCCCACGCCCGTGGGGATGGTCCGGGGTTTGAATAGGGGTAAAAGGGCGTTTCCATCCTGTGCCTTTCATTAAGGCACAGCATAGGTCTTTGACAACTGAATAATAGAAGATACACAAGGGATTGACCATCGCTTGTATCACACCCACTAAATGTGGGTATTTTCCCCACGCCCGTGGGGATGGTCCTCAACATCAACCGAAAACAAATATCTTCGTTACATTTTCCCCACGCCCGTGGGGATGGTCCGGAACTGCCGGCCATTGATATTTCTTGCAAAGGATTTTCCCCACGCCCGTGGGGATGGTCCTACAAACAGGGCGGCCATAAGGTGCGGATACAAATTTTCCCCACGCCCGTGGGGATGGTCCGTTTTAACGCCTCCCATATTTGGTCCGTCGTCAATTTTCCCCACGCCCGTGGGGATGGTCCGTTCGCCCTCGTGTGATCGGTGTGCCTCAATTCATTTTCCCCACGCCCGTGGGGATGGTCCGGACTCTCATTTCGCATTACCCCCTATCAACCCATTTTCCCCACGCCCGTGGGGATGGTCCGGTTACGATGGTTTGTTCAATACCGATGTTCCTATTTTCCCCACGCCCGTGGGGATGGTCCGTCCGGTTGTCAGGCGGTTGACCCCGCAGGAACATTTTCCCCACGCCCGTGGGGATGGTCCTTGACCAGACATACCCGAACCAACACCACCACCATTTTCCCCACGCCCGTGGGGATGGTCCGCATAATGTCGCATAACCACTATTAAAAGCTCGATTTTCCCCACGCCCGTGGGGATGGTCCGGGTTTGACGTGGTGTGCGTAAATCTTGGCATAATTTTCCCCACGCCCGTGGGGATGGTCCGTGTTCTGGCTTGTCCTGGTGTCGCCAGTTTCAATTTTCCCCACGCCCGTGGGGATGGTCCGGGCTTTGGCGCTGATTCCGTCCGGGTCTGCGAATTTTCCCCACGCCCGTGGGGATGGTCCGTCATTCTCGCCGGGGAATAGTGATCGCGTGGTATTTTCCCCACGCCCGTGGGGATGGTCCGCATCGCTCACGTCCTTTACCCTTAACGGCGCAATTTTCCCCACGCCCGTGGGGATGGTCCTTATCTTCCATCCATAGCGTAGCGTTTCGGTTGATTTTCCCCACGCCCGTGGGGATGGTCCGTGACTATCCTCCGATAGATGGATTATGTATAGATTTTCCCCACGCCCGTGGGGATGGTCCGTATTCCCAACCTACAGTAATGGCGAATGGTGCATTTTCCCCACGCCCGTGGGGATGGTCCGTTTGGATGGAAACGTACCGATAGGGGCTTGTAATTCTCCCCACGCCCGTGGGGATGGTCCGAAATGTTATCGGTGGAGAAGGAACCCGCACATATTTTCCCCACGCCCGTGGGGATGGTCCTCCCATACGTGTCCCCATGCGATTGCTTTCTCGATTTTCCCCACGCCCGTGGGGATGGTCCACGATGCCACAATAATTTCCATGTCCTTCCCCACGCCCGTGGGGATGGTCCGGTATGCCGGAGCATTGAGTCCGATATTCTCCGATTTTCCCCACGCCCGTGGGGATGGTCCGGTAAACGACAGCGCTTCCCATGGTGTGGGATCATTTTCCCCACGCCCGTGGGGATGGTCCTCTGGTGTTCGCGCCCCTCGAAATAACATGGTGATTTTCCCCACGCCCGTGGGGATGGTCCGGAACAACGGCAACCGCCACGCGGGATGAACGAATTTTCCCCACGCCCGTGGGGATGGTCCGGCAAATACCTTCATATTGGCATGATTGGCAAAATTTTCCCCACGCCCGTGGGGATGGTCCGGCCGTCCGCATGTTTCTTTAGCGGAGTTATTGATTTTCCCCACGCCCGTGGGGATGGTCCGTCAACGCTCTGGTCGCCAACGAGGACGTGATTATTTTCCCCACGCCCGTGGGGATGGTCCGCCGTCAATCGCCCGTTGCTTATCGTCGGGATTATTTTCCCCACGCCCGTGGGGATGGTCCGTCGTACTTATCCAAATCCACGCGCAAGGGATCATTTTCCCCACGCCCGTGGGGATGGTCCGCTACGAGACGCAGGACTTCAGGCGATGACGTAATTTTCCCCACGCCCGTGGGGATGGTCCGGTGTCTGATTGGCCTGTGATTGGGATATTTAGATTTTCCCCACGCCCGTGGGGATGGTCCGATGGAGAACGAACATCGGCCGCCTTCCAATGAATTTTCCCCACGCCCGTGGGGATGGTCCGGCCTGTAGGGCGGTTTCTTTTTCCTTCAGTTTATTTTCCCCACGCCCGTGGGGATGGTCCGTTGCGGAGGCATGGAATCACCCGGCGTTTCATATTTTCCCCACGCCCGTGGGGATGGTCCGACAGTCTGAAAACTTGCTCATTTCCTGAACGTATTTTCCCCACGCCCGTGGGGATGGTCCGTTTACGCCGAATGCCGAAGAGGCGGTGAGCGCATTTTCCCCACGTCCCACGTGCGGGAGCGTGGATTATTGCGCGGTTTGGGCAAATCGCTTGCTCTGCGGGTATCCCAATTCAGTCGCGGCGGCCGCCGAGGAGTCCTGACCGGATAAGGTAGTAAAGCAGCGTCAGAAGCGCCGAAACCGCAGCGGCAATATAGGTCAGAAAAGCGGCGTTGAGGACCTTGCCGGCGCTTTCCTGTTCCCGCGCGGATACAATCCCCGACGAAACCATCAGCTCCTTGGCCCTGGCGCTGGCATTCCATTCGACCGGCAGAGTGATCAACGCGAAAAGCACGACGATGGCAAAGAGCGCAATACCAAGCTTAATCAGGCTCAATGAGCCGAGGATAAATCCCAATGGGATAATGATGTAAGGCGCAATAGTCCCTATTTGGGTAACCGGCACGAGAGCCGAACGCAGACTTAACGGCGCATAATGACTTGCGTGCTGGAGCGCGTGCCCCGCCTCATGGCAGGCCACGCCGATGGCCGAAAGCGAGGCGGAGTCATACACATTGGCCGAAAGACGCAACGTGCGCGTCCTCGGATCGTAATGATCGCTTAAAAATCCGTCAATCCGTTCAACGCGGACGTCATGAACGCCTTTGCGCTCCAATAGCCGGCTGGCGGCTTCGGCGCCGGTCAATCCGGACGAAGCCGAAACGCGCGCATACTTTGCAAAAGTAGTCTTGGTGACAAACGACGCAATACCAGCTAAAACCAGGGCGGGAATAAGCATGATCAGATATAATGGATCGAAAAACATAATCGATTGTATTCCTGCGCCTCTCCGCCCGATCGGCCGCGCGCCGGTGCGGGAGCGCGGACTGTTGCTTCACGGTTACATTGCCGGCGGAGGCGGCTTATCCGGTTTTTTGGTCAAGACCTCCGGTGTATGCCGCACGATCCGGCCCTCGATCAAATAGATCAAATCCTCGGCGATGTTAGTGGCATGGTCCGCGATCCGTTCCAAATGCCGCGAGATATGCAAAATTTGAAGCAGGGGCTCGAAGAGCTGAGCGTTGCCGGTGACCGCGGTCTTGACCTGCTGAAAAATTTCACGATGGATGGCATCGATTTCCCCGTCGGCGGCGCACACGGCCCGGGCCGCCGCCTCGTCGAGATTTACAAAGGCATCCAGCACTTTTTTCAGCATGGTTTGGGCCTTGTCGGCCATTGTTCCCAGCCGGAATTGAATGTCTATGCGCGGTTGTTGGCAGAGAAACAGGCCGCGTTCGGCGATATGCACGGCCAGGTCGCCGATCCGTTCCAGGTCCTGGTTGATCTTGAGCACGGCGATAATGTAGCGCAAGTCGGCCGCGACCGGCTGATAGAGTGCCAGGATTTTCAGGCATTCTTCTTCCACTTCCACTTCCGTAGCGTTGATCTGCGCTTCGCGGCGGAGCACCGTTGCGGCCAGGGTTTCTTCCCGGTCTTCCACGGCCCGAACCGCCATGCGCACATCGTTTTCCACTTCGGCGCTGAGTTCCAGGAGCCGGCGTTTAAGTTTGTCGATTTCGCGTTGCAGATGTCTTTCCATACGAGTCCTCCCAGCCCAAGGAATTTACCCGCTAAACACGCAAAAGGAACGCTAAATATAGAAGAAAAATCTTTTCTTTTTTCGCGTCCATTCGCGTGTTTTCCGCCATAGGCGGATCTGCCTATGGAACGACGCGGGCAATGTTCATGTTTCTGTTCGTGTTTCTATTGCAGTTCCTGATTAAAACTAATTTCCAGTGTCTAATTTCAATGCGGCTCGATTCATATACCATCAACCATGATCCATTGACCATTCTCCGATCACCCGTACCTGCCCGTGATGTAGTCTTCAGTTCGTTTATCCTTTGGGTTCTCGAATATCTGAGTGGTGACCCCGAACTCGATCATTTCTCCGAGCAACATGTAAGCGGAGTAGTCGGAGATGCGGGCCGCCTGCTGCATGTTATGCGTCACGATGGCAATTGTGTACCGGCGGCGCAGTTCCAGCATCAGTTCCTCAATCTTGGCCGTGGAAATCGGATCGAGGGCCGAGCAGGGTTCGTCCATTAGAATCACGTCCGGTTCCACCGCCAGTACTCTGGCAATGCATAACCGCTGCTGCTGATCCAGCGGCAATTCCAGGGCTAAATTATCCAGCTTGTCCTTGACCTGCTCCCACAGCCACGCGTCCTGGAGGCTTTTCTCGATGGTATCGTCCAGGCTCGCGTTATTTTTCCGGCCGGCGACGCGCAGGCCGAACGTTACGTTGTCACGGATGGATAAGGGAAACGGATTCGGGCGCTGGAAGACCATGCCAACCTTTTTGCGCAGTTCGCAAACGTCGATTGCCGGGCCGTAAATGTCCTTGTCTTCCAGGAGGACCGCGCCGGTTGTCCGACAGCCCGGGATCAGGTCATTCATGCGGTTCAGCGCTCTCAGAAGCGTTGACTTGCCACACCCCGATGGGCCGATCAGGGCGGTAATCTTGCGCTGTTCGATCGCCAGGTTCACGTTCTTGAGTGCATGGAACGCGCCGTAGAAGAGGTCCAGGTTTGAAATCTGTATGGCAATGTCCATCTTCAGCCGAACCTCCCGCTCACGTAATCATTTGTTCTCTGATCCTTGGGCATGGTAAATATCTGGCCGGTCGGCCCGACCTCGACCAATTCGCCCTGGAACAGGAAGGCCGTGGTATCGGCCACGCGCGCCGCCTGCTTCGTGTTGTTAGTGACCAGAACGATGGTGTATTTGCTTTTCAATGCAATCAGGGCCTCTTCGATCCGGGCGGTGGAGATCGGGTCCAGTCCCGAACAGGGCTCGTCCAGCAGGATGACTTCAGGTTCCATGGCAAGCACGCGGGCCAGGCACAGGCGCTGTTGCTGGCCGCCCGACAGGCGCATTGCGGAAGTGTGCAGCCGGTCCTTGACTTCGTCCCACAGGAATGCGGCCTGGAGACTGCCTTCGACCAGTGCATTCAGGCGCGTGCGCGCCCGGATACCGGATAACCGGGGCCCGTAGACGATGTTGTCAAACAGGCTCAGGGGCAGCGGCACCGGCAGGGCAAACACCATGCCCACCCGTTTGCGCAGGCGGACCGCGTCGAAATCCGGCTGGTAGATATCAACGCCGTCCAGCAGGATTTGGCCCTCTACGCGGCAGTCCGGGTTCAAATCGTTCAGGCGGTTCATGGCACGCAACAGCGCGGTTTTTCCGGAACCGGCGGGCCCGATAATGCCGAGAATCCGATGTGCCGGCACGTCCAGCGTAATGCCGCGCAGGGCCCGGGTTGCCCCATAGAAGACACTGAAGTTCCGATTCGCTATTTTAACGGCGTCGGTCATTTGGTCCTTCGCGCAATAAACCGGTTCATCATCCAGTAGGAAAGCGAGTTTACCAGGAGCACCGACAAGATCAGCACGGCGGCGGTGCCATAGGCGTTTTCGTTGGAGATGCCTTCCCGCGCCAGGATATAAAAATGGACGGCCATGGTCCGGGTCGAATCGAACACCGAATGCGGCAAGCGCAGTGAAGCGCCTGCGGTGAAAATCACGGCGGCGGTTTCGCCGATGCAACGGCCGATGCTCAGCATGACGCCGGTCACGATCCCGGGCAGGGCATTCGGCAGGACGACCTTCAGGACCGTTTCCCAGCGCGTGGCACCGAGGGAACAGCTGACTTCGCGATAGCTGGCCGGCACGGCTTTGATCGCCTCTTCGGAGGTCCGGATGATGGTCGGCAGGACCATGATCGCCAGGGTCAGCGCGCCGGACAGAATGCACCAGCCCATTTTCAAGGTGGTGACAAAGAAAATGAAACCGAACAGCCCGAAGATGATCGACGGGATCCCGGCCAGGCAATCGGTTCCGAAGCGGATAATACGGGTGGCCGGGTTCTCCACGGTGTATTCGCTGAGATAGACGGCCGTGCCGACGCCGGCCGGCAGGGCAATGAAAATGGCCACGAGCGGGAGGATCAGGGTACCCACCAGCGTGGGGAAAATACCGCCGGCTTTGCCCATCTCCTGGGGATTGTCGAAAAGGAAACCCAGGCTGATCACCGGCAGGCCTTTGCCCAGGATAAACACGATGACAAAAACGAGAATGGCCAGGGTCAGGCCGGTGGCTCCGCCCAGGAGCGTCACGGCCAGCGCCTGCGTATTGCGGGGTGAAATTATCATTTCCCGGCAAACCTTTGCTTGATGGCCGACATGGCCAGGGCATTAAACATCATGATCATGAGAAAGAGGACGACGCCGATGGCAAACAGCGCCTGGCGATGCGGACCGGTCGCGGACCCCATTTCCATGGCAATCTTGGCCGTGAGCGTGCACACGGAATCGAGCGCCGAGTGGGGCAGTTGAACCGTGTTGCCGGCCACCATGATCACGGCCATGGTTTCCCCGATGGCGCGCCCCATGCCGAGAATCACGGCGGCGACGATGCCCGACCGCCCTGCTTTAAGGATCACCATGTGCACGCTCTGCCAGCGGGTTGCGCCCAGCGCGAGCGCTCCTTCGCGATAGGCATTCGGCACGCTGGCGAGGACATCGGTGGAAATACTGATGATGGTGGGCAGCACCATGACGCCGAGGATGAGGGAAGCGCAGAGCATGGAAAGGCCGGGACCTCCGAATTGGGAGCGGATCAAGGGCGCCACCACCACCACCCCGATGAATCCATACACGACGGAGGGAATTCCCGCGAGCAGTTCGATGGTCGGTTTGATGATCCGCGTAGCGGGCTTGGAAACAAATTCGTTCAGGAACACGGCACAGGCGATCCCAAGCGGCGCACCCACGAGCATGGCCCCGAAAGTCACCAGCAGTGAGGCAATAATCATGGGGTAGATGCCGAAATGGCCCGCCTGCGGCCGCCAGTCGGAGGACAGCAGGAAATCCTTGAAGCCCACCCGGGCAATGAACGGGACTCCCTCCTTGAAGATGAAAATTGCGATCAGGAGCAGGCTGGTGAGCGCCGTGAAGGCCAGCGCCATGAGTGTCCACTTGACTAATCTGTCTCCAACCTGTTGCATGGTCTTAGTTATTTCGCCGGAAGCAATCCATTGAGCCGGATGGTTTCCTGTCCGTCACGGGAGAGAATATAGTCGATGAAATCTTTCACGGCCCCGGCCGGTGGGGGCTGGATCAGCAGGAACACCGGCCGGACCAGTTTGTATCGCCCCGCGACGATTTCCTTTTCGATGCACTCCACGCCATCCGTACGGATGGCTTTGACCTTCGCATTAAGCAGGCCATGCGACAGATAGCCAACCGCATCCCGGTCGTTGGCCACCGTTTCGCGGATGGTCCCGTTCGAGTCCTGGATGATGGCCGCATTGGCCAGGGTGATGCCGCCGATGATCGTTTCAAAAGAGGAACGCGTTCCGGACCCGGCTTCGCGCGATATCACCCGGACAGGCTGGTCGGCCCCACCCACTTCCTTCCAGTTTTTGATGGTTCCCTGGAATATCCCGCGGATTTGTTCCAGGCTGAGATTGGTCAAGGTGTTCGCCGGATTCACGATGATGGCGATGCCGTCCCGGGCCACGGTGACGCCCAGGAGTTCTTTGGCCTCGGGCGGCAGTTCCACGAGATCCGCCATGCCGATCTGGGCGGCCCCCGAACGCGCCGATTGGATGCCCAGCGCGGATCCACCGCCCTGTACCGTGATATTGACGTCAGGGCGTTTGGCCATGAATTGCTCAGCCAGTTTTTCCGCAAAGGGCTGGAATGCGGTGGAGCCGGCTACGGTGAGCGACGTGCCGGAGTGCCGAGCGCACCCGCACGCAATTATTGAAAGACAAGTTCCCAGTAATAACCAACTTTTTAAGAATTTCATCGGTTCCTCCTTTTTTGATTTAAGTAAAACAAAGACCCGTTAGAGCAGGATTAGCGTAATGTTAGAAATTTGTTAGAAGATGTCTGCCTCGTAACCTGCCAAAGGAAAAGGCCGTTAGAACGCGGCCTGCAAATCCAATTGCAACCGGTTGTAATCCGTTCCGCCGTCGGCGGCGGAGATTTTTTTCTGATCCAGGAAGAAGGTGGCGCAAGCCTGCAGATTTTTCATAATCTGGTACTTACCGTAGAATTTACTGCCCTCGCCGTCGGCGCCGCCGCCCCAGCGATCGGAATCGGTGAACATGCCGAGCGTCGCATCCTTCTCCAGCTTGGTATAACTGTAGCCGACCTCGAAGGTCCTCGGGGTTTTGGCCTTGCCAAGCGATATACCGCCCATATAGCCATTCTTGTTAGCGTCCGCCTTCGGATTGGTCAGCGCCTGGCCGAAAATCGCCACAGGAAAACCCAGCCACAAGTCGAGTTGCGCAAATCCCATGATCGGGGTGAACTCGCATGCCCAGGCCTTGTTGGTGGTGCTCCCGCTGACCGAGCCGGGAATTGTGCTATTGCCGTAGGAATTATTCTTGTTTTCCCAGTCAATGACGTCATACCCCTTGAGATTCTGATATGCGAGATAAGTGCCGCCAACGGTCAGCCCGATTTCCGGCATGAACTGGAACTTTAACGCGGCCTGGCCGGCCAAACCGGTAGCGTTCTTTTCGGCATTGCGCTCCTGGACCCACAAGCCTTCGCCGTTGAGCAGGAGGGTTACGAAATCGTTGCCGAACCGGGCTTTCGCGGCCAAACCTTCCGGCGTCAGATCCGGGTCCCACACCAAGTCGTCGGGCATGGTAATGAGCGGCTGTTCAATCTTGCCGCCGATGGCACGAATCTCCTGCGGCGAGTCGCCCAGGAAACTGTAGTCGATATATGCCAAGTCCAGGCGAATATCTTTTTTCTGGAACCCGTCGCCGAGCGTCTGGTTCCCGGAAACGGGATCCGCGCCGCCGGTGGATAACCGAATGCCGGCCTTCAGATCTTCAACCTTGCCTTCCGCGCCGAGCCGGGCCCTGATCCGGGCGCGATCCCGGGTGTAGTCCTCATTATTGGCATTCTTTTTCGCGTCATCGTTGATAGTCTCATATCTCAGGCGGACATCTCCCTTGAGGGTGAGGTAATCCACCCAGGTCTTTGGCATCGTTACCGACACGGGCGCCGGGGTCACGGGCGTTTGGGCCCATGCCGTTCCCGATATGACTATGCCCGCCACTATTCCAACAATGATTCGTTTCATGACTCCTCCCTGTCTGTTTGCTGTCTGACGGGTTTCAATTTTTACCTGCTGCATCGCCGCGTCTCCTTTCTGTTTGCCAACATTGAGCAATCCCCACCGGTTTGTTTCTGGCTGGGGGCACAGCCTTTGGTTCTTTTGACGGCGCTGATTACAGCGCGGCAGCGTTAGGGCAGAATGAGGACCAAGTTAGAAGTTGGTTAGAATCCACTTCAATATTCCTTGGAACAAAAGCATCTATCCGAAGGAATCACGGTGGAATACGACCACGCAGACCAGCTGGTGGAGATTGCAATGCAGGATGTGCAGTCAAGCGTTTCCGGCAATGGGCAGATCAGCCAAATTATCTGGCGGGGATTCTAATCGTGAAAGTACTGCCCCATCCGGGCGACGTTGAATGCGGGCATCAGTTTCAGACGCTATTCCGCTGTAAGCAGACGATAGCCAATTCCGGGTTCGGTAATCAGGAGAGTGGGACGGGAAGGAACGGGTTCGATCTTCTCTCTCAGGCGCGCCACATACACTCGGAGATAGTGCGTTTGGTTGGTGGCGTTCGGACCCCAGACATCCTTGAGAATCTGGCGGTGTGTTAGAATTCTGCCCGCATGCCGAACGAGCAGTCGCAGAAGCGAGTACTCCGTCACCGTCAATTTGACCTCCTGGCCCTTCACGCTGACTCGGCGATCGGCCATGTCAACCACCAGGTCGCCAGAGCGGAAAACTACCTCTTCTTCCACCGGTTGCACATGCCGAAGTGCCACGCGCAAGCGGACAAGCAGTTCCGGCGTGCTGAACGGCTTTGTGACGTAGTCGTCGGCCCCGGTGTCCAACGCCGCGATTTTGTCTTCGTCGCGGTCCCGAACGGACAAGACGACGACCGGCACGCGGCTCCATTCACGCAATCGTTTCAACACGGCCACCCCATCCATGTCCGGCAAACCTAAATCAAGGATCACGATATCGGGTCGCCGGGTAGCAGCTTCGACCAAACCATCCTTTCCGCTTGCCGCCTCAATGACTTTGTATCCGTTGGCTTCAAGCGTGATGCGCAGCAAGCGCCGGATTTGAACCTCGTCGTCAATCACGAGGACCACATGGTTCTGGACCGTTACGGTGTTCATGCCTTTGGGGTTTCCTGCAGCGGCAAGGTGATCGTAAAGGCGGCGCCGCCGGCCGGTCGGTTGACCACATGCACGTTACCACCATGCGCCTCAACAAAGCCTTTGACGATCGAGAGTCCGAGTCCGGTGCCTCCCGCCGCCGCTCCCGGCGCGCGATAGAACTTGTCGAAGATACGCGGGATTGCCTCGGCCGATAGTCCCGGACCACGGTCGGCCACGGTGATGGCCACCTTCTGTTCTTCCACCACGGCGTTCACTTCCACCGGTGTGCCTGCCGGCGTGTACATTGCCGCGTTGAACAGCAGGTCAACCAGGGCCTGTTCGATCAGCCGGGAATCCGCCTGCACCAGGGGGAAACTCGACGGTATCTTAACGGAAACATCCCGATTTGCCAATACACTGCCGCCCCGCTTCAGCGCCGCGTTGACAATGTCGTTTACATCACACCAATCCATGCGCGGCTTCACATGGCCGGACTCCAGACGGGCCATGTCTAGTAAATTGGCAACCAGCCGGCTTAACCGGGCGGTCGCTTCCCTGATCTCCGCCACCAGCGCGTTCTGCAGGGCTGGATCGAGTCCGGGATGCCACCCGCTTGCCGCCGTCTCGATTGCCGCAATGGGTGTGCGCAACTCGTGGGAGACCGCGTTCAGCAGCACTTGGCTCAGCCGCTCCGATTCCGCCAGCAAATGGCTGTGGGCCTTGGATTCCCGCAGCCGCTGCCGGTCAACGACCAGCGAAATGTGGCGCTGAAAACCGTCCAGCATCGTACGCTGCTCGATCGTTGGGGGCGAACTCTGCCGCCAGCGCAGTCGCAGCACGCCCAACGCGCCGCCGCCCGTGTGCAGAGGCAAGTATATCGCCTCGGTCATCGGCAGTGTGTCTGTGAATCGCCCTGCCGGTTGCACGTGCTCGTATGCCCAGACCGCCGCGCCGAGTTCCTTCTCCGGGAGGTCGCCCCGCAGGTTGCCGCTCGCGTCGGGCAAGAGCAAGGCGGCATCCGCCTTGAACGCGCGCTCCACATTGCTCACAGTGGCGTGCTCGATCTCTTCCCACGTGGACGCATCGCCCAGTTCCAGCGTCAGCATATACATTGCCGTCGCCCGTTCCTCTCGCCTCCGATCCATCCGCTCTCTGGCCCGTATCCGGCTGATAAGATGTCCCATCGCCAATGCCACAATGAAATACATGGCAAACATCACGGCATCTTCGAAATTGCCGATATTGAAGGTCAGCGGCGGCGGCAGGAATAGAAGGTCCCAGACCAGTGCGCTTACCGTGGCCGCCAGATAGACCGGGCCGCGGTTCAGAAACATGGCCAGCCCGACGACGGTCATCAGGAAGATCAGACCCACGGTACGCGACCCGATGAGCCCGGCCAGCGCCTCGTTCACGAGCGTTACCGCTCCCACGACTGCTACCGCCTTGAAATACTGCGGCCACTCTGCTTCCGCCGGCAGGCACCACAACGGACGGCGATTCACGTCTTCATGGCCCTCGGCGCGAACAACGTGCACGTCAATGCTGCCGGCTTCCCGAATCAACCGTTGCAACCGGCGCGCACCGGCCGAAAGAATCGATGGGCCGAGCACGTACGGCGTACCGACAACGATCTGCGTGACGTTTTGCTCGCGTGCGACGCGAAGAAGCCCGCGCACAACGTCTTCGTCGGTGGTTCCCCGAACTTCCGCTCCGAGGGCGCGCGCCAGCGACAAATTCCGCGTCAGGCGGGTCTGTTCCTCTTCCGATAACACACGGGATGTCTCGACGTGCGCCGCGATCCACGTACACCCCAGACTATCCGCCAGTCGCCGCGTCCAGCGCACCATCTGCTCGGAATAGGGACTGGCGCTGACCGCCACCAACAGGCGGTGCCCGGTTTTCCAGGGGCCGGCGATCTTACGGGCCTGCATGTAATCTCGTACGTCCTGCCCGACCCGTTCCGCTGCCAGATGCAACGCCATTTCCCGCAGCGCAATGAGATTGCCCTCGCGAAGGAAGTTGCGCGCGGCGGCCTCCGCGCGCTCGGGCACATACACTTTTCCTTCGGCCAGCCGCTGGAGCAGATCCTCCGGGGAAAGATCCACCAGCTCGATCTCTGCTTCGGCCAGAATGGTATCCGGAACGGTTTCGCGAATGGTCGCGCCGGTGATCTCCCGCACGGTGTCGGCTCGGCTCTCGATATGCTGCACATTGAGCGTGGTGTAGACGTCTATCCCGGCGTCAAGCAACTCCATCACGTCCTGATATCGCTTCGGATGCCGCGAGCCCGGAGCATTCGTATGAGCGAGTTCGTCAACCACGGCCAACGGCGGTTGCCGCGCCAGCACCGCGTCCAGATCCATCTCACTAAGCGTCGTGCCGCGATAGACCACCGGTTTGCGGGGAATGGCCTCAATGCCTTCGGTCAACACTTCGGTCTCTCGGCGCCCGTGCGTCTCCACGTAGCCGATGACGACGTCGCGGCCTTCCCGCTTGGCCTTCTGTGCCGCCTCGAGCATTGCGTATGTCTTGCCGACGCCGGCGCACATGCCGAGGAATACCTTCAACGTGCCGCGCTTCTGCCGTTTCTCCTCTCTGTGCAGATCCGCAAGCAGTTCATCGGGGTCGGGTCTGTCGGTTTGTTCCATGCACCCTCTATATTCCTTTTTGTGCGCTTCATCGAGAAATATTTATCTCATCAAGCACAAGATTCAGCCGGAGCACGTTCACCCGCGGATCCCCCAGGAACCCGAGTTGGGGCCGTTCCACCGCTTGCTCAACCAGCGCAGCGACGGTCGCGGGGACCAGTCCACGCGCGACGGCAACACGGACAATCTGCAACCTCGCCGATTCAGGGCTGATGTGCGGGTCAAGGCCGCTGCCGGACGCGGTGACAGCATCAGCGGGGACGGAATCCGTTTCCTTCAATCCATTCTCTTTGCGATACGCTTCGATGCGTTCCTTAATAGTGTCGCGCAGTTTTTGCGACGTCGGCCCAAGGTTGCTGCCGCTGGAGTTGGCGGCGTCGTAACCGTTGCCAGCCGCGGATGGCCGCGGATGGAAGTATTTCTCGGCGGCGAAATTCTGGCCGAGCAGCTTTGAGCCGCGCACGACGCCGTGTTTATCCACAATCAAACTGCCGTTGGCCTGCTCGCGAAAGGCGAGTTGCCCGATACTGAAAACGACAAGCGGATAAAGCCCGCAGCAGACGACAGCGAGCACGAGCGTGGCGAGCAATGCAGAGCGGAATTCTGGAAGGAGTTGTTTCATGGGTTAGACCAGTCTGAGCACATTGATAATGAGGTCAATAATCTTGATGCCGACAAACGGAACAACAATGCCACCACCGCCGTAGATTAACAGGTTGCGCTGTAGCGTCCGTAACGCCCCGATGGGCGTATACTGGACGCCACGCAGCGCCAGCGGGATCAGCGCGATAATGATGAGCGCGTTGAAAATCACGGCGCTCAGGATGGCGCTTTGCGGTGTTGCCAGCTTCATGATGTTCAATGGCGCGATGGCGGGGAAGGTCGTCATCAGCATTGCCGGTACGATGGCGAAGTACTTGGCCACATCGTTGGCGACGCTGAATGTAGTTAGCGCTCCGCGCGTGATGAGCATCTGCTTTCCGATTTCGACGATATCGAGAAGTTTTGTCGGATTACTGTCCAAGTCCACCATGTTGCCGGCCTCGCGGGCCGCTTGCGTGCCGGTGTTCATTGCCACGCCCACATCGGCCTGCGCCAGCGCCGGGGCGTCGTTGGTGCCGTCGCCGGTCATGGCTACAAGATGACCGGCAGCCTGTTCGTCGCGGATGCGCTGCAGTTTCTGCTCGGGTGTGGCCTGCGCCATGTAGTCATCCACGCCCGCCTCCGCTGCAATCGCCGCGGCCGTCAGCGCGTTGTCACCGGTGATCATAACCGTGCGGATACCCATTTTGCGAAGGTGAGCAAAACGTTCATGGATGCCGCCTTTGACCACGTCCTTGAGTTGCACCGCGCCCAGAACTTCGCTGCCGTCGCTCACTACCAGCGGCGTGCCGCCCTGTCTGGAGATGTGCTCGACGCTTTGACGGATGGCTTCCGGTAACGTGCCGCCGAGCAGGTCAATGTGGAGATAGATCGCGTCGGGAGCGCCCTTGCGGATGCTGCGTGACGGCGAACCCTCACCACCGGGCAAATCCACGCCGCTCATGCGCGTCTGCGCCGAGAAGGGGATGAAGCGGCCATGTTGCGGTCCCATTTCGCGGCCGCGCAGGTTAAACCTTTGTTTGGCCAGTACGACGATCGAGCGGCCTTCAGGCGTCTCGTCGGCTAACGAGGCCAGTTGCGCGGCGTCGGCGAGTCGTTCCGCAGTAACGTGCGGCGCGGGAATGAACTCGGTGGCCATGCGGTTGCCGAGCGTAATCGTGCCGGTCTTGTCGAGCAACAGCACGTCCACGTCGCCCGCGGCCTCGACCGCGCGTCCGCTCATGGCGATGACGTTGCGTTGCAGGACGCGGTCCATGCCCGCGATGCCGATGGCGCTCAACAGGCCGCCGATGGTTGTGGGAATCAAACATACCAGCAGCGCAATCAGCACCGGCAAGGAGAAAACGGCGGCGGAATAGATGCCGAACGGCCTCAGTGTCACGCACACGAGCAAGAAGATGAAAGTGAGGGCGGCCAGCAGGATTGTCAACGCAATCTCGTTCGGCGTCTTCTGCCGCCGCGCGCCCTCGACCAGCGCAATCATGCGGTCAAGAAACCCGTTCCCCTTTTCCATCGTGACGCGAATGACGATCCGGTCGCTGAGCACGCGCGTGCCGCCGGTGACGGCGCTGCGGTCGCCGCCGCTCTCGCGAATGACGGGTGCGGATTCGCCCGTAATGGCCGATTCGTCCACGCTGGCGATGCCTTCGATCACGTCGCCGTCCGCCGGGACAATGTCGCCGGTTTCGCACATGACCAGGTCTCCGATCTGCAGTTCCGGCGCGGCAATCCGCTCTTCCCGGCCATCGCATAGGCGCCGCGCCATCGTGTCCTTTCGCGCCTTTCGCAGACTCTCGGCCTGGGCTTTGCCGCGTCCTTCCGCCACGGCTTCGGCAAAATTGGCGAACAGCACCGTGAACCACAGCCAGATCGCGAGTTGCGCGACAAAGCCCCGCTCGCCGGCTGCGATGAGAATGCCCGCCGTGGTCAGAACCGCACCGACCTGCGTCACGAACATTACCGGGTTCTTGATTGTCAGCCGCGGATCGAGTTTGCGAAACGCGTCCGCTATCGCCGGCCCGGCGATGTTCCAGTCGAAAAGTGATGGTGATTTCTGGGTCATTGAAGCTCCCGCGTCAAAACAGTTTCCCCTGCCCCATGAGGAAGTGTTCCACAACCGGCCCCAGTGTCAGCACCGGGAGAAAGTTCAGCGCGCCGATCAAAAGCACGGTGCCGATCAAGAGCACAACGAAAGTGCCGCCCGACACGGGGAACGTGCCTGAACTCAGGGGCGCGACCTTCTTCTGCGCGAGAGAACCCGCCATCGCCATGATCGGCACGATCATGAGAAAGCGGCCGATCAACATAGCCAGACCCAGCGTGGTGTTGTACCAGAGCGTATTGGCGTTCAGCCCGGCGAAGGCACTGCCGTTGTTGCCGGTGCCGGAGCTGTAGGCGTAAAGGATCTCGGTCAGGCCATGCGGGCCGAAGTTGCTCAATCCCGTAAGACCCCACGGGCTCACTGCCGCCCACGCCGCGAACCCAAGGATGGAGACCGAGAGCACCAGCAACGCCAGCATCGCCATCTTCACCTCGTACGCCTCGATCTTCTTGCCGAGGTACTCCGGCGTACGTCCCACCATCAGCCCCGCGATGAAGACCGCGAGCACCACGAAGACGAGCATGCCATACAGCCCCGCACCCACCCCGCCGAAGATGATCTCGCCAAGTTCCATGTTGAACAGGGGCACGAACCCGCCCAGGGGGGCGAACGAATCGTGCATGGCGTTGACTGCGCCGCATGAGGCATCGGTCGTGACGACGGCAAACAAGGCAGAGTTAAAAACGCCGAAACGGACTTCCTTGCCCTCCATGTTGCCGCCGGCAACGGCGACCCCGAGTTGCTGATGAATCGGATTACCGCCAGCCTCGACCCGCCAGCAGAGCAGGATCCCTCCGAGAAACAACAGCAACATGGTAATCCATACTGCCCAACCATGCTTCTGGTTTCCTGTCATGTGCCCGAGATACCACGTCAGCCCGCTGCCGATACTGAAAATGGACAGCATTTGGAGAAAATTGGAGAGCGGCGTCGGGTTCTCGAACGGATGCGCCGCGTTCGCGTTCATGAACCCGCCGCCGTTGGTGCCGAGTATCTTGATGGCGACTTGCGAGGCCACCGGCCCTTGGGCGATGGTCTGTGTCGCGGTCCAATCGAGCGTGAGTGCCCGGGTGTAGGGTTTGAAGTTCTGAATCACGCCCTGCGACACGAGGAATACCGCCAAGACAAGGCAAATCGGCAGTAACAGGTAGTACGTCACCCGCACGAGGTCCACCCAGAAGTTGCCGAGCGTCCTGGCCGAGTGGCGCGCAATGCCGCGCACGACCGCCGCGGCGATGGCGATGCCCGCCGCTGCGGAGACAAAGTTGTGAAAGACCAGTCCGACCATTTGCGAGAAATACGACAGGGTGGATTCGCCGCCGTAGCTCTGCCAGTTCGTGTTGGTGGTAAAACTCACGGCGGTGTTGAAGGCGAGGTGTGCACTCAACGGACCGAAAGCCTGCGGATTGAGCGGCAGCAGGTGTTGTAGCCGCAGAATGGCATAGGTGAACAGGCAACCCACCAGGCTGAAAAGCAGCATCGCCACCGTGTATTGCTTCCAGTCCTGCTCCTTAGAGGAGTCCACACCCATCAGACGATACGTGAGCCGCTCCACCGGTTTCAGGACGGGGTCAAACCAGGTCTTGCCGCCCGCGTCGAGCACCCGCATGAGATAGAGACCCATCGGCTTGGTAATCGCCGCGAGTGCTATGACGAAAACGATGAGTTGAAGCCAGCCGAAATACTCCATGGCGACACCTCAGAACCTTTCAGGCCAAATCATGGCCACGAACAGATAGACAAACAACGCCAGCGCGACGATGCCTGCGATAGAAGACGACATTAGAATTCTCCTACAACTTGTCGCAAAAGCGGACATAGAGACCGCTGACCACGAAGAAGCCGACGATCAACACGACAAACACAAGGTCACTCATATGAGATTCTCCATCCGCACGAGATATGTGTTCCGTCACGGCCATTGCCCAGTGTCCAGACAATCCCTCCAGACAACGAGCGCACGAACCGTTGTCTCTGGCGGCAAATAGGTCGGTGCCGGTATCCAATTTGCCCTTATTTGCCGGACATACTACGGCTGACCATGATTACCGTCTAATCAAAATAAGCGTGGCGAGCGTCAATAAAACATCAACAGGTGGTCGGGTTGACCGAAAGCTTGGGCCGGTGAATTGGCTGCTCAGGTGTACTGTTTCAGGTTGTGGGGGATGCGAATTGTGAAGGTGCTACCCTTGCCCAGTGTGCTCTCGACCGCTACTGTGCCGCGGTGGGCAAGGGCGATGTGTTTCACAATGGCCAGGCCAAGTCCTGTGCCGCCCATCGCCCGGCTGCGGGACTGGTCTATCCGATAAAAACGCTCGAAGAGACGGGAGAGATGTTTCTTTTCAATTCCGGGTCCCTGGTCGGTCACTTGGATTTCAACTTCGTTGCCGGCCAGGCGGCCGCTAATCAGGATTCGTGTTCCATTCGCGCTGAATTTGATCGCGTTGTCGAGCAGATTGCCCACGGCTTGCTCCAACAAAGCGGCATTGATGGGGGCAAAAACTTCCGCGGGGCACTCCACGACCAGGCTGATTGACTTGGCCGCCGCCGCCACGGTGAACGACTGGGCCGCCCGTTGCAGTACGTCGCCGATCGCGCCCTGATCGAGGGCAATGCGTTTGCGCTCGGCATCGAATTCGATCCGTGACAGGCTCAGCAGGTCTTCCACCAGTGTTTCCATGCGAGCCACCTGCCGGACCATCATGGCCAGGAACCGTGAGTTTTCAACTGGATCCATTGACTCGTTATCCGACAGGGTTTCCACACAGCCCTTGAGGGCAGTGATCGGTGTCTTGAGCTCATGCGATACGTTGGCGACAAAGTCGCGGCGGACCGTCTCCAAACGTTTCAACCGCGTGATGTCGTTCAAGACAATCAACGCGCCGATATTGTGGCCCGCAATGTCCGTCAGGGCCGTGCCGTGCAGTTGCAGGTAACGCTCCTCGTTGCCGTAAATAACGATCTCGCTTTCCGCCGAACCCGTTCTCGCGAGGGTGGCGCCGATAAAGGCCTGCAGGTCCCGGTTGCGCACGGCTTCCTGGATACTGCGGCCGCGCGCCTGTTCGGGCGCGAGCTCGAGCAGGCGCGCGGCGGCATGATTCAGATGCAGGATGCGTTCGTCGCGGTCCACCGCCAAAACGCCTTCCACCATGCTCGCCAACACCGCTTCCTGCTCGTTGCGTTGGCGCGTGATGGTGCCCAGGCGTTCGCCGAGCTGGGCTGCCATCTGGTTGAGCGTCCGGGCCAAGTCGCCGAGTTCCTCGCTGTCGGGACGCGCAACCCGGGCTTCCAGGTCGCCGCGCGCGATGCGTTCGGCCACCCGGCGCATGTCTTCCAGGGGACGGCTGATCCGCCGCGAGAGGAGCCACGTGACCACGGCGAACAGGATGGCGACGATCAGCCAACCCATGATGATGTTCCGTACAACCGCATGCAACGACCAGTCAATGACCGTGAGCGGGAGGGAAACCCGCGCCACCGCGAGCAGGGTGTTGCCCTGCCGCACGGGAATGGCCAGATACATCAGGCTTTGGCGACGGGTGTCGCTGAAGCGTACCGCTTTGCCGGTTGCGCCTTGCAGCACCGCGGCGATTTCCGGCCGGTTGCGGTGATTATCCATGCCGTCGGGATTGTCCTCGGCATCACCGATCACGCGGCCATCCGGTAGAATGAGCGTGATGCGGGTCGTCATCAGGCGGCCCAACTCCTTGCACAGTCGGTCCGCGGTTCCAGGTTCGGTTTCCGGCAGAATGGCGGCCGCTTCCCGGGAGATGATCCGGGCTTGCATGAGAAGCTCGGCGGCCACCTGGTCCTGATGAAACCAGCGCAGCGACTGCGTGGCATACCACGCCATCGCCGCGAACGCGGTCATGGCGCTCAGCAGGAAGGAGACGTAAATCCGCCACATGATTTTTTTACGGCGCATGCTTATTCCTTAAAACGATAGCCTACGCCCCGCACAGTCTCGATATATTCGGCCCGGGAGCCGAGTTTTTTGCGCAAGCCGACGATCTGCACGTCTACCGCCCGATCGGTAACGGCGTAATCTTCGCCCCGCACCGCGTCAACGATCTGTTCGCGGGTCATGACCCAGCCTGGCCGGCGGGCAAGAACATGAATGATCCGGAGTTCCGAGAACGTCATCTCCACCGGCTTGCCCTTGATGAGGACTTCATGCCTCCCGGGATTAATGACCAGATCGTGGATCCGGATCGTATCATCCATTTCAACCACGGCCTGCTTACGGCGGCGCAATAAGGCATGCACACGGGCCACCAGCACCTTTATGCTGAACGGTTTCATAATGTAGTCATCCGCCCCCAGCTCCAAGCCAATGACCACATCGCTCTCTTCGTTCTTCGCCGTCACCATCATGATGGGGATAGCGGCCGTCCGGGGATCTTTCTTGAGACTGCGGCACAGTTCCAGGCCATTCAAGCCCGGCAACATCAGGTCCAGCAAAGCCAGGGCGGGAATTTTTTGCGCAATGATTTTGAGGGCCTGCTCGCCGTTGGCCGCCGTAGTGACGCTGTAGCCCTCGCGCGCCAGATGGTAGCGCAGTAATTCGAGAATATCCTCTTCGTCTTCAACAATAACAATGTGTTCCCTGGCCATAATTCGTACCGCCTTCGTATAATTGATTATCAGAACACCGTTGAGTATTGAGCATATTCCAACAATGACAGATTCCGCGCACCACCCGAATAACCCAGTGAGTTCGGGAGTTATGAACTCTTGTTTTTTTGAGCAGTTTTAAGATCAAACGAAAAAACAGAACCTTTTCCCAGAATGCTTTCAACCTCGATTTTCGTGCCGTGAATCTCGGCGATTTCCATGGCAATGGCCAGGCCCAGGCCGGTGCCGCGCTCATTAACGACCACGGCCTGATTGGCTCGAAAATATTCGTCGAAAATACGGCGCAGATATTTCACGTCTATCCCGATACCATGATCCGTGACGGATATTTTAACAAGCGACGCCGGCACGGCTTTAACTGCAATTGAAATCGTCGCGCCATTAGGCGAATAATAAATTGCGTTTTCCAGAAGATTGGAAAGTAAAATAAGAATCTGATTGCGATTGCACTTCACGGAAACATCATCGAGCGTTGCCGGCACAGTTATCTTAATCTCGCGGGAGACCGCCAGGGCCGCAAGATGCTTGACCACCGAGGAGATGATGCTTTCGAGGGGACATACACTCATTTGGATATTTTCTTTGACCAGCGATTTTAAGTTGGCCAGTTCCAGCATGTTTTTGATGGAGTCGCTCAGGAGAATGCATCTTTTATTGATTTTTTCGACAATCGCCAGCGTCATTTTCGGGATTTCTCCCGTGTAACCTTCCAGGATCAGGTCGGTGTAACTCTGGATCGCGGCAAACGGCGCTTTAAGCTGGTGGGTGGCATGCATCAGATATTTGGTTTTTTCGTTATTGATCTGCTGTAATTTCTCGTTGAGCTTCTCGTATTCGATAATTTTGCGCTCAAGTTCCGCGTTGGCCTTTTCCTGCTCCTGCGTTCTTTCCAATACGCGGCGTTCGAGAATCAGGTTGTTATCCTCCAGGCGGTCGGAGACTTCCTGCTGCAAGTCGAGCAGGTGAAAAATTATACGGGCGTCTTCCGAACAGATAACCCTGGTGTGTTCCTGCTTTTGCGCCAGAACCTGGGCAAATATTTCCTTGCGGCCGGTTACTTCGAATATCAGATCGATTTCCTTGTCTTGACAGATGGCGGTCATTTGCGTGTGGCATTGAATCCCGTGCTCGCGCGCCAGGGCCATTCCCGGCGCGGCAGGATTAACGTCGCAAACGTGCTTGACGACAACACGCGGCATTTTCAGCAGCGTTTCCAGAATCGCGGTCCCGCCTTTGCCGGCGCCAACAATTGCGATAACTTCTGTTTTCATGGTGCGACTAATTTTATTGCTTTGCGCGCGATAAAAATCCAGGACAAAAAAAAGACTACCAATAAAACCGGGGCAATGCTATATTGTTCAGCAAGTAAAAATCATTATATCGCCTGCAGGTAAATTAATGAAAGCAATATATATTATCGATGATGACCGGAATATCGTCGAAGCCATGAGTATGGTCCTCAAGGCCCATGGTTATGAAGTGGCGGCTCAATATGACGAAGAAAATGTTGTTGCGAATCTTATCGCCCACAAGCCCGACCTGGTGATTCTGGATGTTATCTTTCCTCAGAATCCAAGCGCCGGCTTTGATATTGCCCGACAAATCAAGAACAACCCGGCAACGGCGGCTATCCCGATTATCATGCTTTCGGCAATCAACGAAAAAGGAGTCTATGCCGGCACATTTTCAAATAATGACCGGGACGATGCCTGGCTGCCGGTCGAGGAATTCATTGAAAAACCCATAAAAAACAACCAGTTGTTGCAGAAAGTCAAAGCGGTCCTTGAAAAAAAGGCGTCCGGCCAGTAGCCGCGCCTTGCGATATCCTTCGATAATTTTATCTTCCTGAAAGAGTATTCCCCCACCCTTGCGGCGATTATTTATCGTCTGCCGTCTGCCTTCGGCCGTTTTCCAATCTGACTTTAGGATTGCGCTCCGGGGCGCGCACGTGTATTTTTTTGACATTCACGGTCCCTTGGCACATAACGACGGATTGAGGAACACGGTTTATGAGCATGACGATTACGGAAAAAATACTGGCGCGGGCGGCGGATAAGGCCGTGGTGATGCCGGGCGAAAATATCTGGGTCAAGGCCGACATCCTGCTGACCCACGATATCTGCGGCCCGGGCACGATCGGCGTCTTTCAGCGCGAGTTCGGCCGCGATGCCAAGGTCTGGGACCGCGAGCGGGTGGTTATCATTCCCGATCATTTTATCTTCACTAAAGACGAAATGTCCCATCGCAACGTGGAAGGCCTGCGGACCTTCGCCCGCGAACAAGCGCTGCCCTATTTTTACGATCCCGGCACGCCGACCTACAAGGGCGTCTGCCATGTGGCGCTCCCGCAGGAAGGCCACGTCCGGCCGGGCGAGGTGATTTTCGGCACGGACTCGCATACCTGCACGCATGGGGCCCTGGGCGCTTTTGCCACGGGCATCGGCAATACCGACGCCGGCTTCGTGATGGGCACGGGCAAATTGCTGATCAAGGTGCCGCCAACGCTCCGGTTCACGGTCAGTGGGCTCAAGCCGGATTACATCATGGGCAAGGACATCATCCTGCGCATCATTGGCGACATCGGGTTCGAAGGGGCCACTTATTGCGCCATGGAGTTCCGCGGGGATGCCATCGCGGCGCTGGCCATCGAGGAGCGCATGACGATCTGCAACATGGCCATCGAGGCCGGCGGCAAGAATGGCATCATCGCCCCGGACGAAAAAACGCTGGCCTATGTGCGCGCACGCACGCCGAAGCCCTTTACGCCGCTCTATAGCGACCCCGATTGCGCCGTCGCCAAGGATTATACTTACGATGTCGCCACCTTTGAGCCGTGCGTGGCCAAGCCCCACTCGCCCGCCGAGTATGCCCCGGCACGCGAACTGAAGGACGTCAAGCTTGACCGCGCCTATATCGGCTCGTGCACGGGCGGCAAGCTGACCGATTTCATCGCCGCGGCCGTGATCCTGCAGGGCAAGCGGGTCAGCGTGGACACGTTCCTCGTGCCGGCCACCCAGGAAGTGGCCACCGGTCTCGCAACGGAAAAGATCAACGGCGAGGCGCTGACAAATATTTTCAAGAATGCCGGATGCCTGGATATCGCCCCACCCTCGTGCGCCGCCTGCCTGGGGGGGCCGCCGGACACCTTTGGGCGCACACACGGCCGCGAAGTGGTCATCAGTACGACTAACCGGAATTTCCTCGGGCGGATGGGCTCGAAAGACGCGCCGATCTACCTGGCCTCGCCCCTGACCGTGGCAGCCTCGGCCGTGACCGGCCGCATCACCGACCCGCGGGAGTTTCTCTGAGAAATTGATGATTTATGATTTCTGATTGAATCCATAATGTTATTGGATGAATGCGACATGGATCAAGAGGCATTAAAACATCGGACTAAACAATTTGCCCTGCGTATTATGAAGCTGGTTGGTGCATTGCCCGGTACGATTGTCGGTAAAGTTGTCAGCGGGCAATTAGTGCGGGCCGGTACTTCGGTAAGAGCGAATTATCGTGCGGCTTGCCGCGCACGATCCTCGGCTGAATTTGCGGCAAAATTGGGCGTAGTTGAGGAAGAGGCTGATGAAAGCGGGTATTGGCTGGAACTGATTGTGGAAGGCGGATTAATGCCAAAAACAAAAGTCGAATCACTGCTTGCGGAAGCCAACGAAATTGTGGCGATTATGGCGGCCTCTATTAAGACGGTCAAACGAAACTAAAGGTGATATAAGGACGATCATCCCATGGCAGGTAAGAAAAAATCAGTAATTTCTAATCAGCAATCAGCAATCAGCAATCCGAAATCAGCAATTATCCGGTCACGGGTCTACGTGGTCGGCGACAATATTGACACGGACCAGATTATTCCGGCCCAGCATCTGAACCTGGTGCCCACGATTCCGGCGGAATACCGCAAGCTGGGCGCACTGGCCCTGAGCGGCCTGCCGGCCGACTATCCGCCGTTTATCAAGCGCGGGGCCGCGCAGGCGGAATATGGGATCATCGTGGCCGGACGCAACTTCGGGTGCGGCTCCTCGCGCGAGCACGCGCCCATTGCCCTGGGCGCCGCCGGCATCCGGGCAATCGTGGCCGAATCCTACGCGCGCATATTCTTCCGCAACGCCATTGCCACGGGCGAGCAATACCCGTGCGAGACGGCGGCCAATCTGCGGACCGTCTTCCAGACCGGCGACGAAGCCGAAATCCGGCTCGACCGCGAGGAGTTCGTGCACGTGAAGTCCGGCAAGGTCTTTAAACTGAAATCGCTGGGCGCCGTGATGCCGGTGGTCAGCGCCGGCGGACTTTTTGCCTATGCGCGCAAAACAGGCATGATAACTGCATGAACGCAACACGGGTCATAGCCTTTGCCAACCAGAAGGGCGGCGTGGGGAAAACCACGACGGCCATCAACTTGGCCGCCTGCCTGGCCGAGCGCGGCCAGGAGATGCTGGTCATTGACTTGGACCCGCAGGCCAATGCCACCAGCGCGCTGGGTATTGAAAAGCAACCGGGCCACAGCGTCTATGCCACGCTCCTCGACGAAAGCACATTGCAGGAAGAAATTATCGGCACGGCGGTAAAGCACCTGGATCTGATCCCTTCCGAACTGGACCTGGCCGGCGCCGAGGTGGATATCGCCCGATCTGAGCATTATCTGCACTGCTTCCAGAAGGCCTTGGCCCCGCTCCTGGCCGCGAACCACTACAACTATATTTTCATCGACTGCCCGCCATCGCTCGGCATCCTCACCAGCAACGCGCTCACGGCGGCGCACGCCATGATCATTCCCGTCCAGTGCGAATACCTGGCGCTGGAGGGCCTGAGCATGATCACCCGGATGATCGAGCAGTTGCGCGCCGGCGGCGCCAACCCCGGGCTGACCCTGGACGGCATTGTCATGACCATGTTCGATGGCCGCACCCGGCTGTCACTGCAGGTGATCGAGGAAGTGAAAAAGCATTTTGGCGAGCGTGTGTACACGACGGCCATCCCACGCACCATTCGCCTGAGCGAAGCCCCCAGTTTCGGCCAGCCCATCATGCTCTACGATCCGCGGGGCACGGGCGCACAGGCCTACCATGCGCTGGCCAAGGAGTTTTTGCGACGGCACCGAAAGACGGACGACGGACGCCAGACGCCAGACGCCAGGCCCGAGAAGACGGACACTGAAGAGGACAACCGACGATTGAAAACGGACGACGGCTTGCCCGCCAACCTGTCCGCCGGAGCTTTAGCGAAGGGGGAAGCCTTGGCGAAGGCGGGACACCGGACGAAACAAGCCGTCCCGCAGGCACTCTCGTCCCGGGAACGTCTGCATCGCGCCTATTTTCATGAAGAAATGGATCGTCCCGCTGTTTATGTCCGGACTGCCTTCCCCGGTCAGGATCCATCCTATGATCCGTTGAAAGCCTGCCTGAAGGAACGGACGGAATTGAAAGTCGGCTGGAGCGGACGCCAGTTCGAAACGTCCTATCCAACGGAAACGCATCGCGAGCCGTATTCCGACGATTTTGTGCGGGTTATTACGCGTCTCACCACACCCAAGGTAATTTTGCAGGCCACTGAACTGGAAAGCCTGAAAGGGCAACCCGGCTTGGCGGAAACTCATTTTATCAAAACCCGTGAAGACGCCGAGGCTTGGCTATCGTTGCCCCTGCCTGAGATTCAGGGTGACGTCAATTCGTTTTTTGAAGTGGATCGGGAGATTGGCAACCGGGGGATTGCGGAAGTCGGCATCGGCTGTAATCCGGCGGGTGTTGTGGCTAAGCTTCTGGGATCGGAACAATTTGCACTGTTCTCGATAACGGACCGCGACATTGTCCATGCCTTGTGCGAGCGGCAGAGGCAAATCATGCTGAACGCGGTAAAATTCATACTGGCTCACAAGGTCGGCCCTTATTTCAGCATGGACGGCGAGGAATATGTCACGCCACCGCTGCACAGTCCCAAAGATTTTAAAGATTTCAATCTTAAATATGATAAACCTATTATAGATCTGATCCATAATGGCAACGGACGCATTCACATCCACTGTCATGGCCGCGTCAAGCAGGTGTTCCCGGGATTCCTCGCCATGGGCGTAGACGTTTTACATCCCTTTGAGGCGCCGCCCATGGGTGATATTACCGCAGTCGAGGCTAAGACGCAGGCACGCGGCAAGCTGTGCCTGGAAGGCAATATCCAGATCGCGGCAATGTACGAACACACGCCGGAAGCCATCCGCACCGAAACGGAAACATTGATCCGTGATGCTTTTGACGATCACAAAGGGCTGATTGTCTGTCCTACGGCCTCCCCTTATATCCGGGGCGCCGGCGGCCAATGCCTTGAGCAATTCAAGGCTATGATTGACACGGTCGTGAACTGGAAGCCGTGAAAGATCAGGCCAGACCCAACTCCACTTCCTTTTCCTTGCGCATCCGCTTAAGTTTGCCCGCCAGGGTGATTTTCTTGACCGGCGAAACGCGGTCCACGAACAGCACCCCGTTCAGGTGATCCATTTCGTGCTGGATGATGCGGGCCAGCATGCCGCGGGCATGCAGTTCCTGCTGGACGCCCTGGATATCGAGGAAGGTCACCGTAACTTCCGTCGCGCGGTTGACCGGCGCCCAGATTTCCGGAACACTCAAACAGCCTTCTGTCTCGCGCTGGGCCCCTTTTTTGGCCACCAGCACGGGATTCAGCATGACCAGCGGCAACATCACGTCCGGATTCAGGCGCGGGCCATCCGGCACGGCGACATCGGCGGCAACCGGAATATCCATAACGCAGATCTGGATGGTTTGACCAATCTGCTGGGCCGCCAGGCCGACGCCTTTCCGGTCTTTCATGATCCGGAGCATATCGCCGGACAGGGCCTTGATAGCGCCATCAATGCGATGGATAATCTCCGCCTTCTGCCGGAGCACCGGATCGCCATACGTGCAAAATCGGTATTTCATGGGAAAATCCTCAACTGTTTGAGACTATAAAGCGTGCACTGGCTAGGTGCAATCTCTGATTGACGCAACGGTATATTGGCCCGGATGAATACAGGCTAATTGATATTCATATCAATATATAATACTATAAAAATTATTTTAGTTATTATATTGATATTTAATCAATAATAGCGCATATTGACTATAAGTTCAATCGGCAAGGGGCTTTTAGTAATTGCCGCAGATGACCCCGTCAAAATCGAAAGGGTTTTGAAATGGTATTCAGGAAAAAAAAGAAGTTGTTCCCTGTTTCACTGCAATGGGATAATTCGTTGCTCTCCCTGCAACGGAATTTACCGGAGATTGATTATGTTGAGTTCCGGCATTGGGAGCCCCGTCGCCTGGTTGCGGCGCATCAACACGAAGATCTCTATCAGTTGGATTATTTCCCGAGGGGCGCGGGAACATATATGATCGCTCCGCAGCAGTACCCCATAACTCCCGGCAGCTTCTTTTTTATCCCGCCCCGGTATATGCATGAGATCATCGGATCGGCAGATCGCCGACTGGAGAACTTGACGGTTAAATTTCGCCACAGCCATTTAGCCGCCGGATTTTTGCCAAGTATATTGACGGTACCTGAGGCTACGACCAGAGAAGCGGAGCAATTGTTTCGTCAGTTGATTTCCAAGGCGGTCCTGAAAGAACCCCCCTGCAATCTGGTGGCGGCACTGCGCCTCACCGAATTGCTGGTTTTGTTGCAGCATACCTGGCAGCTTGCCTCGGCAGCGCGAGATGAAAATTCGCTGGTCACTGCGGCCAAGCAATATCTGGTGGGCCACTTTGCACAATGCTTGTCCTTGAAAGATATAGCCCAGGCCGTGGGTGTGGGCGGCGCGCATCTCTGCCGCGTCTTCAAGCATGAAACCGGCATGACGTTGTTCGAATTTCTGACCCGCTGGCGCATGGAGAAAGCTAAAGATTGCTTGCGGCAATCAAGCGGCCGGCTTGGCGCCATCGCGCTGCAAATGGGATTCGGACAAACGCAGGACATGAACCGCGCGTTCCAAAAATATGAAGGCCTGAGCTCCAGGGCTTTTCGCAGAAAGAATCAACCGGCTGAAACAAAGCCATGCCGTTAATGGCGTTTTCAAGATCGTTACCGCCGGCTGTTGCGGGAGACAAGCTCAAGGATTTACATGGATGTTGTGCCGCCAGAGAATTATGAACAACGAAAGGAACAAGAAAAATGTCCAAACTAATAAAGGCTGATGTCACGATGGCGCGTCGTTTGGCTGAAGAACACGCATTGCAGGCGCAATTTTCCGGTTACCGTGGCGTAGACGACAACTACGTTCACGCCGGGCAGGCGGCCTTGGAACGATTCTGGGATTGGAAATTCGGGATTCGGATCCATTGGAGTGTTTATTCCATTACGGGCAACGGTCCGGAATCATGGCCATTGACCGCGGGCTACAACGGCACGCCGACGTTTCGCGCGCAATACGAGGAATTATACAAGTGGTGGAATCCTTCGCACTTCGATGCCAACGATTGGACAGATCTGATGCAAAGGGCCGGTTTGCGTTTTTTTTCGTTCACGACCAAGCACCATGACGGATTTTCACTGTTTGCGACCAGGACAAAAGTACGGCGCCGACGCGTGCACATTGGACCCGACGCCTGGAAAATCGTCCCTTGCAACCTGCATTACAGCATTATGGAAAGCCCGTTTAAACGGGACATCGTAAAGGAATTGGTGCGCGCCGCCCGCCGGCGCGATTTAGGCGTGAGCCTCTACTTCTCCCATATCGACTGGTTTGACTCCGATTTCCGCATCGATCAGTGGAACTACCAGCGCGATTCCGCCTATACGCGCCAGTCCGATCCGGCCGGCTTTGCGCGGATGACGGCACGCCATCGGGAACAACTTCGCGAACTTTGCACGAATTACGGCCCCATCGACATGCTGTCGCTGGACATGAACTTCCCGCCGGACGCGGGCATAGATCGAGACCTGATCGAAACCGTGAAACTGATGCGCCGCATCCAGCCGGCCATGCTGATCCGCCAGCGCGGTATCGGTCCCTACGGCGATTATGCAACGCCGGAGGGTTATGTTCCCGTCAGCGCGGCGAACGCGGCCGACGGTTGCAGCAGTGCAAGCGGGGCAGTCGAACAGCGTCCATGGAAGGTGATCTTCCCCGGAGGCAAACATTTTTCACACGTCTGGAACGACGAGTACAAACCGGCCTCCTGGATTATCGAGACACTCGCAGACGTGGCCGCCAAGGGCGGGGTATTCCAAGTCGGTTACGGGCCCGGCCCTGACGGACGTTTTGACGCGCAGATCGTTAGCCGGCTGGAAGAAACCGGCGACTGGCTCAAGGTCAATGGCGAAGGAATTTACGCCACCCGCCCCTACCGTGTGGTCGGCGAAGGCGCGGAAGTGCGTTACACCCGCAGCAAGGATGGCAAGCACGTATACGCTATTATGCTGCGCTGGCCGGCGCCGCAGTTCGGCATGCAACTGTGTTTACGGCAGGTGCGCGCGCGGCCTGGATCGGCAATCCGCATGCTTGGCCGCAAAGAGCCGCTACGCTGGAAGCAGGACCATCAAACTCTACGGATCGAATTGCCGGAAGATTTACGGGATGAGGCCAAGCGGCCGTCGCATTACGCCAGCATCTTCAAGATCGCCGTTGTGAAGTAGCCGGTCACCATCAGTAACAATTAAGGAAAGAATGGATGCCACGAGTAAGTCGCATCGCACTTGCCAAGTTATGGTCATTCCTCTAAAGTGTCGCCATGTCCGACATTCTGGTTGTTATTCCAACCTATAATGAGGCGGAAAATATCCGGCTGATCACCGCGGCCGTGTTCGCGGCATGCCCGCAGACCCATATTCTGTTCGTGGACGACAATTCCCCGGACGGGAGCGGGCGCCTGGCGGACGCCTTAGGCCAGGCGGACTCGCGCGTGCATGTCCTGCATAAGCAGGATAAACAGGGGCTGGGCCGTGCCTATATCGCCGGGTTCAAGTGGGCCTTGGAGCGGCATTATCGCTATATCTTCGAGATGGACGCTGATTTTTCGCACAACCCCATGGAGCTCCCGAAATTTCTCGAAGCCGCCGCTAACGCCGATCTCATCCTGGGTTCCCGCTACATCAACGGCATCCGCATCGTCAACTGGCCGCTCAACCGGTTGATCCTGAGCAAGGGCGCCAGCTTGTATGTCCGCCTGTTGACCGGCATGCCCTTCAGCGACCCGACCGGCGGCTACAAGTGTTTTCGCCGTGAAGTGCTGGAGGCCATCAACCTGGACCGTATCCGCTCCAACGGGTACTCATTCCAGATCGAAATGACGCATACCGCCTGGAAACTCGGGTTCCGCATTGTGGAAGTACCCATTATTTTTGAAGATCGCCGCTCAGGCCAGTCCAAGATGAATTCGGCTATCGTCCGGGAGGCGCTCGGCATGGTCATCCGCCTGCGCTTCCGATTTCAGCAGATGAAGAATCCGGCGGCAAAATAATTCGCCGTAAATGCGGAAAGAGTTGCGACAGGATTAACAGGATTTACAGGATTGCAAAATGGAATAGGTTCTCTATGACAGCGTAATCGTTGGCGACTTTTCCGCCGACATGCTGATTGAAGACGCTGTCATGGTGGGAAACAAGTCAGTCCAAAATCGCCTGAAAATCTTGTTAATCCTGTCAAAATTTATGATAATGAATAATCAGCCACCAACCGCCAGTCCATCCCCGCCGCAGGCGGCCGCCGCCACGCCCCGGTTGACACTCCGGAACCTGGCACGTGCCCTGCGACCCCGGCAATGGACCAAAAACATCGTAGTACTGGCAGCATTCTTATTTGCCTTGGGCGACAAGCAACAGCACCTTTCCCCGCTCATGTTCGGCTGGGCTTTGCTGGCTGCGGCCCTGTTTTGCATCACGTCCAGCGCCGTGTATATATTCAACGACATTGTTGACCGCCAACGCGACCGGGCGCACCCGGTCAAGCGCTTACGGCCCATTGCCTCGGGCGCGATCCCGGTGGCGACGGCCTGGGCAATTGCGTTTATTCTGCTGGGCATCGGCATGGGCGGATCCTGGCTGGTAGCGCCAGGGTTCGCGCTGACGGTCATTGCTTATGTGGCGTTACAGATCGCTTACACGTTATGGCTCAAGCATGTGGCGCTGGTGGACGTGTTTGTCATCGCTTTCGGCTTTGTCCTGCGGGCAATTGCCGGCGGGTTTGCCGTCAACGTGATGATTTCCGCCTGGCTGCTGATCTGCACGTTCCTGATGGCACTGTTCCTGGCCCTCTGCAAGCGCCGGCATGAGAAGCGACTGGTGGAAGAAACCCGGCTATTCAATCTCCGGCCAAGCCTGAATGCAAGCGACGAGCGGCTCTTCGACCAACTGATCGCCATCATGGCCGGCGCGGTCATCATCGCCTACGCCATCTATACCCAGTGGCCGGACACGGTAGCTAAATTCCAGACCACCCATCTCAGCTTTACCCTTCCGTTTGTCATCTTTGGCATGTTTCGCTACCTGGACCTGGTTTATCGCCAGGCCAAGGGCGACCAGCCGGAATATATTCTGCTTACCGATATCCCGCTGATTTTGGATATTCTCTTCTTCGGCATCTGCGTCTGGTGGATAATTATCGCCGCGTGACCATACCAGAAGCGTGGCAAGCCTCACGCGGCATCCAAGTTAATTTTTGCATAGCTTTTCACTGGTTACACTTGCGGCTTTGCATCAGCCAAACAGGGGAATGAAATGAGCAATTCGATAATGCCGTTCGGGGCGGCGTATTACCCGGAACAACGCGAAGTGAACCGGTGGGAACACGATCTGGACATGATGGCGGCCGCGGCGATTACGGCACTGCGGGTGGGCGAGTTTGCCTGGACACGGTTCGAGCCCTCGGATGGACAATACGACTTTGCGTGGATGGATCGCTTTGCGGCCCTGGCGATCCGGAGAGAAATCCGGCTGCTGATGTGTCCGCCGTTCCGGACGGCGCCCGCCTGGCTGGTGGAGAAAGACCCCTCCGTCAAACTGGAAACGGATGCAGGCATCCGCTTGGAGTTCGGCAGCCGGTATAGTTTTTGCATCAATCATGCCTGGTATCGGGAGAAGGCACTAACGCTGGCGGCAAAGCTGGCGGAACATTATGCCGGGAAAGAGTTCATCCTCGGCTGGCACCTGGATAACGAGTATGGCAGTGAACCGGATTGCCATTGTCCGATCTGCCGGGAACGATTCCAAGTCTGGCTGCGTTCGCGGTATGGGAAGATCGAGCGGCTGAACCAGGCGTGGGGCAATGTGTTCTGGAATTTGGAATACAGCCACTTCGCCCAGGTACCGACGCCGCGCGTGAGCGAAACCGTTCACAGCCCGGCCCACCTGATGAACTGGCGGCGCTTCCGCAGCGATTGCAATGTGGAGATGATCGGCTTGCATGCGGGCGCACTGCGCAAGCACGGGGCCAGGGAACCGATCACGACCAACTTTCAGACGTGGAATCACCGAACGGACTACTATGCGGCGGCCAAGTCGCTGGACGCGTGCGGAACGAATTACTACCCGCCATACGGCAAGCCGTGGCCGGTGGAATACGGACTGGCCAACGTGCGCAGTTACAAGAAGAAAAATTTTGCGGTACATGAGTTAAGAAACGGGGCGCACGCGGTTGCGGGGGCCGGGGAAAATACGCCGGCGCCCGGGGAAGTGATGCGGTTGACGCTGCACGCGGTGGGCCATGGGGCGGATGGGCTTTACTATTTCCGTTGGTGCGCCTGCCCTTTCGGGGCCGAGCAGAGCCATGGCTCGATCACGGATTATGACGGGCGGCCCAAGCGCATCTATGCGGAGGTGGCGGAGACGGGTAAGCGCTTGCAGCGTCTCTGGCCGCTGCTGAAAGGAACGACTGTGGCGAGCCAGATTGCGACGCTCTTCGATATGCCCACAACCTGGGTGGAGGAAACGGACTCGTCCTGGCAGGGCAGTCGCTGTCTCTATATGGAACATTACACCAGAATCCGCCGCGCGATCCGCAAGCGGCATTTAAATTGCGACGCGGTCGGGCGCAATGGCGATTTCGGCGCGTATAAGGTGCTGGTGGTTTCGCAGCTCTCGCCGGTTGACGACGAATTGGCGGAAAAACTGGCGCAGTATGTCCGTAACGGGGGCACGCTCGTGTGGCATCCGGCCAGCGGCATTAAAAACATGGAGGCGGCAATCTACCCCGAGCGTTTGCATCCGGCGCTGTTCGCGATGTTTGGGGTAAATGTGCGGGAGTTTGCCACCTCGGCAACCAAGGAGCCGGTCGCGTTTCTGTATCGGGGCGCAAAGTTCGATGGCGGACTGTTCTACGATCTGCCGGTGCTACAAGGGGCCGAGTCGCTGGGCGAGTATGTCAGCGCGTGGTTTGCACAGACGCCAGCGGTCACGGTGCGGAAGTTCGGCCGGGGCCGGGCGATTTATGTGACGACATTCGCCGAGGAACGTTTCTACATGGCACTCCTTGGCGACTTGTGCGCGGAAGCCGGCGTAAAACCAATTTTGGATGCGCCGGTGAATGAAAACCTGGAGATTGTCGAGCGCAGCGCTGCCGATGGGCGGCGTTTCATCTTCCTGCTGAGCTACGCCGGTCAGGAGCAATTTGTGGATTTGCCGGTCCCCATGGAGGACATCTGGAACCGGGAAAAAGTACAGGGCCGCTGTGGCATCAAGCCCTACGGCGTGCGCGTGCTGCAGGCGCAATGAGACACGAAGCAAATACAGGAACACGGGGTTAACCCTGAATGCCTTTAAATCCGTGACACGGCTAATCCCTGAACCGCTATTATTCCTTGGCTTTGATCCTTTCCAGATACTGACCGGCTCCGCTTGCCAGCCAAGTGCCTTCATATCGCTTGAGACAGGTCTCAAATATTTTTTGCGCATCTTCCGGTCGTCCTGTCGCATACAAAAATTCACCCTGATGATAATACGCCCGCTTTCCCCATTCCGTGTCCGGCATCTTCTGATAAACATCCTTTAAAGTGCTCATTGCCTTGTCATATTCACACTTGTTCTGATACACCATGAAACTCGCCATCATCGCCCTCGGCCAGGTTGGTGTATTCCTGTATTCCTGCCTGAATTTTTCGAAATACTTGAGCGCCTTGTCGTCATTATGTTCCGTCATCACCACGCAATTGCCCAACATAAAGTCAAGATAGGCCCGTGCTTTCAAATTTAAATCCTTACGCATCTCCCGGTCAATCTGGCCATATCGTTCGGCCGCTTCTTTCCATTGCTCCATCTCATAATAATAGTCTGCCACCATAATCGCTACCCGCGCCTTGCCGTTAAATGACTTCAACTCTTCCGCGGTCGCGAATATCCGCCCCTGTGCAAACTCTGCTTTCAGCCGCGAATAACTGTTCGGCATGCCTTCCTTGTAATTCGCCCGCTCCGCATCATCTACTTCCAGGATAATATTTACCATCTCCAACGCTTCCTTCGTTTTGCCCATGATAAAATAACACAACGCTTTCTTGGTCTGCGCCATCATGCGATGATAAGGCAGATACCATGATGACGTCCTTTGATTGAATATTTTACCGCCTTCCAATTTAGCCCATTCTATATTCCCCCATGCTACATTTTTTGTTTTCATCTCCGGCGGCGGCGCACTTACGGCTTGGGACTTTTCCGGCACCTGTAAAGAGTCCAGATCCATGGTCATTTTCTCCGCCTTATCAAACCAGGCAAGCGCCCGATTATACCAGTCGGTCGCCACTTCAGGATCATATAGAATCTCCAGGCAATAATCCGCCTTTGCCTCGATCACTTCCCCGCGATATAAGCCGAACTCCTTCGCCGCGATACATTCGTTCGTCGCCTCTCCGGCCGCCTTGGCCGCCGCCTTGCCGAGCGGCACTAAATTCATACTTGCCAGCTTCCGTTCGCATTCCGCAATCTTATTTTGAATCGCCAGGGCCTCCTCTGAAGAAAGTTTCTTCCGTCTGAATGCCGTCTGCTGTTTACGATTGATATTTAATGTTTCTTCCATCTTCCTAATCGTTTTTCGAGCCTGTTCTGCGTTTCCAGGCTCCGCCAACGCCCACAGACATTTGATTCCATACGCCCGCGCCGCTTCCCCAAACATCGTTTCCGCATATTTCTGCTCGGTTTCCCTATAGGCCAGGTATGCCTCCAAGTACCGTGCTTCTTCGCGCCGCATTTGTTCCGCTTCGCGATACAATACAAAGTCTTCGCCATACCGCTCGATGTCCCATAACCGCAGCGCGTTCACCATCGAGGCCGTGATGCGTTCGCGAAGATATTCTTCATCACCAGTCCAAGGACGTAATAACAGTTGGCCGCCTGTGTCCGTTTCCGGACTTCCCGAGATCAAGGCCGTGGTCTTTGTCTTCCCCGCCGGTACGACCCGTTGTAAACTCTTTTGGCGGGTCACCTTTTTAACTCCGGGTAATACCGGCAACGGCTCTTTGCGCTGGTCCCACAGCCACTTTAGGGCATACTCATAAAATCGTACGGCTTGATCATACCTCTGCATCGCCGTAAGCAAGTCACCCCCGCATTCGCTGGCCAATACCCGCGCCAGCTTTTCCAACTTCGGCCCCATAAATCTGACTTGATCCATGGCCGTCTCATATTCCTTCAACGCCAGATGCGCTTGTAAAGCCTCCACGGCGCATTCCGCGTTAATGGAATCAATGGACCATTCCGCCACAGGCGGAAACGGGGCCAGCAAATGCGCCGGCCTGGTTCCTGCCCCGCCGCGTTTGGCGGCCGGATCTCCTTGAGTTTCTTCTTTTTGTTCCGCGTCCGCCTGAGCCGCCTGCCATTGCCCTGCCTTATCCTCTCCGACCAACACCGGCCCCACCGTCTTCAAGGCTCCCAACGGATCATGATCCATCCTAATCTGATATCGCGCCAGGATCACAAGCCATTTCTGACGATCCACAGGTTCCGCTTTAGCCAAAAAAGCTTCGCAGGCGGCAAGATCGTTTTTGCTGAATGTTCCCTCCGCCATTTTACGGATATGGCTGAACATCAGTTCTTCCCAGAGGCCGGCCTCTTCCGTTTCCTTGGATGGAGTTCCGGCAACAGCCGTCACAACTATGGCAAGGCATAACCAGAAAATGATTGCCGCTTTATAATATTTCTTACGCATTTGAAAACTGGCTGTTGTTATCGGAGATGGATTTTGATGGATGTCGTTGTCTATTTCAAAACATGTTTCCATCAGGCGGACACTCCTGTTTCCTATTCATGGCCAGGTTGCCTTCTTGTTGGATGAGTTGTTGATTAACCCAATCCTACAGGGGTTTCCAGATGGTTCTCCCATCAATAATGATGGGGCTGCGCAATATTCAGATATTTATTTCCCGGTTTTGGGAGGAGAATTGTTATTAAAAGTGTTCAACCTTTTTATATGCGGGGCGCAGGAAGGCGCTTGATCTGGCCGGGTTGGGACTTTGAAGGCGCCATATTAGTAGGCAGGATTATTTTGTACTGTTTTAAAACGGCATTGAATTTTACGGAGCCTTCCTGGACGCAAAGGCCATCCTCCCACGATACTTTCAAAACCAACTTGTCGACAAGTTGGTTACTAACGGCGAATGGAGCGGGCGGATCATACTTTTGGGCGTAAAAGAGCGATATTTTTTTTGGATCGTTAGTGATGGACAAGCTTTGGTCCATTAATAATGCAACAGGGTATTTCATGGCAGCGATTTCGGAGGCAATTCCGTTGGTGACTAAAAAAGCGCGGTATCTGCTAAAAGCAATTAACTTCATGCTGCAAGAAGGATACAGCCTAATTACGCCGCCCTTCTCATTCTCTTCAATTACTTTTGGCGGAGATATTTCGCCCGAGATATGTTTAATTTCTTTGACCCGACCTAAAATGATATAAAAAATGTTCGAGTTAGCCTGGCAGGAAACCGATCGCGGTGTTTCGGCAAGGGCCGAGGAGATGATTCCAGCGACAATTATCAGGGGCCAGTAATGTTTTATCATGAGAAAGGTTGCTTCTCTTTACAACCCTGCACCACCGCGTTGATAAACCAAAAAGGGAGTGATGGCATCCGATATGGCAAAGGCCCTGTCTTCAATGGTATTGAACAGGGAATCCATTTCCAACTCTTCCGCGGCGCAATACTGGTTAAATTTCTGTTTTACGGTTGTCTGTAATTGTCCCCAGTTCGAACTTTGGAGGCCGATAATTTGGGGCGCAAACTCCTCGGCACTGTAGAACACATGGCCGGCAAAGCCATTATTATAATCCACCTTATGTTGCTGCTCGTGGGCTTCAACTTTTTGATAAAACTGCGATGAGGAAGCATACTGATTGTAAGGCGCTGCATCTTCTCTTGCCCATGTTTCGATACCGGTTACCGTGTATTTCCCTTTTTCCTTGGTATAGGTAAAGTCCATGTAGGTGCAGACCGGGCGTTCGCAATATCCGGCCGGGTTGTATACTTCCACATAGAAATATTCCTCCGCCTCGTTGACATAAAGAGTTCCATCAACAGTCGCCTCGCAATAGATTTTGTAGACCGCGGCATCATAATTAAGAGGATTGCTGCTCGTGGAATACCAATGCGCCTTGGCAATGGCTGTTTCGGAGCCGGTCGGATTGACAAAACTGACTTGCGGGTTATTCAAGCCCGGTAAAATCCATTCATACTTCCAGTTGTAATCGGAAGCATGATAACAGGCGGGAATAATTTGGCATTCAAAATAACCGTCCGAATTTAATCCGTCATAAGTAAGCTTCGTATGATTTTTTATCTTTACTCTAATCTTCGAAACCAGCGCTTTGGTGTCGGCTTCCCATGTATAGATGTGCGTGCCGGGACCGCCCAGTGGCGGCAGGTAAGTTCCGGAAAACCGGCCGCCGTGTGTTCCTGCGAAGTTGTCGGGAATGGTGCCATCCCATCTTGCCAGTCCTCCAACCCAGATAAAACCTCCGGGTTCATTAACCATGCCGGTCAAAACTTTGCCGGGCGGAGTTGCCGTGAACCCGACAATGTCTCCGGGTTTCTTTGTTCCAAAATCTTCATGCTGGGAATAGTCAGCGGCCATGACATATCCGCCGATACCGGCCGTTACCGCAAGCAAATAGCACAAAAAACCAATTTGTCGATTATGCATAATATGATCTCCTCATTTCAGACGAAAACAATTCCTATAGACAATTATATTTTACCATCCCCGCCCATTATGTCAATACGTATTTTCATTTATGCCCCCTGGGCGAGAGGTACATCGTGGCCCCCTCTCTGGCCAACATATTGATTTACATATTGATTTAGGCTATTGACCTGTTCATGGCAACTTTGTAGGATGCGTTTTCAATTGCTTTCTTGGAATCACGAGGAATCGCACCCTATGGGGAAAGCCAAGCAGAAAGGACGTTCCGTACCGACACCGGCGCCGGCACCGCCCATTTCTCAAAAACCGGCAGAATCTGCTTGGATCAAGCCGGTTGCTTTCTTTAAAAAGTACGATTGGCTGGCGTTCGGCATCACCTATGTCATCGCGCAGGTGTTCTATGTGCTGACCCAGGCGCCCACGGTCACGCTGGAGGACTCGGGCGAGTTGGTCACGGGCGCGGCCAACCTGGGTGTGCCCCACCCGCCCGGCTATCCGCTCTGGACGATTCTCGGCTGGATCTTCTGCCGTATCTTCTTCTTTGTCCGCTACTGGGGGCATCCCAATCCAGCCTGGGCCGTCAATTGCATGTCGGGCTTTTTCGGCGCGCTCTGTTGTGCCACCGTGACACTGCTCATCAGCCGTTCCGGACGCGACCTCCTGCGCACATTCCGGCATGAGGACGATCCTGAATCGGCCACTACGGTGGAAAAAATCATAAGCTGGGCCAGCGGTTTAGCAGCCGGACTGATCTTGGCATTCTGCCCATTTATCTGGTCGCAATGCGTGATTGCCGAAGTGTACAGCCTGAACACCTTCCTGCATGTGTTGATCCTGACGCTGGCCTATGTCTGGCTACGCCGGCCCCATGAGGACCGCTTGCTTTACTGGATTGCGGCGCTGTTCGGCGTGACCTTCACCAATTGCCAGCCGATCATGCTGATGGTGCCGGGGCTCATGATGATTTTCTGGGCGGCTGACCGCCGGTTGTTCCGGGATTGCCTGGCGGCCGGCCTGGTGGTTATCGGCGCAGTTATTCTCCTGCAAATCGCTTTTCCGGAATATTCCTTCGGCCAGTTCGTCCGTCGTGAGTTCTGGATTACCGTGGGCATCGTCATGCTGTTGTCGCCGTTCATCCTGTGGGTATTTACCCGCCAGATTTTCTCGGAATGGAAACGCCTGGTGCCGATGGTTCTTTTTGTGCTCCTGGGTCTGTCATTTTTCGTCTACATGCCGATTTCTTCGGATTTCAACCCACCCATTAACTGGGGATATCCGCGGACGTTCGAAGGCTTCCGCCACGCCGTCACTCGCGGACAGTATCAGGCCCTAAGCCCGGCGCTCGATCCCAAGGCCTTTGTAACCCAGTTCGTCGAATTCCTGAGCCAGCTGGAAGACCAGTTCCCGTTCCCGATCCCGCTCCTGGCCCTGGTGCCGATTTTCTTTTTCCGTTCCATCTGGCGCCGGCACTGGTCTTGGCTGCTGGCCACGATCATTGCCTTCTTGGTTACCGGTCCGGGCATGATGATCCTCCTGAATCCGCCCCACGATATCCAGTCCCTCTTTATCGCCCAGGTACAGTTTGTGCAGTCCACCGCCATTTACGCCATCTGGGTAGGCTATGGATTTCTGTTCTGCCTGGCTTTCCTCGAACGGTTTTTCAAGCACCGCATTGTGCTGGCGCTGGCATTGGCCATCACCCTGCTGTCGCCGCTGGGCGGCATCTGGCAGAACTGGTATGACGAAAAAATGATCGCGGCCAACGGCGGCACGGAATTGCGCGGCCATGACTTCGGCTGGCAATTCGGCAACTACCAGTTGTGCGGCGCCGAGGCCATCACGCGGGAGCTCAAACCCGGCGAGCCGCCCCTGCCGAACCCGGCTTTCCCGCCGGCCATGACAACCAACGCCGTCTTCTACGGCGGCACCGATCCGGGCCGGTTCGTGCCCACTTATATGATCTTCTGCCCCAAGGTGCGCGCCGACGTGATGTTGATCACCCAGAACGCGTTGGCCGACAATACCTTCATGAACGTCACGCGCGATCTCTATGGCGACCTGATCTGGATTCCCACGCCGCAGGACAGCAACTTGGCCTTCCAGTCGTATGTCAACGACGTGCGTACCGGGCGCATTGCGTCCAACGCCGCGGTGACTATTGACAAGAGCGGCAAGGTCAGCGTGCAGGGCGTGCAGGGCGTCATGGAAATCAACGGGATTATCAGCAAGGCCATCTTCGAGGCCAACAAATGGCGGCACGACTTCTACGTCGAGGAAAGCTACGTCATCAACTGGATGTATCCCTATCTCTCACCGCACGGCCTGATCATGAAGATCAACAAGGAGCCGCTGCCCAAGCTGACCGACGAAATGGTGAAGAACGACATGGATTTCTGGGCCTGGTACTTCAACCGCTTGATAAAGGACCGGAAATTCCAGCGGGATGTCGTGGCACGCAAGACGTTTTCCAAACTGCGTTGTGCCATTGCCGGCCTGTACCTTTACCGCCGGATGATGAACGAGGCGGAAATCGCCTTCCGGCAGGCCGTGGACCTGTATCCTTCCAGTCCGGAGGCCAACTTCCGCCTGGCCGACATGTACTTGCAGATGGGCCGGTTTGCCGATGCCATCCAGCTCATGGAAACGAACCGAGGCAACGATCCCAACAACGACCGGATCACCGGGTTCATTAACCAGATCAAGGATATGGCCCAGATGAACAATAGGGTCAGCCAGCTGCAGGCCCAGCTCTCGAAAGGCAGTGGCACACTGGATATGGTGTTCGAGCTGGCCACGATTTACCAGCGCACGGGCCGCGAACAGCCATTCCAGGATCTGTCCCTGCAGGTGCTGAACAATTCGAATATCCCGCCCCAGGCCTACCTGAAAGTGGCCGAGTTAGCTTCCAATCCGCCACGTTGGCCGCTGATCGCCGAGGCCTACCAACGCTACCTCCTGCGGGAAAAGAGCGATCCGCGCGCATGGTTGGAACTGGCCTGCGCGCAGTCCCAGATGGGGCAGAATGACCGCGCCCTCCAATCCTTGCGTCAGGCCGTTGCCTGCGGCGGCGAGCCGCTTAAAGACGTGATCCGCAAGGACACCCGCCTCGATCCCCTGCGCAGCATGGAAGGCTTCCAGAAACTGGTCCAGCCGACCCAACAACCGTTCGCGCCACTGCCGGGCCTGTTCGGTCCGTGAAGCCGAAAACCAGACAACAGACACCAGACCGGAGAAGACGGACGCTGAAAAGGATGACGGAGGCAACCTCTGCATTCTACATTCTGCATTCTACATTCTGCATTTCATAATGCAACAAGCTCAACCCGTAAAGCGCGGCAGTTTCCACCCGGAACACGGCATTGCCGAAACTGATGAGCTGCGCGCCCGCGTCCCGCAGCGCCGCGGTTTCCGTCTCCGTCAGGTCGCCTTCCGGGCCAATGATCAGCGCGATACTCTTCAACGAATGCATGCTTGCCTTGGTCAAGACCTCACGGAATGGACTGGCATTCGCATGGAGCGAGCCGACCAAACACAGATCGAAACGCGCCAGGTCGGCTATCGTTTCCGGCAGGGAACGGACCGGCCGCACGGTTGGCATCCAGGCAACACCGCATTGCCGGGTAGCTTCCAGCGCAATCTTCTGCCAGCGGCCGCGGCGTTGTTCGGCCGCGCCGGTGGACCGGCCATCGCCGGTGGACCGGCCATCGCCGGTGGACCGGCCATCGCTGGCTGAGAGCCGGACAATAACTCGCTCGGTCATCAAAGGTTGAATGGACTGCACGCCCAATTCCACGGCTTTCTGAATGATCCCGTCCATCAGCGCGTGTTTGGGAATCGCCTGGATAAGGGTCACGGCCACGGAAGGTGGCGGCGTTGTGCGCCGCGTGGCGGGCAGGATTCGGACCTGTGCCCGTTTCTGCCGCACGGCAATGAAGGTCGCCTCCGCAGTATGACCCTGGCCGGTAAAAAGGACCACCTGCTCGCCGGGCCGGACGCGCAACACCTGGACCAGGTGATGCGATTCTTCCGGCGCCAACTCGATGTCGTCCGCGGCCCATTGGGAAGCATCAATCAGACAGCGCATCACTTCCCCGCCTGTTTGCGGCGTTCCAGAAACTCCTCGGCATGCTTTTGAAACTGGTTGCGTTCCGGATATTGGTCGGCGATGCAGGTATCCATGAATTCTTTCAGCTTGCGTTTCTGCGCGCTGGAAAGGTTCTTGGGAACTTCGACGACGACGCGTACGTGCAGGTCGCCGGGGTCCTCGCCACCGAGCCCCGGCACCCCTTTGTCACGCAGGCGAAACAGCTTCCCGTTTTCCGTGCCGGGTGCCAGCTTGAGGTTGGCCCAACCTTCAACAGTCGGCGCCTGGATCTCGCCACCGAGCAGGGCCACATCCAGGGGCACGGGCACTTCGCAAAACAGGTCGCGGCCTTGACGCTGGAACAGGCTGTGCGGCCGAACGTGCAACATGACGTATAGGTCGCCCGCCGGAGCGCCCCGCGCGCCGCCTTCGCCGCGACCCGAAAGGCGCAGGCGCGAACCGGTTTCCACGCCCGGCGGAATTTTTAGCGTCAACTGCTTGCGATTCTTGACCAATCCCGTGCCGCGACAGGCCCGGCAGGGGTGCGTAATGATTTCGCCGCGTCCGCCGCAGGACGGGCAATCCTGCTGGACATGGAAAAAGCCGCTTGCCGTGACGACAACGCCGTGGCCATTGCAATGCCGACAGGTTTCCTTCTTATGCCCCGGTTCCGATCCTGTCCCGTTACACGTGGGACAGGCTTCCGAAACGGGCAGGGTAATTTCGTGCTCGGCGCCGAAAACCGAAGCCTCAAAATCAATTTCCAGATCGAAGCGCAGGTCCGCCCCGCGCGCGGCCCGCGACCCATCCGCTGCGCCCCGGCGCCCCCCGGCGCGTCCGAAAAATTCCTCGAACATGCCGCCGGCTCCGCCGAACAGGTCGCCGAAAATATCATGCAGATCGGCGCCGTGCGTAAAGTCGCGGGAGAAATCGAAGCCACCCGGCCCGAACGAGGACCTTAAGCCGGCATGGCCGAACTGGTCGTATTGCCGCCGTTTTTCGGAATCGTTGAGCACCTCGTAGGCCTCGGAGAGTTCCTTGAACTTCTCCTCAGCGGCCTTGTTGCCGGAATTGCGATCCGGATGATGCTGAAGGGCCAGCTTGCGATAGGCTTTTTTGATTTCATCCTCGCTGGCGTTGCGGGGCACATTTAACACTTCATAATAATCGCGCTTGGTGGCCACTTTATATCCTTCCCAATGCGGGCTGTGCCCGCAACCCAAAGAATTTGCCCGCTAAACACGCGAAAGGAACGCTAAATTTAAAAGGAAAATCTTTTCTTTTTTCGCGTCCTTTCGCGTGGTTCGCGGGCAATGTTCCGGTTTCTTTTCTTGTTTCTTCATTCTGCATTCTGCATTTTTCATTCTGCATTCTTCACTTCTTCCGGCGGCGGGCCACTGGACACGATGACTTGCGCCGGGCGGAGCAGCTTGTTCCGGAGCATATAGCCGCGACGGACCGAAGCTAACACGGTCCCTTCCGGCTCGGTTGCGGACGGCAGGGTATTAACCGCCTCGAAACGGTTCGTATCAAAGATTTGTTTCTCGGTTTCAACGGGACTCAGCCCGAATTTGGAAAGCGCACCCATGAGCTGGTCAAAAATCAGGATCAGGCCTTCCCGGAAGGCCGGGTCCGCCTGGTGTGCGGAAGCCGCCTGAATACCCAGTTGCAGGTGGTCGAGCACCGGCAAAATTTCCAGCATAAGGGCCTGGTTGGCGCTGTCGAACAGTTCGTTTTTCTCGCGCAGGGTTCGCTTGCGGAAATTATCGAAATCGGCCTGGAGCCGCAACAAACGATCCTGGAGTTGCGCCAATTTTTCGGCATGGTCGGCGGCCTCGGCCGGCGCCGTCTGCACGGCCTTCACCGTTTCGTCCTTGGTGGCAGCTTGTGTTCGGCTCCCACCACCCTCTTCCGTGTCCGTCTTTTCCGGTCTGGCGTCCGGCGTCTGGCGTCTGGCATTCTCTTTGTCAGGTCCGCCGTCCGCGCCCTCGTGGGAATGATGTTTACCCGCCTCTGGCGGCGCCGTAGGCGACCAGGGTTTTTCCTTGTTCTTGCTCATACGGTCAACCTTGGAATCGGTTTACAACGACCAATGTCATGTCGTCGTATTGTGCCACATCTCCGGCAAATGCCAATAGTTCTTGTCGCACGCGCGTGACGATGGCTGAGGCGCCTCCCGCCTTTGGCGGGACAGGTCCGGTGCTTGCCTTGAAGTATGCGCTTCGCTTAACTTCAGGGCTTGCCGCGCTTTCAGCGCGGGCATCGGCCAGGACCGCGCGCTGGAGATTGGCCAGCCCCCATTCCTTGTGCTCCGCGTTCATTGCCTCGGTGACGCCATCCGTGAACAGGACCCACAAATCACCCGGTTGGAGCCTGACGATGGCCTCCTGGAGGCGACGGTCGAACATGTCGGCATCCACCAGGCCGATGGCAACCCCGGCGGCTTCCACGGGAACAGCCTGGCCACCGGCAGAAATCAGGAGCGGGCGAGGATGCCCGGCGCACGCCAGGGTGATCTCCGCCGTGCGGGTGTTTAGAATGCAATAGAGCATGCTGATGAACATGTCCTCGTGGATATCGCCGACGATAATGCGATTGATGGCTTTGAGAACGGCCCCCGGGCTCAGACACCCGGGAGCATGGGCCCGGAATACACTGCGGCAGATGGACATCAGAATGGCTCCCGTAACTCCCTTGCCGGACACGTCGGCAATGGTCAGGCCAATATGCTCGTCGTCAATGGCGACAAAATCGTAAAAATCGCCGCCGATCTCGCGGGCCGGCACGCTGAATGCCGCAATCTCCAGGCCCGGCGCTTGGGGAATCTTCGTCGGCAATAGCGCCATTTGAATCCGGCGGGCCACACGCAGGTCGTCGTCGAGTACCCGTTTCTTGTCCAACTCTTCGTTAAACTTGGCATAGTAGATCGTGACGGACGCCTGGTCGGCCAACGCCTGCAGGAGATTAAGGTCCGCCTGAATAAAAGGCGCATCGTCTATCCGGTTCACGACCACGAGAACACCGAGCACGGTGTTTTGAAAACGCATCGGCACCAACAGGATGGATTGGATCTGCAGGAATTCGCTTCGGAAGCGGGGTACGCGCGGATCACGCTCGGCATCTTCGATTAACAGGGGAACGCCCTGGGCGGCAACTATGCCGACAATGCCTTCGCCCGCACGAGCTGATTGGTCCCGGGCCATCGTTTCCACGCATTGAAAAAAACCGCTGCCCGGTTCCGGTTCGTTGGCCGCGCCGCCGGCAATGGGCGGAAATAGTCCTGATACGGCCCGGACGCGCAAGGTATCGCCATCGGGCTCACGGAAATAAATGGCGCCCGCGCGCGCCTTGACAGTTTGCTGGGCATAAAACAGCACCCGCTTCAGTAAATAATCGGTCTGGGGAACGCCGTTGGTGGACTCGGCAAAGGCTTCGCTGACGTCATGGACAAAATTAAAGATGATCTCTTTTTCCAGGAGCAGGGCATCGCGCTCCTTGTGGGTGCGCCGCAAGTGCAAGAACACGGCCAAGGCCGCGATGGTTATAATAGTCCAATAGATCCAGCTCATAAAAATTAATCCGGAATTCGTAACCACTCAGTTTGATAAAGTGGATTTGAGGCCTATCGTGCAAATGCTTTGTGCCGAATTCACTTCTCCACGCTCTACGTGCTTCCGTCGTCTGCCGTCTGCCGTCCGTCCTCCCTTAGATACGTCAGAACATCCTTGAATCGGAGCTGGTTTTCGGCCGAGACCGCGGCCAGGGTCGTATGCGCTTCCAGCATCACGTGCTGGGTGGTTTGCAGGTCAGCGGCCGTCGCGGCGATCGGGTTCAGGGATCGCGCAGTGAGCGGTGGTTCCACCAGCGGCTCCGGCACCGCGCCCAGCCGGCGGCACTCTATTAACTGGTCTAATCCCAGGGTACTCAGGATCTCGAACAGTTTATCGGACACGTTCAGCATAAGCATCTTGCCGCCGGTCTGCCGGGCCAGGCGCGTGGCCATGCCGGCCAGGACGCCCATAAACGTGCTATCCATGCCTTCGCAGGCCGAGACATCCAACACCATCCGGGTACAGCCATTTTCAATGGCCGCCATGCCGAACTGCTTGAGAACCGGGCCAACTGTAAAGGTGGCCCGACCCAGCACACGCAGGTAGACGGTCGCACCTTGCCGGGCAACTTCAAGCACATGATCGGTAGACTTGGTTGCGTTCATGGCGAATCTATAGTATTTCGGATTTATGATTTTTGATTTATGATTGAAAAAACTTGAAAACAAGCTTGATTGGTGAAGATGTTTTTATGAAAAACTATGGCTGTTGGGATGGTTCGGTTTCAGGTTTTGGCCGGCCAGCCGGGGCAAGCACCATTACGATTTCGCCCCGTACGGCGCGCGTGACATCCCCCATGTGGCGTTCCGTCAGCCGCCGGTAAATGTCGGCCACGGAGCCCCAGAGACATTCCTCATGGAGCTTGGTCAGTTCCCGGGCCAGGAACAGGTCCCGCTCCGGCAGGAGGGCGTTCAGGTCGGCCAGCACCTTCAGGCACCGGTAGGGCGATTCCAGCATGACCACCGGAACAGGTTCGTTGCGCAATTGTTCCATCCGTTTTTTACGGGCACCTTCCTTGCGCGGCAAGAAGCCCTCGCAGTGAAACCCGCCGGTAACAAACCCGCAAAGCGCCATGGCGGCTGTGACGGACGAAGGGCCCGGAATGACCGTAACGGGCAACCCCGCTTTCCGGCAGGCGGCCACAATGCGCGCACCGGGGTCCGAGACTCCCGGCATCCCCGCATTGGTCACCAGGGCCACCACCTGGCCGGCCTGAATGCGTTCCAGCGCGACGGGGCCCCGGGACGCCTCGTTAAACTGGTGGCAACTGATCAGCGCGGCACGGATCTGGTAGCGATCAAGCAGAATTCGCGTGTGGCGGGTGTCTTCCGCCAGGATAATGTTCGCCCCTCGCAGGGTTTCCAGGGCGCGGGCACTGATGTCCTCCAGGTTACCGATCGGTGTGCCGATAATATAAAGTCCAGGCTTCATAGGATTCGTGTGAGTCTCAGTTGCACAGGTATTCCTTCTTACCGGGAAATCCGCCGTTTGACAATCTTTTTTTGGCCAAGCCACCTTCCCCAAAAAACCGGAAAAAATGTGTTGATTAGCCAACGGGGTTTGTTATATATTTCAAAAGCAGTTAATGGCATGGCGGGCTCGGCCTGATTAGGCCGTTGCCAACAGGAGTCTTCATGTTCCAATCCAAATGGATAATGCGAAGCCTGGTGATCCTGCTTTTCGTACTGAGCGGCGCGGCACTGGCGCTGGGCATCATCCTGTTTCAACAGCGCGAGACGCTGAAAGGCCGGACCCAGAAACTCGAACTGGCGGCCAAACAGGTGGCGGCCACGCTGGAAAAAGACGACACCAATCCCGACGTCAAGCTCACGCTTCCGGACGATCAGCTCAAGACTTACCAGGCGAAACCCGGCGGAGCGCCGGCTATGGATGGCCCGCTCAACCAGATGGTCAACGCCGCGCAACATCAGTTGACCCGCCTGAATAATACCCGCATGGAATTGGCCGATACAAAAACCACGCTGGCCAATACCTGCGAAACACTAAAAATAACTTCCAACGACCTGGTGACCGCCCAAGGTACCATCAAGGACCAGAACGTTACCATCGAGGCCCGCAACGCGACCATCAGCGAAAAAGAAGTGGCCATCCAAAAACTGGAAAAGGAAAAGACCGATCTGCTGGCCAGCGTCGAAACCATGAAACAACAGACCGACGACTTGGAAGCGGAAAATCGCGATCTGACCGACGCCAACGCCGTTCTGCAGGCCAAGGTCGTGGAGCTGGACAAAATGGTCAATCCGGAACTGCGTAAGGCCGCCATCCCCAAGGGCCTGTTGGGCAGCGTGGCCTACGTAAACCCGGAATGGAACTTTGTAATTATGCGTCTATCGCCGCAAAACGCCAAACTTATCATGCCCGACCTGGAACTGTTGATTCATCGGAGCGACCGGCTTGTCGGCAAGGTGCGCGTGCAGACCGTGGTGGACAACCTGGTCGTGGCCGAGATCGTGAGTGATTGGCAACAGATGCCATGCGAAAAGGGCGACTATGTCATGTATTAAAACCGCCGGCTGGGTGATTGCACTGGCCATCCTGGGCGGAATGCTTGCGGGATGCGCGACGGCCAGTGACCAGTCCGATGTTCCTTGGAATGTGCCTCAACCCTGGGAAGGCACCCCCACTTTGCCCGGTGCTCAGTAGTTATCTTAAAGAATTCGTGGTTCCTCGTTCTTTGTTCTTCGTTGCGGATTAATTCGGCGGCTGACCACCAAGAACAAAGAACGAAGAACTTGTTGAAACTCCCGGTCTTATTTCTTCATCTCCAGCAGTTTCTCGGCGATTTGCACGGCATTGGTCGCCGCACCTTTGCGGATATTGTCACCGCAGACGAAAAGGGCCAGGCCGTTTTTCACGCTTTCATCAAGGCGGATGCGACCGACAAAGACATCGTCCTGACCGGAAACCTGGATCGGCATCGGGTAAAGGTCGCTCTCCATGTTGTCCATGACCTTGACGCCCGGCGCCTTGGCCAGGATGGTGTGGGCCTCGTCCGGGTCCATGGGACGGTCAAATTCGATGTTCAACGCTTCGCTGTGGCCGTTCATGACCGGCACGCGCACGCAGGTGGCACACACCCGGATTTTTTTATCCTCAAAAATTTTGCGGGTTTCATTCCGCATTTTAATTTCCTCGCTGGTGTGGCCCGGGAGTTCCGGCTTTAGACCGCCGATTTTGGGAATCACGTTGAACGCGATTTGGTGCGGATAGGCGCTGTGTTTCAACGGCTTACCCGCAGCATAAGCCTTCACCTGGTCCTCCAGTTCCTGCATGGCGTTGCGGCCGGTGCCGGAGACCGCCTGATAGGTGCTGGCGATAAACCGCCGAACGCGCGCGACGCGGTGCAGGGGCGCCAGGGCCATCAACGCAATGATTGTACTGCAGTTCGGATTTGAAATAAGGCCCTGGTGTTTTTGCAGGGCGGGCGCATTGATCTCGGGAATGACCAGCGGCACCCGCGAATCCATGCGATAGTCGTCGCCGTTATCAATCACGATGACACCCTGCTCCACCGCCTGCCAGCCAAACTGCTGGGATGCGCCCTTGGCGCCTTCCGTACCTGCAAAAAAAGCGAAATCCAAGCCCTTAAATGCCTCGACGGAAGCCGGCACGACGTGGAATGTCTCGCCGTTGATGATTTCGTCCCGTTCGCTGCGCGCCAGAACACGGATTTCCTCGGCCGGAAAATCACGTTGGCGCAGGACCTTGATCATTTCCGCGCCCACTGCGCCGATGCCGACAATGCCAACCCGATATTTTTTCATGACCCTTCCTTCTTTCCCGGTGCACGGTCTTACCCGGCAACGCCCTTGGCCACCAGGTCGCCGACTTGCGTGGTGGAGTAGCCCATCTTGCCGGCACCCAGGTTTTTAACCTTATGCGCGGTGACGTTCATGACCGCTTGTTCCACGGCCTGGGCCGCTGCGTTTTCGCCAAGTTCGCTCAGCATCATGCCGCCGGCGCAGATGGCGGCCAGCGGATTGATGACATTAAGACCAGTATATTTGGGCGCTGAACCGCCGATGGGCTCGAACATGCTGACGCCTTCCGGATTGATGTTGCCGCCCGCGGCGATGCCCATGCCACCCTGGGTCATAGCGCCCAGGTCGGTAATGATGTCGCCGAACAGGTTCTCGGTTACAATCACGTCAAACCATTCCGGGTTTTTCACCATCCACATGCAGGTGGCGTCCACGTGGTAATATTCGCGCTTGATGTCCTTAAATTCCTTGTCGCCCACTTCGTTAAAGGCGCGCTCCCAGAGATCGAACACGTAGGTCAGCACATTGGTCTTACCGCTGAGCGCCAGGGTTTTGCGCTTGTTGCGGCGGCGCGTATAGTTGAACGCGTAACGCAGGCAACGCTCCACCTGGAACCGCGAATACACCATGTTCTGGATGGCCACCTCATGCGGGGAACCCTTCATGGAAATCCCGCCCGTGCCTGTGTACAAACCGCCCGAGTTTTCCCGCACCACGACGTAATCAATTTCCTCAGGACCCTTGTATTTCAGCGGACAGTCCACGCCGGGAAACAGCTTGACCGGTCGCAGGTTGATATATTGGTCCAAGTCGAAGCGGATCTTGAGTAAAATGCCCTTTTCCAAGATGCCCGGCTTGACGTCCGGATGCCCGATGGCCCCCAGGTAGATGGCATCAAACTGGCGCAGTTCCTCCAGCACGGATTCCGGGCAGGTTTCGCCCGTCCGTAGATAGCGGTCGCCGCCCAGGTCATAATTGGTGAAATCAAGCTTGAATTGGAAGCGCTGGGCCGCCGCGTTCAGTACTTTCAGGCCTTCGCGAATTACTTCCGGCCCGGTGCCGTCACCGGGAAGCACTGCAATTTTGTATTGTTTACTCATAAAACCCCTGTGTTTACGGTTGTTTAACGGGCGCTAACTATGCCAGAAGCTGCCTTGCGTGCAAGCTTTTTTGTTTGACACTAATGCGGCGCTGGGCAACTATGAATTCACAAAGGAGGGATATGAAACTGATCCGATTCGGCGCGGCAGGCAATGAACGCCCGGGTGTCTGGCTGGAACCGGCGACACCAGCTGAAAGACCGATGCTGCTCGATGTCCGTGCCATGGCCTTTGATATCGAGGACTATAACGAACATTTCTTTGCCCATTTCGGGCTGGAACGCGTGGCCAATCTGCTTCGGGAGCCCGGGCGTAAGCTGGTCCCGGCCGAAGGCATCCGCTTGGGTCCGCCCGTGGCCCGGCCTGGCAAAATCATCTGCCTGGGCAAAAATTACGCCGCGCATGCCCAGGAGTTTGACGCTAAAATCCCGGAGAGCCCCATTCTATTTTCAAAGGCTGGGTCCGCACTGAGCGGACCCATGGATCCGATCATCCTGCCAAAGAACGTAACACGCGTGGATGGCGAGGTGGAACTGGCCGTGGTAATCGGCAAGACCGCGCACCATGTGGCCGAACGCGACGCTTTTGCCTATGTGGCCGGTTATACCGTGCTGAACGATGTCACTGACCGCGAGGCCCAGCGCGCGGCGGGGCAGTGGTTCCGGGGCAAAAGTCCCGACACGTTTTGCCCCCTGGGCCCGTTTCTGGTCACGCGGGACGAAATTCCCGATCCGCATCGCCTCCAATTGACATCCAGCATCAATGGCCAGGTTTTGCAGGACGGCACAACTGCCGACCTGATTTTCAATATCCCGTTCCTGATCGCCTTCATCAGTGCAACGATCACGCTCCTGCCCGGCGATATTCTGGCCACGGGCACGCCCGCCGGTATCGGCTCTGCGCGCACTCCGCCGGTCTACCTCAAGCCTGGCGACCGCATCGAATGCGCCGTGGAAGGTATCGGGCGGCAGAACAATCCGGTTGTGAAAGACATACCATAGCGGCAACCGGCGTTCCGCCGGGTGAGCCTACCCCTGCTTGCCCACCTTCTTGAACCGTCCCTCGCCCATCGATAATTCAATTTTGAATCACACGCAGAGCAAACCGGAGCAAATCTCTGGCCGGCTCAAGTCCGCCAGGTGAGTGCCCAGGCGTGCTGACAGGGAAGGCGGTCGGTTGGCAAGTCGATCTCTGCCAGGCCATTGCGGATTCGCCACACGAGCGGCTGCGCTCTCCCGAGCAGGCGGATCTCGCCGCCTGCCGGTGGCAGCGGGTTTGCCAGTTTCAGCGACACGGCCGGATTGGCTTCACCTTCCGTCGGCAGCACAAACGCATAGACCGTCTTGCCTTTCTGCGTGAACCGGAGGTTGCCCTCCGCATACGGAGGCATGGCACGCGTGCCGTGGATGGCCTCGCCGTTGACTGCCATCCAGTCACCAAGTTCCTTGAGGCGCATAACGGCCTCAGACGGCAGCGTGCCTTCGGGGGTCGGGCCCACGTTGAGCAGCAGGTTCCCGTCCTTGGCGGCAATGTCGATGAGTATATGGATAAGCTTGCGGGTCGGTTTGTAGCGATCATCGGGTTTGTAGGCCCACTGGTCGCCCATGGTCAGACAGGATTCCCAAGTCACGCCCAAGGGTTTATCCGGGATTTCCTGCTCAGGGGTGACGATGTTCTCAAACGGGCCGCCCACGGTTCGGTCGGCGATCAGGAGCTCCGGTTGCAGTAGGCGCGCAAAGGCCGCGATTTCATGCATCCGGATATCCTGGTGGGGCGGGCGCACCTGGCCGCCATCCAGCCAGAGGATGTCGATTTTCCCGTAGTCTGTCAGCAGTTCACGGAACTGGCGATGGACAAACTGGACAAAGCGCTCCCAGCGCTCCGGTTCGGCGTGCGTATCGTAGTTGGGATTGCGATCCGGGGCCGGGCGCTCCGGGATCCAATAGTCCGGGTGGTGCCAGTCGGACTTGGAGAAATAGCAACTCGCCGCGAAGCCGCGCCGACGGAAGGTGTTGAAGATCTCCTTTGCCACGTTGGCCCGCGGATGGGAATGAAACGGGCAGTCTGCGTGAGTAATGCGGTAGTCCGTGGCCCGCGTGTCGAACATGCAAAAACCGTCGTGATGTTTGGTGGTGAAGCAGACATAGCGCATGCCGGCGCGCCAGGCGAGGTCAGCCCACGGCTCCGGGTTGAACTGGACAGGGTTGAACGTCCGGTTCAGCGCGCGGTAACGGCGGCGGAATTCTTCGAGATTTTTACCGCATTCGAGCCACGGCTTGAGCTGGTCCGAGCGCGCCCAGGGCGCATCCGTTTCGCCGACCAACGGCCACGATTCGAGGCAACCCCACTGGCTGTACGGACCCCAGTGCATGAAGAAGCCGAACTTCTGGTCGCGGAACCACTCCTGCCGCTTAACCAGCCAGGCCGGTTGCTCGTCAACCCGGGCCGCCGTTTTCGTGAACGCGTAGATGTCCCCACGTTTCTTGGCCATAACGTTAAGTCTCCCAGTGTTTTGGTTCAGTGTAATAAAGTTGATCGCCTATATTCGCCGGCTTTCAATCATCTCCGGCATAGCCGGTAAGATAGCAAGCATGCGCCGGCCCAGGGGCCCTTGGACTTCCATAAGCACCGGCTGACCGGCGAGAAAGTCGCTGTAGCGCGCGCAGATTTCCGCGGCCTGCTGGAGTTCATCTTCCGTGGCGCCGGCGGGCAGGATGGCGCTGGGACCCGGTATGTCCCTGGGCCGGAGCAGGTATTCGGCGCTCTGGCGCTCTTTTTCCAATTGCTGGTTTTCCGCCTGGTTGCGTCCCACGATCACCCGCACCGCGCCCACCCGGAAATGCCGGCCCAGGCGCAGGCGCAGAATCGGAATGATGTCCAGGCCCTCGTGGGTTTTTAAATCCTTGAGACGCTTGCCGTACGCGGGATCGGTCAGCAGACAGCCGCCGGCCGGTTGGGGATAGTCCGTGATACCGAGTTCGCGGGCCAACGCCATCTGGGGCTTGCGGCTGCGGCCTTCGAACGCCAACAGCCGGGCGCGATCCACCCAGTTTCGTTTTTCCGGCTCGGTCTCCGGCAACAGCTTGGCGCTCAGCGGCCGCAGGAGATAATCGCCGACACCCGATTCCGACGCCACCTGCTGGAGCGCCTGGCGGTGCTGGGACATGGGCCGCTGGTTCAGTACCTCGCCGGTGCTGACCAACTGAAAGCCGCGTTCGCGCATCAGTTCGCCCGAGCGCCGCACCATGGCAATATGGCAGTCAATGCACGGGTTCATTCCCGCCCCGAACCCATGCTTGGGATGGGCAAGCATAGCCAGGATGGTTGACGTAAAATCTTCAATCAACAGCGGAACATCCAGTTGGCGGGCCGCCTGTTCCGCCGCCTTGGCCCCGAAAAAAATACTGGTGAACGTCACGCCCTGGACTGCGATGCCCTGCTCCAGCAGCAGCCGCGCGGCCAACTGGCTATCCAGCCCGCCGGAAAGCAAACAGAGCGCCCGGATGGGTTTGGAAGACGAAGAATTGACGACGGACGACTCGCCTGGGCGAAGCGCTCCGGCGGAGCCTGGCGGATGACGGACGCCAGTCAAGAAAAGACAAGAATTTTTATCCACAATACTATCTGTCATAATCTTTTCTTACGCGTTTTCTATGTTGCTATTTCCACAAGCAGTTTAGTATTGGAAATTTCGCGTCCTTTCGCGTGTTTAGCGGGCAAATTCTTTGGGTTGTGGGCTCGGTCCGCGTTGGGAATCCTTCAAAAACAAGGCCACCACCTCGTCAAAACCAGCGGACGTTACCTCCGGTTTTTCCGGACCCAGCGCTCCCATCCCATAGGTCACAAAGATGCTGTGAATACCCGCGCGGTGCGCGGCGGCGATGTCGGTGTGATTATCGCCAATCATCCAAGCATCCGTGCGTTCGCCGCCGACAGCCTGCAGAATGGCAAAGACCGCCTCCGGATTGGGCTTTAAGGGCACGCCGCTGTCGCCGCCCACGACGCTGGCAAAGAGCGCATCAATTTTGAAGTGGCGCAGAATCGCGTGGCAGGCGCCGGCAGGCTTATTGGTGAGCAGGGCCAGCGCATGGCCGGCGCGCGCCAGTTGATCAAGGCCATCGCGAACACCCGGGTACAGCGTGGTCGCATCATGGATGTGCTGACGGTAGAACTCCTTGTTCACTTGTACTGCTTCATCCAAGTCCACGGCAAAAGAGACGTCCTGCAATGAGCGGGACACCAGGTTGCGGACGCCTTCGCCCACAAAACCGGCCACAGTCTCGACCGGCAGGGGGCCCAAGCCGTAATGCCGGCGCATCAGGTTGATACCGGTAGCGAGATCCTGGCGCGAATCGATCAACGTGCCATCGAGATCGAAAATGAGAACTTGGCGTTTCATGAAGAGAGGCGCAACAGCTTGACCGCGTTCACGCGGGCAAGCTTCTGGAAAACCTGTTCGCTGATCTTTTTTTCCTGCCTGAATTTCAGAAGCAGGCCGATTTGCGGCGGTGTTTTGGCATTCGGATCGCAAATATCGGTCCCAAACAGCAGCCGGTCCTGGAACTCGTTGAGGAATTTCACGGCATAGGCCTGGTCCCGATTGAGCGCGTTGAACCCACTGCCGGCCGAGAGATCCCCATACAGGTTCGGATAGCGCCGCATTAGTTTGGGCACCACGCCTTCCTCCTTGAACGGATACGACGGGTACCCCGCCCGATCGCCCGGCGTTTCCAACCGCCCGATTTCCGCCCAGAACGGCGGACCATGTCCCAGAAAAATCAGCCGGTTGAATTTCTGCAGGCAGGCCGTCAGCTGCGGCAGACCCGGATCATCGTAAAGGCCGTAGCCGCCGCCGATCGTGGTGCGCATATCGAAGCACAGGGGGAAGCCCACATCCTGCACATGTTTGAACATATTTTGAACCAGCGGATCCAGGAATGGCAGGTTGGGCATGAATTCGCCGAAGCCCTTGACCCCGCGGTCGCGGTAATAACGCAGGAGATCGCCGAAGGGCGCGTCCGCGGAATTGGTCAGCGCACGCGGATCCACATTGCAGAAAGGAATAATCCGGTCGGGATGCTGTTCGGCCATTTCGAGGATGTCGTCGTTGGATTGCGGCAGGTAGGTTTCCGGCCCTACCAGCGGCAGGATGCAGGAGCGCTCAACGCCGTCGCGATCATAGATGGCCAACATTTCATCCAAGGTCGCAAACCGATTGGGGAACGGGCAAGCCTTCCGATACGCATGCCCGTGAATATCAATAAACATGGAAAGTCTTTCATCAGCGGCCTGAGGGCCGCAACCGATTTTTGATTTTCACTCTACGCATTTTACTTGATGGCGCTGGGCGTGGCCGCCCGGTCGTAATTAAACGTGCAGTCACCCGCGGGCGTGGCAGACAGCGGCTCGAGTTTGGCGGCCAGTTCGGGAATATCCCGGATTCGCCCTTTCAGGTAATCATTAATCCGGTTGATCAGGCCATCCAGCCGCGCTTGCAGGCCGCCGTACCGGCATTCGAGCACTTCCAGGCCGAACGGTTTGTACAGGCTCAGCCAGAGGGCGCAGTGTTCGTCGCGCAGTTTGGCCACCGCCTTGCCCAGGGCCTTGATATCCTTGATCAGATGCCACAGGCGGGTATGGTTGCCGGACCGGTAAGCCAGGGCCAGTTCGCGGCGCAGGTTGCATTTCAACGCCAGCGTGCGCGCCACGAGGGCGGGGAACAGGAGCCGCCGGTTGGCGGGTGAACGCCGGGCTGCGCGGAACAGGTTTTCCGCCAGCTTTTCGTAGTGTGCTTGCAAAGCAGGCGGATTCTTGATCAACGGATCGAAAATACTCAGCAGGGGATCCTGCCATAACAACCACTTGCTGGCATTGCCATGGCTCGTTTTGGGATTGCTGATTTCCGGAATCTGGTCCAAATCGCAGGCCTTGACCCAGGTATCGAACTCGGCGTTGCAGATGCCGCGGAAATTGGCGCGCAACAGCGCATCGTCCACGCGGTCGGCATAGCCGTGTTCCGCAAAAAACTGGATGCCGGGGAGCGCCGAGAAGAGATCGCATTCCATGCCGTCATCACCCCACAGGGTTGTGAACGCCTGGCGCAATTTCCTGTTTTTGCAGGCGCGCATGGCGGCCTCGGTGGTAGTGAACGAGAACGGCAGGGATGTCCAGAAATGGTTCCAGGTCCACACACCGCCGGCCATGATCGGCTCCGAGCCCAGCGCGCGATGGCGGTCAATCCATTCCTCGTAAAATTCGATTTCGGTATGATAATAATCCCAATACACCAGGTCCACATCGCGGGGAATGCCGGCCACGACCTTGCGCGGGATCCTGCTGTCACGGTCATAGTAGTCGTTGGTCTTGGAGCCCAGCCGGAAATACATGTCGCTCCAGATCATCGGCCGCACCCCCAGCTTGCGGCATAGACTGCGCACACGTTTCAAGTGCCGGTTGATGATAACGAACGGACTTTCGTCGCCAAACTTGGCGCGGTATCCTCCGGTGCCGATGCCGTCGGCCTCATCCATGCCGACGTGGATGCGCCGCGAGCGAAACGGCGCCGTGGCGGCGGCGATCATTTTTTCCAGCAGGACATAAGTCTTATCGTCATTGGCCAAAATGACGCCGCCGGTATCGCGATAGCTCGCGTAGGCCGGCCATTGCAGGATCTGTTCCAAGTGCCCAAGCGTCTGGATGCATGGGATCATTTCGATGCCCAGGACGTCGGCGTAGGCATCCAGGTCCTTCAGTTCCTCCCAGGTATAGCGGCCGCGCAGGTAGCCGAAAAACGGCTCGTCGGGCACTTCGTAGGTGTCCTCGGTGTAGAGCATGCACATGTTCAGGCCCATCAGCGCCCAGCGGCGCAAAAGCACCTTGGTCATGTCCGGCCGCAGGACCCCGTTGCGCGAGCAGTCCACCATGACGCCCAGCATATCGAACCGCGGGATTTCGGTGAAATCGGCCTTGAGGGCGACGGGGCCTTCTTCGCCCATCAGGCGACCAAGCGCGCGGAACGCGTCGGTTTTGCGCCCGTATTTCACGACTATCCGGGCCGGCGACTTCACGACCGCCAGGCCACCCTGCTCCCGCTCCGGATCCTTGACAAAAAACACTTCCTGGGCGCGACTGGAGGCCGTGAAACGATTAGGGTAGTCGGCCTTAATTTCGCCCAGGCCCCGCCGCAGTTCCATGGGACAGGAATTCAGATCAAGGTTGAATGAATGCATGCTTTTACTCTTTCCTAATATTTAAAACTACTGGCGCCGATAAACTCCCTGAGAATGGAAGTGGGCGGCACATCATATTTCGGAATTGCCAAAAAGTTTAGCAGAAATTCCTGAAGCCGTCGAGCCTCCGCATATTCGGGGTCCGCGGGCTTGATTTCCATCAGGAGCGGTTCAATCAACGGCTTCAGCACGGCCAGTTCGTAATCCAGGGCCGAGTTGAAGGTGGCATCCGCTTTCGCCT